>JAEYWD010000040.1 GCA_023429135.1 Bacteroidota bacterium | reverse complement strand
CCCGTAACCCGTAACCCGCAACCCATCCTACCTGATTCTGAACGTTTTCACAATTTCCCGAAGACTTTCAGCTTGCGCAAGCAGATCCTTTGCATGCGAAGTAATGGTTTCGCTCGATTCGGCATTTTGCTGGGCAATGGAGCTTAGTCTTGAAATGGCTTCGTTAATATGTTCAATGCTGCTCACATGTTCATGGCCGGCAAGATAGATTTCCTTCACCAGGCTATTTGTCTTTTCTATTTCCGGGACAATATCTTCAAATTTCTTTCCGGCTTTCATGGCTTTGTCCAGCCCGTCGTTGGTGACATTAATAATTTCTTCGGCTGCATTACGACTTCTTTCTGCAAGTTTACGAACTTCGGTGGCTACAACAGCAAAACCTCGTCCTTTTTCACCTGCACGGGCGGCTTCAATAGCTGCATTCAGCGCCAGAAGGTTTGTTTGAAAAGCAATGTCGGTCACAATATTGATTTTCTCAGCAATTTGCTGCATGGCTTTTACCGAAAGCTGCATGGATTCGTAACCCTCTTTTACATGCAGGTTTGCCAAATCGGACAACTTTGAAGTATTGTGAGCATTTTGAGTGTTATGTTGAATGTTTGTAGATATGTTATCTATAAGTGAACTTATTTCTTCTGTGGACGAAGCTTGTTCCATAGCTCCCCTTGAGAGCATTTCGGCTTTCTCAGTAAGAAAATAACCATCCTTCGACACCTGATCCGATCCGGAATTCACCTTGCTAATTACATTGCGTAACCGTTCTGTCATTTTCTTCAGCGATTGAATCAGAAGTGCCACTTCATCCTGGGCTTTAATGTCGATATTTGCTGTTAAATCGCCATTACTGATAGTCTCAGCAAATTTTACACTCTGCTGTATTGGTTTGGTAATTTTCCATGCAATAAAGAACACCACTGTTCCCAGGGCCACAAGTCCTAAGACCCCGAATATTAAGAGAAGAATGAGTTCCTGATTTGCCTGTTTTTGCATTTCGGCTTTAGGAACAACTACTGCCAGCGCCCACGGTGTAATTGTCTTTCCAATGGTAAACGGAGCAAAACTGGCAAAGTATTTAGTACGGTCCTTCTCAAACTGAATTGAAAAGTCTTTCCCTGATTTTATGCTATCCTGAATCTTAAATTTATCGTTGAGATCTTTTTCCACATCAGCATACAATTTTCCAATTTGATCCTTGTCAGGATGATAAATGAGAGTACCGTTATTTGAAATAAGCATGGCGTAGCTTCCTTCAAATGGTCTAATTTGTTCAATTACGTCCTTAAAGCGTTCTACTGATAAATCAATTCCTGCAAGGCCTACAAACCTGTTGTCGATTTTTATGGGAACGCAGGCGCTTGTTTCCAGTACTTTATCGGTTTCGCTGTTGTTGTACGAGTAAAAATAAGGATCGGTAACCATTTCAATCCCATCTTTATAAATTTTATAAAACAAACCGGTTTTATTAAATCCGGTCAAATCCAGCCTATCTTCCAGGTATTTTATAATGTTGTTTTCGCGGTAGAATGTGTATCGCTCTCTTCCATATTCGTTTTTCCAGGTCGAATCGATTGCATAAAGCTGAAAAGTAGACCACACCGAGATAAAGTTCGGATTATGTTCAGCAATGGTTCTGAGAATTGAATTATGGATGTCTTTTCTGAGTTTTCTGGGAATTGTTTTGTATGGCTGAAAGCTGTTTGCTATGCATCTGGCAAAATCCATGTCCACATTTAAGTCGCTTTTTACCCGTTCAGCATATTCTCTTGCGAGTGTTTGTGAGATGGTTTCTGCATTTTTCAGGGAGTCGGACCTGAATTTTGAAATTACCGCTCCAAAAGTTAAGATATAAATCAGTACCAATGTGGACAGTACAATAAGTATCATCCTGATACGTATGCTTTTTATTCTGAATGCCCCCCAATTGAGCGCCGAATAAAGCTTTTTACTCTCTGCCATATTTTAAAAATAATTGTAATGAAAGTCAATCTCCCTGAATTTAGTTATGATTAAAATCATATACTACTTTTATTTTGGAAAAGTTGCCTTTAAAAACTGTTTATTTTGTTCTTATGTATTAAAAATTAGGGGGTAATTAATAGTAGATATGTAATTGGGCGAATTACCATGCGGTTTTTGAAGTTTAATGTGTTTTTATTTTTAACAGCAATGAACTGCCATACCCTCCTGTACAGATGGATTGATGCCGGTGGTTTTTAAAATCGAAAGACTGGAATAGCTCTAAGTATTGTTATCCTTATTCCGCTTATTTTTTTCGTGAATAAGTTTGATAAGTCGCATTAAATAATCTTCTATCGATTCGTTGGTATTAAAAGGCTGAGACTCCAGGGCTGTAGAAAAACTGTCGAGCAAGGCTGTATATTTTCTGAAATTTTCGCGCAACACAGCCTCATCAGAGGTTTCCCAGTAATTTCCTTCGTCGGTCATGTTAAAGCGGGCAAAATATTTCTGACTCAGATATCTGAAAAGTTGTACCAGCACCATGTGAACTTCTGGTCCGGCAAACTGGGTTTTAACGGAAAGAATATAAAGATATTTCTTTTCTTCTTCCTTTTCTGGATCTGCATACAATTGTAATTGAGCAGGACCGCTCATCTTGCCATTGGACAGAAAGCATATAAAAACACTTTCGCTTCCGGGTGGTGTAAAGCAAATACCATAAAGGTTGTTATTAAAAGTGGTCCGGCCAAAATGATTCTCTGGAAATGTTCTTTCAAAAACATGATAAGGCCAGTTATAAACCTTTGAAATATCCGATACTTCGTTTATAAGATCTGGTAAATCAGTCGGATTGGCAATACTTCCGCTATAATGAAAGGATAAACCCATTGTTTTCTTTTAAGAAGCGAAAAATACGGATAAAATTGATACCAGCCAATCTCCCGCAAATATTGGTAAAGTGGAATATCAGGATAAGAACTTATTTTCTTCCAGATCCAGGAGAAGTTTTTCTGCTTCCTGCAAATCGAATTTATAGGTTTTCCTGGCGAAAAGTCCGCTTGTCATTTTTTTTAAGTCCGCAATTAATTGCTTAAGAGTACCAATAATTGTATCCCTGAATAACTGGGCGCATTTTTGGCATTGGTCTGGTTTTATCTGGTAGGTTGAGGTAAATGCCTGTTTAATTTCATGCAAGGCGCGGGTATATTCTTTTTTTTCAATGTATTTTCTGGCTAAAAGTAAATTGCCATTCATTGTTTTCATCTGGGAATTACAAGCTTCACCCTTATCCTTGCAATACTCTAACCGGATTATTTGTTCATTATCGTTGAAGTAATCGCTATCCTTCGAAAAAAGAGAATTATTCATGCAAATAACTGATAAAAGTTAGGTCGTAAAAAGAATTAAATATAGCTATATTAATGGAATTTTAATCTTTTTGTTCAAAGTCTGTTTTAATCTAATTGAAACAGGCGTTTAGTCCCTGGCTGCTAGCTGTCGTCTGACGACTGTGGACAAAACTATTTCTTAAGAGCCTAATTCAATAATTTTATTAATTGATTCATATTCCTAATTTAGGTTTAAATTGCAATTTTGAACTTTCAGAGGTTTAAATCTGTGTTTCATGGTTTATTATTTCTACTCTGTGGTGGGTTCAATACTTTTGTAGCCAGATTAACAAAAAGTTTATGCATTATGATTAACTTTTCACATCTGTTGATAGCTTATATTCTGATGATTACAGCTTATACCTTCGTTGAGGTATACCTGCAGAAACGTTACAACAAAGGCGAACGTGGCAAAACCGAAAAAACATTTCTACTGCTTATCCTTCCTTTTTATATAGTGATTTATTTTGCTCCACTCGAGAATTATTTACTTGACCTTACATTGAAATTCAATACAATTATAGCAGGATCGGTATTATTTGTTGCTGCCGTATTAATCCGGGTGACAGCTATGCATACTCTTAACCGGAATTTCTCAATTACCATTGAAGCCAAAGAGGATGGGAAACTGGTTGAGACAGGTATTTATAAGCTAATCCGGCATCCGCTTTACCTGGCTGTAATGATGATGGTTGGAGGATCGGCATTGATATTTAACTGTATTATTTGCTGTTTTTTTATTGCTTTAACATTTATTGGAGTGCTCATCAGGATAAAGAATGAAGAGGCATTTCTGATGAAGCAATTTCCTGAATATTCCTTGTATATGGTTCGCTCGAAAAAATTGATTCCCTTTATTTTTTAAAACGAAAGCAATTAACAAACTTAAATCTGCCGTTGTTCGGGTTTAATGTGCATACAATATTTTTTATTTGATAGGTAAACAGTATTTTTAGGATTGAGAAACAAACTTATATTTAAAGGAAAATGCCTTTATTAACTCTTCTTAACCGACTGCTTCCGCTTCGCAAAGCAAGGCAGGATCTTAAAACTACATCTTCCGAATTAAACAAGTACAAACTGGCGCTTGACCAGACTCCTGCTGCGGTTTACATCATCAACCGAAATATGTACTTCGAGTATTTAAATCCTGCTTTTACAACACTCTCGGGTTACACCTGGGACGATTTGGTGAATAAGCATGTGAACGAAACTATTTACAGCAGTCAAATTCCCGAAAGTCGCAGTTTTATTGCCGAAGCTTTGTTGAAAGGAGAGACCTGGCAAGGCGAACTGCTAACCATGCACAAATCGGGGAAAGCGTATTGGGCCAACACTATTGCTTCTCCTTACAAGGATGAATCGGGGAAAGTGGATGGCTATATTATCATACAGCAGGATATCAGCGATCATAAAAAAATGGAAATGGCGCTGGAGGAAAGCGAAAACCTGTATCGTAACCTGATTGAAAACTCACTCGACAGTGTTGTGCTAACCCAGGATTTCCGGTTTGTTTATGTGAATAAGGTTTTTCTTACTATAATGGGGTATACTCACGAAGAGCTGATGTGTATCAATCCATTCGATATTATAGCCCCGGAAGATAGGGAAAAGGTAATTGATTATCATCAGAAAAGAATAAGTGGAGAACAAAAAGATTCACAAACCTATCAAGCCTCTTTTGTAAGGAAAAACGGCAGCAGATTCATTGCCGAAATGAACTCAACCAGTGTTTTTATTAATGGCAAACCAGCCTCCTTGTTAACCATGCGCGATATAACCGAACGGGAATCCCTTGTAAATGCGATGCGCGAAAGTGAGGCCAAATACAAAGCTCTTGTTGAGAACTCGCAGGATGGAATCACCATCATTCGCGATAACCGAATACTTTTTGCAAATCAAACATATTGCAAAATGCTTGGATATACTACCGATGAGCTTTATAATATGCCATCAGTACAAACACTTCACCCCGATGAGCATGAAAAGGCTTTCAATATTGCCAAACGAAGATACAAACAGGATTTCTCCTCAATAAATGAAGTATTCCGCATGATAACCAAGAGCGGCGAAATCCGCGAATGTGAAACTTCATCCACTCTGATTGAATATAACGGTATGTGGGCTAGTTTTTTTACCTCGCACGACATCACCGAAAGTAAGCGGATACAAATGGAACTTCAGGAAAGTGAAGAAAAATACCGCCTGTTGTTCGAGGCTGAGTCGGATGCTATTTTTATGATTGATACCGAAAGTGGTCAGATTCTGGATGTAAATCCTGCGGCGTCAAACATTTATGGCTATACGCGTGATGAGTTTCTGACAATGAAAAATACTGATGTATCGGCCGAACCTGAAAGAACTGCCGATGCTACCCGGCGGAACGAGAAGAAAGTGCTGCTTCGCTATCACCGCAAAAAGGACAATACCATCTTTCCTGTCGAATTAAGCTCAGGCTTCACTACTTTTAAAAACCGGAAAATTCAGATTGTTACCTCGCGCGACATTACCGAGAACATGAAAATGCAGGACGCGCTTCGCGAAAGCGAAAAGAAATACCGTGAACTTTCCGATTTTATGCCCCAAACCATCTATGAGCTCGATAGAAGTGGCAATTTGCTGTACATGAATAAATCGGGTATGGAGGCATTTGGAATTTCCGAAGCAGATTATGGGAAATCGTGCCTCAACTCGTTTGTGCCTGAAGACAGGGAGCGGATGGTGAATAACCTTAAGCTGACCATGGAAGGGAAACGTTCCAAACCTATGAACGAATATACTGCAATGAGCCGCAGTGGCAGAATTTTTCCCGTACTTATTTATGGAGTGCCCATTGTGAACGATGGCGTGGTAGCCGGAACACGTGGTATTATTATCGATATCTCGGAACGTAAAGCTACCGAACAGGCCCTCCGCGACAGTGAAGAAAAATACCGCTCGCTTATTGAGAAAGCTACCGATGGAATTGTAATTACCCAGGATGGCTCCCTGAAGTTTGCAAACCAGGCCATGAGCGATATCATGCAATATCCAGTTGACGAAATGAATGATAAACCTTATCTGGACTTTGTAATCCCGGAGGATCATCAGGTAATGATTGATTTCCACAAGCGTCGTATGCAAGGCGAGAGTTTCACAAGTATATACCGCAGTCATTTCATCCGGAAAGATAAAAAAGTAATTACCGTGGAGCTTAACGCCCGCACATCAGTCTATAATGGGCGACCAGCGGCATTTATCGTGATCCGCGATATTACCGAGCGCATCAATATCGAAAATGAGTTAAAACAGGCAAAGGAAGAACTGGAAAGACTAAATGGCGAACTGGAAGACCGTATTATCGAGAGTTCCCGTAAACTTGCCGAAACCAGCACCCAGTTACTTAATCTCCAGAAAGAGAACCTACAGTCGCAGTTCGAAGTGCTTCGTCAGCAGGTTAATCCTCACTTTCTGTTTAATAGTCTGAATGTACTTACCTCTCTTATTAAGCTCGAACCCGATCTCGCCGAGCAGTTCTCCGAACATCTCTCCAAAGTTTACCGCTATGTACTCGAAAATAAAGATAACGAACTCGTCGATTTGAACACCGAGCTACGTTTTCTCGATGCCTATATATTTCTGCTGAATATTCGCTTTGTTGGTAAAATTAAAGTGAATATCGAAATTCCTTTCGAAAAGCGGGCGCTGCTGATTATTCCTCTTGCCATGCAGTTACTTATCGAGAATGCCATTAAGCATAATATTATGACTAAAAAAGAACCGCTTATCATCGATATCTTTGTTGATGAGCGTAACTACCTTAATATCATAAATAATCTTCAGGAACGCCCGTCGCATTTTTCATCAACAGGGGTGGGGCTCAAAAATATTCAAAATCGTTACAAACTTTTAATTAATAAAGAACCTGTTATTGAAAAAACGGATAAGCAGTTTATTGCCAAGGTGCCGTTGGTTCAAAAAGGAATATAAATACATGTTGAATTTCCTGCTGCCAGGGTAATAGCTTTGCCCTGAAGCGTGAGTAAAAAAGAAAGAATGAAGATAGTAATTATTGAAGATGAAGTGTTTGCAGCGCGTAGGTTAGAAAACATGATCCGCGATTATGATGCAGATATTGAAGTAGTGGCAAAACTAGAGTCGGCGAGCGATTCTATCGATTGGTTCAGGAGTAATCCGCAACCCGATTTAATATTTCTCGATATCCATCTCGACGACGATTTAAGTTTTACCATTTTCAAAGAAGTTCCCATACGGTGCTCCATAGTTTTTACAACAGCAACCGATGAACTTGCAACACGGGCTTTTGTGCTAAAGGGAATCGATTTTCTGCTGAAACCCATTATCCAAACGGACCTTAACCGAATGATTCAAAAATATCGGGACAAACCTCATGATTCTGATCCCATTGACCCTTTTATTTTTGACGATATTGTAAATTCGAAACAATAGATAACCTCCAATGAACACCATTATTATCGAAGATGAAGAATTTGCTGCCCGCCGCCTCGAGAATATGATTGCCGAATGCGACAGCAATATTAAAGTGGTAGCACAACTGCAATCCGTAAAGGAATCGGTTGAATGGCTCCGGTCAAATCCTCAACCCGATTTGATTTTTCTGGATATTCAGCTCGACGACGATCTGAGTTTTGCAATTTTCGAGCAGGTAGAGGTGAAATCGAACATCATCTTTACAACGGCCTTTGACGAGTACGCCATCAAAGCCTTTAAACTTAAGAGCATCGATTACCTGCTAAAACCTATTGGCAAGGAAGAGTTGAATGCAGCCATCACCAAATATAAAAACTGGACAAACAATAACATGGTGATTGATCCTTCGCTGTTGCGCGATTTACTAGCGCCCAAAACAGTTCAATACCGGGATAGATTTATGGTCTCGGTAGGCGAGAAGCTTAAAACTGTTCAGGTTGACGAAATTGCTTATTTCTTCTCTACAGGTGGAATTACCTTTATGGTAACTCATGCTAATCGTCAATACTCGATTGATATAAGCCTCGATCACCTTATAGCCCAGCTCAATCCAGGGCAATTCTTCCGGGTAAACCGTCAATATCTTGTTTCGTTGAAAGGTATTGGCAATGTGCATGTTTTTCCTAAAAGTCGCCTGAAACTTGATCTTAACCCTGCTGCCAATGTCGAAATCTTTGTCAGCATCGAAAAGGTTGTGGATTTTAAGGAGTGGCTGGATGGTGGAAATGGATAAAATTTTGAGAGATGAGGCACAATTGCCGAACCGATAGAGTTAATATAATACAAGTTACACGGAGAACCACAGAGAGAATACAGAGGCTGTTTCTCTGTGGTTCTCTGTGCTTTCTCTTGTATTTCTCTGTGTAACCTTTTTCAAATATTAGCTCAACTCCATGTTAACCAGATTCCAATCTTTTCTTCCCTTCTCTCCAACAAAACCTTCTTCCCCGTGTTTTTTTAACAATTACTTAATTCCTTTTCACATATCATTTTAATTTCTAAAACTATGAAATACAATTCCCTTGGAAATACCGGAGTGCTGGTTTCCGAATTGTGCCTTGGTGCAATGACTTTTGGTGGCAAAGGTTACTGGGAAGCCATTGGCAGTCTTCAACAGGAAGAAACAAATCAACTTGTGAAATTATCGCTCGACAATGGTATCAACTTTATCGATACTGCCAATGCCTATTCCGAAGGTCTTTCGGAGATATTGCTGGGTCGTGCCCTGAAAGGACTTGGAATTAACCGCCAGCATGTTTTTATTGCCACCAAGGTACGTCTGCGCATGGGACAGGGAGCTAACCAGGTGGGACTTTCGCGTCTTCATATCATAGATTCGGTAAACGACAGTCTCGAACGTTTAGGACTGAACCATATTGATCTGTTATATATTCACGGTGTGGATCATCTTACGCCTCTTGAGGAAACTATGCGCGGACTCGAAGATGTGGTTCGTTCGGGAAAGGTAAGGTATATAGGCGTTAGTAACCACCCAGCCTGGAAAGTAATAAAAGCCAATGCTTATGCCGATAAAATGGGGTGGACAAAATTTATAGCATCACAAAATTATTATACCATCGCAGGTCGCGACATAGAACGTGAAATAGTTCCCATGGCCATTGAGGAAGAAATCAGTATTATGCCCTGGAGTCCACTTGCCGGAGGTTTCCTTTCGGGAAAATACACCCGTAACAATGCAAAAGGTGGGGGTAGGAGAGATAATTTTGATTTTCCACCGGTGAATAAAGAAAAAGCTTACGATATTATAGATGTTTTGATTGAAGTAGGCCAAAAGCACAATGCCTCGGCAGCACAGGTTGCCATTGCCTGGCTGCTGGGAAGAGCCGCCGTAACAAGCGTTATTATTGGTGCTAAAAGAGAAGAACAATTACTCGATAATATTGCCGCCACAAAGCTCAATCTCGAACACGAAGATCTGTTGCGGTTAAATGCCATCTCCGAGCTTACTCCCGAATACCCCGGGTGGATGCTTGAAAGACAATCGGCAGGGAGACTTCCGGAAGTTGGTAAATAGCGAGATAGGCTGTAGATTTTAGGCTATAGGCTGTAGGTTAATACAATTTACACGGAGAAACACGGAGGTTACTCAGAGGACCACGGAGAGAAAATACAGGCTGTTTTCTCTGTGGTCCTCTGTGCTTTCTCTTATATTTCTCTGTGTAACCTTTTTTATATTATTGATTAGGTGTTAGTTTTTTAGGCTGTAGGCTTTTTGGGTGAATACAATTTACACGGAGAACCATTGCATGTATATATCAACAAATGATTATAGGCCAATAATATTCAATATTTGGAATTTATTTGTACTTTAGAGTGCTTAAAACCTAACGTTTCAGCAACAAGTCGTAACCAATAGTATAATTGTATGAAAGCTTTTTTACCTTTATTGATCATCGTTCTGTTCAGTTGTAAATCCGGTTCAAACCATCAGCAAGCTGAGGCAACCAATCATTCCGACAGCATTAAAGCAGATTCTTCCCTGACGATTAGTTCCGTTTCTCCCTTCCTTGCCGAATTTAAAAGCAAGAGTGATTCCATGGTTCTGAATTTGGGCAGCGAACAACTGTTAGTTTCTCCGCTGGGGAAAGTTTTTAAAAACAATAAGATGCTTTTTAATGTCAATTCAAAACTGCCAATAAGTAAATTATACATACACCCTTCGGGTACCGACTTTATTGTTTTCTATGAATACAAGGATGCCGGAGGGGCCGGAAGTCATGCAAAAAGATTTTCGGCTAACAAAAGCGCTGTATGGGAAACGCCTGTTTATGCCTTTAATTTATCGCAACCTTTAATTGTTGGAGACTACGCCTACATGAGTACAATGGTTTTTTTGGGTAAGCTAAACCTGAATGATGGTAAATATGCCTGGAAATTCGAAAACCTGGATAAAAAATTTGAAAGTTTTAGTCAGCCCAAATTTCTCAAGGATAGTCTTGTACTTTTTATGCAAAATGCCAATTCGCAAATTGCTGGTTCCATTTTAATTGATGATAAGAATGGGGTGATAGTAAAGATAAACATGTAATACTTGGATTATAAGCAGAACCTCCATAAACTGGTTGAAAAATGTTAACAGTAATCGTACCAGTTCTAAAATTCATTGTAATGCATATAAAAACGTTAGTATACATATTTTTAAAGATAATCGCAATTGATTGTTTTTGTCAGACTTTGTATGAAAATGATACTACTTTTCGTCCAATTAAAGGTTATAACGGCGAAAATGACCTGCCCAATGGGCTTATCAACAAGACTGAGGAATATTCAATAAATACCATAAAGTGGATTACTTTAAATCAAAAGGAATATATAGGCGATTATTTGAAGATAGATAATAAGGTTTATTGCGGAAGTATTCGGTGTTATACTACACCACTTAACATTGATATTGCTACCTTTCAGGTTTTATCTTTAACTCCCTACTCCCGCGATAAAAAAAATGTATATTGTTATAACACCTTAACCTGTGAAGATTGTGACGATTGTTGCGGAGGTTGCTGGTGCGATATGTTTATTGTAGAAAAAGCTCACCCTGCAACATTCAGGTATATATCAAACTCATACGCCACTGATGGAAGGAATGTATATTATCATGGATTATTAATTCAGGTCGCAGATAGTAAAACGTTCAAAGTTATTAACACCCCAAAGGACTTTAGTTTTGCAGTTGATAAGAACCATGTATACAAAGGGAGTGAGGTTTTTAAAGATGCAGAGCCTTCTACTTTTTATTATGATAAATCAAATTCAAAAAACGACCTGATTTTGATTATTGGCGATAGAAATAATAAATGGGAATATGATATCTCAAAAAACAGTATCCTTATTTTAGATAAGAAATAGCTTGAAGAATCATAGATTACGCAATATCTTTAACCACCATTCTCATGGAACTACAAACCCTCAGGCCATTTCAAAAACTTCTTAAATATATCGGCATTCCTGTTTTGGCTTTTATTGGCTTTGTAATTTATGTCTTCCTGAGGGGCTTCTCGGGTAATAAATACCAGGCCGTTCAACCAACGGTGATTAACCTTGGATTTCCCCTTTGGCTGGTAATTGTTTGTATGCTGACGCTTTTTATTATTGTTGTATTTATTATCCGTTTTTACCGGTACAACGGAGTGGATGATGAAAGCAGTATAAAAATCAGCAGTCAGGATATCGTTATTGAAACTCCCCTTTATTTAATTCCTTTCCGTATCAACAAGGCTCGAAAAATCAGGTTTACCGATGCGCACCTGTTTGGTTTGTTTTACAGATACTATATGGTAGGCCGGTTAACCATCAATTACGAAGGCGACAGGTATACTTTCTATTTTCCGGTGAGGACTCCGGCCGAGGAACGTCAAATTATAAAATGGATCAGCAAATGAAACGACTTCTGATTTTTGTTATATGGTTCCTCCTGATGGCTACGCTTACCCTGCCCATTGGCTGGTATTTATTTGCCTATTATGGGGTAAGTGTCGACACAGGAGAGTTTGTAATGATTGTTGTTCCTTTCATTATCTTCCTTCTTTTTATAATAAGTGAAAGTTCTCGTGATGCAATCATTTACATTCTGCTATTTCCCTTCCGCACCCTCGACGAACTTGGTGAATTACGAAAAAAAAGCAGAATTAAACGTTACAGCAGGCGGAAATATATTAAGATGAAAGCACGATCTACTATATAATATCGAAAAATTCATAACTTGTGCCTAATATTTACCAGAATGTAACCAAACGTTCTTTTCAAGTACCCCAATCAATTAAATCATAATATCTAAAAATGAAACCTTTATTTTTCATTATATTCTTAATTTCCCCAATAATATCCTTCAGTCAACAAAAGCAAGTGTGCTTTTCAATTGACGATTTGCCCGTTGTAAGCTATGGTATAACCGATTCCGTATATCAGAAGAACTTATTTAACAAAATTGTTGTTACGTTGAAATCGAACAACGTTCCTGCTATTGGTTTTGTAAATGAGAAAAAGCTTTACAATAAGGAACAAATTATTCAATATCAGGTGAGCCTTTTAAAGAACTGGATAGCAAGCGGTCTCGATTTGGGAAACCATACCTTTTCTCATCCCGATTACAATAATGTATCCTTTCAACAATATACCGGGGACATCATCAAGGGAGAAACCATCACCAAAAAGCTCCTGAACGACCAGGGCAAACAAATGAAATATTTCCGTCATCCGTTTTTACATGTTGGTAGTACAAAAGCAAAAGCCGATTCGCTAAGTGATTTTCTAATGAATCACAACTATCTGGTAGCTCCCGTAACAATTGACAACGATGATTATTTATTTGCGTTGGCATACAAAAGAACAAAAGATAAAAAAGACACAGTCTTATTGAAAAAAATAGGCCACGATTATATTTCCTACATGGAGAGCAAACTGAAATATTACGAAACCCAATCCAATAAAATATTTGGAAGAAATATCAGTCAGATTTTGTTGTTACACGCAAGTTCTCTCAATTCCGATTATCTGGATGCGCTTATAGCATTGTATAAAACCAACGGTTATACCTTTGTAAGCATGGATAAGGCTCTTAACGATTCCGCCTATAGCACTCCTGTTACCGTTTTTGGAAGGTGGGGAATATCCTGGATTGATAAATGGGCCCTTTCAGCAGGCAAGAAGGGAGAATTCTTTCAGGAAGACCCCACAACACCTGACTATATAAGTAAATTAGCTGAATGACAAACCAGGATATGGAGTTAAAGCCGTTTGGGAATGCTGCAGATAGCTGTGATGATATAAGATATTAGAATTTACTGGTGATATAAGGATATTGTCTGTTGGTAAGAATAGAAAACTAACAGGAAACTTAAATTGATAATTTTGAATCTATACAGCCTCCGATAAAGCGTTGCTTGCATATGCTTTATCGGAGGCTATGTTGAACTAAACGTTCGCCGGGGGACCTTCAGGATAAGCTAAGTATTAACGGTTGAAGTACAGTAAAAGTAAGGTAATCTTTGATGTATCTGCCAGGAATCAAATAACAGTTACACCTGGGAGAGATACAAGAGTCTGTTGAAAGTGTTTCCCCTGCCCATGCCCCGGATAATCCATAAAAATGTGTAAATTAGCTCTCGCCTCAGTTAGCGAAACATTAACCTGAGGAGTCGGATACGGGAAAACTGTACGTCCGGATCTGCGAGGTAAGCGGAGCAATCCGCTATTCTATCTCGATTGGCGGCAATTTAAAAATCGCATCTATGATAAAGATATTAAGTATATTATTGATTGTCGGATTGATTTCATGTTCGATTAATTCTGAACATAAAAGACCAAATAAGAAACTTAAATCAATAAGCTTAGATTTAAAATTTGCAGATAAATCTTATATGATTGATTTACCCGCAGATTTTAAAAGTGAAAATCACATAGGCGAAGACTTTGAAGTTTTTTATTTTAACGCAGATGATTCGATTAACAAAAGTTACAATAGTATAGGATTGTATTTTGGAAATCACCCAAGTTCGTTGATTGAAGAATATAAAGATTCTGTTAGTTTTATTGACTATGGGTATGATAAAAAAAGTTATAAGATTACAGACAAGAAAATAGTTTGGAATAACTTTAAATTTAAGGAGAGCTTTTACTCTGAAACATATATAAAAAATATGAACTTGATTGGTGATTGTTTTCATTTCTTTATAGTTTCTAACGATTCAAGTCGGATGGATGACTTGAAATATTTTTGTGAAACATTTAGATTAATAAAAAAATAAACTGCCGCCAAAACAATTAGCCTCCGATAAAGCGTTGCTTGCATATGCTTTATCGGAGGCTATGTTGAACTAAACATTCGCCGGATGACCATCAAGATAAACTAAGTATTAAAGGTTAAGTACAGTAAAAGTAAGGTGATCTTTGATGTATCTGTCAGGAATCAAAAAATAACAGCTACACCTGGGAGGGATACAAGAGCCTGTTGAAAGTGTTTCCATTGCCACGTCCCCGGATAATCCATAAAAATGTGTAAATTAGCTGACGCCCCAGATAGCGAAACATTAACCTGAGGAGCCGGATACGGGAAAACTGCAGCAATCCGCTATCATGTCTCGATTGATTGCAATTTTATTTCTATGAGATAAGTAATATTGAAAAGAATAATTTTAAACTAAATAAATAAATTCAAATGAAAAAGATAAGTTTAACTACTCTAATGTTCCTCATAATTATCTTTTATAATATTCATGCACAAAAATTTGAGGGATTGGCTCTTACACCGCAAATGGGTTGGAATACATGGAACACTTTTGGCTGTAATATTAACGAACAACTAATCCGTGAGGCAGCAGATTTCATGGTGTCATCGGGGATGAAAGATGCTGGTTATAAATATATCATTATTGATGATTGTTGGCAGGGGGGCCGTGATAGCATGGGGTTCATATATCCTGATCCGGTTAAATTTCCATCAGGAATGAAAGTGTTGGCAGACTATGTGCATTCAAAGGGATTAAAATTTGGCATTTATTCCGATCCAGGTGAGAGTACATGTGCTGGTTTCACGGGGAGCCGCGGACATGAATATCAGGATGCAAAAATGTATGCAAAGTGGGGTGTCGATTATTTAAAATATGACTGGTGTAAAACGGATAGCTTAAATGCTTATTGGGCATATACAACAATGCGCAATGCACTTTATACAGCCGGGCGTCCTGTACTATTTAATCTTTGCGAATGGGGCAACAATAGTCCCTGGATATGGGGAAAAGATATCGGACATGCATGGCGCATCAGCGGTGATATTGCACCTTGCTTTGATTGTGAAGTTAGCCATGGAACATATTCTGATTTTGGTGTGATGAAAATAATATATTTGAGAAGTGGAATAAGAACCTATGCAGGACCTGACCACTGGAATGATTTCGATATGATGGAGGTTGGAAATGGGATGACAGCTAGTGAAGACCGTACTCATTTTTCAATGTGGTGTATGCTGGCTTCTCCACTCATTGCAGGGAATGACATAAGAAAGATGAGCATCGAAACTAAGAATATTCTCACCAATCGCGACGTTATTTCTATAAACCAAGATTCCTTGGGAATCCAAAGTTTTAGGTACGATGTTAAAGACAGCGTGGAAATTTGGGCAAAGCCACTTTTGCATGGCGACTGGGCTGTTTGCTTTTTAAACCGCTCAGTGAAAACTAAAAAAATAGAATTTGATTGGATAAGTAATATTATCATCGATGATTTTTTCAAAAAAGAATTGAATGCCAGCAAAGGTCCGTACAAGATATTTGATTTATGGACTAAAAAGGACTTGGGAAATACGAAAAAGAAATTAGTTGGCGACATCTTATCGCATGACGTATTGATGATAAAGTTGACAAAACAATAAAATAAAAAACTGCAACTCGCTGGCAAGGGCAGTAACGGTGGATAGTGAAGAGAACACGAGCTCCCGCACGCTGCATACACTCAACGTTTTGCGTCAATATAGTACTAATAAAATAGATAGAATGAAAAATAGTTATTTGATCTTATTTATTGCCTTTGTATCATGTATTACTACTCAGAAAGAGCAGTATAGGACAACTATTGATTTACAAGGACAGTGGCAGTTTGCATTGGATACTGCTAATATTGGAATTGATCAAAAATGGTACTTGTCAAAACTAAACGATTCCATTTATTTGCCAGGAACTACCGATTTACAACAAAAAGGTTTTCGGAATCAGGATACAACAACAATGCACCTCAATAGGGTATTCAAATACGAAGGAGTTGCATGGTATCGAAAAAAAGTAATCATCCCCGAAAGTTTTAATGATAAAAATGTGACACTATTTTTAGAACGGACTAAGTCATCGAAAATATGGGTTGACACTATTTTTGTTGGAGCGTCACGATTGCTCCAATCACCGCAACAGTTTGATGTAACAAAATATTTGACACCCGGTGAACACTATATAACAATTCAGATAAATAATGATTTAAAACTAACACCTTATGGGAATGTTCACATCTATTCCGACGATACACAGACCAACTGGAATGGAATTATTGGGCAGATGTATATAGAAGCTTCGTCTAAAACATTTATCTCAAATCTTCAGGTATATCCTGATATCAACAATCAGAAAATAGATGTTGAGTTGGAAATAGATAATCAGTTGAAGTTAGAAATGCTGAATGTTGAACTGTTGGTTGAGAAAACAGTTAATGGCAAAACCAAGAGGCTTAAATCTCAAAAATTTAATACTGCTTGTCAATCTAAAATAATGCTGGAGTATAAAATTGGCGAAACACAAAGTTTGTGGGACGACTATGAACAACCTATCTATCATCTAACAGCTATTATATCGGATGAAAATTGTAAGGATGCCAAAACAGTTTCCTTTGGTATGCGAAAATTTTCAGTTAATGGAACACAATTTACCATAAACGGTCGTACAACCTTTTTAAGGGGAAAGCATGAAGCTGCTGTTTTCCCGCTTACCGGATTTCCACCGATGAATGTTGATGAATGGGTAAGAGTTTTTAAAATTGCCAAAACATACGGTATCAACCATTATCGTTTTCATTCGTATTGCCCTCCGGAAGCGGCTTTTATAGCTGCCGACAGGGAAGGTATTTACATTCAGGCTGAATTACCTTTCTGGGGAGGATTGGAATCTGATACAGTTGCACAACAACTGAAAGAAGAAGGGATGGCAATGTTGAAAGCTTATGCCAACCACCCCTCCTTTGTAATGTTTTCGCCAGGTAATGAAATATGGAGTGGCCACGAAAAAGTGGAACAGGTTATGCTTGCAATTAAAGCCTCGGATAGTCGCCTGCTTTATACCATGGGCTCCAACAACAACATAGGTTATGTAGCACCACGTACCTATAGCGATTTTTTCGTAGGTGCCCGCACCCCATCCAACGGCGATACAACTCAAACACATACCCGGCTTACTCATGCCTTTGCCGATTCGAGAGATGGTGGTATATTGAACACGCAAACACCTTCTACCAATGTTAATTTTGCGTATCCGGTTTCTCAACTTAAACTACCTATAGTAAGCCATGAAATTGGACAATATCAAATATTCCCCGATTATAAAGAAATTAACAAATATACCGGTGTTTTGCGTGCATGGAACATGGAAGTTTTTCAGAAAAGGCTCATTAAATCGGGAATGGAAGGAATGGACAGAGCATTTCAGAAAGCTTCGGGTGCTTGGGCTGCAATTTGTTATAAGGCCGAAATGGAAGCCGCCTTGCGTACAAAGGGGATGGCTGGTTTTCAATTGCTCGATTTGCAGGATTTTCCTGGGCAAGGAACCGCCCTTGTTGGTATTCTGGATGCCTTTATGGATAGCAAAAATGTGATTACTCCCCAAGCGTGGAAACAATCATGCAATGATGTTACATTACTTCTTGAATTCCCCAAATATTGCTGGACAAATAACGAAAAATTTCATACAAAAATAATAGTGGCCAATTACTCCAACAAAGCAATTAACGCTGCTCTAAATTGTGAAATCAAAAAACAGGACGGAACAATTATTCATAAAAAAGTTTTTGCAGATTCAAAATTAAAAAATGGTGGTCTAACTGATATTGGAAATCTCAATGTTGAGCTTTCATCCATAACAAAAGCCGAAAAACTAACAGTAAATATTTCGATACCTAATACTGAATACAACAACTCGTACCCTATTTGGGTGTATCCAACAAAAAATACGGTTACAATTCCCGATGATATAATTGTAACAGAAAAATTAAGTGATCAAGTGATTACGAAATTGAAAAATGGAGCTAAAGTCTTGTTGTTTTCCCAAACCGTAGATGTTCAAAAAAACAGTATTCCAGGTCATTTTCCACCTGAATTTTGGAATTATGGTATGTTTAAAGGGATAAGCGAATGGGCAAAGAAACCAGTATCGCCAGGAACATTAGGAATATTAACTGATTCTAAACATCCAATATTTAATGCATTTCCAACAGATGATTATACCAATTGGCAATGGTTTTCCATTATTAAAGCAAGCAATTCTCTGATTTTGAATAATACTTCGAATGATTATTCTCCAATAGTTCAGATAATTGACAATTTGGAACGTAACCACAAATTGGGTTTAATTTTTGAATTTGAGGTTAGTAACGGAAAGTTACTGATTTGTATGTCTCAGTTAAATGAAATTAAAGATAAACCAGAAGCTATTCAACTTTATCAATCGATTATTAACTATATGGTTTCAGATAACTTTAATCCAGATTATAAGTTGAGAATTGAGGAGTTAGATAAGTTATTTTCAAAAAAATAGAATAAAACACGAACGTACAACACGCAGTAAAGCAAATAAGGGTTTAAGTGGTGTTCTAGAGTTTGTGGCTCGTATCAATATTCGTGCAACTTGAAAGTGAAAAACTCCGTAATTACTTAATTGCCAAACTGTAAACATTGGTACCAATTAAATAAGGAATAAAAATGGAATGGAGAGAAGTTACTAAAGATTTATATCATAAAATTTCACCAATAAGAGGAGACTTTAATACTCAGATAGATTATGATTTTATAAGAAATCAAAAGATTAATGCGATTTGGATCGAATTTGATATGAATGACTTTATGTACCAGGATCCCTTTTATGGAGATCAAAAGTCTACTGCTCCTTTTAGAATGTATGTAAACCCCTTGGAAGGGGAAAGTGGTATCCAAATCACCCATGTTCAAGAGTTAGAAAATAAAGAAATCATAGATTCCAGAACATATTTAAAAGGTGCTTTTTCGAATTCTTTACATTTTTCTGCTCCACTAATAAGTTTTGGAAAAATTAAAGAGAATAATAAGATTGAATTTGAAATGGAATATTGTCTCACAAATAGCGATAGTTATGGAATGATGACTGGAACAATTGACGACCATGCACAATCAAGCGGCAGAATAAAATTAGATTTGGAGATTCGTGATATGCTGATATTGGTTAGGAAAGGATGGAGTGTAAATAAAGTTTTGAACTCAATGAATCCTTACGTTTACGATTTGAAAGCAGTTAGAGAAGCAACTGATACCAATATAACATATCACGATTATACTCAATACCGTGTACCATACAAAAATGTAAAATTCGATTTATCAAAGAAGCCATGGTGGAAATTTAATTGAACTGGTACAAACATAGTCTTATGCGATACTGCGGGCTTGGTTGCAATTCTGGCAGAAGTTCTTTAGTTTTGTATCTACGGGCCGATAGGACATTGCCTTTAAATTCCGCAGCATCGCATTCAGCCGATCCGTTTGCCAAAATGAGAATTGCGCAAATCTACATGGAATTATAAAATTGAAAATATGAAACAATTTTTTACTATTATTACAATCTTTGTTGTTACCTCTTGTTCTATAGGATTAAATGAAAAAAAGAC
Source organism: Bacteroidota bacterium (assembly GCA_023429135.1). GTDB lineage: Bacteria > Bacteroidota > Bacteroidia > Bacteroidales > JAAUTT01 > JAAUTT01. The sequence goes on along the minus strand of JAEYWD010000040.1, from coordinate 21,171 downwards.
TATAAGAAGTGGTGGAACCGCAACCTCTTTCACAGTTAACAATGAAAATATCAATTTTGAAAAAAACTTAAGAAGTAGACTGGATTTTTTAAAACATAGAGAATCGTTTGAATATGATTTAAGTAAGGAAAAAAATATCTATACAATTAAACTCCCTTTTATTTTAAACAAAAATAAAATAAATAGTATATTGTTTTCAAGAGGAGAAATATTTATAAAAAAGGGCGATTCGATCAACTTTGACTCAAAGTCATTTAAAAAAAATGAAACAGAATATAAAGTACCTTTTGATGGGATAAGTTTAAGCTTTAAAGAAGAGTACAAAGATATATTTGAAAAATTCACAATCAAAAACAAAAATCAACATATAGAAATATATCTGGATACTACATTGATAATGTCACCCAAAATAACAGGTACTATTTCAGATGGAAAATTATTTATAACTCCTTTGGAAACTCGTGCTTTTAATTCTGATATAATTTACGTCGCTTTTAATTATCCCTATGAGAATGAGTTGTTTAAAAATGTGGATCAAAAAGTTTTTTTGAACGATGGGAATCAGTTAATAGAAATACCGGAAAAATATTATTACATATACAACCAATTAAAACATTTTATCGAAGCAAAGGGATTAACTATAATACAGAAAAATACAAATTTAAATTCAGAAGAAGAGCTTAAAATAAGCGGTGAAATATCTATGATTATACATAATGATTTTTACGGATACTTAGTTGATTCTAATGTAAAATCATTTTCTGATTTAAATGAGACTTTTTTTCTTTTTCAAGACTATTTAAATAAATATAATTATCAAGATTTAAATAAGCAGATTTATTCACTTAAACATTAATTATAGAATAACTTTGGCTAATAAAGGTAAAGTGTATGCGGGTTTCGGCGGTTTGCGAGCGTTTGTGGTTCGTAATATAAAACTAGCAGGAACTTAAATTGATAATTTTGAGACCTATGCAGAAAAAGAAAGTACTGGTGTTTCTGGCAAAAGCTTTTGAAACCATGGAATTTTGTGTTTTTATTGATGTTCTTGGTTGGGCCAGGGTTGATTATGGTCATAATATATTTGTTGACACTTGTGGATTTACTGATAAAGTTATAAGCACTTTTAATGTTCCAGTAATAGTAGATAAAACCATTGGAGAAATAAATGTTGACGATTACGATGCCTTAGCAATACCTGGTGGATTCGGCGAATTTGGTTTTTATGAAGAAGCATATGATGAAAGGTTTTTAAAATTAATCAGGAAATTTGACGCAAAGGGCAAAATCATTGCATCGGTTTGTAGTGGAGCATTCCCCGTGGCGAAAAGCGGAGTACTTAAGAATCGGAAAGCAACAACATACCATTTAAAAGACGGGTATTGGCAAAATAAACTGAAAGAATTTGGAGTGAATGTAGTGAATGAGCCAATTGTAGTTGACGGTAATATTATTACGTCTTATTGTCCCGAGACAGCTCCGGGTGTTGCATTTCAATTATTAAAAATGCTGACTTCGGAAGAAGAAACGACAATAATAAAAAAAGCCATGGGATTTTGAGCCTGGACTAAAAAAACAGAAGTAATTGAATATCCATTAAGTATTAATCTTTTGTTTTGAGGAGCTTACTTTAAAATTCTTACACCAATAAAAGTTCTCAGCATGGGATCAGGATTATTTCTAAATCTCCAACTCAACTTCATAATTAAAATAAAAATAAAAAAATGAAAAAAAAAATTGTTTATATCCTTTTATTGATGATCATATTTTCATGTAAATCTGATTTCAATAAACAATATTTATTGTATAGAAATTTCCTGGCGTATAAGGAGCTGAATCCTGTAGTTATGATGAAAGCTATAAAACATGATAAGATAAAAGCTATTCATCTTGGTTACCCAGGTGATACAATAATAAAAAATTTTTTACTTTTTAATAAAAACGGAGATTTATTATCTATCAATCGATCACAGTATCGTTCTGATGATTTAAGGTTTATTGAGCAGTTTTTTTATGATAAACAAGGCCGACTTGTAAAGATAATTCCCAAAGCAGATTATTACAGTTTTTGGAAACCAGATAGTTTAATTGTTAAATACCAGAATGGGTTTCCTTCCAAAATAAACGTTTATAGAGATAATAAATTAAGAGGTGGAATTAATTTGAAATTTGCTCGGAATTATTGTGAATTTACTGAGTACAATAATGATTCATCTTATGAATCTATTAACATACTTGATCTTTATTATTTTGAAAAGGATAATTTAATGTACGAACAGCATCAAAAATTAGAACATGTAGAATTTATAAAATACATTTATAATGACTCCAGATTGTTCCAGGATTATAGTCCACTTGATGATTATATAATTATTAATGAATATGATTCATTAAGTCGTCCGACAAAAAAAATAATTAGAGACAATATTACAGGAAAGATTTTATGGCAGGATGAATATGAGTATTATCAGGAGGATAGATTTCCTAATGAAGTTATAACAAAGGATCCTGATGGTAAATTGTCAAAAAAAGGCTATCTAATTGAGAAATATTAATCAATATGAATAAAAATTGCTGATTCATAAGTTATCTAAAGTTTTCGCCCTCCTTCTCAAGTGGTCGGCAGTTCCGGTATTCTATCGGAACCAGCTTGATTCCGATACCTGTTAGAAAGTGGTTAAAAAATCATTTACCTTAAAATCCTATTCTGACTATTAAGGTTGAATAAAATGAATAAAAAAGTCCATAAATGATTACTAAAACCCTTTACTTTTAATAGTACAATAGACCCACAAGTTTCCAAATCAACTTCCCGCTTTCAAAAAAAGCATTAAGCCTCATAAGTAATTTCCATATAATATTTCCACCATATCCAAAAAATCCTATCTAAAGCAAAATTTACAAACATAAAACCGGAATAATAAGGTTTTTCTTCTCTCTCTGGTATCAAAGTCATGGCAAAGCCATAGCAAAGCCATAGCAAAGCGTACCCAAAAGCTAAATGAATCCAAAACATTTTATTTGGAATTAATATTGTGAATGAGGTAATTACGGGATTGTATTTTTTCTCTTTTAATAATCCGGAGAAGACTTAACAAGACTTTTGATAATTTTAATAAATACACCACCTGCTGGTTTTAAGCATCTACATTAGCTGACAAAATCGTTGAAATTAATCAACGGTAAAATAGCAAAGAAACCTGTCTGCAAATAGGATAAGTAACTAAGCTAATAAATTTTACACCCCAATTGGGTAAATGAACATTCCCGGCTAATTTGTGTTTGGGGTTATGATAATCTAATTGCTAAACAATTAAAGATGCTTTTGTCCGTTATACAGGAAGTTGTTTCCCTCAAAACCCATGATGTACTGTACCGCTAAAGGGCTTACTTTATTATGTTTCATTTATTTATCATCGGTATTTTATAACGGTGTTTTCTTATATGCTCAGCCAAAGGATTTTTCGTATGGGATTTATGGTGGAGTAAACTTCTCGAAACCCGTATTGGCCAATACTTACGATGTCTTAAGCCAAGCGGGCTATGGAATACCTGGAAGCAAAAACTACTCGGGTTTGTTTGCCAATTATGGTTTCCAGGCTGGAGGCATTGGTTACTTAAAGCTAACCGAAAACATCGCCGTTGCTGTTTTGCCTGGGTTATGGAATTACAGGTATTATTATCAGTTCGAAAACCAGTGGGTTGACAATACTACCATTCAAACATCTGATTATAATATTTCAAACCGGCTATGGGGAATATCGTTACCTGTTCAGGGTTATTACGTTTTCAACCCTGATAATAAACTTCAGCTTTTTGCAACAGCAGGCGGTAAATACGATTTTTTATTCAACGGCCTCAAGCGGGGAAAGTATGCTGAAACCACAACAGTAAATGGCCTGGAAACGGGAACCTATAACGAATCTTTTAAAAGCAGGTCGAACAGGATGTTTAAACGCAGTAACTTTCAGAATTTATTGGGCCTGGGTGTGAGTTATCAATTCGAAAGTTATACCCTTTCTGCCGAAGTTGATTTTTTAAAAGGTTGGAATGTTATTACCAAGCCAGCAAACCGTTACAGCGATCCCCAGAACTTATACACTCACCCCGACATCCAGGATGATATTAAGCTGAACAACCTGGTTGTGAATGTAGCTTTGCTGTATAAACTTTTTAAAGCTCCCAAAAAACTTAAATGCGTTACCCCATGAAAATACTTTTGTACCTCATTTTGTCGCTGGCTGTTTTTTATTCGTGCAGTTCCGATCCCAAAATAAAGCCTGAGGATCATTTTACAAGGACGTATTTCGATTCTGTTCTGCACAACAATTACTATCCTGTGGATTTTGTCATTTTAAACGACAAAAGCTACCTGGTTTTATCGCTCCTGAAGCGCGACACGATTCAAAGCAGTATCCCCGGTGTATTTGTGATGCAAACCGATAAATATGGAAAAAGCAAATGGAAGCGGGAACTTTCCAGGGAATTTGTAAATGCGGTTCCTCAGCTTATTGCAACGGGCGGTAATTATTATTTTTTTGCCATGCAAGCCACTTCTCTCGAAACGGTGTTGTTCCGCATTGTTCCTGCATCGGCAGAAATAACTGAGTTGAAGCGCTTTCCGGGGATTACATATCCTCTCAGTTGTAGCCGCGATAGCTCCGGGAACATTATTTTGCTTGGTTTTAACAGTACGTCGCGCAGTAGCACTGTTTCAAAGCTATCCCCGGGTTTCGATATCATCTGGCAAAAAGAATATCCTGTTATAGAAGATGAAATCGAAAGGATCATTTACCATCTTACCCGCACTGGTAAATATTATCCATTTTTTACAGGCACGCTGGAGAATTCGTCTTTGTATTATGTCAATTGTTTTTCGAATTATACGTTTTCGCTTTTATTCCTTAATCCCAACAACGGGAATGTGGTTGGCCAGGTAAATGGTTTTCGCTACGATGGAGGCGTAAGTTCCATTTGTCCCATAACGGCGAATAGTTTTGCATTCACAAGGTTTTATTATAACGAACAGTTTTTCTTAAGCCACAACAATATAACAACTTCATCAGTTTCGAATATTTTAGATTACAAAGGTGTCTGGATGCCCGAGATCCAGAATTCTTTGACTATTCAATCGCTGCCCGTGCGTCTTAACAACCAGGATGTGATCCTGATTGCCGCACCAACCCGTTCGAATACCGTTGGGCTTTACTTTTACGACAAAACTGTTGGTAAAAACAAACTCACGCGATTTATCGGCGACAAGTATCCCATTGAGCCCGCCGCTGTGCATCAGGGGAGCGATGGTTCAATAGTTCTGCTATGCAGGATTTATGACTCGGGAAAATATCCCCGTATCTCGCTTATAAAATACGCTGCCGGCGAGTTTAGTTGGTAAGAAATGCACTTGACTATTTTGCTATTTTCACCTTTGCATTGAAAACTTCACCGGAATAGGTTTTTAAGATTACAAAATACACTCCAGCGGCAAGGGTGCCTGCATTTATCTCTAGCATCGATTCTCCGGCCCTTAAATAATACTCGTTTTTGAGGATTTCTTTTCCCGAAAGGGAACTAACTGAAAGGTTAGCCCGGGAATCCGTTAGCAGCGTAAGGGAGATGTAGAATTTACCATCGCTGGGGTTGGGAAAAACATTTAAAGTTTTGGTTTCTCCATTTTTCAGTACCGAGGTACCGGTTAGCAAATCGAGTTTTTGGTTCACATATTCTCCGAAACCAACTTTTTGAAGTGTTTCGTTGGTTGCTCCCATCCAATCGGAAAGGAGGGTTGTGTATAGCCTTCTGTAATCTACATCAAACCTCAGGTTGCCGTTGTTCAGGTTCGACAGGTTAGGGTTATTTCCCTGGACGCCTCCTTTCAGGCCTGAGCCAAAAAGCAATATAGGAGTTGCCGTTCCGTGGTCGGTGCCATAACTGGCATTTGAATAGGCTCTGCGCCCGAATTCGGTAAAGGTGAGCGAAAGAACTTTTTCGTCGAGGTTCATGGCTTTAAGGTCGTCGTAAAAGGCTTTCATGGCTGTTGTAAGATGATAAAGCAAAGCTCCATGGGCGCCCATGGTGGTGTCGTACGATTCCACCTGTCCCGAATGGGTGTCGAACCCTCCGATCCTGCAAAGGAATATCCTGGTTTTGATACCCCCATTCAGCAATCGGGCTATTAACCTGAGCTGACTGGTCAGCGGGTTGTGTTTGAACCTCGCCGGGGCATTGTAGGGATACAGATCGGGATACACCACGCTGGCTGTGTTTTTGCCTTTGTCGTAAAGAGCCTTTAACCTTTCGGCATATTGGTTCGATTTGGCCTCCATCTGGGTAAGGAACCGGTATTCGTCACCAGCATGGCTGTCGGGATAGAGCAGGGGCGGATCGATCCCTACACCGGTGATAAGTTTATAAAAGTTTTCAGGATCGTCAATCGAAAAACCGATAGGGATGCCATTCTCGCGATGGAACGCTATGGATGCGCTGTGTCCCAGTTCAATCCCTATGGGATCGGGCATTACTGTACTGGGGTAGTTTGCCGGATAACCAGGGTATTCTGTGTCAAGATACCGGCCCATCCAGCCCGAGTTCATATAATCGCCCGCATCGCCACCCATAAACAGAATATCGCGTCCACGGAAATGCGAGAGGTTCATGTCCTCATATCCTACATTAAGCACCACTGAGGCGCTTCCGTTGTCGTACATCTGCTTAAAAGCCAGCATGTCCGGGTGAACGCCAACGAGTTTTTCGGCGCTTTGGGTTTCGTCGAGCCTGATAATTTTGCGTGAACCCAATTGTGGCAGGGCGATATTGGGACGTAAGGTATAATATTCGTTATACTGGCTAATGGGGACAATGGTATTGAGCCCATCGTTGCCGCCGTGCAACTGGATAAAGACCATCACCTTGTCGCCTGGGTTAGCTGCCAGGGCGGCTTTAAACATTGAATTACCTGCAAGAAGGTTTACTGGTACACCGCCTAGCATAATCCCTCCTGTTCCGGCCACCGATATATTGCGGATAAAGTCTCTGCGTTTCATAATGGTGAGTTTAAGGTTTAGAAAAGTTGAAATTCCGGCGACTGCATAATGGCATTGACTAAAATCTCCAGTTTTGCCCTTACAACGGAGTCATTCCCCGAGCTGATGTATTTGTTCCATTCGGTTTCCCAGTACGATGCGGGGAAGGTATCCAGAAATACGGTGTTCATAAAGTAATTGAACCGCTCCTGGTTAATTTCAATAGCAAAGAAATACTTTGTGAATGTTTCAACAACAGCCTGAGCACTGGCAGGATTCGAAACGTTTTCGGCATTCTTTACAAAGGCAACAATATCAGTCTTTACAATTGTGTTATCGGAATATTGATTTTTCCCGGTCAGCAAATACTCCGAAAACCGGTACCTGAGAGCAAGATTAGTGGGCGTAATCCAAAGTCTGTTGAATCCTGGAGCCTGAAAATAAGGATCGAACCCGGCAACGTCGTAAGGTTTCAGAAAATCGAGTCCCTGTTCGCGTATAAATGGCAACACGCCGTTCCCATAGAAGTTTGTGTAGAAATTAGCAATTTCGCTCCCTGCAGGAAGAGATACTTTAAAGAATCGCAAACTGCCGCATACTATTTCGAGGGGGGACTTTATGAGTGCACCGATGTTGTCGTCGCTGGTGGGAGCTGTATCGGCATCGTAAAAATGCTGGCTCGAGAGCAACGCTGAAATTGCTGTTTTTAAATTGTAATCGCTCTGCCTGAATGTATTTGCAAGGGGCGTGATGATCCCCGATTCAACTTCGGACGTAATCAAATGATAAACAAAAAAGCGGTATAGTTTTCTGCAAATCGCTTTTGCCGTTTCTTCTTCAGCAAAGATCATGTCCATCATATCCGAGAGTTCCTTTCGTGCTGCAGCTTCGGTAGCGTAATTGCCATCGAGTTCCGAAGGGGTTATTGTCGTTCCCCCAAAGGCCGCACTAAAGGTTTTTGTTGTGGCATCGTGCAATGTCGCCCTGTTGGTACTTAACACCAGTTTGCCTGTTGGAATCCCCGTTTCCTGATCCACAGTTGTATATGTTTCGTCAATTTTATAGCCGGTAAGCACACGGGCGGCGGCCTTGATGTCGGCTTCGGTGTAATGGGTATAATTACCTTCGGCTATCTGCGGGCCTTTTCCGATGGTATAAAGCTCAAACATTTCGCGGGCAAAATTTTCGTTTGGGCTCCCCGATTCGTTGAGCGTGCCGTCGATATATTTCAGCATGGCCGTGTCGTTGCAGATTTTATGGAACAGTTCTTTATAACTTCCAAAAGCGAATTGCCTGAACAGTTTATTCTGGTAATAAATTGCTTCGGACAATGGCACTATCTCGCTATTCACAGGCAAATGGGTGTGGAGGAACCAGACAATTCTTTCTGTAATATTCGAGCCACTCTGAACCATGAGGTTTACCCACCAGGCACTGAAATATTCAATAAGCTTTTCCTGGTCGCTGTTTGTAGAGGCTATCGATCTGGGCGCAAGCCAGGTGGCTCCGGTTTTGACATCTATTGGCGCCTCCGGTATCGTCGGGACTTGAAACAAGGCGTCCATGGCTTGGGCAACAGTGTAAGAAGCAAATTTCTTGATCTCGTTTACCGTTGGGCCGAATGTTGCACGCCTCAACAGGTGCGCTGCTCTCTTTTCGCCCAGGGAACCTGTTAATGGGGAAAGTGACGACATAAGTTAAATTTTGGGTAAAATAAATATCTTAAGTTTTGGGAAATTCAGGAATCTGTTTCAGGTACTCCCTGAAATAAAATACTAAACGGTATTTTATTCTTTTTGTTGTTTGGATTTATGGAAATTTTATTTTTATTTGGTACCGTCATGTAAGATAAAAAAGGAAAGATAATCAGTTAATTAAATTTATTGAAGTAGGCGTTTAGTTTATAAGCTTAACATCAAGTCGACAGACCACAGTCAACGGACCACAGCAAAATACAGGCTGGACAAAAACACCAGACCTGTTATATTTTGCCATGGCTGTTAACTGTCGTCTGTGGTCTGAGGACTGTGGACCAAAACTATTTCTTAAGAGCCTAATTCAAAATAATAAAATCTCAAAAAGAGTTGTAAAAATTTACTGTTATTTCAGAGAAGCATTGAGATTCCTCTTTTTCTACAAAGCAACGGTAAATCGGAGCTAACTCTCCAAGTGTAGAGGGGTCGGGGGTGAGGCTTTTTTCCCTACCTTTACCCCATGACAAATTTTAAAACAATCCTCACCAAGCTTGGCATTCCTTATCTCAACGAAATGCAGGAAAAAGCCATTGCTGCCATCAACCATAACAGCAACGTGGTATTGTTATCTTCTACCGGAAGCGGTAAAACCCTTGCTTATCTGTTGCCATTGCTAAATATTATGGATTCCCGCTTAGAAGCAATTCAGGTGTTGGTCCTTGTTCCATCACGTGAACTCGCCATCCAGATAGAAAATGTTTTCAAATCTCTCGGTTCGGGCTTTAAAGTAAATAGCTGTTATGGAGGGCATCCCATCCAGGTCGAGAAAAACAATCTGAAGCATCCTCCGGCTATACTCATTGGTACTCCCGGCCGTATTGCCGACCACCTGCGCGACGGACGCATAAACACTCGTCATATAAAAACGCTTGTGCTCGATGAATTCGATAAAAGTCTCGAATTAGGCTTTCAGGAAGATATGTCCAATATTATAAGGAGCTTACGGCCTATAAAAAGAATTCTCACTTCGGCAACAAACATCCCCGAAATACCCGATTTTGTTGGAATACATAATCCCATCCAGCTTAACTTTCTCAGCGAAACAGTTCCTGTTAAGCTGCAGCAGCGCTTTATCCTCTCCGATGGGAAAGATAAGCTCGAAACGCTTTTCAAACTCATTTGCACACTTGGTAATAAGCCCATGCTTGTGTTCAGCAATCACCGCGAATCGGTAGAACGTATCAGCAATTTTCTTTGGTTACATCAGGTTCCCAATGGTATTTATCATGGCGGTATGGAACAGATCGACCGTGAAAAGGCCCTCATCCTTTTCCGTAACGGAAGCACTTCCTGCCTTGTAACCACCGACCTTGCAGCCCGTGGCCTCGATATCCCCGAAATTGAATACATCATTCACTACCATCTGCCACTTACACACGATGCTTTTATCCATCGCAATGGACGTACCGCCCGTATGCATGCCTCAGGAACAATGTTTCTGATACTTTCGCCCGGCGAGAAGCTGCCTGCATACATCAGCGAAAATCCCGCCATGGAAGAACTGTCTGCTGAAATCACCCTGCCCGAATTAGTGCCCTGGAAAACAATATATATTGGCGCCGGACGAAAAGACAAAGTCAACAAAATTGATATCGTAGGCTTTTTATTACAGCAGGGAAACCTAAAGAAAGAAGAACTGGGAAGAATCGATGTCCTCGACTACGCCTCCTATGCAGCCGTTTCGGCCAGCAAGGCAGAAGAGGTTGTACGACGCGTTAAAAATATTCCGCTTAAAAAGAAAAGCGTTAAGATTGAATTAGCGAAGTAGTTGTAAGTCGTAAGAAAATAGACGACAGATGACGGCATCAGTCCACAGCCAAAAATTGCTTTGACGAATATATACATTTAGCTGCTAACTGTCGTCTGAATAATATAACACTCCCCTTATTTCATCTCTTAACTTTTTATCTTTGTACTTTGTATTTCATACTTTTTCCTTCATACTTCATACTTTCTTATCATGGATAAAATATTCAAAATCAAACCCGAAGAGCTGAAACAAATTATAAAAGACGAGCGTGGCTGCCTTGCCACCGACAAAATAACTGTTGAAGGCATGAAGGTAGGCTTTATGTACCGCGACCGCCCCGATGAAGACATCGAAAACGACAGCGGCTGGCGCTTTTTCTCCGGCACCGAAGAACAGGATTGGGTCGACGATATCAACAACTGCGAAATAATCTCAATCAACACCATGGCAAACTACGATCCCGCCATTCTTCCCTACCTCAAATCGAAAGTCGGCAGCGAATGGGAGCGGATAGAAGGAACTGATAAGTTCAGGGAGTATAGGGAAGATGAATAATATAGACGACAGTCGTCGGACCTCAGACCATGGCCAATACCGGCTCATCGGGGACTTTCTTCCTCGTATTCATCTGATGTCAGTGGGTTGAGGCCTGTCTTTCATTGTATTGGCTGTCGTCTGATGTCTGTGGACCGTTGACTATCCGAAATCAATCTCCCCGCACAAAACCGTTAATCCATGCGGTAAAATCCTGGTGTTAAATCTTCCTTCACCCAATGTTTCGCCATCAGCCTCTCCTGGCAATGGTTCCGAAGAAATAAGATTAACCTCTTTCCCGGTAAACGTCGAAACTCTGCGGTCGTGTATAAACTTTCCATTATAAAGCCCTCTGAAATTCATCAGAATTCCCCATAAGCCAATTTTACTAATCAGTGTAATATGAAAAATTCCCTGCACCGGATTTGCCTCAGGCACCTGCATCATGCCTCCGCCATTATATTTGCCAATTCCAATACTTGCACTGAAGAGGTTTTTTTCAATCTTAACCCCATCTATTTCAACAGTGGTTTTGCTGGCCTTAAACTTTAAAAAACTCGCGAATAAACTTTCTACATAAACCCTGAAACCGGTAATACCTTTTGCCTTTAGAGTATTAGCATTACTGGCTACCAAGCCATCAAAACCAAAGCCGGCAATATTTACAAAATATCGTTTCGCATCGGTACTGTTTCGCGAATAGTTAATTTCACCAACATCCTGGGTAACTTTTTTCCCAGCAAGAATAATTTGCATTGCTTTGTCATAATCGTCGGGAATGCCAAAAGTTTTAATCCAGTCGTTACCGGTACCTACAGGAATCATACCAATAATAATATTGGAATGCACAGCGCCTTGCCCGTTAAAAAAGCCATTCACTATCTCGTTTAAAGTACCATCTCCACCTACAGCAATAAAATTTGTTTCGCCTTTATCTGCAAGATCCCTGGCAATTTCAATTGCATGCCTTGGAAATTCCGATACATGCAAAACATAGTTCAACCCGGAACTTTTTAATATATCAATAATTTTTTTGCGATCGCGCGATCCTTTTCCTGCACCAGCGTGAGGGTTCAGAATAACATGCCAGGTTATGTTTTCATTCTGCATGAAAGTGAGCTTTATAGTTTTGGATTGCGTATATTTGCAACCAAATACAATTTAATATTTTACATTTAATATTTTAATAGAATTTGAAATTTACAGAATTTGGCCTCGATGAAAGACTGATCGATGGTATTGAGGCAATAGGCTTTGAAACAGCAACTCCGGTTCAGGAACAGGTAATTCCGCCTATTATGGAAGGAAGAGATATTATTGCATCGGCACAGACAGGAACCGGTAAAACAGCGGCATTTCTTTTACCCATTATCAATAAAATTGCGTCGCATCATCCGCACGATCATATCCAGGCTTTGGTAATTGTACCCACAAGAGAACTCGCTGTTCAGATAGAGCAGCAAATGGAAGGATTTTCGTATTTCACTCCGGTAAGCTCTATTGCTATTTACGGAGGAGGCGACGGCAATACTTTTACCCGCGAAAAACAGGCAATTCTTGAAGGAACTGAGGTTGTGATCTGCACACCGGGTCGAATGATCGCCCATTTAAACATGGGTTATGTAAACATGTCGCAACTCAAATTTCTGGTATTGGACGAAGCTGATCGCATGCTCGATATGGGCTTTTACGACGATATTAATAAGATAATTTCGTTTCTCCCGCATAAAAGACAAAACCTTTTGTTTTCGGCAACTATGCCGGTGAAAATTCGTGAGCTTGCGCGAAAGATACTTGACAACCCTGCCGAAATAAATATTGCCATTTCCCGACCTCCCGATAAAATAAAGCAGGAAGCTTATGTAATTTATGAGTCTCAGAAAATTCCTCTGGTAAAACATATCTTAAAACAAAAGGACCTGAAGAGTATTCTTGTTTTCTGTTCTACAAAGATTGCCGTAAAACAGCTCACACGCGATTTGCGGAAAGCGAATCTTCCTGCCGGCGAAATTCATTCCGATCTCGACCAGAACGACCGTGAAAAGGTATTGCAGGAATTTAAAAACAGGAGATTGAAAATACTCGTAGCTACAGATATTCTTTCCCGGGGTATTGATATTGAAGATATAGATCTTGTAATCAATTACGATGTCCCTCACGATGGCGAAGATTACGTTCATCGCATTGGCCGTACCGCAAGGGCCGAATCGGACGGAGCCGCCATTACCCTTATTAATGAAAAGGAGCAGAACCGTTTTGCAAGAATCGAGAAGCTAATAGAAATTGAAGTTCCAAAAGCACTTGTACCAGAAGAATTTGGTGAAGTTCCTGTCTACAGTCCCAGAACTTTCAAAGTGGGAAACCGACGCAAGAATTTCAGAAAACCAGGCGGAAAAAATTTCAACAGAAACAGAAACCCAAGGCCCGATCAGGGAAACCGTCAGGGTGGAAATAGAAATGGAAATGGATAAGCAAAGCCGATAGTGTCTGTTGCCCATCAACAGGCACTAATTAATCTGAAGAAAATAATCCCTCTAAAATTCTTTTGGGTATCCGATAATGGATCATCGGCTATTTAAGCTGGTTCTTTATAAGCAAGAGTAATGCTTCACTATCAATAGGCTTGGTTATAAACTCATCGCTTCCAGCCTCCAACGCTTTTTCCCTGTCCTGACTCGATGTATACGCCGTTTGTACGATTATTTTAGTGTTGGGACGCTTCAGCTTAAATATTGGGATTGCCTCCAGGCCACTAATTCCTGGCAAACCCAGATCCAACAAAACAAGATCTATTGGGGTTCCTGAGTCAAAAAATGAAACAGCGTCGTTTATGTTTGTAGCTTTCAGAATATTAATTTTGGAGTCGGACAGAATTTCTTCGAGATAAATGGTATTGGTAACATCATTTTCAATGATTAAAACAGAATAATCGCTGAAATCAACGTTGGAATCATTTTCACCAGCATTTTTATTTTCTGCTGTTTCTACCTCCTTATATGGAATTATAAAATAAAAACGCGATCCTTCACCTACTTTCGATTTCAGGTTAATGGTGCCTCCAAGCAGTTCAACCAGGCTTTTAACAATTGCTAATCCAAGTCCTTTTCCTTTAAATTCATTTTCGGAGTGAGGGTCAAGTTTGGTAAAACGGTCGAAAACCAAGGGTTGTTTTTCAGGAGGAATTCCGATGCCGGTATCAGCTACAAAAAACTCAATCTGCTTGTTCCCGTTCATTTCAAAGCCAAAACGAACCTCTCCCCTGGGAGTGAATTTTAAAGCATTAAAAATGAGGTTAACAAAGATCTGCCTTAGTTTTCCTTTGTCAATTAGTATGCTATTTGTTTTATCCGGTGTTTTCAGCTCATAAGAAATGTCAATATCCTGTTTTCCAATCTTATGTTTGTGGTTATTGAAAAAGTGAAACAGATCATTCAAGAGCTCATGCAAATCGCATTTCTCATTATTGATTGTCATTTTGCCGGTTTCGATACTCGAAAGATCCAGAAGGTCGTTTATCAGGTCGTGCAGGTCTAAGCCCTGTTGTCTGATAATGGAGGTATACTGAATCAGCTTTTCTTTATCATTGAAATATTTTGGTAATAATTCGGCAAATCCTATGATGGCATTCATCGGCGTTCGCAGCTCGTGACTCATATTCTGCAGAAAAATAGTTTTGAGGTGCTCACTTTCCAATGCTTTTATTTTTTCATTTTGCAGATCAATATTCCGAAGCTTAATTTTTTCATTTTCAAGAGCAGCTTCCCGTCCTGTTTTAAGGTCGTCCACCAGCATATTGATACCCATTGCAAGCGCGTCGAGTTTGTCATTTCTTTCCGATGTTTCAATTTGAACCGAATAGTCGCCTTTTGCAATTCTAATCACAGCCGCAATCAGTTCATCGATCTTTTTTTCTGAGCTTTCGTCCATGGGAGTTGATTATCTGTTAGCTGATATTTGTATTATTTTTTAAGCCAAGCCATTGCATCTTCCTTATTAGTAAAGAACTCAATGTTTTTCTTTCCTGAAAGGCCTGTAACAAAAGCTGCCAAAACCCTTGCAACTGGGTGAATACCATACACAGCAACTTTATAGGTGCGCTCGTTGTTATTCATTTCTTCGTAAACCTGGCGGGCTTTGGGTGAGCTTTTTCCAGAACGGTTAAGATTAACAAGTTGATTTATTTTTCCGGGTAATTCGGAATATAATCTGGGATAAAGCTTTAAAATTTCCCTGGCATGTTCGTCGGTCTGCTCACCAACGACTTCTATATATACGGTTGAATTGTCAAGAAGAGAGATTCTATTATCACCTATAGTGAATTCCTTTTCATTTATTTGCTGATAACTGAGTTTTGTGTCCATTAGCAAGAATTATAAACGTTCAATAGTCATCAACTTTTTTTAAGATACCGAAGTTTACGTTAATTAGCCTATATGGTTATGTAATAGATATTACATGAGTAGCTTTAGTCTTATTCAAATGTAATTTTTTCTATAATGAAACCAAAATTAAACATGGTTAATATTGTAGTTTTAACACAATATATTGAAATTGTTAAACTCTTGATTGAAGGCGAGACTGCTAAAATTGATATTGACTTAGGGAGACTTCTTAATTATTTCAGATCAATTGTCAGTTTAACCATTAGAATTCTTCCCGGAGATAAGTATTCTCCTGTTTCCATATGTTGGTTGTTAAATAAATCCTCTATAGAAATAAAGGTCGTTAGTTTATCATGGGCAAACGAACGGGAAAGGCTCAGGCAAGCTGTAAAATAGCTGTCGATTGTACTTGTGTTGCTATCGTTGGTAAACTGCTTGCCTTTAAATAGCATGCACATGTTAGTGGATATCAGTTTGTTTTTCCAGAAGATATTCCCTTTGAGCTGATGTTTTGGACTGTAAGTGAGCTCTTTATTTTCCAGGTCGCGACGTTTTTTAAAAGCAGAAATTTTAGTAAGGTTATAAGTGTAATTTCCTGAAAAAGAAATATTGTCGTTTAATTCATAATTTATATTGAATTCGCTTCCTAAAATATTCGCCTGAGTTACATTCTCACGTTGGTAAATGGGGCGTGTATGCCATAACGAATCTCCTGTTGCAACATAGTAAAGAAAATTGTTTCCTGTCGAATAATACAAGGTAGGAGAGAAGGTAAGTTTACCAGTTGGCTTTACGTCTATTCCTATTTCGAAATTATTCAGGTTCTCAGGGCCCAGATCCGGATTGGCAATCTTGGGACCTATCCACATCCAACCCGATCGGGTGAGATCGTCGAGTATCGATGCCCTGAAGCCAGTTGAATAAGAAATATAAGTACTGAAAATCTTAAGAGGATTATATTTTAAGCCTATCCTCGGGCTCATGGCGGTCCAAATGTTTTCTGGCAGGTTACCATTGTAAGCAGCAAAGTCTTTCACCACCTCCCCTGTTGCAATAAAAGCTCCTTCATAAAACCTCACCCTGTCAAATCTTATCCCTGCCTGAAGGTGCAGTTTATTATTCAGGAAAGAAACTTCATCCTGAAGATACATAGCCAGTGTATGCATTTTTCCGCGGTTTAAAACCTGATCGGGAGATGTTTGATAATGATCGCCACCATTCACTTTACCCGTCTTCGATTCTATTCCTGCCGTTAGAAGATTGTATTTCTCCAATTTCCAGGAAGTATTAAGCAAAGCTCCAAAATCATCACGATTGGAAAGAACATCAAAACGCTGATATGCATTTCCTTTCATTTTTTCGTTAAGATTGAAGTAATTTTCCCGCTGATAATAGATGCTAAGGTTGTATTTCAGATTACCGGCATTTCCATAAAAATTACTCCTCATTGTATTTGTGTTGAAATGCCGGTAAACTCCGTCTGTGGCCATTATTTTTGTTCCTTCGCCCCGTTTGTCGCGGTAAAAGCCATAGTTTAAATTTAAATTGAAGTAACTGTTAAGCCTATACACAACTCTTGCATTTATCCCGCCTTCTTTCAGGTAACGGGAAGTGCTATAAATATTAGTTGGTTTCGTTCGAAGTGAATCAGGGATATTGTTGTAACCGTCGCTCGAATTGTAAAAAGCATTCAGGGCGACGCGTAATTTTTTATTCACCTGTCCCGATACACGAAAGCCCGAATTAAAAGTATTATAAGTACCATACGAAATATTTGCAGAGGCATTAAGCTTGTCGACAGGCTCTTGGGTGATCACATTAATGACACCGCCCATTGCATTACTGCCATAGAGCGACGAGCCGGGGCCCTTGAATATCTCAACTCTTTTAATATTTTCAAGGTTAAGGCTATTCCAGTTAACACCCCCTTCGTCGGATGTATTTAAAGGAATGCCATCGAGCAGCACAAGGGTGCGGCTTTGCTCGTTTGCCGAAAATCCGCGTAGGCTTGCAACCGGTCGCATGGTGTAAATACCCATATTTCTGTTGATATTTACTCCCGAAGAGTATTTTAGAATATCATCCAGCTTCAGAGCTGCTATCCGGCGCAATTGATCTGTTCCAAGTATTTCTATGCGACCGGCAATTTCTTCAGCATTCCTGTCCGACTTGGTTGCCGTAACTACTACTTCGTCCAGGTTTGTGGTGCGGAGAGTATCGGGAGTGAAGGTTTGTGCTTTTGTTCCGGTTAAGGAAAAAAACAAGACCAGAGAGCAAAGAAGCTTTCTTAAATGCATAAGTACAGCAATGAATTGATATGTCTGTTACTTCAAACTCTTAGCGCATCTGAAACCTACACCAAAGTCGACCCAGTTGGTTGGGATTCCCTTCCGGAAATATACCTTTTTGCACATTCCCCCTGAATGCCAGCTCCCGCTCCGAATTGATTTGTTAGAACCTGGTAATGCAGCAACCGGGTTCTTAGCCGGGCTATTTGCATAAAAGTTGTGTTCATAGGTATCTTCGGTCCATTCCCAAACATTGCCGTCCATATCGTACAATCCAAAACGATTAGGTTTGAAGGAACAAACTTTAACAATACGGTTCTCCCAGACTCCGGGAATCTTTTTCTCTTCCACTCGTCCCAGTGTATCGCCGGTAGGATATTCCTTTCCAACTAATCCGCCACGGGCAGCTAATTCCCATTCCGCTTCTGTTGGAAGACGTTTACCAGCCCATTCGGCGTATTTGCGGGCATCAAACCAGTTGATGCCAATTACCGGATGATCAGGGTATTTTTCACCACAACGGAAAATATCCACGTTCCAGAATTCAGGAAGTGCGTAATTAGTTGCGTCGCAGAATTTTTTATAGTCTGCATTGGTAACCTCGTGTTTATCGAGGTAAAAAGAATCGACACTAACTTTATGGGTGGGACTGTAATTGGCTCCCGGAGAATCTTTGCCCATCATAAATTCACCGCCGGCAATTAAAACCATATTTTCAGGAACGTTTTGAGAAACTGCATTCAATGTAATGAGCAGCGCTGTAAAAAAAACAATTGTTTTCATTGATAATTTGGGTTAGAATGATTAAGAATCAAACCAAATGTAAACCATTCGTTTATAATGGCAATTCAATTATTCTTAAAATGTGTTAAAGTCAAGCTTTTCCCGCTATTCCTAGAGTGTAGGATTCCTGAGGAAATCGAGTGGATTGTAATAATATTTCTCCAGATCTTTTTGGGTATAACACACCAGGGAGTAAGAATTGTAAAATCTTTCGGGATAGCTTTTGGATGTTTTAAGCTGCATGGGTTTTACCTTTAGAATCTCCAGGTGAAAATGATCGAATTGCCAACCATACTTTTTTAGCTCTGCTTTTGTCATAAACCGGGCAATGGGAGAGAGGTGTCCGACTGTATCGCCCGTATTCACACATATACCTGCAATGTGTTCGTACAATGACCAAAATTTAGTTCCATGTATCTCATGTTCAATCATCAGGTTGGCATAAGGGCCATCAGTCCGTTTACTGATAACGACTCCTTTGGCAATTGGAAAGATTGGCTCCGAATCATAATTGGAGCCCGGACGTTTGATATCGATACCGGTATGGTAATGCGCAGGGATATTGGGCCGCGCTTTCCGCATAATTCCAAACTGACCAATGGCTGTAAGCTGAATTTGCGAAACATCCTTTCGATCGGGATTATTAATGGGGAGGTAGATCGGACTGGTTAGTACTACCGAAAAAAGAATGAAAAGGAGTTTTGGCATATTAGTTAATTTTAACAACATGGGATTGGTTTAGACTCTTACTATCCAATTTTCGATATGAATTCCATCTAGTCTCTCAAATTCTAAAACATTTTCTGTAACCATTATTAAATCCTAATTTTCGAATTCATGATCTCTTTTATAATTTGGTCTGAGTCTCTGGTGTCTTCCCAGGCGCCATAAATATCCTTTAAATCAGAAATATTTTCTTCTTTTGTATCAATTGATTCCGTAAGTTTTATAATGAGCCTTTTTTTGGATTTGTTATCAAGCTTTGCCAGGAATCCAAAATACTTGTCAATTGCCTCATTTGTTAAAGCGAATCCCATAAGTTAATATTTGGTCAAATATAATAATTTATAGGCAAAGTAATTAATGTATAAGAAGATACTTCTTCGGTTTACCTCTTGAGATTTTCATTGTTTTCATTTCCTTCATTTTCCACATTCCAATCCCTCTTTTCAATAAAATTTGCCCGTTTCCCAAAAAACCTGTACGTTTGTCGCTCTAAAAAAAATAATAACGAGAATTATGAAACGTGCTGAAATTCATACTCAAAAGGGCGTGATGAAAGTAAACTTTTACGAAAAAGACGCTCCTAACACTGTTGAGAATTTTATAAAGTTATCCAAACAGGGCTTCTACAATGGCTTAACCTTTCATAGGGTTATACCCGATTTTGTAATTCAGGGAGGTTGTCCCAACGGTACTGGCGCTGGTGGTCCGGGTTATACCATTAAATGTGAATTAACAGGAGATAACCAGTATCACGATCGTGGCGTACTTTCGATGGCGCATGCTGGTCGTAACACCGGTGGATCTCAGTTTTTTATTTGCCACAGCCGCAAAAATACCAGTCACCTCGACCGCAATCACACTTGCTTTGGCAAGGTTTACGAAGGCCTGGAAGTGATTGATGCCATCCGTCAGGGTGATAAGATTGAAAAAATAGAAATTTTTGAAGAATAATTTGGTTGGTTTGTAGAGACACCATGCATGGTGTCTCTACAAGCAACCTAGGATTAAAATTATGGGAAGAGCGTTTGAATATCGTAAAGCCAGAAAGCTCAAGAGATGGGGCAGCATGGCAAAGACTTTTACAAGAATTGGTAAAGATATCACAATAGCGGTTAAGGCTTCAGGGCCAGATCCTGTTGCTAACTCCCGCTTAAGGGTGTTAATCCAGAATGCCAAGGCTGCCAACATGCCTAAGGAAAATGTGGAACGGGCAATTAAAAAAGCTTCTTCAAAAGATCAGGCTGATTATAAGGAAGTGATTTATGAAGGCTATGGTCCATTTGGTATTGCAGTATTGGTGGAAACATCAACTGATAACACCACCCGGACTGTTGCCAACGTTCGTATGAACTTCAACAAGTATGGCGGTTCGTTGGGAACTTCGGGAAGCGTGGCTTTTATGTTTGAACACAAATGTATTTTCAAAGTAAAACCTAAAGAAGGGCTGGATCTGGAAGAGCTTGAACTCGAAATGATCGATTGCGGTATCTCTGAAATTTTTGCCGAAGAAGATGCCATCATTATTTATGGCGAATTTGAGTCATTTGGCCCAATCCAGAAATACCTTGAGGAAAACAATCTGGAGATTATCAGTGCTGAATTCGAAAGGATTCCAACTGAAACCAAAGAATTAAACGAAGAACAGGTTGCCGCAGTAGAAAAACTCCTCGAAAAACTTGAAGAAGACGAGGATGTGAATGTTGTTTTTCATAATATGAAATAGGGCTGTAGGAGATTAGTCCGCAGGCTACAGGTTAAAGCAGGAATTTAGACGTTAGTGAAAGTTTTGTTGAATTCCTTAAAAGTAAAGAGGTGATGTTCGCAGGAACACCACCTCTTTTAGTTTTATACACTATTGTCTGGTAAAAATTTTTATAAGACTTTAATGAGTAGATTTCTCATTGCATTCGAAATGACAATGTGGTAGTTATG
>JAEYWD010000003.1 GCA_023429135.1 Bacteroidota bacterium | reverse complement strand
TTGGCCGTTTATCTAATTTATATTGGGGTTGGGCAAAAAGAATCAATAAGGTCGACGAGAATGGTTATGTGGTAGAAACAGCAATATTCGACCAGGATGACGAATACCTGAGTGGTAAAAACGTGCCTGTTACCGCATATGTAGTTGACGAACATGGCGCAGTTACAGAAGTTAAAAACATGGATAAAGACAGAAACGTAATCAATCATCCCGAATCGGGAGTTGCTGTTACCCAATATAAATACGACGATAAAGGTTTGCCAACCGATACACTTCGTTTTGATAAAAGCATGGTAGCTGTTGCAAAAAAAATCTAATTATAATTGAAGAAAGTGGTTGTTCTAAAGTGATTCATAACTTCATTGAACAGCCACTTTGTTTTAAAATATACCACTATGAAAATCAAATCAGTTCTAATCATTCTATTTTTTGCCGGATCTTTTTTTAGCTGTGGAAATAAACAGGGAAACCATTCAACTGATAATAAGGATACTGTTTCGACTGATACCATAGCTATCAGCAATGAAACCCAGCTTTTTCTGAAAGATCTGGAAGAAAATGGAGATTATGTTAACAGTAAAAATTTCCCATCCCTCATAAAAGCTTCCATTGTAAATGAGGAGCTGGATAAAAATATTCATATCATTGATATTCGCCCGCAAGGAGAATTCGAAAAAGGCCATATTAAAGGTGCTGTAAATAAGAAGTTTGAAGAGTTGCCTGCTTATTTCGAAAGTGGTATCAAACCTTTTGAATACGATAAAATTATTATGGTATGTGCAACGGGTCAATTAGCAAGCTATACCACATCACTGTTAAGGTTGATGGGATATGGAAATGTTTATGCCATGCGTTGGGGCATGAGTGCCTGGAATAGTACCTATGCCAACGAAAACTGGAACAAGGGATTGTCGTCGCAATTTGAGCCACAGCTTCAAAAGGACGATAATCCAAAAAATAAACCCACTGGTATGCCCGAGCTGGCAACAGGATTAAATTCGGGGGCTGAAATAGGGAAAGTCAGATTTTCAAAAACTTTCGAAGAAGGTCTCGACAGCGTTTTAATTAGTGCTGATAAGGTTTTCGCAAAACCCGATGCATATTATATTATCAATTACGAAAGAAAAGATAAATACGACAACGGTCACATTCCTGGTGCTGTGCGCTATAAACCTGATGCTACCCTGGGTATGGTTTCGGAGTTAACAACAATTCCGCATGATAAACCAGTGGTTGTATATTGCGGAACCGGCCATAATTCAGGTTTTGTAACTGCCTATTTAAGGTTGTTCGGCTATAATGCCAAAACTCTGTCGTTTGGTAATAGTGGTTTTATGTACAACAAAATGACCAATGAAAAAGCGACGTTATCGTGGTTGCCATTTTCAAAAGCGGATGTGAACGATTTTAAGGTGGTAAAATAGAAAAAGTTACACAGAGGACCACAGAGGACGCACAGAGGTTCACAGAGAAATATAAAAAGTGCAAAGATACAGTGGTGTGATGAATACAAGTTTACGAAGAACTCCGTTGGGCGAAGGTTTTCCTTCGCCTTTCTATTTTGTAGCATTTGCTACGACAGTTAAAATGATCAACAAAAATATTTAGATTTAATTATTGATTTGTTATTGTATCCGTCTGAAAATCATATTTAAACACTTCATTATCCCCTTCGTCCAGTAAGTACAAATTTTCTATTCCCATCTGGCTTAAAATCATCCAGGTTTCGGCTGAAGTTCCGATATTCCCGGAAATTATAACTTTAGGTCCGTTAAAGTTTTTTATTTTATTCAGTTGTTCCCTTTGGGAGATATCTTTTAAGCTAATTTTAAGAATTTCACCCTTTATAGCTTTAGCGTTTGCATTATCCAGCACTACAAATAATGGCTTTTCCATTTTCGCCAAACCATTTATAGTTACGAGGTTTTGCTTCCCTAAAGAAGGGGCAGCCAATTTACCAAGGTCGTTCCGGAAGTGCTGCTGATCGCACGACCTCGCCAAAACCAGCGCTAATAAAACAAGTACTATACTTCCAACAATGATTAACTTTCGTGATACCATGATAATTTGTTTATTCACAACCGCCATCGAGCTTTTTAGCTTCCGATTGTCGCGATTTCATAAAATTCTGCTTTAAACTATCGGGCAAACTATTTATTTCAACAAATAATTTTTTAGCCCTGCTTCTGTTTTCAAACAATGCATTTTCTCTTGCCGAGATTCGCTCACCATCAAAGCGGCTATTCATTACATCGTTAAACCAGCCATTTAATCCGCCCTTCATTACAAAAACCTGATTAAAGCCTAATCCTTTAGCAAGAACAAATGCATATCCGCTCTCAATATCACCATTGGAATAAAATATATTATGCGAATAACCCCGATTTAATGCAGTCTCCATCATGTCGGGGTTTTTAATTAATTCCTCATAAGGAATATTAACAGCACCCGGGATGCTGAATTTTTTATAATCTACAGAAGGTCTCAAATCAATCAATTGAACTGAACTATCTTCGGTAACCACAAATTTAGCAACCTGATCAGCACTAAAAATATTACGCTCATTCAAAGCCTCCATCACAATTTTATCGGGTTTCACAAATAAAGTCGGTTTATTTGCAGCAGGCAAAAAAGCAAGAATAAAGCCCAGCGAAACCAGTAGAAGTGAAATAGCTACTCTTGTATTCATAGGTAATTTTATAATTGATTTGTAATATCGGGCCTTGCAAACTTTTTTTCGGCAATTTCGGCAATCCAAAACATCGCAATAGCCGCAACAATTAAAAGGAGTGTAAACACACCCGGAGACAATCCCAATACTTCATTTATTTTAACTGGTCCCCTAAAGCTACCATTGGCAATTCCCTGGATATATGGAAATGTTTCGGCAAAAAGGAGGGCGCCAAACATTCCTCCCACGAAAAAAAACAATGCATCAATTTTACCTATCGACAAGGCGCTTAACCCGGTACCAGGACAAAATCCACCCATGATAAATCCTGCCCCCATAATTACTCCGCCCACAATAGATGCGGTAATGTAATATTCGTTTACAAAAACATTTTTCATGTTCAGCAAGCCAAAGTAACTCATAAATTGAGAGCCCACCAAGGCTACTATGGCAGCCGTAAAGAACACTTTGATAACAGTGGTATCGTAACCATAAAACATGCCCACCAATTTACGGCTCGAAGAAAAACCAGCTTGTTCCAATGCGTAACCAAAACCAATTCCAATGATGAAAGCAATGGTGAGGTCGAGCCATTCGGGGAAACCGGGTAAAGAAGAGATAGGTCCCATAATTCAAAGTATTTTAAATCCAATTTTTTCTGAAAAACCAGGCAAATAAAAAAGCTGATCCAAAAATAGCAGCCATGGTTACAAAACCTGCAACCGACAAAACCGCCATTCCCGATAATGCAGCGCCACTGGTGCATCCACGGGCAAGTTGCGCACCATAGACAAAAAGGAGTCCCCCTGAAAATGCAAAAATCAGTCGTTTCCGATTAGAAATATTTGGTGATTTTTCCAGCTTGAACTTTAAACGTTTTGAAATCGCCCCGGATAGAAAGCCCCCAACAATGATTCCCAGAACTTCTATGGGTAGCCAGTTTTTTAAAGGACTCATTCCACCTTCGAAATACTTACTATAATAGTTAGATGATTCGGCATGTTGTGGAGAAACATTGCCAACAATGGAAACAACACAATATTTTATACCTCCGCTTGCCCCTAATCCCCGTCCGGATAGATACATGGCCAGGAGCAAAACCAAACCCAGTAAAGTTCCGGCAAGATATGGGTTCATATATTTTTTCTTCATTGTTGAAAGCAGTTAATTATAATAGGAATAAACAAATATACACTCTTAAAGGTACATGATAAGCTGATTCAAATAAAATAATGGCAACAATGAAATAGGCACGAAGCAGTTAATAGACGTGCCATAAGTCGACGGTCGACTGACTACGGACCACAGCCAAAAACCAGGGATTGCAACTGGACTTTTTTGTGAAGGCTTCCTAAAAATTGGCTAACTTGTAATGGTAGAGATTCCTCATATCACTGCGTTTCATTCGGAATGACAAGGGTAGTAGGAATCCTGACCTGCCTTTACTGTAAGAATTCTGCTTTCAACTGGAGACATAAATTCTGACATCTATTTTAAT
This sequence comes from Bacteroidota bacterium, assembly GCA_023429135.1. Taxonomy (GTDB): domain Bacteria; phylum Bacteroidota; class Bacteroidia; order Bacteroidales; family JAAUTT01; genus JAAUTT01. The sequence continues at coordinate 10,753 of JAEYWD010000003.1, read as the reverse complement.
GTCATTGTTTGAATTCTGATCATTTTTTATATTTCAATTTTAAAGTGGACAAAGCAAAAAAACTTTAATTTAGCTTTGTCTTGAAATAAAATCGTAAAGTCTGTGAGAGATATCTTAATTATAAAAAAACTAAGGGAAGGGGATAAGGGGGCATTCGATTACGTTTTCAACTATTATTATTCATCCCTATGTGTTTTTGCTTTACAATATATTAAAGACAAAGATATCGTCGAAGACATTGTTCAGGAATTTTTCCTTTCTTTTTGGCTCGAAATTGAACAACTACAAATTAATCATTCTTTAAAGACCTATCTTTTTGCTTGTGTTAAAAACCGGTGCCTGGATCATCAAAAGCACCAGAAAGTAGTTGAAAAATATAAATCGTATATTCTTTTTGCCGAAAGCGAAACAGATAATTCTTTTGAACATGTACTTGTGGAAACCGATTTGCACCAAATGTTAAAAAACGCATTTTCTAAGCTTCCACCACGGTGTCGTGAAATTTTTGAATTAAGCCGCAATAAGGGTCTATCTAATCAGGAAATATCCGATCGTTTGGGCATTTCAAAACGTACGGTGGAATTACAGATTTCCAATTCATTAAAGATACTTAGGGCAGAGCTTGCTGAATACCTTCCTCTTTGTCTTTTAACCTTATTATTAAAATAATTTTTTTCTTAATATGTGTTTTGTATTCTTTCGTCGTCTTATAAAAAACGGCAGAAGATAAACTTCTCTATTTAATTATGTGAAAATGAAACTATCTCAGGATGAATTAGATCTACTACTTGCCAGGTATTTTTCCTGCGATATAACCGATTCGGAAAAGCAGATACTTGATACATGGAGAAGCAGTTCTCCCGAGAATGAAACCCTGTTTAAAGAATATACGAAATCTTGGGAGTCAATAACGGTATTAAACGAGATGGAACAATTTGACTCATTTGATGCGCTTAATAAAATAAATGCCAAATTGGATTTGTCAGTCAAACCAAGATGGTGGACACTCTTCCAGCGGGTGGCTGCCATTCTTTTGCTACCATTGTTAGGATATACTTTATACATTTCATTCGGGCCAGATTCAAATTCAGGAAGGGAGATTGTACAGAAAATATCTTCAAGACCCGGGATGGTAATGCAGTTGGTCCTCGATGATGGCACAAAAGTATGGTTAAACTCCGGATCCGAACTTGAATTGCCCACACATTTTACTGGGAAAAGCAGAGAAGTAAAACTTAAGGGAGAAGCTTTTTTTGAGGTTACAAAGGACAAAAACCATCCTTTCAGGGTAATCACTGCAAATAACTTAAATATTGAAGTACTGGGAACATCTTTCAACGTTTCGAGCTATGATGATGATGACCAAACGGAAGTTGTTCTTGTGGAAGGTCAAGTAGCATTGTCTTCCGGAGTTGATAGAAGAAATAAGGACTTTGGTTCCATATACCCTGGCCAGTTAGCCGTTTATGACAAGCAAAAACAATCGGTAGCCAAAAATCAGGTCGATGTTGAAAAATACCTTGGCTGGCGCACAGGATACCTTGCTTTTCATGATAATTCAATGGAAGAAGTTATTAAAAGATTGAGCCGGTGGTTTAATGTTGAAATAATATTAGATAGCGATGAATTAAAAGGGTATAAATTTAAAGCAACATTTAAGGAGGAAAGTTTATCGCAGGTATTGAACCTCCTTAAATTATCTTCTCCAATTGACTATAAAATTTCACAACGAAAGCTACTCCCCGATGGGGAATTTTCTAAACAAAAAATACATATTATGATAAAACCGAACTAAAGATATCGGGGAGGATACCGGACATATCTTCCCCGACTAATGCTGGTAAACTTTTAAGGGAGCTTCCAGCCAATATTTATTAACTAAATACTAATTCAAAATTATGAAAAAAAACCTATGTGCAACTAGGAAATGGCACAATTGTGCCCATTTTCGAAAAATTCTGGTACAAATGAAACTAACTACTTTTTTGCTACTATTCACTTTAGCTCAGATGGTGGCTTCAGAGAGCTACTCTCAGTCCACAAAACTTACATTTCAGGTTAAAGATTTAACCCTTAAGGAGGTCTTATCCAAAATCGAAGAGAAGAGTGAATTCTTTTTTCTTTATAATAGTAAATTGGTTGATGTAGAACGAAAAGTAAGCATCAATGCTAAAAATCAACGGATTGATGATTTGTTGAACGAAATGTTCTCTGAAAGTAATGTTGCCTATTTTATTGTGGATCGGCAGATAATTATAAGCCCCAGAAAGGATACTTCCGGAAGCATAGGTATGCTGCAATTAAAAGTAACCGGTACTGTAATCGATGCCTCCACAGGTGAACCTCTGCCAGGTGTAAGTGTCCTGATTGAAGGTACAACCCTGGGAACAGTAACGGATAATTCGGGTAATTATGTTCTCGATGTTCCAGGCAGCAATGCTGTTTTAGTTTTCTCTTATATTGGTTACCTGCATGAAAAAGCAATTGTTGACGGCCGAACGAGGATTGACATGAAACTTTCTCCCGACATTAAAAAGCTGGAAGAAGTTGTAGTTGTTGGCTATGGAACTCAAAAAAAGGTAAACCTGACCGGGTCTGTTGGTAATGTTCAGATCAAGGATATGGAAAACCGTCCATTAACCAACACCGGATTAACACTGCAGGGAACTATTCCGGGTGTTTATGCATTACAAAACTCAGGACAACCGGGTGCCGATGGAGCAGTAATTAATATCCGCGGAGTTGGTACAAATGGCGACAGTTCCCCATTCGTTGTAGTCGACGGGATCCCTGGTAATATAACTGATGTCAATCCTAATGATATTAAATCAATTTCGGTATTGAAAGATGCCGCCTCTTCCTCTATTTATGGAAACAGGGCTGCCAACGGGGTTATCATCATAACAACCAAAAGAGGTGCAGCAGGTAAAATGAATGTTAGCTACAATGGATACTTTGGATCCCAAAAAGCAACTTCACTTCCTGATGTGTTAAATTCAGTGGAATATGCCACTCTTAAAAATGAAGCTGCAACTAATGATGGCACTACCAGACCTTATTCGGATTCTGATATTCAGAAATTTACGGCTCATAACGATCCCCTATATCCTGATATTAATTACTTCGATGTATACTATGGTAAAGCTATTATGCAAAATCACAGGTTAAATATTTCCGGTGGAAGTGATCATGTCCAATTTGCATTCATGATGGGTCACCTGAATCAGGATGGTATTCTGGTTGGAACAAGTTATAAAAAGACTGATTTCCGTTCGAATATTGATGCATTTTTCCTGAAGGATAAGAAACTGAGGGTTTCGGCAAACATAGCTGGTAACCTTGGTGTAAAGAATGAGCCAACCGACATTTGGAATGCAAAATGGTATGCGACTCTTGCCCCCGTTATCCCATTGAAAAATGCTGATGGCAAATGGATGGCGAACAACCGGGAGCGTAACTTTTACGGTGAAATTAAAGAAGGGAGTACGGCAATAGACAAAAGATATAGCTTAAATAGCCAGGTAGAAGCTGAATACAAAATCTTTAATGGCCTGAGTGCCCAGGTAACCTATGGTTACAATGTTGTAAGTTATAACCGTAATGCATTTCACGCAAATGTAACACTCTGGAATCCTGATGGGAGCAATAAGGATTTAACTTCAGATCTGACAGTAAGAGATGGCAAAGATATTCAAACCCTGCTGACCACCTTGCTTAAGTACAACAAAACATTTGGTCAGCATGAAATAGGCTTACTGGCTGGTTACTCCGAAGAAGAATACTCTTATGATTGGGAAAGCGGGTACCGCTCAGGATTTGTAAACAACACACAAAGGGTTTTAAACCTGGGTGATGCGGCAACTCAGAAAAATGATGCAGGAAGCTACGATCTGGGATTACGCTCATACTTCGGTCGTTTAAATTACGTATTTAACAGCAAATACCTGTTAGAGGCCAACATCCGAAAAGATGCTTCCTCCCGTTTTGCTAAAGGACATCAATGGGGTACATTCCCGTCTTTTTCGGCTGGTTGGATAATGTCAAAAGAAGCATTTATGCAGGATTTGAATTGGTTAAACCTGTTTAAGGTACGTGCATCATGGGGTCGGTTGGGTAATGAACGCATTCCCAATTATTATAATGGTAGCGATATTCTGGCTTCAGGGATGAACTATTCACAGGGAGGAACACTCTATTCGGGAGTTGCGGTAACTGCAATGACCAATAAGGACATAACCTGGGAAACATCCGAACAAAAGAATATTGGTTTCGATATGGTATTAAATAACGGTATTGAAATTAACCTGGACTATTTTGACAAAAGAACCAAGGACCTGCTGAAGACAATGCCAATCCCTGGCACTATGGCTTTAGGTAGCCCTTATGTAAATGCTGGCGAAGTCCAGAACAAGGGTGTTGAAGCTTCGGTTACTTATCGTAAATCATTTGAAAACGGACTGAAATTACGTACTACCCTTAACCTGGCTCATATTAAAAATCAATTCACCAAGCTGGATGTTAAAGAGGAACGCACCTCACCCAGACCCGTGCTTGTTGGTGAAGCTGTTTACTCAATATATGGGTACCAAATGGACGGAATCTATCAATCGTCTGATTTCTCAGGTTATGATGAAGCTAATAAGAAATGGATTTTAAAAGATAATGTAGTGGCGGTTCAAAATTTTAATGCCTCCCCAGGCGATATTAAGTACAAGGATCTTAACAATGACGGCATAGTTGATATGGACCACGACAGAAAAGTTATTGGGAAACAATTCCCTGACTTATCCTATTCGTGGAATCTTAACCTTGAGTGGAAAAACATCGATTTTAGCATGTTCTTTCAGGGTGTAAAAGGAATTGAAGGCTATACCTATTACGAAATTGCTACCCCATTCAGTGGTTTTGCCAATCTAGGCGCCTGGTGGAAAGATCGCTGGACACCTGATAATCCTTCAAACTCATATCCCAAACTTACTTTTGATGGTGTACGTAATAATATTCATTCCTCCTTTTATGTGGAAGATGCCTCTTACCTTCGCCTGAAGAATGTAGAATTAGGATATACTATAAGCCCGAAAATCATTTCCAAAGTTGGCATAAGCTCTTTAAGAGTATATGGCAGTGTTCAAAATGCTTTCACCATTACAAACTTTAAAGGTTTCGATCCCGAACAACCTGTTGGTGAAATGAGAGCTGAGGCATTTCCTCAGGTTCGTATTATGACAGTGGGTGTAAATGTTAACTTTTAATCGATCAGGATCATGAAAAATCTAAATAGAATCATAGCAGCATTTATTGTTTTATCCACCTTATTTAGTTGCTCAGAAAACCTTCTGGATAAAACTCCTTTGGACAGATTGTCCCCTTCCACTTTTTATCAGAATGAGGCGCAGGCCACTATGGCCCTGATGGGTATTTATAATGCCCTTCAGCCAAATGCAACTCCCAGCCATTTTTATCAGTTCGATTTTATGTCGGATAATGGTTATTGCCAACATCAATGGCAAGGATCTATGGAAGTGGCGGAATGGAAAACGAACTCTTCCAGTTGGGCACCGGGTGCCAAATGGAGCCAGGATTATACAATTATTACCCGTGCCAATCAGTTGATGAAAGACATTAGCAGCTCGTCTCTCACCGAGACTATTAAAAATCAAATGATTGCTGAGGCTAAGTTTTTGCGGGCTTATGCTTATACGGATCTGATTACATACTTTGGCGATGTACCTCTTATTCTCGAAGTTCAGACCCTGGCTGATGCCTACGTATCGAGGTCAGCAAAAAATGAAGTCCTGACAGCAATATTGAAAGATTTTGATGATGCAGTTACTGTCTTGCCAGAATCATATTCAAAAGCTGGTCGTGCAACAAAAGGTGCTGCCATTGCTTATAAAGCCAAAGCTTTGCTTTATAATGAAAAATGGACAGAGGCTGCTGCTGCAGCAAAACAGGTGATGGATCTGGGTGTATACGATTTTTATCCAAATTACGAAGATCTGTTTTCAGAAGCTCATGAAAACAATATCGAAGTTATTTTCGATATTCAATACATCAAAACAACTCAGGCACAGCCATGGCCCACTTCTTCCCTGAACCTCAGCGAATGGCCAACGGCAAATGCAACAGCCAGCCTAATCAATTCATATTACATGACCAATGGTTTACCCATTACTGATGGCGCTTCCGGTTTTAATGCACAGGATCCTTTTAAAAACCGCGACCCCAGGTTAGCAGCATCTGTGGTATTACCTGGCTCAAACTTCGGTTCTAAAACATTCATCCCTGCAAATGATGAAGTTCCCTGCGGAGCCCGGCCACGAAAGTACGCCGATATTGGTACCTCTGATGTGAACAACACTTCAATTAATACCATTTTGATGCGATATGCCGATATCTGCCTGATGCGTGCTGAAGCCCTAATTGAATCAGGAAGCACTGCACAGGAAATTTACGATTTAATTGATAAAGTTCGCGCAAGAGTAGCTATGCCTAAAGTTGAGGATGTTGAAGGCACCGGTTTAAATCAAAGTCAGCTCAGGGCAATTGTTCGCCATGAAAGAAGAGTTGAATTCTATAATGAGGGTACCCGTTATGCTGATATGCTAAGATGGAAGGATCAATCGCTGGTACACGATGTATATGGATACGATAAATCTAAACTTTCTGATCCGAATGATCCAGCAAAATGGCAATTCGAACAGATAAAAATTGAAACACGAACTTTTGATTCAGCCAAAGGATGGTTATGGCCAATTCCACAATCAGAAATTGAAATCAATAAGAACTTGCTCCCAAATAATCCTGGTTACTAAAATAATTAAGGGTTAAGTATAAAACCTCCCCTTCCTTTTCATCGAAGGGGAGGTTTTTATCTTTTACACACACATGTTTTGAAATAAAAGCCATAGTGGCAGAACCATTAATGTAATGAGAATAACTTTAACATTTGTAAAGAGGTTTTAAATAAATACGCAGGTTATGAAAACAAAAAAAACAATATGTGATGAATTTAGTAAGATCCTGCAAATTTGCATATTGATTGTCTTGGTATTAATTCCCTCAACTTTAAAATCACAGCCAGCCAACCCGTTTGGAAAAGCACTAATTCCCGATATGATTGCTGATGCCAGCATACAGGAAATAAACGGCACTTTTTACTGTTATGCCACGACCGACGGATACGATAATGGTTTGGAAACATCAGGCCCCCCGGTAGTTTGGAAATCAAAGGATTTCGTTAACTGGAGTTTCTCGGGATATCTTTTTCCTTCGGCAGTTGGACAGAAATATTGGGCCCCAAGTAAGGCTGTTGCAGCAAACGGGAAGTATTACATTTATCCGACAATAAACGAGTATATGTATGCTGCTGTTGCTAACTCTCCCGTTGGACCTTTTAAACTTGCTGTAGGAACTGATACCTTTATTAAACCCTACTCATCAAGTACTCTCTTGAAATTTAATACACCAAAAGGCCCTGCAGGTATTGATGCGGAAATTTTTATCGATGATGACACCCAGGCCTACATATTTTGGCAACAACGGAAAGCTGCCAAACTTATGCCTGATATGGTTACAGTCGACACAACCTTTATAACGGTTCCAACCCCTCGCGAGGGTTATTCCGAAGGACCTGTTTTCTTTAAACGAAAAGATATTTACTATTTTCTTTACACCCTTGGAGGTGATGAGAAATACCAATATGCTTACGTCACAAGTAAAGTTTCTCCTTTAGGTCCATACGATTTTCCCAAGGGTAACGATATAATTTCAACCACAAACTACCAGCGCCAGATTTTTGGCCCCGGACATGGTAGTGTTTTTAACGTTCCCGGAACTGATGACTATTACTTTGCCTATTTGGAATATGGAAGAGGGAGTACTAATCGCCAAACTTATGTTAACAAACTGGAGTTTAACGATGATGGCTCTATCAAACCCGTAGAGCTTTCAATGGATGGTGTGGGGGCATTACATAATGTCAAAACTATCGATCAAAAATTGGTCGTGAATGCCATTGCATCAAGTGTCCGTCCCAATCTTACGGTTAAACCCCGAAAAGATACTTCTTTCCATAGGGAAGAATCTTTTTCACCGACTTTCGCATTTGACAAGGCCAATGGATCGCGATGGATGACTGCTCCTGAAGATAGTGCCGGATGGATAATAGCTGACTTGGGTAAAATAAAAAACTTAAATCGTAGCGAAATATATTTTGTACGTCCAACAGATGGCCATGCGTTCAAACTGGAGTATTCAACCAATGGCAAGACCTGGGCCGCATGTGGTGGACATACCGATGTGAGGGTACAGTCGCCACATACAGATGATCTGAATATAAAAGCACGGTACTTAAGAGTTACGATAATAAAAGGAATAAAAGGTATTTGGGAGTGGAATATATATTAACTATCATTAGTACCCAATAAAAATCTTTGAAAGAATTAATGAGTAGATTTACCTGCGGTGAGATCGCTTCGCTCAGTTCTCACTTCATTCGAAATGACAATGAGGTAATTAGCTAAGGAGAGGGGGGTTAAGGGGAGGCGAAGCCTCCCCTTAACCTCCTCTCTAATAAATCCATTAGGAGCCTTGTCATTTCGACCACAGGGAGAAATCTCTTATTTTTTATCGGACACTAGTGATTAACTATAAAAATTAATAAGATGTTTATTGCCAGGTTATTTCTGTACTTTATATGTTTACAGGCAGTCACCCTAAAATCATTCGCTCAACTGTCGGAAAAATGGGGCGATCAAGGTAACGGAACATATATTAACCCGGTTATTCCCGCTGATTATAGCGACCTGGACGCAATTCGTGTAGGCAGCGATTACTATGCCATTTCTTCTACCTTACAGTTCTCTCCCGGTATGGTAGTGCTACACTCTTACGACCTTGTAAACTGGGAAATTATTGGCCACGTTGTTAACGACCTAACCCGTATAAGCCCAGAACTAAACTGGGACCGCATGAACTGCTACGGTAAAGGTATTTGGGCTGGATCCATCAGGTACTACAAAAACAAATTCTGGGTGTATTTCGGAACTCCCGACGATGGCTTTTTTATGAGCTCGGCAACCAACCCTGCCGGCCCCTGGGAACCTATACATCAAGTCTGGAAAGTAACCGGGTGGGATGATTGTTGTTCGTTTTGCGACGACGATGGTCAACTTTATTTTGTTGCAACTAACTTCACTTCCGATCCCAAGAATAACAAAAAATATAACATCCACTTATTTAAAATGTCCCCCGATGGGAAAACTCTCCTTACAGACACCGATACTATAATTCATCAATCCCCTGGTAGCGAAGCTAATAAATTGTATAAAATTGGAGGACTCTATTATCATTATTTTAGTGAAGTAAACAATGAGGGGCGGGTAATGATGATGGAACGCTCAAAGAACATATACGGGCCCTGGGAAATAAAGCAATTAAACCATGTAATCCCCAAAGAAGATAAAGAACCTAATCAAGGTGGATTAATACAACTCACTAACGGAGAATGGTGGTTCTTTACACACCACGGTACAGGAGATTGGGAAGGTAGGGCAGCCAGCTTACTGCCTGTTACCTGGATAAATGGATGGCCTGTTATTGGGGAGGTTGGGCCTGACACTATAGGAAATATGGTTTGGACAATGAAAAAACCAATATCGGTTAAAAAAAATGTAAAAATTCAAACAAACGACAATTTTACGACTTCAACATTGCTCCCCCAATGGGAATGGAACTATCAACCCCGAATGGATAAATGGTCATTAACTGATCGAAAAGGATTTCTTCGGCTCTATGCTTTTAGGCCTATCAACCCCACTGATTTCAATAAAATACTGCTTAGGGCTGGTAATTCAATTACTCAGCGAAGTATGCGAACAAAAAATAATATTGTTACCGTTAAAATTGATATTAGCGGAATGACTGACGGACAATATGCCGGATTAACACATTTTTCAACATCCTCCTTTAGTTCATTGGGAATAAAACATATTGACAAGTCCCGTTATTTGGTCTATAACTACAATGACAAAGAATCGGCTGGAATAAAAATTGAAGGTAAATACATATGGTTCCAATCATTATGGAATTATCTGGGATCCAATCAATATTTTTACAGTCTCGATGGTAAAACATTTGTACCTTTTGGAGAAATCTCACAATTAACCTGGGGTAGTTACAGAGGCAACAGGGTTGGTATATTTAATTTTAATACAAAAGAAGATAAGGGGTTTATTGATATTGATTTTTTCAATTATGAATATTCGAAGTAATTTATTATCATCTATATCCTTACAGAATGTTCATTCGTCCTTTTGCCTCGACACTAAAGGACCAAAAAGTCAAGGCTTCCAAAAAATTGGCTAACTCGTAATGGTAGAGATTCCTCATTTCACTGCGTTTCATTCGGAATGACAAGGATATATGTGTTATTTGGGTGAGTAAGGCAGGCGGCTTGCCGCCTGCCTTACTCACTTTTTCCGTATCAAAAATCAATGTCATTCCGAGACCTGCCCCCAAAAAAATGGGGCATAATGCGGTGATGACAGGCCTCCTTAAAAATAATTATCTTTCGTCCTTTTGTCTTGACACAAAAGGACCAAAAAGTCAAGGCTTACTAAAAATTGACTAAAAATAAAAGATTTGTCTACTGCGGGGGGTAAACTCACTACAACACTGCTTTGCCAGGTTAATTGCTATTAATGAGGTCTTATACTTAAATGAAAGAAATCTCAATCTGCCCGCTCAGACA
>JAEYWD010000080.1 GCA_023429135.1 Bacteroidota bacterium | reverse complement strand
TAATGAAAAGTTTTTTCACCGAAAACTTGTTTTCGGTTATTCGTGAATATTATGCATTAACATTCTCTGTTTATTCAATATAACTGCATCCTCCTTTGATAATTTACACGAAAACCCACGCAGTTTGAGTGGCTCAATTCGTGTATTAGTGGCTAATTAAATATTTACAAACTAATCTGTCAAAGTAGAATTAAGCAAAGCTGAGAAATTTATTTTCCGGTATATGGCATATCATCTTCACTGGGGATTTCTTCCGTTACATGACTTCGTTCCTTCAGTGAAAAATTAAGTACCAGATACCCAATAACTCCTGCAATAAGAGAAGATACAAGAATAGCAAGCTTGGCGTTATTTATAAAAGTTTCGTTATCAAAGGCCAGTAAAGTAATAAATATGGACATGGTAAACCCAATCCCTCCCAGAAAACCTACTCCAAAAATTGCCTTCCAGTTAAGTTCTGGTGGCAATTTGGTAATTCCTGTTTTGGCCGACAGATAGGAAAATAAAAAAATACCTACCGGTTTCCCGATAATCAACCCCGCCGCAATACCAAGGCTGTAATTTAAAGTTAAGACCTCTGCAACATTAGCATTCAGTAAAATAGCTGTGTTTGCAAGCGCAAAAACCGGAAGTACAAAAAATGCAACCGGATGATGCAGAAAATGCTGTAAAGTATACGAAGGGGACTGCTTATCGCCTTTACCGAATGGCACCGCAAACGCCAGCAGCACCCCCGTAATGGTAGCATGCACCCCAGAATTCAGCATAAAATACCACATTAAAACACCCCCGATCAGATATGGAATCAGGCTTTTAATCTTAAGCCGGTTCAATACAACGAGGAGACCGAAAATGCCAAGAGATATAAATAAATTCGATAATACCAGGGTTTTTGTATAAAAAATGGAGATGATAATGATTGCACCCAAATCGTCGATAACCGCCAAAGCTGTAAGGAATATTTTAAGCGAAACAGGAACGCGATTTCCCAGCAGGGATAGAATTCCCAGGGCAAAGGCAATATCGGTTGCTGTGGGAATACCTGTTCCGGAGAGGGTAGGCTCACCCCGGTTTATCAGGAAATAAATAGTTGCTGGTACAGCCATACCGCCAATAGCAGCAAAAATCGGAAGCAGCGCATCTTTGAATTTCGACAGCTCTCCTTTATAAATTTCTCGTTCAAGCTCCAGCCCAATTAACAAAAAGAAAAATGTCATTAATGCATCATTAATCCAATGACCTAAACTAAGCGGTCCCAGTTTGATATGCCACAAATGAAGGTAATCGGCCCCAAATGGAGAATTTGAAATAATGAGCGAAACAACGGTGCAAACAATTAATATAAGCCCGCCGGCCTTTTCGCTTTGGAAGAATTCCTTATATAATTTTGTTATTCTCATTTTAACTTTTTTAAATTTTATGCATGGTTATTACTTCTGAGCTGATGAATTAGCTGCCTGTCGCCAACAACCCATATAATATCTCCCTTCTCAAAGACTGTAGATGACTCAGGATTCAGTAAGTGCTCATTTTTTCGCTCCAAGCCAATAACAAGTCCATGAATTTTTTCCCTTATCTGGGAAGTGTTAATTGTAAGGCCTATCAGCCAGCTATGCTCCTTTACATTCAGATTTTGTACAACAATATGGTTGATAGATGTACCTATGTTCTCGTTCGAGGTTTCAGGGGCAAAAATTGAACTGATTATGGGAAGCTGATCGTCAGTGGCGATTAATCCCACCCTGTCGAAGGGATAAAGTATGCTGTTTTTGGTTGGAGCATAGATTAATTCATCGCCCCGCTTGATAAAGGCTACATTTATTCCAAATTTCTCGCGCCAGCCAAGCTCCTGAAGTGTTTTACCTACAAATCCGGCATTTGTGGTAACATCCATTTCGACAATTTGCGCATCCCAGGGTGACTGATTAAATTTATCGGTAGCATTCACAAGCTTATCATCTGTTGGTGAAGGCTCTGATTCGTTCAGGTTGAGATTAACCAGAAAATGCTTTTCGAGGCGATGATAGAATTTGTTAATCTGCTTCGAAAAAAACATGATGATAATAATAATAACAGGTACCAGGACAAAAAGAGCCACCATAGCCGAAAAGATTTTATCGACCAGAAAACCTATAATCAAAACTCCGATTAAAACCCTAACCGCTTCAGCAACCAATAATGGCCCATGGTTGTATCGCTTATCGACCCACAAATTGCGGTAATCTTTGTTCTGTAATCGTTTTGCCATTAAAGCCCATAGAAAAGGAGATATTATAATAATTGTTACTAAAAGATCAGCAAGACCGCTAATTATATCGTTATTAAAGAATGCTGCAAGTAAGGGTAACAAAAAGTTTACCGACAATAATATAAGCGTAACGGCAACAATTCCATTAGTAACAACAATAACAAGATATTGCCGCAGGACCTTTCGCCACGATTTTTCAATTTGGATTTCGCGGGTACTTGAACTGTAAATTTTGAGCGCTGATAACCAACGGGGAGGTAGTCGCTTTTCAATATACCCGTAAAATTTATCGGAATACTGGATCATGTAAGGAGTAGTAAAGGTGGTGATTACTGATGCGCCCACCGCAACGGGAAATAAGAAATCGCTAATTACTCCAAGAGACAGTCCCAAAGTAGCAACAATAAAAGCAAACTCCCCTATCTGAGCCATACTCATTCCTACCTGAACGGATTGTTTTAAAGGTTGTCCTGAAATAATGGCTCCAAGGGTTGTACTAAATAATTTCCCGAAAATAGTGAGACTTGTAACAGCCAGAATGGACCAAACATTTTCCTTCATCAATGCAGGGTCGATCATCATCCCGATAGAAACAAAAAACACAGAGGCAAATAAATCCTTAACGGGTTTGATTACATGTTCAATTTTTTCGGCCGAGGTTGATTCAGCAAGAATAAAGCCCATGATAAAAGCTCCCAGTTCGGCCGATAAGCCAAACCTGGTGGAAAGAACAACCATTCCCAGGCAAAGACCTACCGAGAATATCAGCAAGGTCTCCTCATTGAACAATTGCTTAGCCTTGCGGAAAAGAGGCGGCAGAATAAAAATTCCTGCCACAAACATAATAACGAGAAATGCAAAGAGTTTCAAAAAAGTAAGTAAAAGCTCCACTCCCTGTATTTGCTGAGCAACCGATATTGCAGGTAATAACACCAGCAGCATAATAACTACAATATCTTCCACAATAAGCACCCCGAAAACAATACGGGCGTATTGCCTGGACCGAACACCCAGGTCGTCGAACGCTTTAATGATTATGGTTGTTGATGAGCTGGCAAGCATTCCGCCCAGGAAAATACTATCCATGGTTGACCAACCCAGTAATTGCCCCAGGATATAACCTGAAACGGTAATCACAACAACTTCAACCAATGCTGTTACCGAGGAGGGCCCTCCGATGTGCATCACCTTTTTTATATTAAACTCCAGTCCTAAACTGAATAACAGGAAGATAACCCCGATTTCGGCAAGCGTTTTAACATTTTCGGTATCGGCTACGGTAGGAACAATGGATAAGTGAGGTCCCACCATAAAACCGGCTATGATATAGCCCAGAACTACCGGTTGCCGTATTTTCTTAAATAGCAGTGTTACAACAGCGCCAACAAGAAGAATTAAAGCCAAATCCTGAATTAACTTTGGCAAATGTTCCATTTAAAGATATTTAGTTTGTTACAAATTAAAGAACACCATTTTCCTGAAAAAGTTAAAGGAAGGAATTTGGTGGAAAAACAACTTCGCCTTTACAGATCTCAGCAAAATACAATTAAATCTGCTTTTTTGAAAAAAAATATCTGGGAAGTTGATTTAAACTTTCCGGATGCCAATTCGAATCCTGGGGTTTATAATTTGAAGAACCGGGGTTGCAGTTTTAGTTTTCGGGAAGGCAACTTTAAAATTGGGGAACCCAGTTTTAATTTTCATAGTGCCAATTATAATTTCGGGGAAGCCAATTGTAACGCCGGGGAAGCCAATTGTATTTTCAGGGAAGTGAATTTGGAATTTAGGGAAGCCAATTGTATTTTCACAGTTACCATTTGGTTAAAGGGGGAAGGTAACTTGCTCATTGGGGATGCTAACTCGGGAGTTCAGGCTGTTGTGTTGGGAGTATAAGAAGGGATTCCGGGGCCAATGGTACTAAATACAACCCGGCTGGTAGCCCGTCCCTGCCTCCTACACGGAGGTTTGGGACGGACTGGCTTAACCAGAAATATGTTTTTAAGGATGATTTAACTGTATTTTCGATACTTGCTTAAATTCGGGGCTCGATGTTCCAAAAGCCGACTTTACGTAAGTTTTGGCATCGGAGGCCAAATCGAGCATACCAGTTCCATCTTTGTACAGAACGAGATTGCGCTCTGAACGGGCTTTTGCCAATGCAATACCGGCAGCAACATAAGTGGTGTTTTTCGATTTCAGATCGGTATACAGCGTTACAAGAGATGCGGTTGTGAGTTCGGGTTCGTTTGGAGTATACTGAGGTATTCCCTGAAGCAGTTTAATGAGCTTGTCGAAATTCTCCAAACGGCTGTCGTAACTCATTTGTGATGATGATATTTCCTTCACCTCCTTACCTGAGGCAGCGAGAGCCTTCTTTTCGTCGTCGGTTTTTTTAGCCGATGCTCTTGCTCCATGTATTTTGCGGGCAAGGTCGGCCACTTGTTTATCAGTTTCGGGCGATGTATCAGTTGCCTTTACTCCATTTACAAGGCGGGTGACCAATTTGTCCAAAGGTTGAAATGAGACTTTAAGATCGGCAGCAGCTTTTTTTTGATCGGCCAGAGCTGTATTAACCGCTTCTAAAGCTCCCTGGGCATTTTGAGCAACAATTCCCAAAGCCGATAAACTGAGTGCGGCCTTTGAAGGATTGTACCTGGTGCCGTAAGAGGTAAATGAAAGGATTAATTTGTTAAAGTTGGCCACATTTTTAGCATGACCCATTTCGCTAGTACTTGCCATAAAAGTTGGTTTTAAAGATTGATAATCTGAGTTGATTGTACCCAAACCTAAAAAAATAAATTCTGAAAAACAACAGGGTAGATAAAAGTATTTATCGGAAAACGCTACTTTGGTTATAAAATCAATAATTCAACCGATTTAAAAATCAAAAAAAATCTTCCATACCCAGATTAAATTATAACTCTCCGAATGTTATTATAGTGAAAAAATGGTGGATAGTTTTTTAATCTTTAATGTAATGTAAATAAGGTAATAAGGTTTAAAAAAAAGTTCAGATACATGGCTACTAAGTTAATCGTGTTTCGAAACCAAACATCACGGCAGATAACTTAAGGTTTCAAACAGCCACTTGTCACTTTTTTGTGACCAAAAAAGTAACCAAAAAAGTCTTTGACGGCGGAAACGCGGTCCGTCTCCTGCGTCGACTTCCCTTGAACGGCCCGCCGTCAGCAAGGAATTAGTATTTCAGGCTTCGCCATGCTTTGATCAAAGGGTGTTTGCTAAAATGAAGCATCGCTCCTTTTTAGTTATATAGTAGGTTAACATGTATTTAAAATAAGGTTTTTGAGCAATATTTCAACCTTATTTTATTTTATTAACCTTAGTAACTAGACATTATGGGATTGAAAATAACCTTATTACCTTATTCAAATAAGTTTAAAAGATCAATCACCCGGTATATTGCTTCAACTTCGTAGAAGTTGCATTATTGTAGTACCTAAAAAAAAATACATAAATCAAAAATTCCCAGGCTTCAAAGTAATTTGCAATTGTGTTAAAAGCTGGTATTTTTGTGATTCAATATTTAACATATACATGGCTTTAGATATTTTTATCACCTTGTTACTGGTTTCGATGAACGGGTTCTTCGTAGCTGCCGAATTTGCTATTGTGAAGGTGCGTACTTCGCAGCTCGAAATAAAGGTTAAAGAAGGCAACCAGTTTGCTATTCTCTCCAAACATATTGTAAGTCATCTGGATGGATATCTGGCAGCAACGCAGTTAGGTATTACACTCGCCAGTCTTGGCCTTGGCTGGATTGGAGAACCGGTGGTCTCAAAAATAATCATCAACCTGATGAATCTTATGAGTATTGATATAAGCGCCGATCTGGCCCACAAAATAGCATTACCCATAGCCTTTGCCATTATTACCGTTCTTCATATTGTTTTCGGAGAACTTGCTCCAAAATCGCTTGCTATACAGCGGTCGGAGAAAGTAACCCTGTATATCTCCTACCCTCTTCAGTTCTTCTTTTACCTGTTCCGGCCCTTTATATGGCTTTTAAACGGAATAGCCAACCTTTTGCTAAAAACAATTGGAATCACTACTGTACATGGCTCGGATGTCCACAGCAGCGACGAATTGAAATATCTTGTTCAACAGGGGCAGGAAAGCGGAGAAATTGATGCCGATGAATATAAAATCATAAAAAATGCTTTCGACTTTTCGGAACAAACCGTTAAACAGATTATGGTTCCCCGGACCCAGATGTTTGCTTTGGATGTCAACGATTTTGATGATGAGAAGCTTGAAAGGGTAATTGAAGAAAGTTATTCGCGGATTCCCTGTTATGAAGACAGCATCGACAATATTATAGGGTTAATTTATTTAAAGGATATTTTAATCGGGCTCCGCAAAAGTGAATCTTTCCACCTAAGGGATATTTTACGGCCTATTCTGGCGGTACCCGAATCGAAACATATCGGACAGATGCTGAACGAATTCCAGGTAAAACATCAGCAAATGGCGCTGGTGATAAACGAATACGGTGGAACCGAAGGCGTTGTAACCATGGAAGATATCCTTGAAGAGCTTGTTGGTGAAATTCAGGATGAATTTGATAACGAACTGCCTGTTGTTGAAAAAACAGGGGATAAAGAATATCATGTGCTGGCATCGGCAACCCTGGACGATATAAACGAAATGCTGCCACATCCTATCGAAAAAGGTGAACAATACGAAACTCTTGGAGGGTGTCTCTTTGTTAAGTTCCGAAAACTTCCTGGCTTAAAGGATAAGATTGTTTTCGATAATTATGAATTCTCAATTCTGAAAAAGAGCAAAACGTCCATAACTCTGGTTAAGCTTGTTGATCTTGTTGAAGATAAACCAGTAGCTGAAGAGAACGAAAACACTGATGTTTAATTAGGGGTTGCTGATTAAGTCCGAAGGACTTTAATGTGAATAGCCACAGGTGAACCGACCAAAGGGAGCTCAACGAAGTTAAACCTATAAGGTTTCAAACAGCCATTTGTCACTTTTTTACTCACTATCGTTCGTGAGAACGGCTGCGCCTAAGTTGTGACCAAAAAAGTAACCAAAAAAGTCTTTGACGGCGGAACTTAGCGCTAGCGTTCTCATGACCGAAGGGAATAAACGCGGTCCGTCTCCTGCGTCGACTTCCCTTGAACGGACCGCCGTCAGCAAGGAATTAGTATTTAAGGCTTCGCCATGCTTTGATCAAAGGGTGTTTGCTAAAATGAAGCATTGCTCCTTTTTTAGTTATATAGTAGGTTAAAATACAACTTAGAAATAAGGTTTTCTAAAAAAAGAACCTTATTTTCATTTTCTCTAACCTTAGTAGAATAACACACAAGCGCCAATTTAACCTTATTATCGAATTCACATTATTTAAGCTTTGAAAGCCTAAACAGTTTCTTTCTTTTCTGTAACAGCAGTCTCGTCGCCTTTACTGGCTTTTTTGAATTCTTTTATTCCTTCGCCAATACCTTTCATCAGTTGAGGAATCTTTTTTCCTCCAAATAAAAGAATAACAATTGCTATTATAAGGATAATTTCAGTTGGGCCAAGTGCTCCTAAAACAATGGTTAAGTTCATGATCTTAAATTTTTATGAGTCGTAAAAATAGTAAAATTGCAATTTAAATTACCGGTTGCTAAATTTTTTATGCAAAACCTTTATCTATTCAATAATAACATTGGTGGTATCCTTAGTGGTAGTATCGCGATACGATTTATAAATTGGCATAAAATCGTAACTGGGATAAAACTCAGTTCTGAAGGATCCCCAAGCCATTTTCTCCAATGCAACATTCACCTCGCGTAATTTGCTGGGTGGCACTCTCAGGGTAATTACCTGACCAATGCCCATTACTACTTTCCAGCTTTCAACTTCGGTACCTGCCGGTGGAAAGTTCTTATAAAATCCGGTTTCGTTAAGCTTTTTCTGAATTTCGTCCAGAGTCTTTCCCTGATCGTGCTTTAGAAAAATGGTGAGCAGAAACTCACTTTCCTTTTGAACCTGTGTAGCAGAATTTATTTTATTACTACCTTCTTCTTCGTTAAAATATTTATAAACGAAATAGCCTAAAACTCCAATAACGAGTATAAGAAGCAAAAATTGAAAAGCCTTATTTTTAAGCATAGTGCGTGAATTAAATTTAATGGTTTCAAAAATATGAAATTACTGCAAAGTTGGACCTTTTTTTCAAAACAAAAGAAGCAGGGTTACCAGGTATTTAGGACGTCCGTTATAATTTAATGAATAATGGAAAATACCACTTAAATTGCTTATTTTCTGGTCATCCGGTATTTATATTTTGAATCCAGCACAAGTGGTACCTTTTCGGTGATGCAGTTAGAGGTATCCAGACCTAAAGAACGGGCTTCCGTAATTCCGATAGTCCGGATGGTTTCGTAAATATTCAAAACGAGCAGTTGATGAGGAGTAAAATCCGACTCGTTGTTCGAGATTCTGTCGATAAGAATATACTGGAAGTCGCCTGGGATATTATACTTTTTCAACGATTTATAACGCGATACGGTATCAATCTCCGAGCTTTCCACCAGATCGTCGAGGACCTGCCGGAAATATTGTGTAATACGTGGTTCAATTTTGTACCCCAACCTAAAATCAACTTTTATAACCATTCCCGGCTCATAATGATTCACTGCATATTCGAAGGTAAAAGGTTCATCGGTAATATCAACATGTAAAAACCAATAAACATCGGCCCGTTTTGGTTTTTTATTGATAATCGAAAACATAATCTTCGACTCAATCTGATAAAACGTATTCGCCTTGGTAATATAAACCAGGTTGGTTGCATATTTGGGAATATCGGTATCCTGACTGATTTCTTTAATTATTGGCACATATTGGTCAATTTCCACGAACGACATGAGCTTGTTCTTGATTTTTCGCCCATGGTACCAATAATACATTATGGTAACAAACAACGAAGCCATAACAACGGTAAACCATCCGCCATGCCAGAACTTTTGAATATTGGCATACAGAAAAGTTAACTCCAGTGTCAGGAAAATAATCAGAAACCAAATAATAAAAGGTGTGGGCACTTTCTGATGATAAATATAAAGGCTTAGCAGCAAAGTTGTCATCAGCATGGTAATGGTAATGGAAAGTCCGTACGCAGCTTGCATTCCGGCAGATTCCTTAAAATAAAGTACCACAAAACAACAAGCAGCCCATAAAAACCAGTTTACCTCAGGAATATAAATCTGTCCTTTAAATTCCGAAGGGTATTTAAGTTTAAGTTTAGGCCAGAAATTAAGGGAAATAGCCTCACTTACCAGCGTAAAAGACCCGCTGATGAGTGCCTGACTGGCAATGATTGCGGCCAGGGTAGCCAGAATTACCCCCGGAACGAGAAACCATGAAGGCATAATTGCAAAGAAAGGATTGGTCCCCGACATTGCAAGCTGCGGATTTTGAAGCACCCAAACTCCCTGCCCCATGTAACAAAGTATTAAAGACACTTTAACCAGAATCCAGCTAATACGAATATTGCCTGCTCCACAATGGCCAAGATCGGAATACAAAGCCTCAGCACCGGTGGTGGCCAGGAATACTGCTCCCAGAATCAATAATGCCTGCGGATGCTTCGAAATAATGTTTATAGCATGCTGTGGATTTAAAGCCCCGAAAATCTGAGGATAATCAACCATATGGATTACTCCTAAACAGGCAATTGTAAGAAACCAGACAAGCATAATCGGACCAAACGACCTTCCTACGAATTTGGAACCAAATTGCTGGATAAAAAATAAGAAGGTTAAAATGGTAAGCACTATAGGAATAACCAGAATATTCCCGTTAAGCAGCTTCAAGCCTTCTGCGGCTGAAGTGACGGTAATGGAGGGTGTAATAATTCCATCGGCAAGTAAGGTGCTGCCACCGATTATTGCAAGAATATAGGCCCAGCCCGACTTTCTCCTGATCAGGGCAAAAAGGGCAAAAATGCCACCTTCGCCTTTATTATCGGCGCTTAAGGTTATCAAAACATACTTAAGCGTTGTTTGTAAAGTGAGGGTCCAGAAAATACAGGAGATGGCTCCAAAAATCAATTCCTGATCAAATGTTTCAGCACTTGACAGAACAGCACTGAATACATACAATGGCGAGGTCCCGATATCGCCGTAAACAATACCCAGGGTAATCAGCAATCCGGCAAGCGATAACTTGCTTACTCCATGTTTGCCATGAACATTTTTCATTCTATTGTAATATAAAACGAGGCTGTCTAAAAAGGCCGTAACCACACATCGACAAGCTCAGTGACCGCACTTCGACAGGCTCAGTGACCGCACTTTTGAGACAGCCTCGTAAATATTTTGTTGTTATCCAAACAAAGGTATAAGCGTAATATAAATACCAGTGATAATGGCTGTTGTAATTACTCCAGAAATACTGGCTCCCAAAGCTTCGGGCAGAATAACCGAATACGGGTTAGCTTCTGATACCGATTTTTGAGCTACCTTAGCAGTACTAGGTATGCAACTAACACCTGCAATACCAATTACCGGGTTAAAATTTCCACGTTTAATAAAGTACATGAGGTAACCTCCAATAATTCCGCCCACTCCTGAAAGGAAAAGGGCCAAAATACCCAGGATAAGTAACAGAAGAACTTTAGGATCGAGAATTAAATGAGCTTCACAAAGTGCACCTAACATAATTCCCAGCATAAATGTTGATCCATATAAAAGCGGTCCGCTGATAAATTCTATAACAGGTTTAATATCAGACTCTCTGATTGCAACTCCTAAAAACAACGAGAAAAACAGAGGGGCGGCAACAGGAAACAGAAAGCAGAGCAATACGCATAATACTACTGCAAGAGCAAGCTTTTGAGACGAAGGTATTACTTTTGGCGTTTCGCTCTTTTTATATTTGATTTTGATTGCCCTGAGTTTTTTGGGAACCATCAGTTTAATCAGGTAAGGGTATCCTCCGTAGGTTAAACCAAGGTAAAGATAGGCTACTACAGTGATAGGTACGAATAAATTCTTAGCAAGCGACAAGGAAGTAAACAGTACCATTGGTCCGTCGGCTCCTCCTACCATAGCAATAGAAGCGCTTTCGCCAAGATTAAGGCCCATTGCTTTAGCAATTGGGATAATGGCAAAGGTTCCCAGTTCTGCAAATAATGCAAGGAATATGCTCATGTAAGGTCGCTGCAACACATAACCAATATCCAGAAGTACCCCGATTCCCATAAATACAAAACACGCTATCAAACCATTACTAAAGGTAAGAGTGTATAATGGCTGAAGAAAGTCTATCTGCATAACAGTCATCAACTCATCGGTATCGGTAACCAATGGGTCCAGGAATAAATTGCCCTGTGAACCATCGGGCATAAACAGAACGCCAGCGTTAATCGCAGCCATACCAAGTCCCATCGGAACCATTAACAGCGGGTCGAGAACGCCTTTCTTGCCAAGATAAACCAACAATATACCAAGAATTACAAAGCCTATACGGGTAAACATCAAGGTTGAATCGGATAAAAGCAGGGTGCCTATTCCCTGAAATAATTTTAAAAGATCAATTTTTTCCATAATAATGCTCTATAAGTTCGTTGGTGTCATTTCCTGATGTGTTGTCTTTCTTGCGGTTCAGTTTACCATAATAGTAATTAAGAACTGGGTTGCTGGACGATTCTTCAATTGTCCTCATGCGCGAAGCATTCTTGCTGTTTCTGATCCTGCGGATACTCCTCAGGCGCTTCATCTCGTTGTGGTATTTTTCGTCACGTATAGTTTGACTAAACTCCACACCACGAACAGACATTTTAATTATAAATGCTACTGCCATTCCGATAGCAAAGGCCAGCAGGAACATGTATAACGTTAATAAATAGATGTTCATTTTGTATGTTATTATTTAGAAATTGAATAAGAAATGTTAAAAAAATAAGGCGACAAAGATATTATGAATGAGCATTGGATGTCCTTTAAAAGGCATTTTTTTTGTCTCTGAAACCTTGTTTGGAACTGATCTAATTTACAATAATTGGTTCTAAAACAAACTATTAAGATAAAACTAAAAGAAACACCGACAAACATCTCAAAAGACAAGCCGTCGTTCATGAATACTAACGGTGCTGAAAATAAGCCGGTAAGATATTAAACTGATTAAAACAGGCGTTTAGCTAATAAAAGAGACGACGGTCGACAGAGGCTCTGTTGTATATTATTGTTGATATTAATAGAATCACAATTGCGGCGATGTTAAGCATAAGGCCCTTTTTAACATGTTTTCACGCCGCCAAAAATAATTCTATTTGATTACCCAGGGCGCCGCTTCGCTTTGCCCTGGGCTGTATTATCCAAGGCCTTCAGCCTTAAAAAACAAAAATAAGGTCTTCATTTCTGTGCAACATAGCCACTATCGACCATCGACTAATGGCTTCTCTCACAAATGATACACAAACGAAGTTAGGGTTTTAAGACAAACATCAGGCTCTTCAATAAAGCCCATGTGACCGGAATTTTCGAGTGTTAAAATCTCTCCAGTGGCGGTTCGTTTTGCAACACTATACATCAGGTCGTAAGGAATATAATTGTCTTTTTTCCCAAGAATAAACAATACCGGCAAACCGGTTTCTTTCAACATATTCTGACGGTCGGCCCGGATTTTCATTCCTTCGAGCAGTGCTATAATTCCTTCTTCGCCGTTCTGGGTTCCTATGGCTTTTGCACGGTTAACTTCACTTGCAAACTTTTCAAGGTTATCGGTAGCAAATCCCTTAGGAATATTAGTGTTGAAAAGAATATCTTTCTTGCCTTCACTGATTAATGCTATTTCACGGTCGCGGTTGGCTTTCTTTTCATCGCTGTCGGCAAAAGGGGTAGAGTGGAAAAGCGATATTCCATAAAGTTTATAGCGGTATTTGGCCATAAATGATAAAGTTACGTAACCGCCCATGGAGTGTCCTACCAGAAAGCATTTCTCAACTCTCAAAAATGTGAGTACAGTATTTACAGCATCGGCCATCAGGTCCATATCGTGAACATCCTTTACTTTACCCGATTTCCCGTGACCGGGAATATCAATTGTGATTACCCTGTAGGTTTTGGAGAGGTTTTTTGCGAAATCTCCCCAGATATCCATAGTTTCGAGGTATCCATGTAGGAGTACAATTACTTTTCCTGACCCCAAATCGTCGAAATGAACTGATGAATTATGAAATGGTACTGACTTTAGCATTTTTATGAGTTTTATATTACGAAAAACTGTAAGTTGAGCTGCGAAAATAAGTTTATAAAGTTTTTTAAACAACCAAACAGATATGATTTATGTTTGGTTTAATATTTTGTGGATTTACCTTCAATAGTAAATCTTTGGGAATGATTAAATTTTCGTAATTTCATAATCATAATTTTTGCTTCCTACGCATATGAAACAACTTGCTCTGCTACTTTTTATTCTTTCGTTGAATAACCTGATTACAGCACAGGATCGCATTACCGGAAAAACTTTTGCAACAAGATCGGAAGTAATCGCGCAGCATGGCATAGCGTGCACCAGTCAGCCACTTGCTACCCAAGCTGCACTAGACATTCTTAAAGCCGGAGGCAACGCCATTGATGCTGCTATTGCTGCAAACGCAGTTCTAGGATTGGTTGAACCTGTAGGAAATGGAATCGGAGGAGACTTATTTGCGATTGTGTGGGATGCCAAAACCAAAAAGCTCTATGGATTGAATGCCAGTGGCCGTTCTCCTTATGATCTGACTTTCGACTATTTTGTGAAAAATAGTATAAAACGTATACCGCCTCTTGGACCGCTGCCTGTTTCGGTTCCGGGGTGTGTTGATGGATGGTTCGAATTGCATAGGAAATTTGGGAAGCTTCCTGTGAATGATATTCTGCAGCCAGCCATTAATTACGCTAAAGAAGGATTTCCGGTTTCGGAAGTAATCGCATATTACTGGAGTTCTAATTCAAGAACTTTACAGAAATATCCGGGATTTAAAGAGATTTTTATGCCTAGCGGAAAAGCACCTGCCAAAGGTGAGATTTTCCGCAATCCTTATCTTGCTTCTACACTTGAAAAAATTGCCAAAGATGGTCGCGATGCATTTTATAAAGGCGAGATAACCCAGAAAATTGTCGATTATGTTCGCGAACAGGGCGGATTTTTAAGTATGCGCGATTTTGCTGACCATCATTCGGATTGGGTAGAACCTGTTTCAACGAACTATCGTGGTTACGATATCTGGGAACTTCCGCCAAACGGCCAGGGAACTGCTGTGTTGCAAATGTTGAATATGCTTGAAAAATTCGATATTGCCTCGATGGGTTTCGGTAGCGCCGAATACATACATACATTTCTTGAAGTGAAGAAACTTGCCTTTGAAGATCGTGCAAAGTTTTATGCCGATCCTGATTTTAACAAAATTCCGTTGCAAAAGCTTATATCAAAAGAATATGCTACAGAGAGGTTAAAGCTATTTGATCCGGCAAGGGCGGCTAAAAGTTATCCGGCCGGCAATCTGGAGCAGGGTAACACTATTTACCTAACAACTGCAGATAGAGACGGGAATATAGTTTCGTTAATCCAGAGCAACTACCGAGGAATGGGTTCGGGGATGACACCCGGTATGCTGGGCTTTGTGTTGCAGGATCGTGGCGAGATGTTTATTATCGATCCTAATCACATGAATCGTTATGAACCTCATAAACGACCCTTTCACACTATTATTCCTGCATTTATTACCAAAGATGGAAAGCCATTTATAAGTTTTGGATTAATGGGAGGCTCCATGCAGCCTCAGGGACATGTACAAATTGTTGTTAACCTGGTCGATTTTGGTATGAACCTTCAGGAAGCTGGCGATGCTCCACGCATTTGTCACGAAGGATCCAGCGAACCAACCGGCGAAGTAATGACTGACGGGGGAATAGTATACCTGGAAAGTGGTGTACCTTATGAGACCATTCGCGCTCTTTTGGGTAAAGGTCATGTAATACAATATATTAATGGTATCTATGGCGGCTATCAAGCCATTAAATGGGATGAGAAGAATAAAGTTTATTATGGTGCTTCCGAATCACGAAAGGATGGCCAAGCGGCTGGGTATTAGGCTGTGTAATAAGTCAATGAAGCGTGTCGGAATATCATTGTAAACAAAGCCTTATGAAACAGGAGGCTGAGAGGTGTGTATTTAAATCCTGAAAGGATTTAATTTGAATATAGTTGCTACACTGAAAGTGTTGAATATCTACAAAATTGAACACCTTCAGTGTTCCGGATTTCTCCTCCATGGAACACCCGGATTGCATCGGGGGCTATTCATATTTAAGTCCTTCTGACTTATTCAGCAGGCATTAAATTATCCATTCATTATCTCTTCAATTTCCCCGGCCTCAATTGGTATATGCTGCATCAGGTCAATAGGTTCATCGTGGGTAATAAGGATGTCGTTTTCCAATCGGATTCCAAGACCCTCTTCGCGGATATAAATTCCGGGCTCGCAGGTGAGTACCATTCCCGGTTCCAGAATTATGTTTTTATTACCGACATCGTGAACGTCGAGTCCCAGGAAATGCGAAATGCCGTGCATATAATATCTTAAGTAAAGTGGTTCCTGGGGATCCTGCCGGCGCACATCTTCCATTGAATACAGCCCGAGTTTAATATGCTCTTCTTCCCACAAACTGCAAACCTGTTTCTGGATAAGTGTTATTGAAGTTCCTTTTACCATCAGCGCTTTTGCTTTTTGAAGCACCCTGAGAGTAGCGGTGTAAACTTCGAGCTGCCGTGGCGTAAATTTCCCGTTCACCGGAATGGTGCGACTGCAGTCGGACGCATAGTTTGCATACTCTGCCCCGAAATCGAGCAGAAGCATATCGCCATCGTTACATTTACTTTTATTTGTGATGTAATGCAGAATACAGGCATTTTCTCCCGAAGCAACAATAGGATAATAAGCGTGCCCCATGGCTCCCGACTTCAAAAACTCGTGGGTAATTTCCGCTTCGATCTCATACTCATAAATGCCCGGTTTCACAAACTTTAGTATACGGTTAAAAGCTTTTCCTGTGATCTGGCAGGCATACCGTATAATATTGATTTCTTCGGGTTCCTTATCCAGTCGCAGGGTTGTGAGGATAGGAGCAAGGCGTTCTTTTTTATGAAGAGGAAACTTATTGATGAGTTTTTCCGTTAACCTCCAGTCGGCGGTTTTCAATTCAGTTGAAACTTTAAAGTTCTCGGGGAGATTCAGATAAAGAACACTGTTTGCAAAGATGATTTCGCTCAGGGTTTTTTCAAACTCTTCTTCCCACATTATGGTCTCAATTCCGGAGTAAGCTGTGGCCTCGACTTTGGTGAGTTTTTTGCCCAGCCAGGTTTCAAGCTCTTTATTTGGTTTGAGAATAAAAAGTATTTCGCGTAAATTAGAGTTAAGATGATCAGGGCACAATACCAGCGTTGTTTTTTCCTGGTAAATACCTGTGAGGTAGAATAAATCTGAATTCTGTCGAAATGGGAAAAACTGATCTCCATTACGCGGCATCTCGTCGTTGGATGTAATAATTGCAACAGAATGGGCTTGTAGCTTGTTATTTAGTTTAATTCTATTTTGCTCAAATAAATGTCTGGGTATTTGCGGATAGATCATAGCTTAGAATGGTTTTAAATTAAAGACAAATTAACATCTTTCATTGCAAAAAGTACAGGAAGCAGGTACATTTGCAAAAATTTTTTTCAGGAAAATATTTCACTTTAAAATAATTTAACTTTCACAAAAACAATTGATATGAGCAATTTTTTCACTTCATCTTTAGGGAAGAAGCTAATAATGTCGCTGGCCGGATTATTTCTGTGCGTGTTTCTGGTAGTGCATTTGGGCATTAATTTGCTGTTGCTGAGCAGTGACGAGGGAGAGGCCTTCCGTATTGGAGTAGAGTTTATGACTACCAATATTCTGATCAAAATTATGGAAATATTCCTTTTTGGAGGTTTTCTGTTACACATCATTTATGGTGTAATCCTTCAAATCAGAAACTGGATGGCTCGTCCGTCCCGTTATGCTGTTTCCAATAATTCCCAAACATCATTTTTCTCGAAGTATATGATCCACACAGGAGTGATCATATTTATCTTCCTTGCCATCCATATGGCAAACTTTTATTTTGTAAAACTTGGCTGGACTGGTGCCCCTGCAGGAGGTAATGCTGTTGAGGATAACCATGATTTTTACAATATGGCCATCAATCTTTTCAGTACACCAGGGTATTCTATTTTTTACATTATCTGTATGGTTTTCCTTTCGTTCCACCTGATGCACGCTTTTCAGAGTGCTTTCCAGACCATGGGTGTAAACCATTCAAAATATTCTCCGATTATTAACTGGATAGGAAATATCTATGCAGTGGTCATTCCTGCCGGATTCGCCTTTATTCCTTTTTATTTCTTATTCTTTTATAATTAATTACTTCGAAGAAATCAGTTTTTACGAATCTTTTTGAATTAAAATATATGTCAAAACTAGAATCAAAAATACCTCAGGGACAATTGGCCGAAAAGTGGACTAAATATAAGTCGACTCAGAACCTTGTCAACCCTGCCAATAAGCGTAAATTAGATGTAATTGTTGTTGGGACCGGATTAGCCGGAGCTTCCGCAGCAGCAAGCCTTGGTGAACTTGGCTTTAACGTAAAGATATTCTGTTATCAGGACAGTCCCCGCCGTGCACATAGTATTGCCGCACAAGGCGGTATTAATGCAGCTAAAAACTATCAAAACGACGGTGACTCCGTTTACCGTTTATTTTACGATACAATTAAAGGTGGTGACTACCGTGCCCGCGAAGCAAACGTTTATCGTCTTGCCGAAGTTAGCAACAGCATTATCGACCAGTGCGTTGCCCAGGGTGTTCCCTTTGCCCGCGAATATGGCGGATTGCTCGACAACCGCTCTTTTGGTGGCGCTCAGGTGTCGCGTACGTTTTATGCCCGCGGTCAGACCGGACAGCAGTTACTTTTGGGCGCTTACCGTGCATTAAACCGCCAGATTAAAGCAGGTACCGTTGAGATGCATAACCGTGACGAAATGTTGGAACTGGTTATCGTTGATGGAAAAGCCCGTGGTATTGTTTCGCGTAACCTTGTTACCGGTCAGATCGAAAGACATTTCGGACATGCCGTTGTTCTTGCAACCGGTGGTTACGGTAACGTATTTTTCCTCTCGACCAATGCAATGGGATCGAATGCCAGCGCTGCATGGCAGGTATACAAAAAAGGTGCTTTCTTTGGAAACCCTTGTTTTACGCAGATTCACCCAACCTGTATCCCGGTTCACGGCGATTACCAGTCGAAACTGACACTTATGTCTGAATCGCTCCGTAACGATGGCCGTATCTGGGTTCCCAAGAAAAAGGAAGATGCTGAAGCTATCCGCAAAGGCACTTTAAAACCTACACAATTAAAAGAAGAAGACCGCGACTACTATCTCGAACGCCGTTACCCAGCATTTGGTAACCTTGTTCCCCGCGACGTTGCCTCGCGTGCTGCCAAAGAACGTTGCGATGCCGGTTTCGGTGTTGGGACAACAGGTTTGGCCGTTTATCTCGACTTTTCTTCTGCTATCAACCGTTTAGGCAAAAAAGTTATCGAAGAGCGTTACGGTAACCTTTTCCAGATGTACGAAAAAATCGTTGACGAAAATCCATACGAAACCCCGATGATGATTTACCCTGCTGTTCACTACACCATGGGTGGCGTTTGGGTTGACTATGAACTTCAAACCACTATTCCCGGTTTATTCGCTATCGGCGAAGCTAACTTCTCCGATCACGGAGCCAACCGCTTAGGAGCTTCTGCACTTATGCAGGGTTTGGCCGACGGATATTTCGTACTGCCTTACACCATTCAGAATTACCTCTCGGCTGATATCCGCACTCCACGCATCAGTACGGATACCGCTCCATTCCAGGAAGCCGAAAAATCGGTAAAAGAAAGAATTCAACGCCTGATGAGCATTCGCGGTAAACATTCGGTTGACAGCTTCCACAAGAAATTAGGTAAAATTATGTGGGATAAAGTTGGTATGGCCCGTACAAAACAAAGCTGTACCGAGGCTATTGCTGAAATTAAAGCACTTCGTGAAGAATTCTGGAAAGATGTTCGTGTTACAGGAACTCCTGACGAACTCAACCCCGAACTTGAAAAAGCTTTACGTGTTGCCGACTTCCTCGAACTTGGTGAACTAATGGCTCGCGATGCCCTTCACCGTGAAGAATCATGTGGTGGTCACTTCCGCGAAGAATACCAAACCGAAGAAGGTGAAGCAAAACGCGACGACAGCGATTTTATGTATGTTGCTGCCTGGGAATACAAAGGCGAAAACGAAGAGCCGAAACTTAACAAAGAGGTTCTCGAGTACGAAAACATAAAAGTAGCTCAGCGTAACTATAAATAAAAGGCCTCCCCTGACCCCTCCGAAGGAGGGGAACAGAATGGTAATTAGAGATTATTTCAAATGAATAACAATCCATTACTCCCTCCCTTTGGGAGGGTTGGGGTGGGCTAATAATAAGAGATATGAATTTTACACTTAAAATATGGCGTCAGGAGAGCGCAAGCTCAAAGGGTAGGTTTGAAACCTACAAAATCTCCAATATTTCGGATGAGTGTTCTTTTCTAGAAATGCTCGACCAGTTAAACGAACAGTTGGTTGACAAATTCGACAAACCAGTATGCTTCGACCACGATTGCCGTGAGGGTATCTGTGGTATGTGCAGCCTTTACATCAACGGACGTCCGCATGGAAACGACAGCGGTATCACAACCTGTCAGCTTCACATGCGCCGTTTCAAGGATGGGGATACCATTGTTATTGAGCCATGGCGTGCTAAAGCATTTCCTATTCTGAAGGATTTGGTTGTCGACCGTGGAGCTTTCGATAAAATTGCGCAGGAAGGCGCTTATGTATCGGTTAACACTGGGGGTATTCCCGATGGTAATGCAATTCCTGTATCCAAGGTTAAATCGGATCTGGCTATGGATGCTGCTGCCTGTATCGGTTGCGGTGCCTGCGTAGCAACCTGCAAAAACGCTTCGGCTATGTTGTTTGTTTCGGCAAATGTTTCGCATCTTGCTTTACTGCCTCAAGGTAAAATTGAAGCCAAGGAACGCGTTACCAGAATGGTTGCCAAAATGGACGAACTCGGATTTGGTAACTGTACCAATACGGGTGCCTGCGAAGCTGAATGTCCGAAGGAAATTAAACTTTCGAATATTGCACGTTTATTCCGCGAATATTATGTAGCTTCAATAAGCTAATATATAATTTTTGATAATCAAGAAGGGGCCGATGATTTCATCGCCCTTTTTTATTTCTATTAAACAGCTACTTTTAGAATGTAAAATGTATCTGATATACAATTACATCCGCAAAAAATCCAAATGGTAAAGCAAATTACTTCATTAAGTTTATAACTATTTGACGCAACCATCCGTTAACTAGTACATCTAAAAACAAAACCAAGTTGTTGAAATATTGGTAATTGTTTGTACCCAAAAGTTAATTTGAAATTGTATTATGAAGACAGGTTATATTTTATTGGCGATAGGCTTTATATTTAGCCTTAGTTCGTGGAATTTATATGATAATTCAGATAAAACAAAGGTGAAATCCGAGGGTTCTAAAAAATCGTCGAAACGAAAAGCAGAGGTAGATTTTAACTTTCGTTTGCTGAATACAAATGGTGAGGAAAGCACTACTTTTAAGACAGGAGAGAATTTTACATTTTCACTGATCCTTGAAAATAACAGCGGTGATTCTCTTTTTCTGGACAATTCTTTCCTGACGGATGGTAATGGTTTTTGTGCAGTTTATGACCAGAACGGCAAACTGGTGGGTCAGCCGTTTGCCTGCAGTGGCGCGCAGATCGTTAGTTCAGATGCTCATCCTTTTTATGGAACTCAGAAAGAGTTTACGCTGAACGTTCCCTGGAGCGATTCGCGCCCTTTCTGGAGTGTATTACACCATAATTTCAAAGGATTAAACCAGGAGAAACTCCCTAAAGGAAAGTATTACACAATTTTCAAACACCGGTTTTGTTTCGACAGGAAGTCGGACAAACCATCCCTGTGCCTTCAGCCTGTTAATGTGCGGATAGATTTTGAAGTGATATAAATTTTTAAAAGCAGGGGTTTAGTTAATAAGACGACTTATAGTCGACAGACCACGGTCAACTGACCACGGCCAATACAGCCTTGACAACCTTTTATAATTTGTCCTGACAGTTGACTGTCGACTGTGGTCTGAGGATTGTAGACAAAACTTTTTTAAGTTAAGGGTTTTCGGTCGACAGTCTGCCGGAAAAAATCTATTTAGGTTGAAAATAAAATTTTCTGAGTTTTCGATCGGGTTTCTTATCTTTAGCCATAAATAGCTTTATTGATGAGATACCTCTACAAGGCTTTCGGACTCAAAATTTTATCGGATATTGAAATCCCTGAATTTCTTTCTGCCGATGGGGAGCCTGATATATCAATAAGTTGTGGCGAAGTACCCGATCAACTCATTAATCCTCATTTTAAAGGAGTAAGATTCGAAGCATCTCCAGGTCAATTCCTGTTAAAAGTCGACAGAATTGCCGATTATTATGCTTCAGAGGGTAATTCAATTGTTATTAAACCACATTCCGGAAGTGAAGAGGGCGATATTCGTCTCTTTTTGCTGGGCTCTGCTTTCGGCGCATTAATTCATCAGCGTGGAATGCTTCCGATGCACGGTAGTTCCATTTCTATTCATGGGAAAGCATCTATTTTTTCGGGCATTTCGGGCGCGGGAAAATCAACCTTGGCTGCCGGATTATTGAGTAGAGGATATGAGTTGCTCAGCGACGATATCAGTGTTGTTTCTCAGGACAAGGAAGGAAATCCAATTGTTTATGCAGGCTATCCGGGAGTTAAATTGTGGTCTGACTCACTTATCAAGCTGGGACGCGATCCAGAACACTATGCACGGGTCCGTTCAAAGCTGAATAAGCATCATATTCAGGTGCAGGAGCAATTTCATTCTGAGTCACTTCCTCTCGGCGGAGTTTATATTCTTCAAACAAAAAATTCAGAAGGAATTCAACTCGAAAAAATTAAAGGAATCGAGAAGTTCAACGCACTTAAAAACAATACTTACCGTTTGAATTTTATTAAAGGGTTGGGTAACACCGAACCACATTTCAGGCATCTTACTACATTGGCCTCCAAATGTCAGGTTATGAGAATTACCAGGTCGACCAAAACTTTTAACCTTGATGAAATTCTGGATATAGTTGAACACGATATAACATCAAATCATGACGTCTGAAGGGTATAAAAGGATTATCTGGCTGGCGTCGTACCCCAAATCTGGAAATACCTGGTTCAGGGCTTTTCTGGCAAATTTGCTGAATAAAGCGGATGGACCTGCCGATATCAACGAACTCGCTGGCGGACCTATTGCCAGCAGTCGCCAGTTATTCGATGAAGCTACCGGTTTGTCATCGTCGGATATGACTGCTGATGAAATTGATAATCTCCGACCGCTCGTTTACGAATACATCGCACACAATTCAACCGAAACCATATTTCATAAAATACATGATGCTTATACCCTAACTCCCGACGGAGTGCCTCTTGTACCCAAACGGGCAACTATGGGAGCGCTTTACTTTGTGCGTAATCCGCTTGATGTGGCTGTTTCGTTCGCGCATCATTCAAATCTGAGTTTCGAAGCAATTGTTGCCGCCATGAATAACAACGATTATGCATTTTGCAGTAAATCGTCGCGTTTACACATGCAGTTACGGCAAAAATTACTTACCTGGAGTAACCATTACCTTTCGTGGACCAGTCAGAATGATTTTCCTGTAATGGTTATGAAGTACGAAGACATGAAACTTAACCCTTTTGATTCTTTTTCGGCGGCCATTAAGTTTTGCGGGCTCAATTTCGGCGAGACTGAAATTAAAGAAGCCATCAGGAAAAGCAGTTTTTCCGAACTTCAGAAGCAGGAGAAGGAGAAGGGATTCAGAGAGAAGAGCCCAGATTCGCAGGTCTTTTTTCGAAAAGGGAAAATAGGATCGTGGAAGGATGAACTCCCTCAAAATCTTGTGGATGTAATCAGGAAGGATCATCAAGAAGTGATGCTTCAACTAGGATATTCTTAGAAAATTGAGATTATTTAAGAGAATTTGTTTAATTTACCGACATAATAAATTGTTTTACCGATAATTTGTTTCACAGAAGCGCCCTTGAAACTACTTTTACATCGTAATTAATTTTTTAGCAATGGAAAATAGAGAAGACTGGAATCCGAAGAGCAAGCTGATACTTGCAGTGATATTGATTGGAGCTGGTATTTTGTTGTTAGCTCATAACTTTAATTTGTTATCCTTTAATGTTTACGATGCGATATTTTCAATTCCGATGTTATTAGTAGTGATTGGTCTGGTTCAGATTTCGAAACATCCCAACAAAACATTCGGATTGATATTAATTGCCATAGGTGGATTTTTCCTGTTACCAAAGTTTGTTCCCGGGTTGCATTTTAATTTTGGTCAGCTTTTCTGGCCTGCAATTTTCCTGGGTATAGGAATTTTGATACTCTTCAGGGGGGCATCGCGCAACAAACCCTGGAAACAAGGTGAGATGAACTCGGCCGAGGTGATTGATGAAGTAAATGTTTTTGGTGGGACAGAACGGCGCATTACTACAAAAAATTTCAGAGGCGGAGAAACCGTTTCAGTTTTTGGTGGTTCTGTACTGGATTTTACTGAGAGTGAATTAGCCGATGGTAAAAATGTACTGGAGGTTGTGAATATCTTCGGGGGCTCTAAGTTTATTATTCCAAGTCATTGGAATGTGCATGTTGAAGTTGTTGCCATTTTCGGAGGTTTTTCCGATAAACGAAAATCTATCAGCGGACTTCAGCACGACAGCAAAAAGGAGCTTTATATCAAAGGTGTGGCAATTTTTGGCGGCGGCGAAATTAAGAGCTTCTAACAACGGTTCTTTAAACCTTAACGGAAAATGAACCATCCAGTATTATTTAATCGTAACAGCTTAATTTACACAATGGCAGTATGGGGGGCTTTTATTGCTGCTCATACATTTGTGTTAACAATATTTTACAATCAGCCCCTTCATTTCGCGATTGTCGACGCTCTTATCTTTAATATATATTTCGGGATTTTATCTTTGGGGATCTGGTACCCGGTAAGGTTTATCAATCTTAAAAATACTTCTACCAGCGATATATTTCTGAATCATCTTGGAACGGCTGTAATTAGTATTGGAATCTGGTATCTGGCTTCCTATACAACACTTTCGTATCTGCTTGGAAGTTCTAAGGAATATCTGTTATACCTGAATAGTTCAACTCCTTTCCGGTTGTCGATCGGGTTATTTTACTATCTGATCACCATTTTTATTTATTATCTGTACATTTCTTTCAGGAATATTGAAGAGAAAATTGCCCAGGAAGCAGAACTAAAAGGTTTGATACGGGAAACGGAACTTAACCTTTTGAAATCGCAGATAAACCCGCACTTTCTTTTCAATAGTTTAAACTCAATAAGTTCACTTACCATTACCAACCCCGAGAAGGCACAGGAAATGATCATCAAGCTGTCCGACTTCCTGCGGTACTCCATAGGCCAGAAAGAAAAACAGTTAGTGAGCCTCCAGGATGAACTTCATAACATAAACCTGTACCTCGATATTGAAAAAACCCGTTTTGGCGATAAACTGAATTTCAATATCGATGTTTCCGAAGGTTGCCGGTCGAAGCTATTGCCTAATATGATTCTTCAACCACTTATTGAAAATTCTATTAAGCATGGTGTGTATGAATCGACCGAGCCCATTACCATATGGGTTACCTGCGCCGAAGAAGGCAACAGCATGAAAGTAACGGTTAAGAATAATTTCGATCCTGAGTCGCGTAGCAAAAAAGGCACAGGCATGGGTTTAAAAAACATCCAGAACAGGTTGAAAATTATTTACCAGGCCGATTACCTGATGAAGGTTATCCGCGACGAGAATATGTTTAGTGTTTCGGTCACTTTCCCACAAAACGAAAATCAATAAAATGAGAGCAATAATTATTGAAGATGAACAACCAGCCCGCGAGCTGGTGAAAAACTATCTGAAAGCATATCCGGCTATTGAATTATTAGGCGAATTCTCTGATGGATTTTCCGGAATCAAAGCCATTAATGAACTCAAACCCGATTTGGTGTTTCTCGACATTCAGATGCCAAAACTTACCGGCTTCGAAATGCTGGAACTTCTGGATGAAATGCCTAATATTATATTTACAACCGCATATGATCAGTTTGCCATTAAAGCTTTCGAGATGAATGCGGTGGATTATCTTTTAAAACCTTTCTCGCGCGAACGTTTTGCACAGGCTATAGAAAAGGCGCTCGACCGCTTTTCGAAAAAGCAAAACACCAAGGAAAACCTCAAAGAGCTCAAGAAGCACGTTCAGAGTGCCGTTGACAAGCTCGAACGGGTGGTTGTAAAAACCGGGTCGAAAATTAAGGTAATTCCAGTGGAAGACATTGTCTGGCTCGAATCGCAGGACGATTACGTAATGATTTACACCGCCCAGGGCAAATACCTCAAACAGGAAACCATGAAACACTTTGAGGAGCATCTGGATCCGGGACAGTTTATCCGTGTCCACCGATCATATATCGTGCGGCTTGATGCCATTGTGCAACTTGAGCTTTACGAGAAGGGATCCTACCTGGCTGTTTTAAGTACAGGAGCGAAGGTAAAAGTGAGCGACTCTGGGTACAAAAACCTGAAGAGCAAAATGAATTTTTAATATTAGGCTACAGGCTGTAGGAATTTAGGCTGTAGGAATACCCGGTTTTTATCTTCGATTGTTTTATTAAATGAAACCTTAAAACATTTTGAAGATGAAAAGAACGGCAAAAGCAAGATGGGATGGCTCATTGAAAGAAGGGAAAGGCACTCTTTCCACCCAGAGCCCGGCACTTTTTAATATACCGTACTCTTATACTTCCCGTTTCGAAGAAGGAATGGGAACCAACCCAGAAGAACTGATTGCGGCAGCCCATGCGGGTTGCTTTAGTATGGCCTTCAGTTCGGAGCTTGGCAAAGCAGGATTCTCACCTGATAGCATTGAAACCAAAGCCACAATTACACTGGAAAGTGGTGCCATAAGAACTTCGGTGCTGGAAGTCAAAGCCAAAGTTCCCGGAATTGATAGCGAAACCCTCAATCGTATTGCCAACGAGGCAAAGGAAAACTGCCCAGTTTCCAAGGCGTTGAATGTTGCCATTTCTATGGAATTGGAGGAAGTTAAGGAACTTGAAAGTATCAAGTTGTAAGACACAAGTAGTAAGACTACAGCCGGTTTACTTCCTAAAATGGCTGTTAGTCTTACTACTTACTACTTGATACTTACGACTTACTCATACCGCAACGCATCTACCGGATTTTTACGGGCGGCTTTCCACGACTGCCATATGATAGTGCTCCAGGCTATGATCATTACTAAGACCGGAGTTGCAAAAAGCACCCACAGAGGGAACTGAATATGAAAATTAAACATTGTGTTCAACAAAGTATTCCATACAAAATAACCCAAAGGCAAAGCAATACAGCTTGCAATCAGAATCCATTTATTATAAGTTTTCAGAAACATTTTTAGTATGGAGAAAGTTGTGGCTCCGTTGGATTTGCGTATGCCAATTTCTTTGGTTCTTGTTTCAATGGTAAACGATGCCAATCCATACAAACCCATACAGGCAAGGAACAAAGCCATAATTGTAAACACACTTACTACCTCGAAGCTGTTTCTCGAAAACCTGTTCAAATCCTGAAAAGCACCTTCCATGGTGTTAAATTCAGGAGGCGTGTTCGGTTCGTATTGTTTGTAGATTTTTGCGACCTTTCCCTTTAACTTATCTATTTCACCCATGTACTTCAGGAAAACCATATTGGCATAATTGGGGCGGTAAAGGATAATTACAGGTACATAAGGCGATTGGATTTGTAATGAATGGAAGTTTTTGACAATACCGATGATTTGTCCTTTTTGTCCATCTACGGTAATGAATTCGCCAACCGGGTTTTTGAGATGCATGTTTTTGACAGCTTCTTCGTTTACAATATAGTTGCTTGAATCGGCTGCCAAAGCTGCAGAAAAGAAACGGCCTTCAATCAATTGTAATTTAAAGGTCGACATAAAAGCGTGATCGGTTACAAGACCCCAGAAATCCATCTTTTCGTCGGCTTGTTTTCCCGGCCATTCAACATTTGTTGTAGATCTATATATCCTCAACGGGATCTCACTGCACCAGCTTATTGAAGATACTTCAGGTATAGTCTGTAATTCTGAATGAAGTGAAGAGCGATGTTCCATGGTCTCTTTTGTGACCGGAAAGAAAAGTAAGTTTTCCCGGTTCAGGCCAATATCTTTGGTTTCAACATATTTTGCCTGACGGTTAAATACAAATAAGCCTATTACAAGTAGCAAAGAAACAGTAAATTGGAATACAATTAATCCTTGTCTTGAAAAACTTATTCTTTGACGGTTTCCTGTAATACCTTTTAATATTTTAACGGGTGATGTGGATGCTAACAAAATAGCCGGGTATAGCGCTGCCAAAACACCTACCAAAATGGCGAATCCAATATAAAGAAACAATTTACCGATATTCGAATATTCAATTTTCAGATGAACATCAGCTGTACTATTGAAAAATGGAAGAAATGTTTCGATAATAATAAATGCGAAGAAAAGAGCTATCATGCAGATAACGACGGACTCAATTAAAAACTGAACAATGATGTTTATTCTTGTCGATCCGAGAACTTTTTTAATTCCAACTTCACGGTTCCTTTTAATCCCTATGGCAATTGCCATATTGATAAAGTTAAAAACAGAAATCAACAGGATTAATCCTCCAATAATACCAACGATCAAAATAATAAGTAATTGACCCATGTGTTTCTGACCGTTCATATAATAATAAAGTCCTACCTCCCATAGAGGCTGCATGAACAGCTCCTTGTTTACAGTTTTGTCCTTTCCCTCGAAAAAGTTCCTTATCTTTTTATTAACCTCATTTACATTAGAATGTGGTTTCAGCGTAAAAACATATTCGCAACTGTTTGCTGTGATATTGTTCACCCATTGATTTTGGGAAATAAACAAAGAAATTGGAATAACAAATTCGAAGTTTATATTCGATTTTTCTACATTTTCAAAGACACCGGTGACTTTAAATGTCGTTTGCTTATTGTCTTTAAGTAAAGATACCATTTGACCCATGGCTGGTTTATCGCCGAATAATTTCTCTGCCAATCGCTCCGAAATAATAATATTGTCAGGCTGATTCAACACTTCTGTAGGATTTCCTTGCTTTAATCTATAATTAAAAGTAGTAAAGAAGTTCTCGTCCGTATACATTCCCGATTCTTGAATAATTGACTCATTCTTTTTAAAGAAGAAGGATGTGTGTGCCTGGCGGTTGAAACTTTCAATTTCAGAGGCCTCTTGTTTTAAAGCTTCTCCGGTGAGTATCGAATGGTAGAAATGCGTAAGGGATCTTCCTTCCCCCTGTTTTATAAAGTTTAACAGTTTGTACATCCTGTCCCAATTTGGGTGAAAGCGATCGTATCCGAAACCGTAGTTGACATAAATAATGACAAAAATGCCTAAGGCCAAACCAACTGCTAAGCCAGCAATATTCAGTATGGAGTAGGTTTTATAACGGATCAGATTCCGAAATGCAAGTTTTATATTTGTTGAAAACATAATCAAAGTTATTAAAAGATTATTTTAGTCGTAAGTCTTTTGTCGTAAGAATAAATGAGAAGTACGAAGTAAGAAGTAAAAAGTAAGAAGTAGGAAATTCAATCAAAAAATTGGCTGTTAATCTTGATACTAGATACTTACTACTTGATACTTAATATTAATTCTTCCTTATATTCTCACTTACCACGTGTCCATCAAACAACTGAATAATGCGATGTGCTTTTTCGGCATGCGCCGGAGAGTGCGTTACCATTACAATAGTTGTTCCTTCGTGGTTAAGTTCGGTTAAGAGGTTCATCACTTCTTCGCCGTTAGCCGAATCGAGATTACCGGTCGGCTCATCGGCCAGAATCAGCTTTGGATTGGCAACCACCGCACGGGCTATGGCTACGCGTTGCTGCTGTCCACCCGAGAGTTGCTGCGGAAAGTGTTTTGCACGGTGACTGATCTGCATTCGTTCGAGAACGGTTTTTACCGCAGCTTTCCTTTCTTTCGAAGGTTTTTGGAGGTATAGAAGCGGAAGTTCAACGTTTTCCCAAACGCTCAGTTCGTCAATCAGGTTAAAACTCTGGAAAACGAAACCAATATTTCCTTTGCGGAGGTGGGTACGTTGGTTTTCTTTGAAGTTTGCAACATCGGTACCATCAAACCAAAAACTTCCTTTTGAAGGATTATCGAGCAGACCAACAATGTTCAGCAATGTCGATTTGCCACAACCCGACGGCCCCATAATGGCTACGAATTCACCTTTTTGAATTTCAAGATTGATGTCTTTCAAGGCTGTTGTCTCCACCTCGTCGGTGCGGAAAATTTTTACAAGTTGTTCAGTTTTTATCATGGCGGTTTTGATTTAAATTGTTAGTCACTTTTAGACAAGCGTTATGCCATGAAAGTCATCTTATAGTATACCAGTAGATTACAAGCAACCTGAATGAAATTCATTTACAAAAATGTTCAGTTTTTGAACAGACGCTGTTCTCGAATTGAACAAATAGATTAATTTTATCTTCGTGGTTCCCTGTTCCCCCTGTGGTTCTCAGTGTAACCCGAAATTGAAATTAAGAGCCTCTTAGATTCTGCCAAATGAGCCGCCCAACAGGAAATATTCTCATCGTCGACGACAATGGTCAGATTTTGAACTCGCTTTCTATTTTGCTGAAACCTGAGTTCGAAAACATTACCGCCCTTAAAAAGCCCGACCAGATTTATTCGGCCATGCAATCGGCAAACTTCGATGTAATCATGCTGGATATGAATTTCAGGGCGGGTGTGAACACAGGCAATGAAGGCATTTTCTGGCTAAATGAAATTTTGAAAATCGACCCACAGGCAGTGGTGTTGATGATTACCGCTTATGGCGACATTGAACTTGCCGTGCGCGCCATTAAAGAAGGGGCTACCGATTTTATCCCCAAGCCCTGGGATGCCGAAAAGTTGATTGTTACTCTGAAAACTGCGGTGGATCTCCGGCGCACAAGGCAGGAAGTTGTAAAACTCAGGGGCAGGCAGAAGCAGATGAACGAGGATCTTCAAAATCAGTACAGAATTGTCCGCGGCAAATCGCCTGCTATGCATGAAATTTACAAAACCATTGATAAGGTAGCTCCTACGAATGCCAATGTTCTTATTCTTGGCGAGAATGGTACAGGTAAGGAACTCATCGCCTGCGAAATTCATAGCAAATCCAAAAGAAGCAGCGAAATTTTCCTTGGCGTTGATTTATCAGCCCTGAACGAAAATGTTTTCGAAAGTGAAATTTTCGGTCACATGAAAGGCTCTTTTACTGACGCCCGTGAGGATCGTGCGGGAAGATTCGAAACGGCTTCGGGTGGAACGCTTTTTCTTGATGAAATCGGCAACCTTTCTCTGGCAATGCAGAGTAAACTGCTTACCGTTTTGCAAAACCGCCAGGTAACAAGGTTGGGAGCGAACAAGCCTGTCAATATCGACATAAGGTTAATAACTGCCACCAATAAGCCCATTTCCCAAATGGTGAAGGAAGGCCTTTTTCGCGAAGACCTGCTCTATCGTATCAATACCATTCAGATTGTCCTTCCTCCTCTGCGTGAGCGTAAAGAAGATATACCAGTGCTTGCAGAGTATTTTCTGACCTTGCATTCCGATAAATATAATAAAGGCAGGCTTAGCTTTTCCAAAGAGGCCCTGCAAAGTCTTTGCGAATATTCCTGGCCGGGAAACATCAGGGAACTGGGGCATACCATCGAAAAGGCGGTGATACTTTCTGAAGGCAGACATATCCAGCCGAGCGATTTATTTCTAAAGGATAAAAGAAGTAACATTCATGATATTACTTCGCCAAAATCGCTTGAGGAAATAGAACGACTGGCTATTGCCAATGTGCTGCGGCAGTGCGAGGGCAATTACTCCAAGGCTGCACAAATTCTGGAGATTTCTCGGACAACTCTCTATACAAAAATGGAAAAGTATAAGCTCAATGAAAGTTAACCGGTTCTATATCGTTATTGTTATCCGGGTAATCCTGATTACCCTGAACAGCTTTGTGCTTATCTGGTTTTTCACAGAGACACATCGCCCGGCAACTACATTGTTATTTTTCATTTTGTTATTTATTCAGACAATCAGTCTCATCAGGTACCTCAATCGCGTAAACCGCGATCTCGCTAATTTTCTTATCTACCTTCAGGAGAACGACACATCACTTTTGTTTTCGCGAAATCGGGTGGAAAAAAATTTCAGGAATGTGATGTCCGGGCTGAATGATATTAATAAACGGATACAGGCTGAGCGGATTTCGCGCGAGGCAAAGCATCAGTACCTCAAAGCTGTGATTGAGCATCTGGAAGTCGGTGTCCTTTCCCTGAATGCCGATCGGAAGATTGAAATGGCAAATCAGGCCGTTTCTGAAATATTTGGGATCAGAAACATAAACAGCGCTCAAAGTCTGACGGCCGTTTATCCAGAGCTTGAGAGAGTTTTTGCT
This sequence comes from Bacteroidota bacterium, assembly GCA_023429135.1. Taxonomy (GTDB): domain Bacteria; phylum Bacteroidota; class Bacteroidia; order Bacteroidales; family JAAUTT01; genus JAAUTT01. Next base: position 46,560 of record JAEYWD010000080.1, on the reverse strand, counting down.
GAGGAATTTACCGAAGGTGTAATTAAAATTAACGCCGCTGGCAAAATTTCTGAACTTGCTGTAAAAGCAAAACATATCCGCATCGAAGGTGAAGACCTGAGGATATATAGTTTTCAGAACATCAGAAACGAGTTGGAAACGCGCGAACTCGATTCGTGGAAGAAACTTATCCGTGTTCTGCGGCACGAGATTATGAACTCTATTACGCCTATCACAACGCTTACTGTTGCCATAAAGCGCAGCTTTACCCGTAACGGACAGCTAAAGTCGCTGAATGAAATTGATTCCTCCAATATCCATGATGCCCTTACAAGTGCAGAAGTTATTGAAGAACGCAGCAAAGGTTTGATCAGCTTTGTGGATAAATTCAGGAATATTACGGATTTGCCCAGGCCAGTGTACAAGAGATTTTACGTTTCGGAAATGTTCGGTAAAGTTCGGGTGTTATTTCAGAATGATTTGAACGAAAAAGATATCGCATTTTGGTATGCCTGCGAAGACGGACTTCAGATGGATGCTGATGAACATTTGATAGAACAGGTAATCATCAATCTTGTGAAGAATTCGGTGGAAGCAATTGGCAGGCATGGCGAAATTACCTTAAAAGCTTTCATTAAAGATCAAAAGATTTGTATACAGGTTACCGACAATGGCCCTGGCATTTCAGACGAAGATGTTGAAAATATTTTTGTTCCATCCTACACAACCAAGGAAAACGGGATGGGAGTCGGTCTAAGCATCTGCCGTCAAATTGTGCAGCTTCATCAGGGGGAAATTAATGTGAATTCAACGCCAGGAGAAACGGTTTTCGAAATATTACTTTCTTAAGATCAGCGAACCGGATATTTTGTACTTTTAGATCTGCTTTAATCAACGCTATGCCTCTTTTACGATACCTTCTGTTTTGTTTTGCTTTGTTCTCGGGCACATTTTGCAGTGCCCAGAAATATAATTTCAAAAACTTTTCTGTAAACGAAGGACTTTCCCAATCGGAGATTTATGCTATCTGCGAAGACCGTCGTGGTTGCCTTTGGTTTGGAACGGCAGGCGGGGGAATCATCCGGTTCGATGGGTACAATTTTGTGAGTTTCCGCCAGGAAGACGGACTTGTTAACGATTTTGTGAGAACCATTGCCGAGGATCGCAAAGGAAACCTGTGGATCGGCACCGAAAAAGGTATCTGCTTTTACAATGGCCGCAAATTTACCTTTATGGATCAGCCTTCGGGACCGGGTAAACGGGTGATAAAAACGATAGTTGAAGATCGGGACCAAAACATCTGGATAGGTACCGAGAGTGCCGGTTTATATAAATTCAGGAACAACCGCTTCGAGAAATTCTCAACTAGCAGCGGATTGCCCGACAATACTATTAATTGCTTATTTCTGTCGGAAGAAGGGGAATTGTGGATTGGTACCAACAAAGGAGTAAGTCGCTACAAAAACCGTCGGTTCGAAAATTTTAATGAAGCGGATGGCCTTGTATCGGGAAACATTCGCAGCATTACCCAGGATAAGAGAGGTAATCTTTGGTTTGGATCACAAACTTCGGGTGTAAGCAGATTTGCAGGAGGTTCCTTTACCAGTTTTACTGAGAGCTCAGGTTTGGCTGGTAATCGGGTGTTTACATTGTATGCCGATAAAAAGGGAAACGTGTGGATTGGTACTGCCAATGGTTTAAGTAAATGGGATGGCCGCTCTTTTCGCAACTTTTCGGAAACCAATGGTTTGGGAAGCAGTGTTATTCTTTGCATTACTGAGGATGCAACCTCCGATATCTGGGTGGGCACCTCCGGGGGTGGCGTAAGTCGACTAGATAACGCCCGTTTTGTGCATTTTACCGAAAACGAAAAAATGGGGCGACAGGTTTTTTCCTTGGTTCAGGCTTCTAACGGAAAGATGCTGTTTGCCACCTCTGCCGGAGGTTTGACACTTTTCGACGGAAGTAACTATTCCTTGTTGAAGGGAACGGATGATTTTACTTCTTCACGGGTAAAGTCTCTATATAATGACCGTTATGGAAATTTGTGGATAGGAACCTTGGCTGACGGTACTTACAGATTTAACGATGAAGGTTTTCAGCGAATTCATTTGGTTGACAGCCTTATTGGGAAAAGCATCAACAGTTTTGCCATGGATACTGCCGGAAATATGTGGTTTGGCAGTCCCGACAGCGGAATTTGTGTAATTACCCGAAAAGGGACGGCAAAGAGTTTTGGGGCGGAGCATGGTTTGACAAGCAATAATATATATGCCTTATTAGGCGATAAACATGGTAATGTATGGGTTGGAAGTGATAAAGGGCTGAACCGCATCTCGATATACGACCCTGATTCTGCTCTGGTGGAGTTATCATCTTTTGGTGTTAAAAACGGACTTACCAATACAGTGGCCCGCTGTCTGGCTGAAGATGAAACAGGGAAGATATACGTTGGTACTGCCGGTGGCGGAATTTTTGTATTGAAGGATGCTCATTTCATAAACATAGAAAAAAAATCCGGCCTGACATCCGACAACATTTATGCATTGGTTTTTGATAATCGAAAGCGATTATGGGCTGGAACCGAACAGGGTGTTGATTGTATTACTTTCGACGATAAATTGAAGGTTGCCGAAAGCAGGCATTTTGGCAAAACTGATGGTTTTACCGGACTGGAAGTCTTTCGAAATTCATGTTATAAGGACAAGGAAGGCAAAGTTTGGTTCGGAACTGTTAATGGTGCAACGGTTTACGATCCTTCGGAGGACCACCCACATAAAGAACCTCCGGTAACACACCTCACCGGGATCAAACTTTTTTACGACAATATTGAGAAAACAAAATATGTGGACAGAGTTAATGCCTGGTATCCAATTCCACAGTCATTGGTTCTTCCCTATAATCAAAACAGCCTCACCTTCAGCTTTGCCGGTATTTACCAGCGGAATCCCGAAGCGGTGCGCTATAAATGGAATCTCAAAGGTTTGAGCAACGAGTGGTCACCTGTACTTAGGCAGCATGAGGTTACGTATTCAAATCTGCCATCGGGGCGCTATACCTTTGAGGTAATGGCCTGCAACGAGTACAACGTGTGGAGCAAAGAAGCAGCTACCTTCGAGTTTGTTATACTTTCGCCCATTTGGAAACGGTGGTGGTTTGTAACTATTGTTGCCTTGCTGGTAATTGGCGCTATTTGGTACTATTTTCAATCGCGACTTGAAAAAAGCCGCATCGAAAAGGAAAAGATTGAAATGGAGAAAAACCTGATTGAGCTGGAGCAGGAAGCGTCGAGGCTGCAAATGAACCCGCATTTTATTTTCAACGCGCTCAATTCTATCCAGGGATTTATTTCTACCAATGATGCCGTTCAGGCAAAAAAGTACCTGACAAAGTTTAGCAGGCTCATGCGGTTAATTCTGGAAAATGCCCGCGAAAAATACATTCCGTTGCAGAATGAAATTGAAATGCTCGACAATTATCTTGAATTCGAACGGTTATGCAAAAACAATAAGTTTGAATACCGGATCACCACCGATCCGGAAATTGATGCTGATAACCTTGAAATTCCCCCGATGATGATCCAGCCATTTGTGGAAAATGCAATTCTGCATGGCATTAAACACAAAGAGGGACAGGGGAATGTCGAAATCAGCTTCCGGCTGAAGAACTCAACCCTGGTCTGCGAAGTTACTGACGACGGGATCGGAAGGCAAAAGGCTGCCGAGATCAAAGCGAAGTACAATGTAAATCATAAATCGACTGCTATTCATGTAACTCAGAAAAGGCTGGAACAGCTTCAGATTGCATCAGGAGCACATGCAGGTTTTCAGATCTCGGACCTGAAGGATGAAATTGGAAATGTACTGGGGACAAAGGTGGTGATTTCCATTCCTGTGGAATGTTGAAGAATTGATAAACTTACGGAAATTTGTCAGGGGTTTAAAGAAATTGTAAATTTGGTGTATGAAAGATAAGAACTATATACTGCAATTGATTAAAAGCTCTGTTAACAGCAACGAGCCGGATGCTACCCTTATAGTTTATGGTTCTTATGCCCGCGGTGATTATAAAGAAGGATCTGATCTGGACATACTTGTGCTTCTCAATAAAATCAATGTTACGCGTGAGGATGAAAAGCGTATAAAATATCCCTTGTACGATATTGAATTTGAAACCGGTATTATAATTAGTCCTTTGGTTTTTTCCAAGTATGAATGGGAAACCAAGCACAGGATCACACCTTTTTATGAAAATGTAACCAGAGAAGGCAAAGTTTTATGAACTCCTTGGAGAAAGACGAAATAGTAAACTATCGAATACGAAAAGCTCGGGAAACCTTCAACGAGGTTCAGTTACATATTGACAATAAACTTTGGAACACTGCAGTTAACAGATTATACTATGCATGTTATTATGCTGTAATAGCTCTACTAATAAATAAAGACTTCAAACCGCATACACATTCCGGAGTAAGGCAGATGTTTGGTTTGCATTTCGTTAAAACAGGTGTAATTGATAACAATATTGGTAAGTTCTTTACCGATATATATGATATGAGGCAAACAGGTGATTACGATGATTTCATAGAATACAGTAAGGAAGACGTTATAGATTTGATGGAGCCAGCTAACAGGTTAATCGCACAAGCAGAAGCGATATTGAAAAAAAGTTAATCCACCCTTTCCATGTACAAAGCCCTTATCATCGACGATATTGAAAATGCACGCCTCACACTGGCTGACGATTTGCGCAGGCATTGCCCGCAGATCGAAATCATCGGCGAAGCAAACAGTGTTAAAACCGGTATAGCTGCTATTCTTACAAAAAAGCCCGACGTTGTCTTCCTCGATATAGAACTTGGCGATGGTTTAGGTTTCGATATTCTTGAAGTTATAGAAAACGTCGATTTTCAGGTTATTTTTACAACTGGATTGGATTCGTATGGTATCAAAGCTATTAAGTTCAGTGCTCTCGATTATCTCCTGAAACCTGTCGATCCTGATGAGCTTGTGAAAGCAGTGGCCAAGCTTGAGCAAAAAGTTAAGAAGGAAGAAAACCAGGACAGTATAAAGCTCCTGCTTGAAAATTTGAAAGAAGTTAAACCTCATAACAAAAGAATTGCCCTTAACAGTGCCGAGAAAGTCCACATGGTAAATATCAGCGATATTGTGCGCTGCGAATCGGAGGGAAGTTACACAATTTTTTACCTGATGAACAAAGAGCAGATTGTGACTACCAAAAACCTGAAAGAATACGAGACTCTCCTGGAAGAATATTCCTTTATTCGGGTTCATCATTCACACCTGATCAACTTCGCTTATATGAAAGAATTTGTGAAGAAAGACGGCGGATATGCCGTAATGACTGATAATACCCAGGTTCCTGTGTCATTTCGCAAACGGAATAATTTGCTCGAAATGATGGGAGAGGGGTAAGGCCTCCAGGGAAAACCTTACCCATAATAAAATCTCTTACAACCAATTTACTCCGGCTTTGAACAACTCGCCTTTATAGCCGCCAGGGCAGGCGTAACTTTCAATATCTGTTCACCCATGCCAATTTTATATCCTGCCGAGAATAGATATATACTTCCAGCACCATCGCATACCATCACCAATGGAAGTTTTTCCTTTAAACCATCGCCATAAATTTTGCTTACGGCAGCAAAAAGTCCGTCGTTATTATCCACTCCCGATACCAGATTTTTCGGCAATGAATAAGTCTTGAGTACGCCAGCCTGCTGACTTTTTTCCTTTGGAATTGCCACAACAAACACGCCGTTCCACTTATTGAAATGATCCACATACGGACCCAGATCATTTAGGATATGTTTGGAAGGCTCTTTATCCGGATCGAGCAGAATTATAACGGCATCTTTACCTCCTGTTAATGAGGTATATTGTTGCGGTGTATTGCCCGTAAGGAGTTCGAGAGTACTAAGATCAAGCTTACCCGTAGGTTTTAAATCACCTGGCAGCTTCCGCAAACTCACCTCTACTTGGGCAGGTTTACCGGCATCGATACGGAAAAAAGTCATTGAATTGAGTACTGAACCATCTTCCATGCGGTTTCCGGTAACCAGGACATAACGTCCGGTATCAAGCTGGACCGAAGCCGGAAAATCGCTCAGTTTCATACCTTCTTCAAATTCCAGGGTTGTGGAAACCCCATCTTTAATTCGTGCAATTGTAAAATGATAATAATACTGGGGCTCCACAGGATTAGCTTTCTGTGTAAGCTGAAGAGCACCTTTTAGAGGCTGAACCGGAGGAACAGCATCGAAACCTGCCAATAACCATTTTCCATTTTTCCAGTATTCGGGGACCTGTGTTTCAGGATTTAACCTGGCCGGAATGCCAAAAGTACGGCAGGCAGCGACGAAGAAAATATCGCGCGATCCACTGTTGGCAACGCCCAGATTATAAACCCCGGCTGGTGACAACGGAGCACGGGAGTGCAGGTTTGCATTGTTATCGATGCGCACATTGGTGCGGATCCAGTTTGTCAGGGCTGAAATATCCTTGCGTGCATCAGCAGCGAGTTGTTCTCCCAGCGATTTCTTTAAAAAGCTTCTCCAGGGAGTCAGGAATTCGATACTCATGCGGGGGCCAAGTACATATTTTACATAAATATCTTCGGGAATACCGGCCTGCCGTGCTTCTGCCATCGCAACCGCAAGATGATCGGCCAGAATGGATGCTTTTGTGTCGCTGAAATCCTTATCGGAGATTTGGCCGAGGAAGGGTAAAATATAACGGCGATATTGGGGTGCATTGCTTTCAAGGAATTCTGTTATCTCATCCCAGTTTCCGTAGCTCTTGTGAATCATTGGACGAACTGTATCTGCCGATAAAGCAAGCTTTGTTGCAAAGTTAACGGCCCAGGCACTATCCTTGAATGTTCCCATATAACTGTTCCTGATGGAATCTTCAGTAGCGAGACGGCGTTCGTTTTTAGCCGTTTCTTCTTTACTTACCTTATTTTCGACCTTAACGGCATGTGGCGGAACCATATCGAGTTCTTCAGTATACCCGGTTTTCTGACTTGTTTGCAAAACAAGTTTCACAGTATCCGCTTCAGGAACTGAATATTTCTGGTAGGCATACCTGCCATCTTTCGAGGCCCAGATCAACAGATCGCCCATTCCGGTTTTTAGTCGGGCAAAACCTTCTTTGCTTGTATAACCTGTGGCAATGGGGTAATACTCGGCATAATTGTAGAGTTTGAATTCTACTTTGGCGCTGTCGGCAATGGAGCCATCGGGGTTTGTAACCTTTACAAAAATATCTTTAACGGTAGCATAGTTCGAAGTGAGGTTGAGCTCCGAAAAACGATCATTGGCAATCACCACATCTTCCGGCCCGAAATATCGTCCGTACGCACGGGTATGTACCAGCATGGTGCGGCGCGAAGGTTCGTCGAACCAGCCTTTGTTCAAAACGGGTTCCGGTTCGCAGGCACCCAGATAATACCATTTGCCATCGATCCACACTTCCACCCAGGCATGATTGTCGTCCGAATGGGCCCAGCGTGGCGTGTAGACTTGCCGGGCAGGTATACCGGCAGCACGCATAGCCGAAACTGTAAAAGTTGACTCTTCGCCACAGCGGCCAAAAGTTTTTTTGATGGTACTCAGGGGAGCGCTGGTACGACCGTCGGTTCCGCGGTAGTTTACCTTTTCGTGGCACCAGTGGTTAATTTCGAGCGCTGCCTGCTGCATGCTCATTCCTTTTACCCGGTTCATAATTTCCGAATACATTGCCAATCGGAAGGAATCGAGGTTTTCGTTATTCACCCGCAGTGGCAACACAAAATGAAGAAAAACTTCTTCGGGAATGGAAGCGCCCCATGTTGCATCTTTTTTCGCTTCAAGACTCTTCTGAACATTAGCCAGGAAGAACGATGAAGAATAATCGGCCAGGTCGCTCAGCGGCATGTAGGCATACAAAAACTGCATGGCCTGATTTTCGTCGGCGGTAAGGTTTCCGTTGAATACTCCCCAGATATCCGTTTTGCTGTTTTTGGTAAGCTCTTTCTGAACATCCAGCATCCGGTTGATATCGTCTATTCGTTGCTTATCGCTAATTAGCGCCTGCCTGGAGCAGGAAACCATAAAAACGATAACCAAACTAAACAGCAGTATTGCTGAAATGCCAGTTTTATTATATTTTCTAAAAAAATTTGCTGTCATATTTTATTGTTCTATTTCAGTAATTTTAACACAGAAGGCATATTTGGAAGGTATTTTTGAACGAAGAGCCGCAGACACTGAAATTTTAACCGCATCTCCTTCTTTTTTCCACTTCAGGTTCGATGAAGGAACGCCAACAATAGAAATTTTAGCTTTTTTCGAAGGAGTGAAGCCTGTAAAGCTGATGTCGGTGGCAGTTTCGTTTTCCTTCAGCAATTTAATTACATATACCGAACCGTCTTTCTGGCGGGTAAAGCGCAAATCATCCTGAAAGTAAGGCGCAACCGTGCGTGTTCCGTAAATTGCCTCACCATTGATTTTGAGCCAGTCGCCCATTTCCCTCAATCGTACATAAGCTTCGTCGTACCAGGTGCCATCAGGGCCGGGACCAATATTGAGGAGCAGATTTCCGCCCTTTGAAACGATATCGGAGAGCAGGTGTATCAAATCGCGCGACGACCGGAATTCAGGGTTGAATGAATACGACCAGCCACCACCCATGATAATGCACGACTCCCATGGATAGGGCAGCATATGGTGAGGCACCTGATTTTCCGGGGTGAGATAATTCTGATTTTTTCCGGGAACAGCACGGTCTACCACAATTACCTGCGGCTGTACTTTGCGTACTTTGGTTACCAGCTCGTCCATGCGGATATCCTGGTTCTGGCGTTTGGTAACACGGTATCCGGGAATGTATGGCTTTTGATCAGCTTTGGCAACAAACGAAGGGTCTTTCTCCAGCTTATACCCGGGCACAATTGGCAGGGCCTCGCTTGGGGCGGTTTTCTGAACCCAGCCGCCATCGAACCACAAAATATCAACTTTGCCGTAATTGGTGCAAAGCTCCATTACCTGGTTGTGGGTATAATCCACAAATTTATTCCACTTCTCGGGATAGCTTTCGATGTCGTAATTCACATTACGGTCGAATGGCGGAAACTGTGGCCACCAGTAATCTTGATTGTGCCAGTCGGGTTTCGAGAAATATGCTCCGATCCATAGGCCTTGGTTACGAAACGCGCTGAAAATTTCTTTGGTAACATCGGCTTTCGGATTGGTGTGAAACGGAGTTTTCGGACTTGTAATCTTGTAGTCGGTATATTTTGAGTCGAACATACAAAAGCCATCGTGGTGCTTGGTGGTGAAAACAACATATTTCATACCTGCATCCTTAGCGGCTTTGGCCCAGCGTTGCGGGTCGAATTTTACGGGATTGAAAGTCTTCTGTAGATTTTCGTATTGCTTTTTATAGGCAAAATAATCTTTCACCGTGTCGGGAACGCACCAGCCTTCATCTTCGGGGCAAATGGACCACGATTCCACAATTCCCCACTGACTGTAGGGGCCCCAATGCATCAGCAGGCCAAATTTGATATCCTGCCACTCGGTAATACGTTTCTGAATTGCCGGATCGGGATCCGGTACATAGCGGTCCAGTTCCTCCTGAGCGAAAGATGAAAGGCTTGCCACGAGAAAAAGTGTACTGAATATTGTCTTTAATCCACGCATATATAAGTTTTTAAAAGTTTATTTTTCAATGAAAAGCATTTCCTGAGACACTTCCTGCTCAGGCATATTCTCGCCTCTGATGTAAAGTTGAACAGTTTCGCCGCCCCCACCCTCAAAGTATTTCACATGCAGTTTGTGCAGGCCCTTCTGCAGTGCAACCTGACCTTCGCGGGGCTCCGGCCCGTGGGGGCCATCGTGATTAATTACGAGTTTGTTGTTGATCAAAAGCTGACTGCCGTCATCCGAAATCAGTTTAAAGGTATACACCCCGGTACCAGGGACTTTGATCCATCCGTCGAAGGTAAACGCCATTACATCGCTTGTAAATTCTGCGGGAATTGCAATTTTTGAAGTTTTACCGCTTTTAACGAGGGGTAAGGAGGCTATCTGGTTTACCGAGTTCACAGCACCTTCGTAATAATTGAAACGAAGGCCATTTTCGGAAACATTGACTTCAGAAGAGGTTTCGGGAGTCTTCAGAACATATATGCCTTTTTTATCTCTGCTCTTTTTACCGTTTTCCAGTAATAGAATAGCTTTTACGGTTGTTTGAGCGTTAATTTTAACAGGTGAAGTGTACACAGTACTTTTCGGCCCGGGTTCGGAACCATCGAGTGTATAAAGAATCTTACCAAAGGGAAAAGGATTTTTCAGTTCAATATTGGCGGAATTTATAAAAATCATGGTGTCGATTAATCCTCCAGGTGCCGGAACATGATAATTATACCCAAGTGATGAATAAATATTATAAAGTCCGTTCAGGCGACGTAGAAAAGAGGCTTCATTTTTAAGGTTGGCTGGTGTCCATACAACTTCCGACAGAGCAGTTAATCTGGGAAGAGCCATGTATTCAGCGTGGCTATTTGTTGTTATGAACTCCGACCACATGTTTCCCTGAGCACCCAAAATGTGGTGGCCTTCTTCCGCGGTTAATTCTGCCGGAACCGGCTCGTAAGAATAAACCATTTTGTAATCGATTAAGCCGCCAAAAGCAAGTGGTTCAATTTCCTTGTCCTTACTCTGATAATAATCGAAATAACAATGTGAAGCAGGAGTCATCACTACATCGTGCCGCATGCGGGCTGCATGAATACCACCACTAACACCACGCCACGACATTACCGTGGCATTTTCGGCCAGGCCGCCTTCCAGAATTTCGTCCCAGCCAACGAGCGTGCGCCCTTTGGAAGTCAGAAATTTATCGATCCGGCTTATAAAATAATTCTGAAGCTCACCTGCACTCTTCAGGTTTTCGGCTTTCATCCTTGCCTGACATTTGGGACAAGTTTCCCAGTTGGTCTTGGTAGCCTCATCGCCTCCTACGTGGATATACTTTCCGGGAAACAGAGCCATTACTTCGGTAAGTACATCCTGCAAAAACGTGAAGACACTGTCGTTACCTGCACAGTAAATATCGGTAATTGGCCAGAAGCCGCCTGACGGAACAGTAAGCGGCTGTTGCTTGCACGACAAATGTGGATAAGCAGCAACGGCACAAGTAGCGTGAGCCGGCATTTCAATCTCGGGTACAATGGTAATAAACCGCTCAGCGGCATAAGCCACCACCTCCTTAATATCATCCTGGGTGTAAAATCCTCCGTAGGTAGCTTTTTCCCCTGGTTTTTGAGCAGGGCGGTTGTTCCACGGCAAATCCTCGTGATCAACCCTCCAGGCGCCAACTTCAGTCAGACGGGGATATTTTTTAACTTCGATACGCCAGCCTTGATCGTCAACCAGGTGCCAGTGAAAAGTATTCATTTTATGAAGCGCCAGCAGATCGATATATTTTTTGACAAATTCTTTATCGAAGAAATGGCGGCTTACATCGAGGTGCATTCCTCTCCACGGAAAACGGGGATAATCGTCGATATCAACGGATGGAATGGAGAAGTCCTGCGAAATTTTGTTTGCGCTCATCAACTGATAAAGGGTTTGGACGCCATAAAATACACCCTTGGGCGTTTTGCCGGTAATCACAACATTTTTTGAGGATGCTAGTTTGTACCCTTCGTCATCTTTAATGTTTTTATCAAGAGTAAGTACAATTCCATTTTTTTGCGGTAATTGGGTTGCGAAAACAAGATTTGGGGCTTCAAATCCGAAGCCTTTAAAAACTACTTGTAGTAGCTCGCCTGTCATTTTAAGCTGAGCATCTGTATAATAAATGGTACTTTTACTATTTAACTTCGTAGTTCCTTTCAGTAATTTAACACTAACCGGTTTGGGAATTACGGAAATCTCATATTGCAAATTCTGGCCACACATCTGCTTAAATGGGATAACCACCAAACATATACATAGCAGACCAATTAATTTTACATTCATTTTTAAAATTTTTAGAGAAATTCTTTATTATTCGTTTCCTTTTTTGTAGTCAAGTATAGGAATGGATGTTGTTTTAAGAACTGTATGTAAATCTGAGTTTTGCTGTTCAAAAACCACCACTTGATTAATCCCTTTTTTTAACCAGCAACCCGGCAGGTATAGGGTTTGCTGAGGCCCAATTTTCCAGTAGCGGCCAAGGTTATGGCCGTTAACAAAGACGATACCTTTGCCCCAGTTCTGCATATCGAGAAAAACATCGCCGGTATTTTTTAACTCAAACGAACCGGAATAAAAACATGGTAATCCTGCTGCACCGGCTTTGGCATTCGCTGTGGGTTGTGGAACCGTTTCCATGGGGACTTTATACATTTCCCAATTGCCGGTAATCTCGAAATCGTTAATTTTCACAGGCGAAATAATTCCCTTGTGGTTATTGGGGATTTCAGCACCATAATTGATTCTTCCCATATTTTCAACCAAAATTTCAAGACGACCATTGAAGGGGATATTTACATCCAATTCATAGTTCTTATAAATGCGGTTAAGTTCTCCAACCCTTTTCCCATTTACAAATATTAGGGCATAGTCGCGTAAGCCTTCTATCCTCAGTTTTCCCTGCACGGGCTGGTTAAAGCGCCTGCTGTACAATACATATCCATATCCTTGTCCCAGTTCTTCGAATGTTAAAGGAGTGTCGTTCATTACTGGTTTTATTGAATTTTTCCAGTCGAAAAAGTCGGCCGTCTTGCTCAGTTTGATATCAGGAATGGTGATGACCTTAATCTGCTCCGGGATTTCAGGAACCGGATAATTCACATATTTTTTCATGACCTCCCGTATTGCCTTATATTTGGGGGTTGCCCATCCTGCTTCGCTGATAGGTGCATCGTAATCGTAGCTGGTGATATCAGGCTGAATATCGAATTCTTCATTATAATTGGCTCCGGCGGTAAATCCAAAATTTGTTCCGCCATGAACCATGTAAAAGTTGAAATTAACCCCATTCTGAAGATACTTCTCCGTTTGTTTCAGGGTTTGCTCTTTATCAATTCTCACGAATGGTTCGCCCCAATGGTCGAGCCATCCGGGATAAAATTCAGCTACCATGTATGGGCCCTGGTTATTGTTATATTTATCAACCACCTTTTTTAAGTTATCGATATTGTCTTCGCCATTAGCTGTAGGCAATACCCCAGGAATAGCTCCTCCTTCGAAGAGCCACGATCCGTCGGAGGTGAAAAAGGGAACATTAAAACCCGCATCGGTAAGCATTTGCTTAACGGATAAATAATACCTGCGATGCTCTTCTGTCGGGATATCCTTACGTTGAGCCATGTAAGAACCAAATTCGTTTTCGACCTGTACCATAATGATGGGGCCTCCTTTTGTAATTTGAAGGTCGCGAACCTGGTCGGCAAGTTTGTTGAGGTAGACCTTGCACGAATCAAGAAATATCTGATTGGACCGTATCTTCAGATCTTTATTATTTAACAGCCACCAGGGATATCCGCCGAATTCCCACTCTGCACAGACATACGGTCCAGGACGTAAAATAACAAAGAGTCCTTCCTTCTGAGCAGTTTTTATATATTCAACCAGATCCTTATTAACCGATTTAAAGTCCCAAACCCCCGGGGCAGTATTATGATAGTTCCAGAATACATAGGTTGCTACAGCGTTTAATCCCATTGCTTTCATCATCCTGAAACGATGACTCCAATATTCTTTTGGAATACGTGCATAGTGCATTTCGCCGGAATATATCTGAACTGGATTTCCATTGAGCTTAAAACTACCATCTTTAATCTCAAAAGTGCTTTCTTTTGTTTGCCCGTTTGCTGAAAAGCATAACGATACTTGCAGTAGGATGATTATAGCCAGATTTCTCATTTTTAATAAACTTCAATGTTAGACAATAGCGGACATGCCCTTGAATCCAGGATAGACAACCTTATTCCGGAGGACTTTACAGGATCGATTTTCAAAATTCTCTTATGCCCTATAGTGGTTCCCTCAGCAACCTTAACCCAATTGTTGTTCTGTTTTATTTCAACAGTGAATTTCTTTACCCTTTGACCAAGCTGGATGTACTCCTGTAAGACTACATATTTAATTACTTCTTCTTTATTGAGGTTTATTTCGAGCGTTCCGGTCAGAATTTCATCGTCGGTAGCCCAGTAAGTATCCTTTTTTCCATCGGTAATCATATTTGCAGCATAGGTTGCTGATTTACCCCGGACGTTGTTTGCCTTAACTTTTGCATTTAATGCCAGATTGGTTTTAAATTCCTTATCCAGCATTTCCCTGAATCCCTGGAGCGATTTCACATCATTTTCGTGAAATAAACCTCTTTTGTCGGGCGGAACATTCAGTAAAAGCAATGAGCCTCTGCCAACTGACGAAAGATAAAGCTCGAAAAGATTTTCAGGTGTGCGTACTTTGCTGTCTTCGTGATCGTGATAAAACCAGCCCGGACGAATTGACACATCGCATTCGGCTGGAATCCAGTGGGTGCCATTTTCCGAACCGGTGCCCAGAAAATCGGAAATGCCTGCCTTTCCTGCATACAAAGTATCGGGCGTAATCATATTCCAGTTGGTTGTATTTACATGGCCCTCCTCGTTACCGCACCACCGCACACCAGGTCCGGCATCGCTGAAAAAGATCACATTTGGCTCCATGCTCCTCACCAAATCCAGTGTTTTTGGCCAATCGTAATAAGTGCGACCGTCGATGGAACGTTTTTCATTAGTTCCACCATAGTAACCGGTTCCGCCATTGGCGCCATCGAACCACATTTCGAAAACTGGTCCGTAAGCATTGAAAAGCTCTTTCAACTGATTGCGGTAATATTCAATATACGAAGAAGTTCCATAATCGGCTCGATTCCGGTCCCATGGCGACAGGTAAACCCCGAATTTTATATTTTGCTTTTTGCATTCGTCCGATAGTTCCTTTACAATATCTCCGTTTCCGCCTTTATAGGGACTTTTCTTTATGGTATGATCTGTATATTTACTGGGCCACAGGCAAAAACCATCGTGATGCTTGCATGTAAGAATGATGCCTTTCATTCCGGTTTCCTTCAGAACCGAAACCCATTGATTGACATCTGTCTGCGTTGGGTTGAATACCGAAGGACTTTCGCTGCCCATTCCCCATTCCAAACCTGTAAATGTGTTGGTTGTAAAATGAATAAAAGCATTCATTTCCATCTCGTGCCACGCCAGTTGTGCTGCAGACGGAACCGGAAGGACCGGCGCTGGAGCAGTAACTTTTTTCTGAGAACAGGAAATCCCAAATACTCCGGTTAACAGAACTGTTAAAAGTAATGGTTTATTCATTTTCATCATTTTAATGATTAATAATTGGTTTCAAAACCACATGTTTAATATTCACACGATTAAGTGTATAGGTAATATGCACTAAAGAATCCGTTGATTCGATGATTGCCGGATAGCTGAATTCTCCTTCCTGCTGGTCTTCGAGCGTATAAACATCCTGCCAGTTAAAACCATCGTTGGAAACAGCGACTTTGAGAACGTTGCGGCCATTCGACCAGTGTTTCCCGCTTAACAGGGGATTATAAACCAAAACATGTAACCCGCTTGATAATGTCACTGCATCTATACCCGAGTTGGGATTAGGAAGATTTATAGGTTCCAGTTTGCTCCAATGCGCTCCGTTATCATCCGACCACGACTGTACTATCTTGTTTTGACGGCTTCGACAAAGCATCTGTAGTTTACCTCCAGGATGGAAAAGCACCGTCGGCTGAATTACCCCAAAACCTTCCGCGCTTTCCGGGTAAGATTTTTTCCACTTAGAAAATTTAGCATCGGCTATCTCCATGTGAACACTCCAGACATCGTCCATACTTTCGGTACTGGAGGGGCAGAGAACATCTCCATTGGTTAACTGAACAGGTTTGCTTCTGATGGGGCCCAAAAATCCATCGGGAAGTTTAACTGGAGACGACCATGTTTTGCCTTTGTCGGACGAATTAACAAGCATTCCCCACCATTCTCTGGGCGATTTTCCCTGCTTATAAAAAAGACGAATTGTCCCATCTGCCGAATTGAACAAAACCGGGTTCCAGCAAGCAAATTTTTCCGATCCCCAATCACTTGAAGCAATTTCTTTGGGAGCCGACCATTTGCGGCCCTTTGAGGATGATAACCAGATACCCACGTCGGATGCGCTCTCTTCGGTTCCCCCGAAACAGGAGATCAGAAATTTACCTTTCTGCGTTTCAACAATGGTAGAAGCATGGCATGCCTTGAAAGGGGGATTGTCAAAAACTAACCCGCTCCTAACCAGTTTCATTTCACATAATGAATTGCCTGTTTGTCCAAAAGCATTCGTTAAAACAGTAAATACAAGAAAAAGTATGTATCCTGATCTTGCCATTGCCTGGTTCTGTGTTAATGGTGAATTGTCTTTGACTCTGCTCAGACTGACAATCTTTCGTTGTGCTGAGCAGAGTCGAAGCATGTTTAACGGAACACTAGTTATAAATTTTGGAAGCCGGACGGTCGGCTGGTGCAGCTCCAAAGCTCTTATTGGGTTGCGGACCCATTTCAAACTCCAGGTTGCCGCCATTCATAATATCCTTGTAGGTGATATAAGAACGTGTATAATTCTGGCCGTTCAATTTAACCGACTGGATATAAATATTCTTTTCGCTGTTGTTATTGGCTTTCAGCGTAAATTTCTTTCCCTCGGGCAAATTAACAGATATCTCGCTAAACAAAGGACTTCCGAATACATATGCCCCGTTGGCCGGATTTGCAGGGTAAAAACCCATGGACGACATAATATACCAGGCCGACATCTGGCCGCAGTCTTCGTTACCGCAAAGGCCATCAGGTTTATCGGTATACAATGTGCGCTGGATAAAGCGGTTCTTTTCGGCAGTTTTCCACTGCTGGCCGGCATAAGCATACAAATAAGTAATGTGATGACTCGGTTCGTTTCCATGTGCATATTGCCCAATCAGTCCCGAGATATCCGACGAAGCTTTTTCACCCATATCGCCCGAGACCACAAACAGGCTATCGAGTTTTTTGGTAAAAGGTTCGTCGCCGCCAAAAAGGTTAATCAAACCTTCCACATCCTGCGGAACAAGCCAAGTGTACTGCCATGCATTTCCTTCGGTATAATCGCCCCACTCGTGAATAGAATGGAATGGATTGAACGGCTCACGGTATTTGCCGTTGTCGAGTTTAGCACGCACAAACTGCGTTTTCGGATCGAAATACTGTTCGTAAGCTTTGGCACGTTTGGAGTAGTATTCGTAGTCGTCATTCTTTCCAAGGGCTTTTGCCAATTGGGCAATACACCAGTCGGAAATGGCATATTCCATGGCTTTCGAAACCGATTCTTTTTCTTTATCTGCCGGAATATAACCTCTTTCCTTGATAAATGTCATTCCAAGGTCGTCACGGGTGGCCGAACCTTTCATAGCTTCGAGGGCAAGTTCAGGATCGAAACCTTTGAATCCTTTGAAATAAGCGTCGGCAATTACCGGAATGGCACTGTAACCAACCATACAATCGGTTTCGTTACCCATAAGATGCCAGATGGGAAGTTTACCCTGCTGTTTATAAATGTTGAGCATGGTATTAATCATATCCGGAACCCGGTGCGGTTGAGCAATGGTATAGAGCGGGTGTGCCGCACGATAGGTATCCCACAGGGAGAAAACAGAGTAATTATTGAAGCCCTGACCGGAATAAATCTTCTTATCGGCACCCATGTAATCGCCGTTATGGTCGTTAAACAGAACAGGATGGGTAAATGCATGATACATTGCCGTATAAAATGTGCGAAGATCGCTTTCATTTTTACTTTTAACCTCAATTCTTCCTAATTCTTTATTCCATTCATTGCGGGCATTCTGAGCGACTTTCTTAAAGTCCCAGTCGTGAATCTCAGCTTCAATGTTTTTAAGGGCATTCGATTCGCTTACCGGAGAAATTCCGACTTTTAACAGAACTTTTTCGCCTTTTTTGGCTTGAAATGATAAAACACCAACAACAGCAGGTCCTTTGACTGAATCGCCACTAACTGGTTGCCCTTTATCAAATAACTCCAGCTTATTTATTGGTTTTGAAACTTTAATGGCGAAATATAACCTTTGGTCGACTGCCCAGCCAGACGAATACCGGTAACCAACATAGGTTTCATCGTCAACTTTTTTTAAGAAAGTGTTAACCGGTTTATCCCATCCAATTCCCATCACCAGGTTAATAGCAATATGTGCCTGTTGGGTTTCTGGAAATGTGTACTGGTGCATGGCAACACGCTCCGAGGCAGTAAGCTCGGCAAGAATTCCGTAGCGTTTCATTGTCACAGCGTAATAACCTGCCTGGGCTGTTTCGTCGCTATGGCTGTACAACGAGGCATAACCCGAGAGTGGATCTTTTTGAGTGCCCGGAGAAGTTTTCAACTCGCCTGTATACGGGGTAATCAGCACATCGCCAAGATCGCCGATACCTGTTCCACTTAGGTGAAGCTGCGAAAAGCCTGTAACAATACTATCGGAATAATGGTAACCGGAACACCAGTCCCAGCCTTTCACATAATTAACCGGTCCTACCTGTACCGCTCCAAACGGAACGTGAGCGCCCAGAAAAACATGGCCGTGATAATCCGTACCAATAAACGGATCGACATAACGGGCATAATCAACAGACTGATCGACTACTTTTGTCGAACTGCATGCAAGCCATAATAGTGCGGCCACGGGAATTAAAAGAACTTTCTTCATTCGTATTATAGGTTATTCAGATTAATGTTTTGTAAATCTACAACAACAAGGAAATTATTTACCTGATATTTTCACATCTTTTGTCAGCTCGAAAGTACTTTTTAGTCTTATATCTTCTGACGATGCGCCAATCATCACCTCAAAATCTCCTGCCTCCGCAACCCATTCTCCGGCAGGATTGTATAACATCAGATCTTCCTGAGTCAAAGTGAAATTAACCACTTTTGATTCTCCCGGCTCAATTGCGACTCTTGAAAAGCTTTTCAATTGCTTTCCTGGCAAAACTACCGAACTCACTTTGTCACGGATGTATAACTGTACAACTTCGTCGCCGGCTACTTTTCCCGTATTCTTAACTGTGAAGGAAACTTTCACCTTCAAACCTCCGTTACTTTCGTCTACCGCTGCTTGAATGTTGCTGTATTCAAAAGAAGTATAACTCAAACCATATCCAAAAGGATAGAGTGGGCTTGCCCCGGCTTCCACATAGTTGTGCTTTTGCGGAAGTTTGTAATTATAGTAAATAGGAAGCTGTCCTACCGACTGTGGAATTGATACAGTTAATCTCCCGGCTGGGTTGTAATCGCCAAAAAGCACATCGGCAATTGCGTTACCACCTTCCTGACCCGGATACCACGCATCGATTATGGCAGGAATATTTTCGTTAAGCCAGTTTAGTATTAAAGGCCGGCCTTTAATCAATACCACCACCACTGGTTTCCCGGTTTTTACAATCTCACGGGCCAGCTCAAGCTGTTTTCCCATTAAATCCAGCGAGAGGCGATCGTAACCTTCGCCACTTTCCATATCGCTCACGGATTCTTTCGAAACGCTGGCGGCACCTGTACTTTGGTATTCGGTTTTGAAATCGCGGGCACTGGAACCTCCCAGCACCAGCACAACCACATCGGCATTCTTTGCTGCTGCTACTGCTTCGGGAATATTTGTATTTACGGTATCGCGAATACCGCAACCTTTCACGTAAATTACTTTTGTGCTGGCAGAAACTTTGCTTTTTATGCCTTCAAGCACGGTCACAATGTTGTTCTCGTCCTGAGGAGCGGTGTAATCGCCAAGCTGGTTGTATATATTATCGGCGTTAGGACCAATTACTGCAATGCTTTTGATGTTTTTACCGAGCGGAAGCTGGTTATTGTTGTTTTTGAGCAGAATAACCGACTCCCGGGCCACCTGATGTGCAAGGCTGATATGTTCGGCATTACGCACTATTTTTGCAGCTCTGGAAGGATCGACATAGGGATTTTCGAACAAACCCATTTCAAACTTGAGCTTTAAAACGCGGCTAACAGCCACATCCAAAGTTGCCATGGATACTTTCCCCTCTTTTACAGCCTGTATTAAAGCATCGCCAAAACCTTTTCCGCCAAGGTCGGCATCCAGCCCTGCATTCATGGCCATAGCTGCTGCTTCCGAGGGTTTTTCGGCTACTTTGTGGGTATAGTAAATTCCTTCGATGCTACCAAGATCGGAAACCGTAAAACCTTTGAAATTACAATGTTTTCTCAGAATATCGGTTAATAACATGGAATTGGATGTACATGGAATGCCATCGAGCGAGTTGTAGGAAGTCATAACCGAATAAACGCCTGATTCCACAGCCGCCTTAAAAGGAGGCAGAAAGTATTGAAACAGTTCCCGGTTACCCACTGAAACGGGTCCGCCGTTTTGTCCGCCATCCGACATGCCATAAGCGGCAAAATGCTTCAGCGTGGCAGCTACATTTTCGTTATTGTTTAAGCTGTTTCCCTGAAATCCTTTTACAACTGCCTTTCCCATTTCGGCGATCAGGTAAGGATCTTCGCCAAAAGTTTCCTCTACCCGGGACCAACGTGGCTCGCGAGCTATGTCAAGTATAGGGCCGTAACCAATATGTGCTCCCTGGGCGCGTGTCTCAAGAGCAATTGCTTTGGCCATTTTTTGGATAAGTTCCGGATTCCAGGTACTGCCCTGTCCTATGGCTGTGGGGAATACAGTGGTTCCAATGGCCATGTGGCCGTGCATGCATTCTTCGGCAAAGAGCATCGGTATTTTGAGCCGACTGTTTTCTATGGTATATTTCTGCAATGCGTTAGTAGCTTCTGCTGCCTGGACAGGATTCAAACCGGTAATAAGTGTTTTTTGGGTCCATGGATCGGCCCGAAGTGTGGCCCAAAACATGCCAATATTGCGTTCTTTTACAGCTTTGACAAACTCGTCGCTATAGGTGACTTTATTACCTGTTTTGCGGTACATTTCCCAACCAAGTAATGCGCAAATCTGTCCTACTTTCTCTTCCAGGGACATTTGCGAAACAAGATTGGCTACGCGGGCATCCACTGGTGCCGAGGCGTTGAGGTAAAGCGGTTTGCTGTTTTTTGATGCCTGGGCTTTTATTCTGATTGCACAACCAAACAGCACAACAATGGCAATAAGTAATATTTTTCGTACCATAACTACCGGATACTTAATTTTTGTTCCTTCACGTTCCATCCCGAAACGGTTACACTCACGGCTCCAGCATCTGTCGATGCCGGGTAGTCCAATATGACTGCTTTTTGTTCCCCTGGGAGAACCGATATGTAATTATCGCTGTAAAAAACAGGAAGAATACGCTTGCTGGTTTTGTTATCCACCAGCGAAATTCGGCTAAAGAAGGCAACCGGGCCATTTTCTTTGTTTGAGATAGTGACTTCAAGTTTCCCGTCAGCAATCTTTTTTACAGAAGTTTTAACTTCAGCTTGCGGCATACTTTGCAAACCAGAATAGTTTCCGGTTTCATTGGATAACCAGTAAAGGTTATCGCTCAGAATTTCCTGTTTGGTGTTGAGTAAGCGTACCACCAGAAAACCACCCGATTGTTGCTTCAGCGCATCCATCTCTTTTTTTACGGAGAAATATTTCTGTACCGAGGTTGGACTGATATCGCAAAATACCTGGCTTACCAGCGTTTCTTTTCCTGAAAGATCGATGGTTTTTACCTGCAGCATTACATCGTGATAATACCGGAAAGCGTTGTTCACTGTCATTACTATTCCATCCACCGGATTACACATAACGTGTAAAATCTCACTTCCATTGCGTAAACCATATAAACATGCATTGGGATCGAGGTAGTAATCGTACATCTGCCCACGTAAGGCTGTCCACGGATTCTGAGTTTTCCAGATGATGGTGCCGGTGTACCAGTCCCACGCATGTGCGCTGAAGCCTTCGATCAAAGCTCTGTACTGGTCGTAGTTTACAAGCTGGGCTTTATTGGCAAAATCGCGCACATCTTTTGGTTTGCCATAAGCATTTATATATTCACCATAGCCAATATCCTTGTGATAATTCCACACCGAATCAATTTTTTTAGCTGTATAATCGGGCACAACCATATTTTCGAGAGGAATAAAACGCTCGAGCGATTCGTAATCGCCGGTTCCCACATTTCCAACTTCGGAGTTATAGGGGAAGGTGCGGTGTTCCCAAAATAAGCTTACAGGTTGAATTGTATAGGGCCCGTCGCCATTGCCACCGAGAGAGTTGTACGACATGCTGTCGCTGTTGGAGTACGAGAAGAAATAGCGGGTACCATCCAACTTTGGAAGGATGGAGTCGCGCATGACAATATAAATATCTTCGGGTGGAACAATTTCATTACCTCCGCAATAAAATGCAAGTGAGGCATGATTTCGTATCATTTTCACCTGATCTGTTACCGAATTCAGGAACAGGCTGTGATCATCGGGATATTTGCGGCGTGTCCACTGGTCTTCCTTTTTCATAGGGTCCACCCAGCGACCGTTGCAGTCGCCCGAGGTCCAGAAGTCCTGATAAACCAAAAGCCCGTATTTGTCGCAGGCATTGTAAAACTCAGGGCGTTCGGTTAAAGCGCCGCCCCAGATACGGATCAGGTTCAGGTTCATATCGCGGTGAAAGCGGATCTCGGCATCGTAACGTTGCTCGGAGAAACGGAGCATAGCATCGGAAATAATCCAGTTTCCGCCTTTGATAAATATTTTTTGCCCGTTCACTAGCGTTTGCATGCTGCGGGTATGATTGTTCCATTGGTTCTGAATTTCGCGGATACCAACATTCAATGTTTCGCGGTCGGAAACCTGTCCTGAAGATGGAATAAATTCGAATTCGGACGGGTAAAGATATTGCTCCCCGTAGCCTGCAGGCCACCATAAACGTGGGTTTTCGAGCGAAATACCGGGGAGATTAATTTCCATGGTCGATTTGGCCGGAATGGTAACTTCTTTTTTGCTTGTAACGTCAGCTATTTTAAATTGAAGAGTTCCCTGCACAGCAGCATTGGTTGGGTTTTCAAGTTCTGCCGATGTTTTAAGGGTTGCTGGCTCCTGTTTTGCTCCCGGAAAGCGTTTTCCCGGAACATGTGTTATCACGCGCGGGTTCAGGAGGTTAACAGCTCCTGTTTTTTCAATGGTGACTTTATCCCAGATACCGGTATTGCGGTCGCGGATAGGCTGAATCCAATCCCACCCGGCAACATACTGATGCGATACATTGCGGGCAATGGTGCCATCGCCCCCCTGACCGCCATTGGGATTACCTACGGGATCGGGCGGATAGACAATCACTGCCAGGCGGTTGTTCCCATCTTTCGATAAAAAGGAAGTGATGTTGTAGCTCTGGCGTAAAAACATACCATAATGGGTTTTGCTGTTGAGCTTATGTCCGTTCAGAAAAACTTCGCAACTGTAATTAACACCACGGAAGTTAAGCCACACCTGTTCGCCGGCGGCAGCTTTCTCCTTAAAATCGTTTACAAACCAATATGTATAATAATCTCGGCCGGTGTAATAAATATCGGGAATTCTGTTGTTGTTCATCCCGTAGAAAGGATCGGAAACCTGTTTGTTATTGAGCATGGTAGTTAAAACAGTGCCAGGAACCGTGGCTGGTTGCCATCCTTGCAGTTTTGCTGATGGATGGGACAAAGCCTCGCCCTTCATTTTTACCATGGCAATACTGTTACATCTCCACTGAGCGTTGAGTTCGTAAATGGATTGAGCCCTCAGACAAACCAAACTGATAAAAAGAAAAAGGGATAAAATTCTTATTTTGAAAAACATGCGACGTGTTTTAAATATAAGTAATACTATTAATTCTCTACATTTTTCGGATGGCTAAGTTAGTTCAATGAATGAATAAATCAAAAGATGATGCTAAAAATCATATAACGCTTACACAGTTTCTTCAATAAAAAAGTAAGCTGCCCTCCGAAGAGAACAGCTTAAACTCACAATCAAACAACATAACTAAAAATTGGCTCCGCCTGTATCAAACCATAAACGTGTTGAGATTAAATCATCTCCTCCAAGTTTGGTCTTAGCATCAGAAATACCT
Organism: Bacteroidota bacterium; assembly: GCA_023429135.1. GTDB lineage: Bacteria > Bacteroidota > Bacteroidia > Bacteroidales > JAAUTT01 > JAAUTT01. The sequence goes on along the minus strand of JAEYWD010000080.1, from coordinate 22,426 downwards.
TCGGGGTTTCCGGTTCTTTCTTTTTCCACAAACGGCATACGTTTAATCCATTCGCCGGCGGGAATAACTCCCCAGTCGGAGCTACTGTCGTTTTTATAAACGGTGGGCAGTTTAGGATAACCGGTTCTGCGGAAATCAGCCCAGGGTTCGTTCGGGTTCAGAAAACCTGCAATCCATTTCTGGGTTATAATTTTTTCCAGTTTTTGTTCCTGAGTATCTGCGTCATTCCATTTAATAGTAACGGTAGATCTGGATTTGAAACTATTGATTACACCATCATATTTGGGATCTACATAGTCAATAGGTGTGCTGGTAGCATCGGCAAGATAAGAATCTACACCACCTGCACCCCATTCACCGAATGATAATTTCACGCCATTTTCGTAGTTCGCTTTAGCATCACCAGCTCCGGCCCAGCCTCTAAGAGCTGCCTCGGCGAGGTCAAAATAAACCTCTGCTGCCGATATATAACTACGTTTGGTTATGGTTTTAAAGCTTTCGTTTATTTTCGAGAAAGAGGTATGATCATCTTTTGCTACCAGTTGTGCACCATTGCGGATTCCTTTGTATGGAAAAGCAGGGTGATCGGAATAAACCGAATTGTCAGTTGCAGGCTGAAAATATTTGGCAATGCGTGGGTCCTTCAACCCAACCAGAAAAGATTCCATCCCAGCCGACATTCTGGTATCCTCCCATTCGAAGCAGATAACTGCCAGGTATAATTTGCTGCCATAAAGTGAAATATTGAAGTTATCGTCGTTAGATAAAATTAAACCAGCAGGATCGCTGATGGCTTTTTCACCCTGAGCTTTTGCCACTGCCGGAGCTGCTTTCGAAATACGGATAGCCAGGCGTAAACGCATGGAATTAATTAATTTCATCCACTTGGTAACATCTCCACTGTAGCTTGCATCAAATTTTTTCAATCCCGTATAATTACTGTTCTTGGAAAAAACAGTTTGAATAGTGTCAAGCTGTGCAAAAAAAGCGTTGTATAAAGTAGCTTCGCTGTCGTATTTAACAACAGAGGAACTCGACCCGTAGTTTGAATAAATAACAGGACCGTGGTAGGTGGTGAGGCGCGACATTCCCAGAATCTGAATAAGTTTCGCCCACCGTGTGAACATTTCGTATCCACCCTGATTTGCTTTGTAGATAACCTGAGTAGCTGGAGACATAATACTATTATAAATGCGATCCCAGTATGTATTCCAGCGAATGTAATAAGTTGTGTTATTTACTCCGCCGGCAAAAGGAGTGGGAGTAGCCATGTAATCGCAAAACGATTCGGCTATAAGATTCTCTTCAATCTGATGCCCAAAAATATTACTCAGCATGCTCGGGAAAAACGAACCGATATGATTAAAATCCTGAGTTAACGACTCCTCCGAAATCTCATAAGGATTGATATTGGCATCTTCAAATTCACTGGTACATGCACCCAGCATGAACACAGTCATTATTATATATAAAAGTTTTTTCATAATTGTCAGAATGTTAGAATGTAACTTTAAGGTTAAAACCATAGGTTCTTGTAGAAGGAAGATTGAAGTTGTCTAGCGATTGCGACTGTATACCTGTATTCATTGTTAACTCAGGGTCATAAGGCGCTTTTTTATAGAAGAAGAAAAGGTTATTTCCAACCAGTGAAATGGAGGCAGCTTTAACTGGTAGTCTTAATTTATTGACATCAAGGTTGTAGGATAATGATAGCTGGGTTAAACGAATATTGGTTCTGTCGTACACATATTCTTCCGAAATACCATTCCGGTCACCAACAGTTGTGTAATACAATTTAGGATCGATTTTGGTAACTGCAGTGGTACCCTGCATCCCATTTATGGCTAATCCTCCGTTATCCCTTGCAGCAGCCGTTCTTTCGCTTACGCCATAACCATCGAGCATAGCTTCAGTCTGGCTAAAACATTTTCCTCCAATTTTAGCATTTACTAAAAAGTCTAGGGTGAATTGCTTGTAAGATAAGCCATTGCTCCAGCCTAAGCTAAATTTGGGTTCCAGGTTGCCAAGGTATTCAACCTCTTTTGTCTTGAGAGGCGCTCCTGTTGTTTCATCAAGTAAAATTTGTCCGGACTGATTACGTTGAAATTTATAACCGTACATATCTCCAAAAGAACCGCCCTGATACAGGCGGGAATAATATCCTTCCGATGATCCCATGTCGATATAGGTTTCGGGATGGCCTGGCACAAGTTCTACAATTTCGTTAACGTTTCTGGAGAAGTTTAAAGCTGATTTCCATCCGAAGGTTTTATTGCGAACAGGTTCAGTATTTAAAACTATTTCAACCCCTTTATTTACAATTTCACCGGCGTTATAGAAAAAAGTGCTTTGACCAGCTAATTGCTGGCTTGCAGTTACATCTTTACTGGAGAGGAACTGATCGGTGCTTTTGATGTTGTAATAAGTAAAGTCGAGTCCAAGTCGTCCGTCAAGAAATCTCCAGTCGGTACCAATTTCAAAGGTTGTTAACATTTCGGGCTTGGCATCGGTAAAAGGAGCAATTGTATTACGGTCGATACCACCACTGCTATTAATGGTGTGACGGGGGAAAATTTTATTGAAAGGAACTTCGTTGGCAACGGTTGCATACGATGCGCGAACTTTGGCAAAGCTTATTGCTGTTGGCAGTTTAACCATTTCACTTATTAAACCGGTTAACCCAATGGAAGGGTAAAAATAAGAAATGTTGGGAGTGCCAAAAAGAGTCGACGACCAATCGTTTCTGCCGGATATATCGAGAAAGAGCATTTCTTTATAACCAAGTTGAGCATTCCCAAAAACACCTTCTTTAATTATTCGGCCTCCGTAAATGGATTTTACCTGAACATTTGTAGGCAGGTTCTGAAAATAGAACTCGTTGGCATAGAACAGGGAATTTGTACCATTATCAACTTCAACACCATTTCCTACAACTGTTTCCTGGTAGCTGGCCCCTAAAACACCATTGATGCTGAAATTGCCAAAATTGTTCTGGTAAGAGAACATACCATCGGCGTACATCATTTTGTCGTCGTATTTTTTATAGAACCACCGTCCGTTTTCCGAAATATTCACTGAGTTTCCGCCGGCATAATACTTTTGCTCGTACGACTTTACAGCATAGTCGTAGCTGGCACGAGTCTGGAATTTCAGTTTGGAGGTAATCTGGTAATCGGCCGAAACGCTGGCAATTACACGCTTAGTAAGATCTGTTCTTGGTTGCTTGTTAATAAGCCAGTAAGGGTTCGACTGGAAGTGATCGCCCACAAACCAGTTTTGAAGGTACATATTCCTGGCATCATTAAAGGTCTGATAATTATCTTTATAAGTACTGAAATCTTTGTCTCTTGGGAAGAAATAAAGACCTGTGAGCGGGTTAAGATAATACCCGGCGGTGTTTCTATTATTTGCTTCCTCGGTAGTCAACATTACGTTGGAACTCAAGGTAAGCTTATCTCTTAGCAATTTAGTGGATTGTTGGAATGTAACATTGTTTTTCGAGTATTTATTGTTAGGAACAACGCCTCTGGCTGAAGTATTTCCATAGGAGAAATATGCTGTTGTTTTGTCGGTTCCGCCACTTACGGATATTGTATTAACCAGGTTTGTGCCGGTCTGAAAGAAATCGTCCACATAATCGCTTGCGTAATTGCCTTTGGTGTACGACCAGCTTTCTTTTGCACCACCCTCGCTACCATAACTGAACTGAAGATCTGGAGTCGAGATAATGCTCTCGAATAGTGTGCTGGAGCTGAGTGTAACACTTGCCTTACCCTGTTTCCCCTTTTTGGTATTAATAATAACCACACCGTTTGCACCCTGACTTCCGTAAAGAATAGCAGCATTGGATCCTTTCAGTACACTGATACTTTCAATATCGTCGGGGTTAATTTGCGAAAGTCCATCGCCTTCATCGGTTCCTCCCCACATTCCTCCTTGTTCTCCTTTGCGGTTAACCATAGGTACCCCATCGATTACATACAAGGGCTCACTCAACTGGCTCCACGATTTTGAACCTCTTAAAACAGTACGGGTTGAACCACCGGCTCCCGAAACACTCTTTTTGATTTCGATACCCGCTGTTTTACCACTAAGGCTGCTCATGAAGTTAATATCTTTCGATTTCATCATTTCTTCGCCAGAGACCTGCTGCGAAGCATAGGTAAGGGTTTTCTTTTCGCGTTTGATACCAAGAGCTGTAACAACTACTTCATTTAGCTGCTTAATATCTTCAACAAGTTTTATATTTATTTCCGAACGTCCTGCCAGAGCAACCTCTTCGGTAAGATAACCTACAATTGAAAATACAAGTGTAGCATCCTCATTAGGGACATTTATTGTGAAGTTACCATCCATATCAGTGATTACACCTACGGTAGTACCCTTAACAACAATATTTACTCCTATCAGCGCATCGCCATTCTGGTCGGTAACTTTACCTTTAATGGTTTTGTTTTGAGCAGTTTGTTTGGATGGCGTAAGAACAATTAAATTCTGGTTAATGATGGAATAATCAATTCCTGTTCCTTCGAACAATGTAGTAAGAATTCCTTCCAGAGTATTTTCCTGGTTTTCAAGAGTCTTTACAGAGTTTATGTTAACCAGATCCGAACGATAAAGAAATTTATAGGATGTCTCCTTCTCGATGTTAGCGAATATTTCCTTTAAAGTTAAATTATGTTGTGATAAATCGAGTTTGATTGTTTGAGAATAGACGGATGCGGACAAATTGTATAATCCCAGCATCAGTATCAAAAGTGAAAGTTTCATGATTTTGAATGTTTTTCTTAAGGAGCTACAATATCTGCCTCTTAAGCAATTTTTTAGCTTTTTTTTCATAATTTTACCCTGATTTAATTTTATAATTAAGTACTTCCCGGTTCGCAGCCGGGGATTTTTCGGAAATCAATTCAATTTTATTCGCAGTAAAATTGGACTGATTTTGTCGAAACGAAGGAAAGGAGCCTGGCTCTTTTCCTTTTTTTTGTTTTATGTAAATGGCTTCATAGCAGTTATTTATAGTTAGCGTTTATTTTAAATAAATATCCCGGAAAACAATTTCGTACCTGTAACTATTTTGTGATGAAATTTTTAAGGCTTCCATGGCCTGATTAATGGTTTCCTTATCAATTTTGCCTGTAAACCTGAAATTCTTAATCTTTTCATTCTCAAAATGAATCTTCACATCGTACCAACGCTCCAGCTTAATAGCCATATCGCCAAACTTTTCATCCATAAAAATCAGCTTACCATCTTTCCACAGATTTTCAGGGTCGGAGTTAATGTTGCGTGACAGAAGCATTTTAGGCATGTCCTTTTTATCCTGTTTTTTCTGCGCCAGATTTTTCTTTATTGCCGTGGTAACGCTATCTGCTTCAATTATTCCTGGCTTAGGAAATTTCAGTTTATCCTTGGGTTTTAGGAAAATTTCGTTTTCCGGGGCTTCGGGTTTTGAATTGGGAATGACACTTAGTTTTCCTTCGATAAGCGTTGTTTCTATATATTTTTCATTTGGATATGCTTTTACATTGAATGAAGTGCCATAAACTTTCACACGAAGGTCGCTGGTTTTAACATAAAATGGTTTGTTTGCATTTTTGGTTACTTTAAAAAAGGCTTCACCTTCAATGGTCACTTCGCGTGCCTTTTTGTTGAATGAAACGGGGTACCGGATGGAAGTTTCTGAGTTTAACCATACTTTGGTACTATCGGGCAGAATAACCTGGGTACGTTGTCCTCTTGGTGAGTATATATAGGTAAAATCGTCTTCGGAGAATCCACGGTTATTCCAGGAAGAATATAACCAGGCAATACTCAATCCGATAAGGATAAGAACTGATGCTGCTATAGCTGAAATTTGGTAGAATCTTCGTCTGTTAAAAATTATTTTTGGTTCGGCAGGTGTCAGTTTTGCTAAAATAGCATCCCAGTGCTTTGAATTATCGTCCCACTGTCCGGATTCCAGTTGCTTAACGAAATCCTCATCAGAGACAATTTCGTCGAAAATAAGTTGATTCAACTCAGAGGATTGTCGCCACTGTTCCAGGTCAGTAAGTTCACTCTCCAACAACTGACCTTTTGCAAACCTCCTTAATAAATTCCAGGGAATATGCATTTTCAAATTTCGATTTTTATGTATGGCACTTAATTTTGAAAAAACCACTAAACGTTTTTCAAAAAAAATTAAGCAATTAGAAATATTTGCATGTAGTAGGGCCGGAGGGTTGTTTTAAGCTTACGCAAAGCAATTCCCATCTGATTCTCTACGGTGTTTACTGATATTTTCAGAATGTTGGCTATTTCTTTGTTACTAAGGTCCTCACTACGGCTGAGCCGAAAAATTTGCTGGCATCGGGTTGGTAATGTGTTTATGGCATTCTCAATAATTTCTTCGAGTTCTTTCCTTTCAAGAATAGAATCGGATGAAACTTCTTCATTTATTTCTTCGGATGCATAAATGGAGTTATTTATGGTTTCTCTCCGGTTTTTGTTACGAATCTGGTTAAGTGCTTTGTACCGACCGGCTGAGTATAGGTATGACTCCAGGGATGTTCTTATTTCAATTTTTTCACGGTTTTCCCACAAGTAAACAAAAATATCCTGGGCAATGTGTTCAACTACAAGTTGATTTTTAAAAAGTAAAAGCAAATAGCGGCAAAGGTTTCCATAATGCTTGTTAAATAAGACCTCCAAAGCTTTAATATCCCCTTCCCTCAGTTTTTGAATAAGATATGCTTCCTCAGTATTACCCATCGGTTCGTTGTTACGATCTGGCAAAATATTTGCCTCAATCCGTTTTCAATTTCAATGGTACAAATATTTATTTTTTTTATTTAAAAACTATTACGTTCAAAAAAAATTGCGGGACAAATATTTATAAAAATTCATAACGTACTTTTTACATAATAAAAAGTGACAAAAGCTCAATCTGTTGTCAGGAATACTTTTGCCACTTTCATAAATGTTATAGATCCCAATTGTTATTATAAAATCCGGCGTGGACTACTCCTTTAGCACCTTCCTTTAATATTTTATCATTAAAGATCATATAGTCAGGGAAGCCGCTTCCTCCAGAGAAGTACTGATTGGCATCGGCAGCATGCATTCCGGGAAGTCCTGTTCCTGTAATGGCCGCTACAGAAGCTGTTTTGCTGTCGGAACGCGGATACATCACATAAGCGCCGAGGTTGTCACCTTTTAGTTCCTTGTCTCCGAATTTTATACTACCTCTTGTAACCTGAACGGGGCATTTTGCAAGCAGTTTTCCCCAGGCACTGTTTGTCGCAGCATTACCATAAACTATAATACCACGGTCGGGATACTGACTTGCATTAAATTCCTTATCCGAAACGATATCCACTGCTCCATTTCCCCGATAATACCATGTTTCGGCATCAAATCGTGCTTTTGCCAGCGACCAGGCATTCTCCTGTGCATTGCCAATGGTTCCGTAAACAAATACCATACGGTTATTGAACGGCTCTTTGAAGGTTCCGTTGCGAACAATTCCTTTCGTCTCGACCGCAGGTTCTGAACCAGTTTGCCACCGTTCTTTTTTTACCAGATAAACAAAAGAAGATGAAGCTGATGCTTTTACTTTTATTATATCTCCGTCAATTTTCAGTGTCACCGAATCGTTTCCGAACGCAGCGAGATTAAGCTTCATGAGGGAAACATTCTGAGTTTCACCGTAAACCGATTTGGTTTTTGCTTCACGTGTCAGTTTTACATTGCTATATTGCAAGGGCTCATTCTGCTGCAGAATAGTTACCCAGTAATAGGCGGATGAAACGGCTGGATTGGCTGTTGTAAAATCTATTTTATTGCGCGTGCTGTCGTGGGGTATGGTGTGCCATTTGAAATAATCGAACAGCGGAGGCCAGTCAACACTTTGATCACTGAACCAGTGACTCCCGCCTGGATATTCGTAATGGCAGAAATCAGGATGAAACTCAGCCAACACTTTGCGCATTTGACGGGCATAGTCTACTGAAACAACTTTGTCGCTGTCGCCATGATGGATATAGATTCCCGATGCTTTATAATTGTGTGCCAGTTCGAATACATTGCTGCCGTTGCTGGCGCGGTAAAGATTTTTTTCAATTTCGTTGTCGCCCGGCTGGGGGATTTTTCCATCAGCCGATCCATAACCCATCAGCGACGGATAACCGGCACATGGAGCAATAGCAGCCCATTTACCCGGGAAAGTAGCACCGAGATACCAGGTTCCGTGACCACCCATGGAGTGACCGGTTAAATATATTTTCGAAGGATCGGGATTAAACTCTTTCACGGCGAGGTCCAGCACTTCCATAGCGTCAATACGGCCCCAGTCCTCCCAGTTAAAACCACGCGGACGGCGATTGGTAGGAGCTACAAGATTGCCCCAGTCTTTCGGTTTATACGCTTTTGCCTGGCCGATAGCTTCAACTCCTGCCCCGTGCACCGACAGAAATAAAGACGAAGGAGCGGAGGTTGCTGTACTTTGAGGATTAACGGCATAATACTGTACACTGCCGTCGATATTACTGATGAAGGTTTTTTTATACGGTTCGTTGGGCAGCACCGATTCAATCCTAACTTCAGAACGTGCTAACTCTTTGCTCTTCGACAAAAGAACCAATTCACAGCTATGGTTACCTTTTTGAGTAATTTCAGAGCCATTAAACTGAAATGGAATTTTTCGTGAACCTAATGGCATAATAGCAGGAACATCAACAGTCATTTCTTTTCCGTTGAGCTTCGACCTGATTTTTACATCTTTTAAAGATTGGTTGGTTGTATTTATTACCACAATTGCTCCCAGGAGCTGGTCGTTTTTCCCACCAATGATAATGTGAGGCAAGGTAGCATCCTCTGTTTTTATTAAAACCGGAGTTTCGGGAAATAATAAGCGGGCAATAATGCCTTGATACATAAAGCGAGAGGTGCGAATGTAAATCTCGTTCAGACCTTTTTTGAGTTTAACAGGAGTGTATAGCCATTTGTCGGAATAAATATCGCCCGCATGAGGTTCTCCGTTGAAATAAAACATGGAGTTGCCACTGATATTCAATACTGCACTCTGTTCTTTCTGTGAGTTGTACGAAAGATAAATATATCCGTTGGAGGCCTCACGGCTTGTGAATCGTCCGGCAGTATCTGCTTTTATTGCTTTCCAGACTACATCCTGTCCTTTGTCGTTTGTAAAGAAAACAAGTCCGTCTTTTGGAGTTTTGAATTCCGGTGTAAAATAGCGATAAACAAACTGGTCGTTATAGAGACCTTCGCGGCCATATTGGTGGACGTTGGAAATGGCGAGGGCCTGGGTGAAGGTGTAAGTTTCCTGTGCACTTAGCCTTAAGCCTAAATAAGCAAGAAAGAGAATTAAGAATAGAGTTCTTTTTTTCATACTTCCAAATTAAACAGTGGATAAATTCGGTATAACGGGATAAAGAATAAGGGGCAAGACAACCTGAAGCTGTTTGCCCCTCTCTCCTAACTAACACTTAATTTACAGCCTATAAATCTTTAAATGTTTTTAGTTACCTTCTCCATAGTTTGGAGAATTCTTGTCCCACCAAACACGTTCTGCATTCAATACTTCACCTTTATTGTCGTCTTTTGTGAATCCTTGTTCGGTAAGGGCAGTTGTCCAGTTGGTGCGGTTTGTTTCGTCCGTAGGAGTTACCCATGGGAAACGACGTGGGAGTTTAAGTTCATTACCAGTTGCTACGTAAGGTTGCCATCCCCAAATGGTACTTGTTTTCTTCGGGTAACCGGTACGACGTGTAACAGCAATACCTTCGTATGGATTATCATACAGGTTAACAATTTGCTGTAGAATAATTTTCTCAACATTCAGAGGACTTCCGGCAACATAAGCTACATCGGCAGAGGCAATCAATGCGGTTACCTGATCATCAGTAATCTTACGGGTTTCGAAATTAGGAATTTGAGCTTTCTGAGCTTTATCATTGTAGGTTTGGCAAGATAAGCGGATTCCTTTTTCGTACCAATCCTTAGCAGTACCTATTCCGGAAATGTAACCTTTTTCGGTAAATTCAGCAAGATATAACGAAACTTCAGCAGCACCCAGGAAAATGTTTTTGTATTCACCGTTGCGGTTATTCTGTTTGGGTTTAATCAGGTTATAATCCACATAAGGCAGGCGGGAATAGTTTTTACCTTCAGAATCTTTCAAGGTTGCTCCAAAATAATCAGCAACACCCGATGAATCCGGAGCTACAGGAGCACCAACAAGACGATCCCAAGGTTCGGTAACAGGTGATTTTGCAAATTTAGGCAGGGTTACATTAGGTGTAGCCTTTAACTTTGTGATTGCTGTTTCGTCCAGATCGTTCTTAATAAAGAAGATGTTGAGACGTGGATCCTGATTACGAGCCATAAATTTACTGAAATTCTGGGATGGTCCATAATTCTCAATCCAGAGAGAGTTTGTTCCTCCGGGGCCCAGTTCGTTTGCTGCCGGAGCCCAGATTGCCTGTTGAGATGCTTCGGTAATTAACAACAACTGACCATTTGCATCTTTTTTGGAAACTACGTCGGCTAAAATTTGTTTCATCCAGGCATTATCAGCCTTTTCGAGACGGGCAGCGATCCGTAACTTTAAGCTGTTTGCTAAACGAGCCCAGGCAGTCCAGTCACCTTTGAAGATGAAATCCTGATTAACTGGAGAAATTTGCTTTGGATCATCTTTAGTCAAGGCGACAATTGCATCGTCAAGTTCTTTGATCCATTGTGTAAACAACTCTTTTTGAGTATCATATTTTGGAGTCATGTTACCACTGTATCGGGCTTCAACAGCTTGGGAGTAAGGCATGCTACCTTTCCAGTCGGTTTCCTTAATGCCAAGGTAAACCTGGGGAATATAAGTAATGGCTTTAAACTTTTCGTAATTGGCCTTTTCTTCGGCGGGCAACTGATCAATACGATTGCGGATTTCCTTCATATCGATCATTACAGTATATAAGGGGACTCCGCCAAGGGCGCCGGTATTATTAAAATCCGAGCTTGTACCCGCACGAGCAACTGTTATCTGCTGGAATCTCCAGAAATAAACGCTGTTGTTATAAAACCATTGCAGATATTCATCTCCGCACATATTAAAAAGTGCATTTGTAAGGAGTTGGGATACATCTGGGTTAGTAACCTCCCTCGGATTCTGGTTTAAATCAGCAAACTCATCTTTGCATTGCACCGAGAGGAAACCGATCAGAACCAAACTTATAAATATTTTGTGTGTAATATTTTTCATTTGTTTAATTTTAAGTAATTAAAGATTTTATTGATAACAATTTTGAAGCATTTCACTTCCGTAATTATATTCAACTGAATCTTTCACTAGAAATTCAGATTTAATGCAACACCTAAAGTTCTGATGTAAGGAGTTTGCTGCCATTCTAAAGCGGCACCGGCTCTGTTACTTCTAACGCTAAAAGGATTCAGATCATCCTTAAGGGTTTTATAGAGAAAACCTAAATCACGTCCTATAAAGGCGATATCTGCCGAACTTACACGAATCTTATTGCATAAAGATTTTGGTATAGCATACGAAATTGTTAACTGACGGAAACCAATATAGGAGTTTTCCTGGAGAACATTATCATTTACCACACCTAAGCCCCAGTTATTTGTTTTATAATGCCACCAGCTACCGTGAACTGCATCTACCAATCCTTTTTCATAGGCCTCCACGAAAGTCATACCACCAACATTGTTTTTAACAATGTTACCACTGGCATCTTTCATTTCAACTACAGTTCCTTCTGTAAACACGCCATCGGGAATATAACCATCCTGGTATTTTTCGCCAGTCCAGTTAGCTGTCCATTCCTTACCACCGTGTTCGAGATCGCGGTAATCGAGGGTGGATTCAAATAACCCATACGCGGCACCGTAACGGCCAGAATAAGTACTGATATCACCACCAATCTTGAAATCGAACATCGCTTCAATACGGAAATTTTTAAAGTTGAAGCCAGTTGTAACACTACCTGTAAAATCAGGGTTCATATCTCCAACAACTCTTTCTTCAAAACTTCTTTCGGGGTAAGCGCCACGTTGGGAAGCGTTCCAGGTAAGTAACATTTTACCATTACGTGGATCATTTGGGTCGTTTGTATTTTTGAAACGTTTGGGATCTGAATCGGATACAAGTACACCATAAGCTCCACCAACCTTGGCAACAGAAGCAATACGGGTATTCCCATAGTTCCATGATCCATCCAGTATGTATTCGGTTACGCCCGGGTAGAGACTGTTAATTTTACCACGGTTCCGAGCAAAGGTAGCATCCAAGAACCATTCAAAATCGTTTATCTTAACAGGAATGGTTTTGAGTTCAATTTCAATACCCTGGTTCTGAATATCACCGGCATTGATACGTTGTTCGTTAACTCCCGATTCGGATGGTACAGGAATGTTCAGAATCTGATTAAAAGTATTTGTTTTATAATAGGTAAAGTCAATACCCAATCTGTTCATGAAGAAACGGCTTTCAAAACCAAATTCAATTGATTTCTGATCTTCGGGTTTCAAATTCAGGTTTGGCATAATTTTATCCTTGAACGAGAACGCTGGTATGTCGCCATTATAACTATTAATGGTACGTGAACGGCTAAAGCCCGGGTTAATGCTGTAAGGAGTAAAGTCGTTACCAACATGTGCCCATGAAGCTCTTAACTTACCATACGAATACCAGTCGGGTAACTGGAACGATTCCGAAAATAACCACGAACCACTAATTGAAGGATAGAAATAGCTATAGGAACCATGACCATCAGCATAAACTAAAGCTGAAGACCAGTCATTACGTCCTGTAACGCTTAAAAAAACCTGATCTTTCCATGAAACATCGGCAAAAGCATATACTGATTCAAGTTTTTTCTGATCGCCGATATAGGCAGACTGACCAGCCTGATTTTTACTATTTTCAATGGAGTATTGTCCGGGAACAATTAAACCACCATTGGTCCAGGCTCCTGAATAACTGTATTTCGATTGCCAGTGTTCACCAACTGCAGAGGCGCGTAGATCGAAGTCGCTTACTTTTTTATGGAAATTCAACCAAACCTTGCCATCGTACTGCTGTTTGGTATCATGAAATAATTCATAATAACCACCCGCATTGCGGTAACCCTGACCCAATTGCTTGGTTTCAGCCGTAGTATAATAGTTATTTAAAGATCCATCCAGAACGATATCAAACCAACTTGTAATATTCATGTTAAGCTTTGCTGTTACACGCAGGGATTCTTCAGTTCTTTTGGAGTTGTTCTCATACAAACCGAACCAAACATCAGAACCCGGAGTTTCATAACCTGGATCGTTATAGGGATCGCCTTGAGGTACACCACCATGAGCAGCTTTGTAATGTTCTTTCCAGTAATTGGTGTTATAGTTTCTTGGCCATGCACCAGTAATAAAATATTGACCGAGGGTTTGCAACGGGTTCTTGGGAACAGCATTCGAATAACTTACACTTACATCGGAACTGATGAAATTGTTAAATTTCTTATTCACCTTTGCAAAAATGGCGTTTCTGTCAAATGTGTTTCTAGGAATATTTCCTTTTTCCTTGAAATTCGAGAAGGAAATAAGGAATACAGTGTTTTCCCCTCCACCTTCAAGAGAAATATTGGTGTTATTCTGGAAGCCGGTTTGATAAGCATCAAGGAAGTTATCGGGCTGCGGATCAAATGCAGCCCAATCGCCTGCATAATCCCTGATTTTCTGGCCTTCCATTTTAGGACCAAAGCTTAATGGTGCCCAGCTGCCATCTATCATAGGTTCATTAGATGAGTTCAGATGGAAATATTTGGATGGATTCCATTTGTCTGGTATATCAGTGTCGTAGCCTGCAGGAGCTCCTTCACCATAAACGTTCTGGAAAGCTGGACCTTTATAGGCTTGCTTAACATTGAAACGTTGAGAAATTTTTATACCTAGGTCCTTACGGGCTTTACCTTTTTTCGTGGTGATAACGATAGCTCCGTTCAAAGCACGTGAGCCATACAATGCGGTTGCTGCGGCACCTTTCAGTACAGAAACTGATTCAAATTCGTCGGAATTAAGGTTTTTCAGGTTGTTACCCCAGTCGGTTCCACCCCATTCATCACCACCGGAGAGCTCGTTATCGACAATAATACCATCCACAACAAAAATTGGCATGTTATTGCTTCTTAATGTAGAGGCACCACGTACCTGAATTTTAGCACCAGCAAAAGCTGCACCTTCACTTGGAGCAATATTCAAACCGGCAACTTTACCTTGTAATGCGTTAACAGGACTGATAGGAGAAACGGTAGAGATAGCCTCACCTTTTACTTCTGTTACGGCATAACCCAAGGCTTTCTTCTCCCTTTTAATACCAAGAGCAGTAACCACAACTTCCTGAAGGTTCTGGATATCTTCAACCAATTTAACATCTACAACCTTACGATTGGCAACTTCTATTTTTTCAGTTAGGAATCCTATGTAAGAAAATACAAGCACTGCCGATCCGCTTGGAACTTTGATTGAATAACGTCCGTCCAGATCGGTAACAACACCCATGGTTGTACCTTCAATTACAACGTTAACACCTGGAAGAACATCACCTTTAGAATCCGTAACAACACCAGTAACATTTAATTCCTGCAATGCTTCTGTTTTGGGAACAATTACAATTAAGTTATTTTCAAACACCTTATATGTAAGTTCCGAAGAGGCAAAGATATTATCAAGAACATCTGTTACTTTTTCATTATCAGCTTTTACATCAACATTTTTGTTCATCAGAACAAGATCGTCGCTATAGAAGAAACGGAAAGAGCTACTCTGTTCTATCGTTTTTAGAACTTCGCGAAGGGACCTGTCCTGTACATTCAAGTTTACCGTGCTCTGAGAATAAACATTAGCACTGACTTGCAGAACGCTCATTAGAACGAAAGCGAGGGCTAGTTTCATGATTAGTAATAGTTTTTTTATTCCTTGCCGGGGCACAGGAATAGTGTTTGAAAATTTTTTTTTCATAGATTTGCTATGTGTTTTAAGTTTAACAAAACAATGTTCACCTGAAGAATGACATTGCGAGTTTATTTAAAAGATTTGGCGCGGGGTGTTAGAGCATCCTGCGCTTTTTAGTAATAGTTTTTAGTTTTTTATATCATAGGCAAAAGGTTTTCTGATTAATTATTTTGTTCCTTATAAAGCTTTTTATATATCTTTTCAAAATTTTCTTTTTCAGATAAGGTAACATTTTTTCCGCTTATTTCATAATTCAAAGGTGCTGTAAAACTCATTACTTTTAAAACCTGTTCCAAAGGCTCATCGAGTAATGTACCTGTGAAGCGAAAATGTTTAAGCCGTTCGGTTTCAAAAGAAATCTGAATATCAAACTTGCGTTCCAGATCAATAGCAAGTTTGGATAAATCTTCTTTTTCAATTATCCATTTATTTTCTTTCCACGAGATCAGAGGCTCCACCTTTACATTTTCTTTTACAAGCTCATAAACAGGTTTAATTTTTTCGGGAGCTGCATCCCTAATTTTAGCCATTTCTCCTTTTTTGGTATATTCTTCTTTTTCCTCCTGCAATTCCTCTGATTTGTAGAAAGTTATTTTTTGATTGGGCTTCAGGAGAATGTCGCCATATTCGTTCTTACCTTCCAGCTTTTCAACTTTAACGGCTCCTTCAACCAGAGTCGTTTCAATAGTTTTATCTGCAGGATAGGCTTTTACATTAAATTCTGTACCTAATGCTTTTACAGAGATATGCGATGTCTTAACTATAAATGGTCTGTCCTTATCTTTGGCTACCTTAAAATAAGCTTCGCCTTCGAGTTCAACATTACGATCTTTTATGCCGTATTTATTATTATATCTCAGTTTACTTCCGGCATTCAGTGTTACCTGAGTGCCATCCAAAAGAGTAAATTGAGCTTTAGCTCCTCTTGGCACAACAATTTCGCTATACCGGTCGGATAACAAATCGTTCGTATTTGTAAAAAACTTTGTAAAAGCCGCGCCCCCCAAAAAAAAAGCTACAAGTAGAAGAGCCGCATATTTACCAACGTTCAGCCATGTTTTTCTGTTTAGTAAAAATACTGGTGTTTCGTCTTCTGTATTTTCAAGGAATTTTTCGAATGCTAAAACGGAATTATACCTTGTTTTGTTTTCGATGGAATTGGAGGTAATCCATATTTCACGGCATTCGTCAAAGTAAAACTTGTTCTTTTTACTTTGTTGAATCCATGTGTGGAGTTCAATAAGCTGATCTTCGGAAAGCTCATTTTTGAGATACCCTGCAATCAGTTCATCAACGTGATGTTTGTTTTTAAAGGAGTGCATAAAAAGTTAATCTAATATATAGACAGGAAAAAAAATCGGAAGGGTGAAAAGAAATTTAAATTTTTTTAACAAAAATTAATAAAAGGATTATATGCAGGTAGTCCTTGAGTCCTTCCCTTAACCGGGCAATGGCTATCTTGATCTGTGTTTTAACCGTATTTATCGAAATTCCCAATTTGTCAGCAATTTCCTGATACGATAAATCGTTGTGGCGGCTAAGTTTAAAAATTTCCCTGCAATTTTCGGGTAAGGCATTTATATTTTGTTCCAGAATGGCTGTTACTTCCTGTTCGTATAAATGACCGAGCGGATAATCGTCATCCCACAGAATTAACGAATACTTAATAGTATCCAGGCTGGTAGTTTTGTATTTGGAATTGTTTTTTTCGAGATAGTTAAGGGCTGTGTTTTGCACCGCCCTCACAAGATACGACCGAAGCGAAGAATTTATTTGAATTGTTTCCCTGTTATTCCATAATTTAAGAAAAACATCGGATACAATTTCTTCGGCATCAGCTATATCACGGGTTATATGCTCAGCAATATGACAGAGGTAAACATAATACCGGTGATACAGTTGTTCGTAGACTTTTTTATCTCCCACCATAACACCGGCTACTAATTGCCTATCTTCCATTTATAATTAGTATATCAGAGCAAATTTAGAATTTTCTTACAAGCCTTTACAAATATTTTTATCATAAAGGAAACGGATATTATTTAATAAATTGTAAAAAAAGTACTTAGGCATTTCCATTTCTACTTGATTAATGAAGCTGGAGATTCCTCAGGGAAATAAATCTGATTGAATTAAGATGCTGTAGAATATAGATTTTAGGTTGAAACAATATACTTTGGATGTTGGAATACGGACCATCAGGGTACTAATTCCCTGATGGCCGTTGATGTTAAATTGTTTTATTCAGAATGGCTGGGTTTGTTTGGGAGAGTTTTAAAATGAGCTCTCCAAAGATAGTGTTGGCCCATGCAAACCAACTGCGTGAGAAATTCTTCGGATCGTCTACATGGAACGACTCGTGAATAAATCCTGTTCCGGCATGAGTTGTCTTCAAAGTCTTCAGGCAATACAGTATTTCAGCTTCATCTTTACTGGTAAGTCCTTGCATTACAAGCCCCATAGGCCATATTTTATGCTCACCCACATGCGGACCTCCAATTCCTTTTGCGTACTTCCCTTCGTGAAACCATGGGTTATTGTGACTAAGTGAAAACTTGCGGGTGGCGATATAGAGCGGATCGTCAATTTTACAGTATCCAAGATAAGGAAGCGAGAGAAGATTGGGAACATTGGCATCGTCCATAAATAAAGCATTACCAAAACCATCTATTTCCAGAGGGTATATCTTTCCCGCATAAGGATGCTGCAGAATGGCATATTTCTTTAAAGCTGCATCTACTTCCTGCGAAAGCGCTTTACATTCGGCTGCAAAAGCGGCATCTTTAACAACAGAGGTGAAAATCTCATTCAGTTGATTAAGGGATACCACAGCAAACATGTTGGACGATACCAGGAACGGATAAAAAGTGGAGTCGTCTGAAGGACGAAACATGGAGTGGATCAAACCGATTTTTTTGGTTGGGTTACCATACCCGCCACCATATTGTGAGTCGGTTGGTGGAGCAGCTTTTCTCTGGAACCTGTATGGACCGTTATTTTCCTTGCGTTGTTGTTCTTTAAAGGTTTTCACTATAAGCTTCATGGCTTCTTTCCATTTGCCGTCGAAAATGGAGGTGTCGCCTGTAGCTTTCCAGTAACCATGAGCCAAACGGATAACATAACAAAGGGAGTCGATTTCCCATTTGCGTTCGTGTACGCCCGGTTTCATGGTAGTATAATCGCTTGCCCATTCGCTTTTTTTATTAGGATCGTCGAAAAAAGCATTCGCATAGGGATCGAGCAGAACAAACTCTGTTTGCTTGTTTACAACTCCTTTTAGCAGGTTTTTCAACTTCGCATCTTTATTTGCGAGCGGAAGATACGGCCATACCTGGGCTGAAGAGTCACGGAGCCACATGGCATCGATGTCTCCGGTAATTACATACGTATAAGGTTTTCCATCTTTTTCGTAATGGGTAACTGTTGTATCGAGCGTGTTTGGAAAACAATTTTCGAATAACCAAGCCAGTTCAGGATCTTTAATCTGAGCTTTTACTTTAAGAATGGTTTCTTCGATGACTTCGCTGGTGAAATGTCTTTTTTCCAGTGGGGGTCTCTGGCTTACAAACTCGAAACGAGTTCCGGCTGTAACTTTTGAAATTAATGGTGTTGTCAATAAAGCTGCCGAAGCCATACTTGTTCGGGTTACAAAATTTCTTCTGTTCATTGAGTTTGATTGATTAACGTTAATAACTGGGGCGAAATATAACAATTGTCAATTATGTTTTTACTGAATAATTTCAGATTATGGCATTTTACTTAATCCTTCCCATTTCACTTTCCAGGTTCCATCTTTGGGAATACCGGGATTTGCAGTTTCACAGCCATCGTAACCGGTACACATCAGGGCAGCGGTTGTAAGTATGCCTCCGTTACCAGGAAGGTAAAGTCTTAGTCGTTTATCCTGAAAATTATGGCCGTTTTTCAGGTAAGTATTTGTTTGCACATTCATAAACAATGCTTCAATTGCTTTCTCTGGCCGGTCGAGGCGCACTGCCGTCATGGACATCATAGGAAAATCCCATCCCCAGGTTTTGTTCCAGTTCCAGTTATCCCAGATGTAATCGAAAGTGGCACTCATTACTTTTTTATCCACCAGACGCGATTCGGGGAACACGCCTAAAGCGCCAAATACTGCAGGGTGATCGGAATAGTAAGGCAAATGTGTGTATGAATTAGGTGCACTTTCGGCTGACAGGTAAATGCCATTTTTTTGAGCAACAACGGCAAGCTTTTCGATAATATCATCCCACTGGCGGTTACGGCTCATGCCCATCCGTACGCGCCATTTCTGGGCAGTGGTTAATCCCCAGTGCCAGTAAGCAAGTTCGTATGGTGAATTGAAAGTAACATCGTGCGGCAATGATTCCTGGGCGGGGATAATTCCAACCAGGTTATATCTGTTCCTGTCGGGGTCCCAGGTGACAAAGGAGGCCATAAAGTTGGCTGTTTCAAAAACCAGTTCTTTATACTTTTCGAGAATGTCTTTTTTCTGATGGTTTCGGTAGCATAATTCGGCAAAATAAATGATATGTGGCTGTTGCCATATCAGAAAAGAGCCTACACCCGATGGCGCTTCCAACCCAGTAGTATCAGTCATTTTCATCCAGCGGGCGCCCTTAAATCCCTGACGTTGGGCTATGGATTGAGCTACGGGTAACACATCGCGGTACCAGCCGAGACTTTTTTCGAGCAGATCGATGCGGTTCCAGAGTGCAAAATGAGTGGCATGCCACCAGTGCATCTCGGTATGAAACTTTCCAAACCAGCTATTGTATGTTAAACCGGTTTCCTGTGGAGGGAAAGTTCCTGCACATTGAATGGCTGTAAGATATTGGGAAAGAACAATACGTCTTTCGAGTTCGTTGGCTCTGGGGTCTGTACTGCCAGCGAAATCAATGGCTCCTCCACGGTTCCAGAAATAACTCCATTTAGCCTCGCTGTGCATTCTTGTGCGATTGAAGTCAGGCAAAGCAGTAGTTTTCTTTTCTTTTGTGAACCTGCAACTGAATTCTATGCTGGTACCTTTGGGTGCCAATTCATAAAAATGAGCTTTTTTTTCATCCATTAAGGCATTGCCTTTCCAGTCGACTTTGGTAAAGTAGGTTGTCGAGTCGAGGGTGCGCTTAAAAATGGCAGCATTGGAGAGGACCTCGAGTGTGGTTTTGTGTTTTTGAGGACTGTTCCAGTCGCACCCCCAATCACTATGATTGCCTGTGGGGTAGGGGAACCGGAAATTTATTTTCAACCTTCCTGCATCAATCAATGGAGAGGTAATTTTCGAGGAAATCATATCCAGGTCGGGGTGACAGTATGTTATTACTTCAACCGGAATTCCTTCAATTTTAAAAGTACTGCGTATCTCACCTTTCCAGAGATTTAACTCCTGGTTTATTTCCTGGATATCGGCAGGTTTAACTTCCGATCCGTCTTTCTTTGTCATACTCAGTCCAATATTTCCAAGGTGAAGGCGATGAGGGTTAGCCCGAAGGTAAGCAACGGCATCGCGGTTACGGTCGGGAGTTTTTATTTCAACAGCATATGGTGCTGGTTTGCCATGATAATTGTAAGTTTTAAAGCTTTCTTCCATCTTGTAATTTTCCGTATTCGGAAAGCTATGCCAGCCCCATTGTGATTGAGTTCCCAGAGGGATTCCGTTCTGGTAAATTTCAGGAAAGGTTTGCAAACCGGTAGCATCGACCGTAAAGGCAAACTCACCATTGCCCATGGTAAGAGAATTCAGGGTGTCTATTTTGTTCTCCTTAACATTATGGCGGTTTACAAGTGCTTCCCGGTTAATGTTTCCGCGAAAATTGGTGTTAACTTTTACCCCTTCTCTCAGAAATTTGGAAAAAGGCAGCTTCTGTGCTTTAAATTCTTTAACAGCTAATTGGGCTACTTTGAAAGCACCCAGCGGATTAAGATGGGTGTTATCAACACTTCCGTTGGGGTGACGTTTGCTAATTCCGGGTTCAAAGATCATAAACAATGCTTTGGAACCTTCCACCCCATATTCGTAAAGCAAATTCTCAGTAGCTTTATTTAAATCGATTACCGGAACATTCATTTCTTTTCCGACTTCGTGCGTAACAGATGGATATTCTCCGAGAGTGTTAATCTGGTTGCCTTCACTGTCAAAGGAGCGGCGAACTATGGATGTGAAAAGAACAGGAATGGCTCCTTTGGCCCGGGTTTCGGTTATATACCGGATCAGATTTGCACGGTAGGTTGTATGTGGATCGGTACGACGGGCAGTATCAGGTTTGGAATCGTTGTGACCGAATTGTATAAATACATAGTCTCCTTTCTGCAAATTATCGAGCACCTGCTGCCAGAGTCCTTCAGTGATAAAGCTCTTGGAACTTCGTCCGTTCTTGGCGCGATTATCTATTTTCACAGCCGTAGTATCAAAAAAGGCAGGCAGTATCTGGCACCAGCCTCTTTCGGGATTGTTTCCGGTAGTGTCTTTGTCGGCCATTGTAGAATCGCCAATAGAAAAAATGGTGATTTTCTTTTTAGCCGGAGAGAAAGCCGCAAAGGAAAAGCAGAGAAGCAGGCAGAAAAGATAATGAGTTTTGTTCATGGTAATGTATATCAACTATGCTTTTTAATGATTTTGTTTCTTAGCTCCTCTAGCGTAACGAATTTTTTGAATCCTTTCTGAAGCAGGGCTGATATCAGCTTTTTGTCTCCTGTCCATAATTTAGCCTTTAAATGTAATGACAATGCAGCAAAGACTGCATCATCATAATCCACATCTATGGTTAGTTCCTCGGCTTTAATTAGTATTTCTTTTGGAATAAAATCTTCGGAAAGAAATTGAATTCGTGTATAAAGAATTTCAATCAGTTCAATAATTTCGTTTTTGGGCAGTTTGGTTATCTTTTCGATTTTTTCTATATGGTTAAAAATTTCTGTCTGAAGGTATTTTGGACTATAGAACCTGACAGATTTATCAGACTTCAGAAGGACTTGCCCAATCCAACTCTGGGAATTTAAAATTGCACTAAATATTATATTTGTATCTACTACGACTTTCATTTCAAAAGTCTGTCGCGATTTGCCTTATACCAGGTCTTATTGATCTCCGATGCTAACTGATCAACTTCATCCTGAGGAGTCTTATAATTCGATGAAATTTCTTTATATCTGAAATAATTGGCTAACTCCTGAAGCTCTTCAGTATCAACAGTTGGCTTCAGCCGAATAATAACCTCATCTTTTGTTCTTTGAATAATCATTGCAATTGTTTTTTCAAAATTATGAATATTATTCTACAAACATTTATGATTAACTTAATTAATAAGCACTATTATCAGGTAAAAATATTTATAAGAATTAATGAGTAGATTTCTCATTACATTCGAAATGACAATGAGGTAATTCGGTTGAGAGGGGGCTTAGTGGGCGGCGAAGC
>JAEYWD010000051.1 GCA_023429135.1 Bacteroidota bacterium | reverse complement strand
CAAAGCTTCCGTTCAACGCATCAAAAACATTGTTGGTTTCCGAATAGTTGTCAAGCGGAAAGAAACCCAGAAATTTTGAGAGTTGCAGCAGGAAAAGAATGTGAAAATTTGCGATATCGTTTTCACTTGCATCCAGGTATTGGATGGAGTGATCAAGAAATTCGAACAGTGGTTTATTAGGCTCCTCTTCCTTTACCGTTTTATACAAAACTTCGGCAATAAAAAATACCATTGCCTGCTTGTTAACATTGCTGTAAAGGTTAGCAAGGACTGGTGAAGGTGATATTTCTTTTATTCTCTGAAGGTCTCTTTTTGCCGAAAGCGAAATCTCTATCTGGAGCAAAGTTAATGGCTGAAAAAATCCTGGTTTTATTAAAGATTTTGGTCGGTAAATGCCTTTGATTAAAAACGATTTCCGTCCTGAGGTTTCGGTATAAATTGTCGCAATAAGGCTGGTGTCGCTGTATTTGATATGATGAAATACTATTCCCCTCGTTTTTATATTCATGGGATTAGCATGTTTGTCTTTATCCGACCTGAGAGAAAACTTTTTTACCAACCATCATCTTTACCGCGTTAACAATTCCAGAGGTGTCGTAACCACACTCTTTGTAAAGCTCGGGTAAGGCCCCGTGTTCCACAAACTTATCGGGTATTCCCAAACGCTTTATGGTTGCGGTAAATCCGTTGTCGATCATAAATTCGCTTACAGCCGAACCAAAACCACCGGGAAGCGCGCCATCTTCAACAGTAATAATTTTCGAGAAACGTTGTAAAACCTGCGTTAAGAGCTCTGTATCCAAAGGTTTCAGGAAACGAAAGTCAAAATGAGCGGCGTCTATCATTTCAGATTGAAGCTGCTTGCATGCTTCAACGGCGAAGTTTCCAACGGTTCCAAGTGTTAAAATGGCGATATCTTTTCCATCCTTTATCATTCGTCCTTTTCCAACGGGCAGTTTCTTCAGAGGTTTTCTCCAGTCGGGCATTACTCCGTTTCCTCGTGGGTAACGTATTACAAACGATCCATAATTGTCTGCCTGGGCGGTATACATCAGATTACGAAGTTCTTCCTCGTTCATAGGAGCTGAAACAACTATTTCGGGTATGCAGCGCATAAAGGCCAAATCGTAAGCTCCATGATGTGTTGGTCCGTCTTCGCCAACCAAACCGGCTCTGTCAAGACAAAAAACCACCTGAAGTTTCTGTAATGCCGCGTCGTGAATTACCTGATCGTAGGCACGTTGCATAAAAGAGGAGTAAATGTTGCAGAAAGGAATCATCCCTTTAGCTGCCAATCCTGCAGAGAAAGTAACTGCATGTTGCTCTGCAATTCCAACGTCGAAGGTGCGGGTTGGATATTTGTCCATCATAAATTTCATGGAGCAACCGCTAGCCATGGCTGGTGTAATGCCTACAATTTTTTCATTTTTATCAGCCAGTTCAACAAGGGTATGACCAAAAACGTCCTGATATTTTGGTGGTTGAGGTGAGTCGGGAGTAATGCGGATAATCTCTCCGGTGTGCATGTTGAATAGGCCTGGAGCATGCCAGGTTGTTTGATCCTCTTCAGCAAACTTATATCCTTTTCCTTTGGTTGTTAGAACATGCAGAATTTTTGGACCGGGAATGTTTTTTAAATCGGACAAAGTCTTTACCAGATGCTTCACATCGTGGCCATCAATAGGGCCAAAATACCGGAAGTTGAGCGATTCAAAAAGGTTACTCTGTTTAAGAAGGATGGCTTTAATACCATTTTCAATTTTTTGAACCAACCTTTGCGGGTTAGGTTTAAGCTTTATGGCTCCCAGCGCGTTCCATACATCAGTTTTGAACTTGTTGTAGGTACGCGAAGTTGTGATGTCGAGAAGATATTCTTTAAGGGCTCCAACGTTAGGGTCAATAGCCATATTGTTGTCGTTCAGAATAACCAAAAGATTTGCTTTTGAGGTTCCCGCATTGTTCAAACCTTCAAATGCCATTCCTCCGGTCATGGATCCATCGCCAATAACAGCTACTATTTGCTTGTCCTTTTCTCCATTAATCTGAGCAGCCATAGCCATACCTAATGCAGCCGAGATAGATGTGGATGAATGGCCAACACCAAATGAATCGTACTCGCTTTCGCTCATTTTAGGGAAGCCGCTTACTCCACCAAATTTTCGGTTGGTGTGGAACTGATCGCGACGGCCTGTAAGTATTTTGTGACCATATGCCTGATGTCCAACATCCCAGATAATGGGATCGGATGGAGTATTAAATACATAATGAAGCGCAACGGTAAGTTCAACCACTCCAAGACTTGCGCCCAAGTGACCTGAATTGTTACTTACAACTTCAATTATAAACTGCCGGAGCTCATCACTAACGGCAATAAGTTCTTCAGGTTTCAGCTTTTTTAAGTCGGCTGTGTTGTTAATTGCTTCAAGCAGGCTTTTTTTCACCTCTTCCATTCCGTATGGTTATCAGTACCTTCAAGCGTCAAAGATATTAATTTTAATATTGATTATTTTTGAATGATATAAAAAAATACTTCAACGTATCTTATTTAGAAGCTTTCAGAAATAATCTTGGGCTATTTAATCCTGATTCCCAGGTAACTTGCAATAATTATACTGGCTTTCTGTTTATAAAAGAAGTTTAGCAATATATTTGCTAAGTTGAACCTGCTTAATTTTTACATATGAAAAATATAATGTTTTTACTGCTCAGTTTTATTATGCTCAATGCCTGTGTTCCAATTACAAAATTTAAGGATGTGAAAAAGCAGAGCCAGGCATTGGAAGAAGAAAAAGCAAAATTGAAATCAGAACTTGAAAAGCTTCAGGTGGATAATAATGAGTTGAATTCTAAATTGTCGGAATGTGATTCGGAAAGGAAGAAGCTTGTTGCTGACTCCCTGAAGCGTTACGCTGATTTGCGTCAGGCGGATAAAGACCTGAGAAAACTTCAGAGTCAGTACGACGAGCTTCAGAGTGCTCAGGAAAACCTTGTGAAGGGTAGTGCACGCGAAAACTCCAAACTTTTATCGCAACTTCAAACAACTCAGGCCGATTTGCAGAAACGTGAAGAGCAACTGAAACTCGCTGAGCGTAACCTTGATGAGAAAAAGCGCAATCTTGAGGTGATGCAGTTTGAACTTGAAAAAAATAATCAGAAGATGAAAGAGCTTCAGTCGATACTTAACCGTAAGGATTCTGCAGTTGCAGCTTTGAAAAGTAAAGTGTCGAATGCCCTTCTAGGGTTCGAGAATAACGGGCTTTCAGTAAATGTTAAAAATGGGAAAGTGTATGTTTCGCTAGATGAAAAGCTGTTGTTTAAATCGGGTAGTTACGTTGTAGAGCCTAACGGTGTGAATGCACTGAAAAAGCTGGCAAAAGTTCTTGAACTGAATACTGATATCAATGTACTTATTGAAGGCCATACCGATGATGTTCCTTACCGTTCCGATGCATCCGTTAAGGATAACTGGGACCTGAGTGCCAAGCGCGCTACCGCTGTTGTACGAATTCTAACAGAAAACAGCAAAATCGATCCTGTTCGTTTAACTGCTGCAGGAAGAAGTGAGTTCCTTCCAATTGATAAAGCTAAAACTCCTCAAGCCCGTCAAAAGAACCGCCGTACTGAAATAATTCTTACTCCAAAACTGGACGAACTGCTGAAGATTTTGGAATAAAGCTCCGAAGCGTAGATTTCTCCCTGCGGTCGAAATGACAAGAATTATAGGATTTAAAGAAGGAGGAGAGTTAGAGGGCGGCAAGGCCGCTCTCTAACTCTCCTCCTTTAACATAACAACTTCATTGTCATTTCGAATCTACCTGGGGGTAGATAGGTGGAATGAGAAATCTACCATTATTATTAAAACAAAATATACTTAAAGTCCCCAGGTTTTCAGATTACTGACATCTGCGAAGCATTGCCCGCATCCTGCAAACCAACCCAGCCATAACCTTCTTTACGTAGCAACCAGCCTTCCGTACCGGCAACGTTGGCGGGTAATTTTCCGAAAGATGGATTCTGTCCGGTGGCATCTAGGTAATAAACCTTATCTCCCATTACAACCTGAACCACCACATGGTTAAACTGATCCTTCACAGGGTAAATATTCTCCAGACGGCCTTTTTCTTTAGTTTTTACCAATACCAGATCAGTCGCAAATCCTGCACGTTTCAGCATAAAGGCCATAATCATGTTCATCTCTGGGCCAGATCCTTCTTTCTTTTTAATAACTTTGTCGAAATCTTTATTGGCATAAATGCCATAGTTGCCATTCCACTTAATGTTCTGAGTAACCACTTCAAAAATGTTTCTGGCAAGCTGTTCGCCCGAAGCGTTGTTCTGTAAGGCAATATCGAGCATAGGTTTGTAGTCGAAAGCTTTTACCATTCTTAATCCGAGGTCGTCGCTCTTGAGCCATTTGGTATTTTGTTCCTCCCAGGTGGGTAACCAATAAACTATGTAACCTCTGCGGCCACGATTGAAACGCATATCCGAAAGATCCCAGTTATCAAATTCCTCGTTAGCAGTTTCGAGAATATAATCGTAATAGAAAGGGAACATGCCTTCGGCTCTGTATAAATGTACCTTTACCTGTTGGCTGACATCTGCAACTGGAGCCTGATCAGTGGTTTTTAGGGCAGGAAGATTACGCATCACATACTTCATTGTGCGGTCGCGGACAAGGTTTACAGTTACAGCTCCGGATGGGGAATCGTAAAGTAAGCCATCATTATCAAACAGTTCCTGATGAATTTTCTTCAGCTTATTATCATATAACCATTGAATCTTATGAGCAATATTCTGCTGATCTTCCAATGAAAGTGGTTTTCCTTTCTGGTAAGTTACCAGATAATTCATTTTAAAAGGAACGCTTAGCCTGAACTCACTCCACAGTGTTGGTATTGAAGTCTGGAAATACCAGTCGCGAAGTTTTACCAAATCGAGCGAAACAATGGTATAGGTGTATTCTATTACGGAGCCCACCTTTACGTTGGGAAGCGTAAGTGTCTTCTTACCGTTTTTGCTGTCGATCCTGATGTCCTTTGAATCCTGAGTTTTCGACTTCAGAATTTTACCTTTTTCATCCAGATTGAAGGTCTGGCCTTTAAAGCCCTGAATTACATCGTACCGATTGTAATAGCGGTAAGGAACTTCAACGTTTGCATATTTTAATCCTTCTTCATTCAGAATTTTAATCCGAACGTGGCGTACATACTCGGTGCGGGGTCCAACTCTTACTGTTCCGTAATCACATAAAACAACTGCGGGAGCCGAAGGGTCGGGTTTATAATTTGTCATTTGCATATCCTCCATCAGGATATGGCCATATTTTATGGGAGGTTTGCTGTTATAGGCAAAAACATTTGCAACAGACAAAACCATTATAATCAATAATGAAATTCTCACTGTTTTCATACAAATAAAGATATTTAGTTAGGGAACGGGTGAAAATCTCAAAAACAGTGCCAAATAGATGCTGTTTTTTATGCTATATCGTTGAGGATCCCGGATAACTTCCGCGTAAGCTCAAAACGCGAATAAGTATTTATGTTATCTGTGTTTACGTTTAGACTTCCCTGCATAAAGTTCCGGAAGTACTCTTCAAGAATACTCACGAGATTATCAGCATCGTTAAAACCAGCAATTTTGCCTGCTTTGGAATCATTCAGGATATTTGCCACATCGCCTTTCGTTGGGCCTATGGCTAAAATGGGTCGCTTTGCTGCAAGGTATTCAAAGAATTTGCCGGTGAGAATTCCTTCTGCATTAGGTGTGTTGTTAATGAGCAGCAACAGAATCTGTGACTGACGTTCTTTGGTAACCACCTCGTTATGCTGAATGAAGTCGGTTTTGTCCAGATATTTGATAAGTCCCGTCTCCTGAAGTGAACTTACAACCGATGTGTCCAAACGGCCAATAAATTTCAGCTTTAAATATTTGTCGAGCTCAGAATTGGTTTTAAGCAACCGGGTTAAGGCTTCCCATAATACCTGTGGATTTCGGGCCTTGTTGATGGTTCCGAAATGTGCAATTGTAAATTCCTTATCAAGCGATACGGGTTTCTCATCGTAATCGGCAGTATCGAAGCCATTGGTAATGGTTTCAACACGTTTGGCGCCCATAAGCTGAAACTCTTCGGTCATTTTACTTCCTACGGTTAAAACGCAATCGGCCATAGTAACCACGCTCTTTTCAAGGCGGTGATGTTTACGGTCGGCAAAAGGTGTTAGAAGAAGCTCAGGATAATAGTCGATATTGGTCCACGGATCACGAAAGTCGGCAACCCAGGGAATATGAAGTTTCTTTTTAAGTTGAAGTGCAATAAGATGCATGCTGTGAGGCGGACCTGACGAAATGATGGCATCAACTGGGTTATTTTTCAGATACCCTGTAAGATATTTAACTGAAGGCCTGATCCAGAATTTGCGGGCATCGGGTATAAAAAAGTTACCACGGATCCAAACAGCTACTTTTTCTGCAAACTTGGGCTTTTTCTTTTCGGAAAGGAAGCCTACGTTTACTTTTTCGGTCTTTTTCTGTCCGATAAATTTCTTATAGAACATATAAGGTTCCCAGATCGGCTGTTTTATTATTTTGAGGTCTTTGGGGATATCTTTTTCGTTGGATAGGTCAATTTCGGCATATTCGCCATTTTCGGCGGTGTAAATAACAGGCTCCCAGCCAAATTCCTTCAGGTATTTGGTGAACTTGAGCCAGCGATAGACTGCTGAACCTCCGGCTGGCGGCCAGTAATAGGTGATTATAAGAACTCTTTTCAATTTTTTGAGAGCAAATATAATCATTCACAAAATAGTGTGAAAAGGTAATTTTATAACAGGAGTTTCAGTGCACTCAGTGTAGGCTCATTCACAATGAGGTTGCCGTTCCGGATGCACTGAAATTCCTGATTATTATGAATATTTATAAGCTCCTGACTGGTACTGGTTCTGAGTTGAGCTTCCACTTCTTTGCTATTTCAGCATTGAAACCATCCTTATCTTTGGGGTTGGGTTCGCCTTTCCCGGTTGTAATCAGTTTATGGAGACTGTTATGAATATAGCCTGTCCATGCCTCATTGCATACTTCATAACATTCGTAATCAGGAACCAGTCCCTGGTGCGTGAACGTAACTTTTGTCCTGTTGCCTTCGGGTGAAATGTCAAAAATGAGTTTCGTGTTCACCCACTCTGTTTGATCTGTGGTGAAACTGAACTGATTGTCTACTACCTGATATACCAGTTTTTGGTTCGGAACAGCTTCAATGAGCTTTATTTTGCACAGATGAATGTCTTTGTAATGATAAAAAAAAGTCTCATTGAGCTTGTCGGTGTTTCCTTCAATCTCCTCCGACCACCATGCCCTGAAATCCATGATTGCATTATATGCTTTTTCGGGAGTACTATCCACAAGAATTGAGGTGTAATAATCATTATTGTTCATTGTCGTATTATTTAAGTTGTTTTCGGATGTATGTTGACCTTAAATATTATATGATAACAAAAACAGCCCAAGGGCCAGAAATGGCTTTTTCATATTTCATCTTTAAATTTTGTTATTCATCAATTGCTCAAGTTTTTTCAGATATGTCTCCCAGGCCATTGAACAGGAACTGTAACAATCAAGATTTGGATCCAGACCTTTGTGAGTAAATGTTATCAAGGTTCTGTTTCCTTCTTTTTCCAGGTCAAAACAAATTTTTGTATTGTTCCATTCTTTTGGATTATTTACAAAGGTGAGGTTGCTTTCCTTCACAAGCCATTCAATTCTGGTAAGGGGAACAAGAGCGAAGAGCTTTTGAGTACTGAAATGTGCTCCACCCCCTGCCGAAAACGAAAATTCATCGTTTAATTGTGAACTCCTGCCTGTTATGGTTTCATCGTAAAGTCCAGTCCACCATTTTTGAGGATTCTGCAGAAGTTTAAAACAACTTTCGATATCTTTTTCTGCATAAAAACTGCCGGTAAAGTTCCCGCGTTTTATTTTTTCCTGCACGATCGTTTTATCTGTTTCCATTTTGCTAATGTTTTTTGATTACTAAATCGCTTTTTATTTTGTTTTCAAAGGTACTGTCTGTAAATACCTTTTAGGGTGGCCTGTTTGGACAATCCAGCGGGTTGATTTGGACAATCAACTGCCATACTTTTATGTAAAATAGAGTTGTGAGTTTGATGATACTTATGAAAGCTTCACGAATAAAGATTTAATATGAAACATCTATCTATTCTTATACCCGACGGGGAAAATAATCTTAGCAGTATTGCCGGTACTTATAAAATTTTTACCAGAGCTAATGATATCTGGAAAAACAAAGGAAACAGAGAGGTATTTAAGATTGAACTGGTTGGCATTTCCGAGAACGTTGGTTTTCATGATGGTCTGTTCTCGGTGCGTCCTCATGTTAACATAAGCGACATCACCAAAACCGATCTGATTATAATACCCTCACTGGATCACAATTATGAACGGGGATTGCGCGAAAACAAATCACTGATACCATGGCTTGTTAATCAATATAAGAATGGTGCTTCAATTGCAAGTATCTGTACCGGTGCTTTTTTACTTGCGGCCACCGGGTTGATTGATGGTAAGAGTTGTTCTACTCACTGGTCGGTTGCGAATGAGTTCCGGCAGATGTTCCCCAGGGTAAATCTCATGACGGATAAACTGATAACGGATGAAGATGGGATTTGCACAAATGGTGGTGCTTTTTCATTTCTGAACCTGATCATTTACCTGATCGAAAAATATTACGACAGGCAGACGGCTCTATATTGTGTAAAGATTTTTCAGATCGATATTGACCGGAATTTTCAGTCGGAGTTCAGCATTTTCAATGGTTATAAAAA
The DNA here is from genome assembly GCA_023429135.1 of Bacteroidota bacterium. Taxonomy (GTDB): domain Bacteria; phylum Bacteroidota; class Bacteroidia; order Bacteroidales; family JAAUTT01; genus JAAUTT01. Next base: position 16,588 of record JAEYWD010000051.1, on the reverse strand, counting down.
GCATGATGATAAAGAGGTTTACGAAGCTCAGGTTTTTCTCGAATCTAAATATCAGGATAAGGTTATTATTGGAGATATACCGGATAAGCTTAATCTGAGCCGCCGGAATTTCGACAGGAGATTTATCAGGGCTACAGGTGTCACTCCTTTGGAATATCTGCAGCGGGTAAAAATTGAGGCAGCTAAAAAGTCTCTTGAGAACACCCGAAAAACAGTGAACGAAATTATGTATGACGTGGGTTATAACGATACCAAAGCTTTCAGAAATATTTTCAGCCGAATCACAGGAGTATCTCCCAACGATTACAAATCAAAATACAATAAGGAAGTTTAACCAGAGGATCTTGATTAATAATTGAAAGTCATCAGCCGGAATATCCGGCTGACTCACAAAATTTCTTAACCCAGCTTCTGCAGCAAGCTTCTGATACTTACCTTGTCGCTGATAATTTCGCGGAGTTTTGCCACCGGAACGCGTTCCTGTTCCATGGTGTCGCGGTAACGGAGCGTTACGGTATCGTCCTGCAGGGTTTGATGATCAATGGTGATGCAATATGGAGTTCCAATGGCATCCTGTCTGCGGTAACGGCGGCCAATAGTATCTTTTTCTTCGTACTGACAGTTGAAGTCGAAACGGAGAGTGTTGTGAATTTCACGCGCTTTTTCGCCAAGTCCGTCTTTTTTCACAAGCGGGAAAATAGCCAGCTTGATGGGTGCAAGTGCAGCTGGGATGCGTAAAACAATACGTTCGTCTTCCGATCCGTCTTCTTTCTTCAGTTTTTCTTCGGTATATGCATTCGAAAGTATTGCCAAAAATGTGCGGTCGAGACCAATCGAGGTTTCGATTACATATGGCACATAACTTTCGTTGGTTTCAGGATCGAAATAACGTATTTTCTTGCCGGAGAATTTTTCGTGCTGCGACAGGTCAAAGTCAGTACGCGAGTGAATTCCTTCTAGTTCCTTGAAACCCATGGGGAAATTAAACTGAATATCGGTAGCTGCATTGGCATAATGTGCCAGCTTTTCGTGATCGTGATAGCGGTAATTTTCACTTCCCAAACCCAAAGCATGGTGCCATTTCAAACGGGTTTCCTTCCATTTTTTGAACCACTCAATTTCTTCTCCCGGACGAACAAAGAACTGCATTTCCATCTGTTCAAATTCGCGCATGCGGAAAATAAACTGACGGGCAACAATTTCGTTACGGAAGGCTTTACCTATCTGGGCAATTCCAAAAGGAATTTTCATGCGGCCGGTCTTCTGAACATTGAGGTAGTTCACAAAAATACCCTGAGCTGTTTCTGGACGCAAATAAATCACATTGGCATCTTCGCTTACCGACCCCATTTTTGTATCGAACATCAGGTTGAACTGGCGTACTTCGGTCCAGTTTGCGGTTCCTGAAATCGGACAAACAATACCATTGTCAATAATAATCTGACGGATGCCTTCCAGATCAGTCTTTTCAAGGGCAGCAACGTAACGGGCATTCAGTTCGTCAATCTTGGTCTGCGAACGTTGCACATTGGGGTTTGTAGCCTTGAATTTTTCTTCGTCGAAAGCATCACCAAATTTATTTTTGGCTTTTTCGACTTCTTTATTGATTTTATCTTCGAGCTTATCGCGGAATTCTTCAATAAGAACATCGGCGCGGTAACGCTTTTTCGAGTCTTTGTTATCAATGAGCGGATCGTTAAAAGCATCAACGTGACCCGAAGCTTTCCAGGTGGTAGGATGCATAAAAATGGCGGCGTCAATCCCGACAATGTTTTCGTGCAAAAGCACCATGGAATCCCACCAGTACTTTTTGATGTTATTCTTAAGCTCAACACCGTATTGACCGTAATCGTAAACTGCACTTAAACCGTCATAAATTTCGCTCGATGGGAAAATAAAACCATATTCCTTCGCATGCGAAATAAGCTTCTTAAAAAGATCGTCGTTAGCCATCCTTATTTTGTTTCTTTAAATTAATAGCTTGCAAATGTATATGAAACACATCTGTTTTGCAAAAGAAACAAAACTGAAATTTTTTTAAAGAAAGAAGCCTGCCGGGAATTCCGGCAGGCCAACATTTGAATTTGAATTATTATTTATTTGAAGGTTACTTTTACTGTGTAATCGCCATTGAGCTTTTTAGGAACGTACAATCTTTCTTTTTCCAGTGATTGTTTCACCTTTGCAGCTAATTTCGGATCAGCCGATTCGGCTTTTAAAACTTTCACATAATAAGGATTAACAACCCTGATTTTTACGTTGACGCTTTCTGATTTTCTGCCTTGAATGTTGTTAACTACATCCATCACCTGTTCACGGATTGCATTGTAATTGGCACTTTCTTCCAAATCGTTTACACGAAGATTGATTTTGTAAACGCCCGTACTTCCCTGTGGAAATTTAATTTTTGATCCTGCCAGAGCATCCTTAACTTCTTTGCTCAAACCCTTGTCCGAACTTTCTACATTGAAGAGCTGAAGGTCATTCTTTTCGGTTACACCGAATTTTAAGGTAACCTGTCCCTGTCCCTGTATGTCGGCCGATTGAATAGCGCTTGCAATTTTTTCTCTTACCGAGCTGTTAACATTTTTTGAGTCACCTGGGCCTGCAAAGGTGTAACCCGACATTAATAAAATGGCCGATATAACAAAAAGTGATTTTAACGTTTTCATGGTCTTCATTTTTATATGTTGATGATAATTGTACTATTATGCCTTTGATTAATCAAGGTGCGTGCCATTATTTATAAATAACTATTAATCAGAATTTTAAGTAGAGTGTTGGCTTGTTTGTTTGTTTTTATAACTGTTTCAAAAAAGAACATAGGTGTTCATTAATGTACACTTTTAACTTTGGTTAACAATTTGGTTATCACTAGCAAATGATAATTACTGAAAAATGGGGTTGTGATTATCCTAAATTTCATGTAGGTTTGATATCAAAATGGTTTTTAAGTGATGCAGAGAAAAGTTGATTATCTGGTTATAGGATCGGGTATTGGAGGACTAAGTTTTGCCTTGAAGGTAGCCGAACATGGAAAAGTTATAGTAGTTTCGAAGACAAGTCTGGAAGAAACAAATACCCGTTACGCGCAAGGTGGCATAGCCTCAGTAACTTACGCTCCCGACAATTTTGAAAAACATGTGGCGGATACTTTGATTGCAGGAGATGGCTTGTGCGATGTTAATGTTGTCCGCATGGTGGTTGAAGAAGCTCCGCGCCAGATAAATCAGTTGATAGAATGGGGTGCGGAATTCGATAAAAAATCGGACGGGACTTTCGATTTGGCTAAAGAAGGAGGGCATAGTGAACACAGGATTCTTCACCATAAAGATATTTCGGGATACGAAATCCAAAGAGCTTTAACTCAAAAGGTGAAAAACCATCCAAATATTCAGGTTCTGGAAAATCATTTTGCAGTTGAAATTATTACGCAGCATCATTTAGGACATCTTGTAAAAAGGTATCATAACGATATTGAGTGTTATGGTGCTTATATTTTTCATCCCGAAACCAGAAGGACTCTCTCTGTTCTTGCAAAAGTTACCGTAATGTCGACCGGCGGAGCAGGTAATCTTTATACCACCACCACCAATCCTATTATTGCCACAGGAGATGGCGTTGCCATGGTTTATCGCGCTAAAGGAATTATTGATAATATGGAGTTTATTCAATTCCATCCTACATCTTTATTTTTACCCGCGGAAAGACCGTCTTTTCTTATTACAGAAGCAATGCGCGGATTTGGAGCAATTCTCCGTACACTCGATGGCAACGAGCTTATGACCAAATACGATCCTCGTGGCTCATTGGCCCCGCGCGATATTGTTGCCCGCGCTATCGACAATGAAATGAAGGTCCGTGGCGACGATCATGTTTATCTGGATGCCACACATCTGGATCCTAAAGGTTTGCTCGATCATTTTCCTAACATTTATGAAAAATGTAAAAGCATTGGCATTGATATTACCAAAAACATGATTCCGGTTGTTCCTGCAGCTCACTTCCAATGTGGTGGAATAAGGGTGAACATGCATGGCGAAAGCACCATTAACCGGCTCTATGCTATTGGCGAATGTTCCTGTACCGGTCTGCACGGAGCAAATCGTCTTGCATCCAATTCGTTGCTCGAAGCCATTGTTTATGCTGAAGTTGCTTCGACTCACGCCATGAAAAATATCAAGGATTATAACATTCCCACAAATATTCCTCATTGGAACGATGAAGGAACTTCACATCCGGAGGAAATGGTTCTCATAACGCAGAATTATAAAGAATTACAGCAGATAATGACTAACTATGTTGGTATTGTGCGCTCTAACCTCAGGTTAAAAAGAGCTCTGGATCGTTTGGAGATTATATACGAAGAAACAGAGGATTTATATGTGAAGTCGACACTTTCGATTAAGTTGTTGGAACTTCGGAATATGATCAACACGGGGTATCTGGTAATAAAAGGTGCACAGGCCCGCAAAGAGAGTGTTGGTTTGCATTATACTTTGGATTATCCGCATACAAAACGAATTATCACAAACTGAGAAATATAACGGGATACTGTTCCCGATCTACTAACAATTATTCAACATGAAAAGAATTCTTCTTTTATGCGTTGCTGCTTTCCCATTTTTTCTGAAAGCGCAGTCTCCAGTTCGCGAAATCGTCCTTCTGGATAAAAACTGGTCTTTTATTCAAAAAGATGTTCCGCATGGTGAATCTCCTCAAATAAGCGACGGCGACTGGACAAAAGTCAATGTTCCGCACGATTGGGCGATAACTGGCAATTTTGATATGAATATCGATAAACAAACGGTTCAGGTTGTGGAAGACGGGGAGAAGGTTGCCCGGTTAAGAACTGGCAGGACCGGGGCATTACCTTGCTTTGGAATTGGCTGGTACCGGAAAGTATTGCCCATCACCGCAAACGATCAGGGGAAAAGAATTTTTATCGAATTCGATGGTGCCATGAGTCGCGCAAAGGTTTTTATCAATGGTGAATTTGTTGGCGAACGGCCTTATGGTTATTCTTCATTCTCCTTCGAAATATCAAAATTTTTGAAGTTTGGTCAGGACAATATCCTGGCCGTACGAATCGAAAATCCGGAAGAATCTTCACGATGGTACCCAGGTGCCGGAATATACAGGAATGTACGACTTGTTAAAACTTCAGATCTGCGGATAGCCCAGTGGGGAACCTTCGTGACAACACCTGTTGTGAATGCCAAAAGCAGCAATGTGAATATCAAAACCGAAATCGATGGATCGGTCGGCGCCCCTCAGTCCGTCAAACTGGTAACCGATATTTACAATGCGGCAGGTGTGAAAGTTGCAAGTGTTACATCTGCAATGAAAAGCAATGAAAAACTTTTATTCGATCAGACCCTGAAAGTAAAAGCATCCCAATTATGGAGCATTGAGAACCCTGCACGATACAAGGCTGTTTCACGTTTATTTGTCGGAAATGATTTAAAGGACGAGTACACAACCGTTTTTGGTTTTCGAAGTCTGCGCTTTGATAAGGATAAAGGCTTTTTCCTGAACGAAAAGCACGTAAAGTTGCAGGGAGTTTGTATGCACCACGATTTAGGCCCGATTGGCGCCGCTGTTAACTATCGTGCCACCGAACGTCAGATGCAGATTCTGAAAGAAATGGGTTGCAATGCGGTCCGCACTTCTCATAATCCTCCATCGCCCGAGTTGCTTCAGATTTGCGATAGTTTAGGCTTGGTTGTTATGGTTGAAGCTTTTGATGAATGGAAAAACGGCAAGAATAAAAACGGATACGGACAGTTTTTTGATCAGTGGGCCGAGACTGATATAAGCACCATGGTTCGTCGCGACCGCAATCATCCATCGGTAATTATGTGGAGTATCGGAAACGAGATCAGGGAACAATCAGCCAAGAACGGTAAGGAAACTGCTCAGTTTTTATCTGCCATTTGCAAACGACTCGATCCAACACGACCAACTACTGCAGGATTTAACCAGCATATGAATGCTATCAAAAATGGCCTGAGCGATGCTGTCGATCTTGTTGGTTTCAATTATAAACCTGCCGACTACAAGGCAAAACATACTGAATATCCCAGCTATATTTTATATGGCAGCGAAACAGCTTCTACCGTGAGTTCACGGGGCGAATACAAATTTCCTGCAAAGGAAAACCGCAGTCCCTGGTACCAGGATTACCAGGTGACTAGCTACGATTATGAATTTCCCCCCTGGGCCCAGACTCCCGATACCGAATTCGAAGCACAGGACGACTGTGACTTTATATTAGGGGAGTTTGTGTGGACAGGTTTCGATTATCTTGGCGAACCTACTCCTTACAATGAAGGAACACCTGCCCGTAGTTCTTATTTTGGCATTGTGGATCTTGCCGGCTTAAAAAAAGACAGGTTTTATCTGTATCAAAGTAAGTGGAGTAATGAACCCGTTTTGCATGTTCTGCCGCATTGGAACTGGTCCGATCGCATTGGACAAAATGTGCCTGTGTATTGTTACACGAATTATCCCAAGGCCGAGCTCTTTGTAAATGGTGTGAGCGCCGGAGTTCGTCAGAAAGACAAAAGCAATAAATATACCCGTTACCGCCTCATGTGGAACGATGTGGTTTATCAGCCCGGCGAAATCAAAGTTGTAGCTTACGATGATCAAAATAAAGCTGTGGCTGAACAAATCATCAAAACTGCCGGGGAGCCCTATGCGGTGAAGTTAACCGCCGACAGGAGCAAAATTAAATCCGGTGGTAAGGACTTATCTTTTGTTACAGTTGAGATTCTCGATAAGGATGGAAGCCTTTGTCCACGCGCAAATAACCTGCTGTTTTTCCATGTTGAAGGCGCTGGCAAACTGAAAGCTGTTTGTAACGGCGATGCCTCTGATCAAACTTCTTTTGCTTCAAATTATATGCGTGCTTTCAATGGTAAGATTGTGGCAGTTGTTGAAGCCGGTGAAGCTCCCGGAGAAATTAGCCTGAGCGTTTCCGGTGGAAAACTCTTAGGAAAAGGAATGAAAATAGTTACCGAATAAGCGGTAACTATTTATCGCCTCCTGTGCCCACAAAAAACTGCTCTTTATTTTTAAAAAGAATATTGAAAGTAGTTAAGCTCCCATAGATCCGGGTAATATATTGTTGAAGGTCAATTTTCTCTTCGTCGCTCAGGTTTTTGTGGCTGTTAATGTTTTGCTCCAGTACCCGGAGCCTGTCGCGGAGCATTACAATCTTATGAAAGAAAGCCTCGATAGGTATTTCCTTGGGTTGCAAAGTGGAATTAGCAGGCTGGATTAGAAGTTTGCCGCCAATGTACTTTTCTCCCAGTGGAACAACTTCCTGCAGCATCCCGTATTTGTCGAGTGTCTGAACAATTAATGTCTGGATAGATTCCACATCAATGTTGAGTTGTGGAGCGTTGTTGTCGGGCGATTCAAGAACTTTAAAGTCTTTATTCGATTTCAGGATTTCGATTTTTCCGCCACGGGCAAAATAAACGTCATAACTCACCATATTTACCCTGCCAATTACACCTTCGCCATAGCGGTCGTGGTCGATGCGGGTTCCTACTGAAAGGTTGTTAGTCATATCTGTTTGTTTTTAAGGTTTAGTTCATCGTTTCCTCTACCGATACCGGAGGTTCATAGTCGGCATACCGGATAGCAATCTGTTCCAGCGTTTCGTTAAGTTCATCAACCTCCATCAGGGTTACAAGCTTCATTCTTGTTTCCTTAAAATTTGGCAATCCTTTGAAATAATTTGAAAGATGACGGCGCATTTCGAATATTCCCACCGGAGAACCTTTTATTTCAAACGATTTCTTAAGATGATCCTTTGCCAGATCAACTTTTTGTCGAATAGTCAATGGAGGCATTTTTTCGCCTGTATCCAGAAAATGTCTTACCTCCTTAAATATCCATGGTCGTCCGTAAGTTGCTCTTCCGATCATTATGGCGTCAACTCCGTAGCGATCGAACATTTCTTTTGCAATTTCGGGACTTGTGATATCGCCATTGCCAATGATGGGGATTTTCATCCGGGGATTGTTTTTCACTTCACCAATTAAGGCCCAGTCAGCTTTGCCTGTGTAAAGCTGTGCGCGTGTGCGACCATGAATTGTGAGCGCTTTTATTCCTACATCCTGCAGGCGTTCAGCTATCTCTACAATGTTTTTCGAGTTTTCGTCCCAGCCCAGCCGGGTTTTTACGGTTACCGGAAGTTTTACAGCATCTACAATGGCTTTTGTCATTTCAACCATCAGTGGAACGTTATTCATCATGCCCGAGCCTGCACCACGGTTGGCAATTTTCTTGACCGGACATCCAAAGTTTATATCGATGAGGTCGGGGATGGCCGATTCAGCAATCTGGGCTGCTTCAACCATTGGTTCAATCAGATGTCCGTATATTTGAATTCCAATCGGCCGCTCGTAATCATATATTTCAAGTTTCTGCAGGCTCTTTTTTGCATCGCGTATCAAACCATCGCTCGATATAAATTCGGTATACATCATATCGGCACCATATTGCTTACATATATATCGAAACGACGGATCTGTCACATCTTCCATCGGCGCCAGAAACAAAGGCTTTTCCCTCAACTCAATATTCTCAATCCTCATCCTTAACTGTTTTGTCTTACTACTTCCAACTTACTACTTCCAACTAAATTATTACTTTTGACAAATTTAAAGCTTTTCTTTATGATCAGAGGCATGTTTCAAAATAGCGGATACTTTACCCAACTGATAATTACCATATCAGTGGTTCTTATGATGAATGTATTTGCTTCGTTTGTTGCCGTTGGTGTGATAAAACCCTTGTACGGGCTGGATTCAATTGATTTCGAAGCTATGTTCTCCAGCCTCGATGCCCGTAACATTGCTATTCTAAAAGTTTTGCAGATCATTCTATCGCTGATGGGATTTCTTTTCTCTGCCTTATTGCTTGCCTATCTTTTCTCTCCCAATTCTTCTCAATACCTTTCCATGGAAAGAAAACCTGATTCGCGATTCCTGATAGGTGCATTTTTCCTGGTATTTGTGGTTTTCCCCTTTATAAATATGCTTGGAGCTTTAAATCAGCAACTTGCTTTTCCAGATTTTATGAAGGGAATCGAGCAGACGTTGACTCAGAAGGATGAGCAGAATGAAAGAATAATGGAAAGTTTTCTGAGCGATACCAATATTCCGGGGCTTTTAATCAACATATTAATGATTGGAATTATTCCTGCAATAGGTGAGGAGTTGTTCTTCAGAGGCGTGTTGCAGCGTATCTTCAGCGGTATGACCAGGAATTATCATTGGGGTATCTGGATTACTGCTATTCTCTTCAGCCTTGTACACTCAAAAGTTTTTACATTTTTACCGATTTTAATTCTGGGAGCATTGTTCGGGTACTTACTGGTGTGGACTAAAAGTATCTGGGTGCCAATTCTGGCGCATTTTGTAAATAATACCACCGCTGTGTTACTCTATTACCTGTCGAATACCAATAAGATTAAAGAAGAAACACTGGATTACGGTGCCTCATCTGATGTCTGGCCATTTGTTCTTGTTTCAGCAGTATTAACCGGCGTGTTAATCTGGTATTTTTATAAGAATGCTGTGAAAGAAGAAGAAATTGTAGAAGTCAATACCGATCAGGATTCCTGAATAATTTCGGAAGAAATCTCTTCGCTGTCGAAAATACGTATGCCTTTGATCTCGTTTTTTCTGTAAACATAAATAAGCCCGTATTCTTTGGATCGCTCTCTCTTTAACTCGTCGGGAAGGTTACCAAATGTTGTTTCAACCTCGTTCCATATTTTGGTAATAAGCTCGTCAGCATCTTTGCGCATTTTGGACAAATCACCTAATGTACGGTTATTTGTCTTTTGAAGGGTTTTCTGAAACCTGTATGCTTCCAGAAAATTTTCGTAACGTACACGAACAATTGCAATTGTAGGATTAGTAACTGGAGCCATTCCGCGGCGGATTCTTTCTGCTTCACCTTTTATAAGGGTTTCGCCCCATTTAATAACCTCCTGTTCTGTATTGAGGGCAGGTACACGCCAGTCGCTTTCTTCCAGGTCAAAATACGATTTCACATTGGCTGGCATTTCGCTACGCTGAACGGCCATATTCATCACCTGTATAAAATGTGAAATGTATAATTTAGCCTTTTTAAGCGCATTTGTATACTCCCTGCTTTTATTTACCTGGTTGGAAAAAGCATTTTTATGCAGTAGTAAAGCATGCTCGAACTGTGGCATAAAAGCTTGTACCCTTGTAAATGAATTTTGTGAAAAAGCCAGTTTGAATGGAGGTAACTCCTTGCCTTTCAGGTAAGCAATTTTGAGCGCTCTGAGTCTGGCAACATCTGTGTTAGGGAGTCGGCGGTATGGCATTGTCGATAACTGTTTATAAATTGTTAATAACTCAATGCAATGCGAATATAATAATTAATTTAAGAAAAACGACGCTATTCGCTATCTTTTCTTTATACAGGACAAGGTGCCATATGGGTTCGATTGTTAGATAAAAAAAACCTGTATCCATGTTTTTAAATTAGCTCTTTCACTGCTTGCTATTGCTGCAATGTTGTATATTTAGGAAAAATTATTTTTTATGTTTAGCAAAGAAATTTATCAGCGCCGAAGAGATGCTCTTCGATCCAAATTTAACAGTGGTCTTATCTTATTCCCAGGGAATACAGAAGTACCTATGAACTACAGGGCAAATACCTATCGTTTTCGTCCCGATAGTTCTTTCCTGTATTTTTTTGGTTTGGATCAGCCCGACCTTTTTGGAATGATAGATATTGACAATAATAGTGATTACCTCTTCGGTAATGATATCGATATGGAAGATATTATCTGGATGGGGAATTTGCCAACTATTGCAGAAAGAGCTGCTTCGGTTGCCATTTCTAAAAGCTTTCCGTTGAATAAAATTTCTGAACACATTCAAAAGGCAATTCAGCAAAAAAAGAAAATTCATTTTCTTTTCCCATATCGGGGCGAAATTCAGATTCAAATGATGCAACTTCTCGGAATGGATTTGGAAACCCTCAGGAAAAACAATTCCGAAGCTCTTGCCATTGCTATTACAGAGTTACGTTCTATAAAAACGGCAGAAGAGGTTGTTGAGATCGAAAAAATTGTTGATGTTGCCGGATTAATGCATACTACTGCCATGAAGATGGCGAAAGCCGGCGTTGTTGAGCGCGAGATTGCAGGAGCAATTGAAGGTATTGCTCTTTCGCATGGGGCAGGAGCTTCTTTCCCTGTCATTCTTTCAAAGCATGGCGAAATTCTTCATAATCATCACCATGGAAATGTTCTGCAGAATGGTGATTTATTGGTTGTTGATGCAGGCGCCGAAGCTGAATCATACTATGCCAGCGATATCACTCGCACTTGTCCCGTTGGTGGTAAGTTTTCACAGAAACAGAAGGAGATTTATGAGATTGTGTTAGCTGCCAATATGGCTTCCATTGCTATGTGCAAACCAGGTATTTTTTACCGCGATGTTCATCTGAATGCTGCTAAGGTGATTGCTGAAGGCCTTAAAGCGATTGGACTTATGAAGGGCAACATCGATGAAGCCGTTTCAAAAGGTGCTCACGCCTTGTTTTTTCCTCACGGATTGGGTCACATGCTTGGACTCGATGTTCATGATATGGAAAATATCGGCGAAAAATATGTTGGTTACGATAGTTCTGTAGCCCGCAGCGAGCAGTTCGGACTTGCTTACCTGCGTCTGGCTAAAAAGTTACAGCCGGGCTATGTAATTACCGACGAACCTGGTATTTATTTTATACCGGCATTAATCGACCAATGGAAAGCCGAATCGAAGTTTACAGAGTTCATCAATTACGATAAACTTGGAGGTTATAAAAATTTTGGCGGCATCCGTATTGAAGACGATGTTCTTATAACCGATAATGGTTGCCGGGTATTAGGAAATCCAATTCCGAAAACTGTGGCTGAAGTAGAAGCAATTACAGCAAAATAATTTTGTTGAGTCAGATAAAACGAAAAGCCGGATTGAAGCCCCGGCTTTTCGTTTTTTATTACCAACCCTGATCACAGCCTTCACTTTAAAGCTTCCCGCATTTCTTGGGGCTTGTTTGTGGTGATTGCAGTTACTCCCATTGCAATCAGCTTTTTTGCTATTTCAGGATCATCTACTGTCCAGGCCAGAAGTGGAATATTATTCTTTTTGCATAGGTCGGCAACCTCCGGGGTTATGGTTGAAAAATTCAGATTCAACCCGTCAATCTTGTTTTCGCGAAGGCGTGACAGCAACTCATCGAATATTTGAGGCGTAACTTTACTTGACAGGTAATATGCGGGAATATCTGGCATCGCATTTTTCGCGTCAACCAAAGCATCAAAATCAAATGAAATGATAATGCATTGCTTCGTTTTCCCCGATTTTTCAATCTGTTCCTTCAGCAAAGGAACAAGTTCTTTGTTGCTTTTTATTTCGATCACCAGCTTTTGCTTTTTAGGAATCAAATCCAGGATTTCAGTAAGAAACGGTACTTTTTCACCGTTAAATTCAGCGGATTTCCAGCTTCCGGCATCCAGTTTCCTAAGCGTATCGGAGGTTGTGGATGCTATTTTGTAATCTTTGCCGGTGGTACGTTTGGTCCCGGCGTCGTGTATTACCATAATTTTTTTATCGGCCGAAAGGTGAATATCAATTTCAACGGCATCGGCCTTTTGTGCCCATCCCAGTTTCGCGGAGGCCACAGTATTTTCGGGAGCATGAAAGGATGCTCCGCGGTGCGCTATTATTTGTACATTTTTTAAATCGGGCTTTTGAGCTTTTGAAACCGAAGTTGAAAAAAGTACCAGACAGACCGTTGTTGCAGTCATGATCACTGATTTTAACATCATTTATTGTATTTAATTTTTACCATAACGGGAAAATGATCCGATGGATACCGGCCATTATATGTGTTTGTAAGGATTCCGTATTTCTGAACTTCAAACTGTTTTGTAAGAAAAATATGATCGATGCGACCTTCAGGTTTTCCGTTTACATTAAATCCATTGAATGTGCCATTGGGAGCAAGCTTCACTTCGGCAATGTCATACACATCTCTCAAAATACTCGAATTTTTAAGCAACAAATAACCTTCGTTTTTTTCATCGATGTTAAAATCGCCCGTAAGGATTGCAGGACTTTTACCTGCTATTTCCGGAATTTTCGAGAGCAGTAGCTTTGAACTTTCCATACGCGCCTGCACTCCTTTATGATCAAAATGGATGTTGAAAACAAAGAAAGTTAATTTTGAATCTCTGTCGCTGAATTTTCCCCAGGTGCAAATGCGTGGAAGAGCGGCATCCCAGCCCACGTTGGGTTTATCGGTAACTGTGGATAGCCAGAATGTGCCTTTATCCAGGAGTTTAAACTGTGAAGTTTTGAAGAAAATAGCCGCGTATTCGCCAGCTTCCTGTCCGTCGGTACGGCCCACTCCAATGTAATCGTATTCGGGTAAAACCGAAATCAGATCTCCTAACTGATGTTTTAAACCTTCCTGGGTTCCAAATATGTCGAAATTATAGAATTTCACCAGATCAGCAAGATGTGTGTATCGATTCTTCCAGAGATCGAGCGAATCATCCGGGTTGTCATAGCGGAGGTTATAAGTGGCAATGTTATAGGTCTGTGCACTCGAAACAGAGAGTATCAGCACCAGCAGGATGCTTGAAGAAAGTGATTTGATCATTTTAAGTAGTTTTGGTTTCAATCATGCGCAATTTAAGGAAAAACAACGATAACCTTTGTTGTAGATTCAACTTTTAATATTGGCCTTTATACCTTATAACTTTGAAAAGGCGAAAGCTTTCATGTTTGTTGTCTTCAACATGAAGGAGCGAACTCCCTTCTCCTTTGGGGAGAAGGGCCGGGGATGAGGGCCTTATAAATTTTTCATTTTTCTTAAAATATTTTCCTAGCTCGTTCGTCTACCTCAATAAAAGTGTAATTTTAATAACACACCAATTGGATTCAACGGTCAGCGTGACGCAAAAATTAAATATTACTCAGGTCATCAGGGATTATGGGAAAAGGCTGAAAGCTTTTATTCATAAAAGAGTTCGTTCCCTTGAAGATTCGGAGGATATTCTGCAGGAAGTTTATTTTCAGCTTGCTGAAGCAGACCGGTTGATGAAACCAATAGATCAGATTTCGGGTTGGCTCTTTACTGTGGCGCGCAGCAGGATTGCCGACCTTTACCGGAAGAAAAAGTCGTCGCGGTTTTCCGATATGCTTTTTGATGGCGACGACGATACGCGGATGGATGAACTTGGAATGGTGCTGGCCGACCTGGACAATGGTAATCCGGAAGAACTTTATCTTCAGTCCTTAATCAGGGACGAATTCGAACAAGCGTTGAGCGAGTTGCCTCCTGAACAAAAACTTGTATTTGAAATGAACGAACTTCTGGACATTCCTTTCAAAGATATTTCGGAGCAAACGGGCGAACCTTTGAATACGCTTATTTCGCGGAAGCGTTACGCAGTGCTCTATCTGCGAAAGCGTCTCCAGCATCTTTATAACGAACTTTTAAATGATTAAATATGAAAACATTTTTCAGAAAACGGTGGTATTTTTTTATACCGCTCATTATTATCGGAATTGCGGCCTTCGGATTTCTCACCATGGCTTTATGGAATTACCTGATGCCTTTAATTTTTAATCTGCCTGCAATAACTTTCTGGCAGGCCATCGGGTTACTTGTGTTGTCGCGAATTCTTTTTGGTTGCGGTCCTCGTCCGGGACACCGACATCATCCCTGGGGCGGAAATTTCCGTGATAAACTGGCTAAAATGACTCCCGAGGAACGGGAGCAGTTTTATCAGAAGTGGCATTCACGTTGTCATCCAGGTTTTCAAAGGGACAATTCTTCGGAACAATAGGATTTTTATTCATGGAAATTCTGGTTTTTAAAACAAATATTCAATTAAGAGAAGACATTCAAAAGGTTGGGAATATCTTGATGAAGGAAAAAGATATTCTCGCCTGGAATGTCGACATGGAAGATTGTGACAAGGTTTTACGTGTTGAAGCCGCCACTGATATCACCCGCAAAGTGGAATTTCTGGTTACCGATGCAGGATACCATTGCTGTGAATTGAGTTAAAATAGTCCACAGACCACTGACTTCAAACCACAGAAAATACATAGCTTTTGGCTGTTTGCTGTGGTCCGTCGACCGACGTCTGTCGACTAAAATTTTGACTTCTTCTCAAATTCTTTTCCCCAAAGTGTTTTACTTTTGGAGAAACTGAAAAACAGGAGACATGTCAAATTTTACAATCGGATTTTTAGGTGCTGGCGGTATTGCCAGATCCCATGCATTTGCACTATCAGCATTAAAATTTTACTATCCCGATGCTCCCGAAATTATTCTGGCCAATGTTCATTCAGCAAGAGCTGAGAGTCGCGAGGCTTTTGCTCGTCAATATGGTTTCAACAGGGCGGTTGATTTCGACACATTTATTCAGAACAGCTCGCTTGATACTGTCTTCATTCTTGGCCCCAATCATATCCATTATCGTCATTTTGAGGCAACTCTGAGAATGCCAAATGTCAAACGTATTTATCTTGAGAAACCTGTTTGTTCCACAATGCAGGAAGAAGAGAATATGAAGCAGCTTCTGAAAGACTTTGGTGCAGACAAAAGAATTCAGGTAGGCTTTCAGATGACTCAAACCTCTGCTATACAGGAAGCTTTGAAGATGTGGAACAGTGGCAAACTTGGACGACCTGTTCATTTTAACTTCACACTGAAACATGGCGATTATCTCCAGAAGTCTTACCGCGAAAAACGTGTTACACGTCTTACCCCCGCTCCCGATGGCGGAGCTATGGCCGATTTAGGTTCGCATGCAGTTAGCCTGGCAATAGCTTTTTTGGGAGAGAACCTCAAAATTGTCCATGCGATACAGGCCGGCTCTTTTGAAGATGTTCCCGCTGGTTCCGATCTTTTTTCCGAAATTTCGGTTGTTGATACCACCACAAAAGCAGCAGGAACTATTTCGGGAAGTCGGGTAAGTTCTGGTACCGGCGACCTGATGGCTTTCGAAATTTATGCCGAAAAAGGAGCCATCAAATATTCATCGCACATGCCCGATACTTTCGAATATTACTTTGAAGAAACCGGCAACTGGACAAAGATTTTTACCGGCAGCAATTACCAGCCGGCAACAAGTTTTCCTTCGGCACATGTTCCAGGCGGATGGCTACGATCGCTCATTCATGCGCATTATGTATTCCTTACAGGTTATCCTCAGAGCGCTTTTATTCCTGATTTGAAACATGGGTTGGCGGTACAGCGGATTGTGAGGGAAAGCGCTGATTTTATGGAGAAGTTCAGAAATGGTTGATGTAATTTTCTTTCACATTTAATTAATTATTGCAATTAGGTTGGTGAATTATTAATTTAGCCTTTGATTTAATGTGTTAAATAAAATATAGCACAAATATGGTTAGGACATTTTTAAAGCCAGATAATCAAAATATTTCAATCCGGTTGCCTCAGAGTTTTATTGGAAAACGGATTGAAGTGATTGCTTTTATTGTTGACGAGACTAATGATG
>JAEYWD010000006.1 GCA_023429135.1 Bacteroidota bacterium | reverse complement strand
AAGAACCAGGTAAACCCTCACTTTCTTTTTAACAGTTTAAATACCCTTAGCGGACTGGTAGAACAAAAACCTGAGCTTGCCACTGGTTTTATCAAGATACTGTCGGACATCTACAGGTATGTACTCGACCAGAACGACAAAGAGCTGGTTTCAATCCACGACGAGCTTAAATTTGTAGACGACTATGTATTCCTGTCAAAAATGAGGCTTGGCAATGGACTGGTTTTCCATTCGCATATACCAACCGGAGATACCTTTCAGGTGGTACCACTTGGCATACAAATGCTTGTCGAAAATGCCATCAAGCACAACATAGCATCGGATGATATGCCGCTGACAATTAACCTGAACCTGGAAAATGGTTTTGTGATTGTGCAAAACAACCTGCAAAAGAAAAAAACAATATCTATGGGCAAAGCACCCCTGGGGCTCGATAACCTTAAGAAAAGATATGCTTATCTCTCCGGCAAACAGGTAGAAGTAATTGAAACAGAAGATATGTTTACGGTTAAATTGCCAGTTATTGAACTTTAAGCAAATATATGTTTAACAAACACGAGGCGCTTGGGGAGAATGCCTGGCAGAAGATTATGCAATAAGGACGGAATAAATGAAGCCTTTTCGTTAATTAGCTAAAATCTTTAATAATGCGAGGCGAAGCCTAAAATACTAATTCCTTGCTGGCGGCGAGCCGTTCAAGCGGACTCGAGGAACGAGAGGGAGCGCGTTCTCGCCGTCAAAGAGTTTTTGGGTTACTTTTTTGCTCTTTCAAAAAAGTGACAAATGGCTGTTTAATAATTTTCTTAAAAATCTATTATTTAAGAACTCAGTAAATTATTCACCCTTTTTAACAACTTTATTTGAATAAGATATACAAATGAACTGCCTGATTGTAGAAGATGAGAAAATTGCTGCCGAAAGATTGGCGGGACTAATAAAAAAATGCGACCCAACCCTTGAAATTGCAGCAACCGTGCAGTCGGTCAAAAATGCGGTTCAATGGCTGAACACCCATCCAGCACCCGGTTTAATTTTTATGGACATTCAACTGGCGGATGGACTAAGCTTTGAAATATTTGAGCAAACCACCGTGAGAGCACCTGTGATTTTCACCACCGCTTATGGGGAATACGCCATAAAAGCATTTAAGGTAAACAGCATCGATTACCTGCTGAAGCCGGTCGACCAGCAGGAACTGAAAAATGCCATCGACAAGTTTAAAGCAAGCAACCAGCCAAAGGAAATTCCGGCGCAGGTATTTGAAACCATCATGCAATCGCTCACAAAGCAATACAAAAATAAATTCGTAATTAAAGTAGGCGAGCACATCAAAGTGTTTACCACCGTCGATGTGCAATGTTTCTACAGCATGGAAAAATGCACCTTTCTGCAGAACAACGCAGGCCGCGATTATGCCATCAGCTATACCCTCGACCAGTTGGAAGAGCTGTTGGATCCGGCACGGTTTTTCAGGATCAACCGCAAATTCATCATATCCTCCCAAGCCATAGCCGACATTGTAAGTTATTCCAACAGTCGTCTGCAGGTGCGGCTTCACACCAACAAATCGGACGAACTAACCGTCAGTCGGGATAAGGTGCAGGAGTTTAGGAAGTGGCTGGAGGGGTGAGATGGGGTAACAACCGAGCAGAGATGGAGGCGATACATCCCTGCCCGATTGTTCTTGTTAAACTAATTATCCGTTTTAACAATGTCGGTATTATACACCTGGGGTAGAATTCGTCCCCAGTCACCTGCAATTCCTGTTATCGAGAATTTACCGGAAGGAACTATGGTATTGCTGAATGGCGCAGTGACAAAGGTGGTAATTGACATTGTTTGGGATCCATTGGTAATTTGTCGTACACCCTGGAATGTTAGGGTCCCGTTAGCCTGGGAGAATTGCACGTTGTTAATCCTCACCCGCTTACCTTCATAGTTTCCCGACGCAAATTGCTCTATAGTAATATCAACGGGCATTACGGCTTGGTTTTCATCTACTTTCACTCCCTGCAAATCGGTAATGTTATAAAAAGCCTTCTGATCGTTGACATAGTTTCCCGAAGCGCCTTTCAGGTTTAATCTCACTTTGTCCCCTAATTTTAAAACATTTGGCAGCGTGAATCTCAGCATTATTCCAGCAGTAGTGTCCTGGATATAAGCTATCTTTTCGTCGGCTACATTTGTGCCCGATGTGATAATTCCTTCAATAAAATAGTCGTTGGGGAGAAAGAATTCGTCGTTGTAATCTTTAAACAGGTTACTAAGTTCAGCAATAGAGTGAATTGCTATATTCTTGTCATCTTCTTCCACACGTACTTTTAGCTCGGAATGTATGCCTTTACGAAGCTGACCGGTGGTAGAACCAATTCTGAAGACCAATTCATAATTTCCTGATACTACTTGATTATTGACAGGAATAATTTTAAATGACAATGTTTTGGTACCTGGCGTGACGTCGAGTTTCAATACATTCTGCACAGCAGCAATATTCGTGGAATAGTGAGTGCCATATTCTATTCCGGTGGGATTAATAATTTCGATATTTACATGTTCGGTTTGAGTAACCGTGCCACCTAGGGTTAAAGCAATATCATAACCTTGCGTATCTGTTTCGGAGATATGAATAAAGGAATCCGAAAAATTGATACTATCCACTATTTCTTTCATTAGTTTGATTGATGCGGAAGAAATGTTTCCCAAAACAAAGCCACTGGATGGGTTTTCAAGCGTCAGACTAATTGTTTTCTCAGTTTGTCGCGGGCTTGAGCGTATAATGAGAAGCTGGGCTTTTTGAGATTCTTTTAAAAGATTCAAAGTTACAACCCCATTAACGGCTTCGGGCTTTGTGATATAGTCGGCATTAACTGCTGCGTCACCCGAGAGTTTGATATTAACACTTCCGTTTACTAAAGCTTTGGTGTTAATTTCTACCTGAATAGTTAGTGAATCCCAGTTGGAGAGCATTGTATCCTTTGAGACACTAAAATTGATTGAATTGTTTAGAGGATTATTAAGAGTTTCAGAATCTTTACAACTAAATGTAATCAGGCCTGTGATCATGAAAGACATGATTAGGGCCGGTAACTTTGTGTTCATGGTCTTAAATTGTTTATTTTTTAATTATTAAATGTATAATTGAAAATGTAAACAGGTATGTAGCTGTTGTGTTTAATATTATTTTGAAAGTTTCCGGTTGGAAGGTTTGACTTAACGGATAACGGTTAAAAACAATTAGCAGGAACTCAAAAAAGCGATCGAAAAGTTTAAAGCAGGCAACCGGCCAAAGGAGATACCGCCACAGGTATTTGAGACCATCGTGCAATCCCTCACAAAGCAATAAATTTGTAATCAAAGTAGGCGAGTACAAAATTTTGGAATTAAATATATAAGCGCTAATTTACATGGCTTTATAATCTACCAAATGCAAACTCCCGACCTCCTCTATAAAAAATACCGTAAAACCATCGTCAACCTTGCTTACCGGATGACAGGCAGTATGGACGATGCTCAGGATATTGCCCAGGATACTTTTATTCAGGCCTTTAAAAACTTCGATAAGTTCAGGGGCGAAAGTAATGTTTATACCTGGCTTTACCGGATTGCGGTTAACAATTGCTTGCTCTTTCTTAAAAACAAAAAGAGAAGCAAATTTTCGGATCTCGAAAGTTTGATTGAAATGGCTGGTTCTCCGGTTTCGGAAGAGATGACTGAAAAGGAAAAATCGGCCTATATAAACCAGGTGAAAGACGGTTGTTTAAGCGGATTGCTGCGGTGCCTTCCGTTACAGCAGCGTATTGTATTTATTCTTGGGGTTTTACTCGACGTTCCCAACGATCAGGTTGCAGCGGTGATCGGCAAATCCGAAAATGCTACCCGGATTCTTATTCACCGGTCCCGACAAAACATCAGGGAGTTTTTGTGTAACAACTGCTCGCTCTTCGATCCTCAGAACAAATGCCGGTGCGAAAATCTTATAAACTTCTCGCTAAAACAGAACTGGATTGAAGAAAATGGAATTGCCGCAGAAAGCATTATTTACACTGAAGCTGAAATAAGGAGTTTGAAAAGGATGATTCTTCTTTATAAAAGTTTAAACGAAAAGGATCCTTCGCTCCGGCTTGACCAGCAAGTACAGCAGTTTTTAGATAAAAATGAAAACCTGCGCATTTTTTCTCCTGAAAAAGTGAAATAAACTTCCAGGTATGCCATCCAATGCATATAACCATTCATTAGAAGTATTATGTCACAAACAGAGAAAAAATGTATTGCCGTTCATCTGCCGGTCGAATTACTGAACCGGATTAACGAAACAAAACAGAAAAACGGACTGAGTCAAAACGGCCAAATTATAGACCTGCTCGAAAAAGGACTGGGAAACATATCAACCCGTGCCGAAACCGCATATCGTTTCTACCTTGTAAAAGTACGGATCGATACCAGTAAAATGGCTGTGTTGGGCCAAAAAATCCAATCAGGCGAACTCGATACCAGCAAAACCATTTTGACCTTTTGTATACAGGACGATCCAACCGTTGGTATAAGTTTCTGGAGAGCAGAAGATGAAAAGGATTTTGAAACTACGTTTTCGCAACACAGGCCATATTATAAAGAAATCCTTGAAATAATGCCGGTAATACCCCCCATGGAATCGATGAAATTGCTGATGCGGAAATTACAATAGCCCCGATCTTTATAAGCTAAAATGAGGATTATACCACTATGGTTCAAAGGCTCAAAGATTCACAGAGGCTTGTTTGTCAGGATTTAACTCTTTGGGATTTCTTTGTGAGTTTGTGCCATTGTGGCTCCTATAATCAAAGCCCCGACAATGCTTTAGTCATGCTGAGCGGAGTCGAAGCATGACTAACAGAACACTAGTCCTCTGCAACGACTTATTTTATATATTTGGCGTAAATGCTTTTCCATGATCGACAAGTACGACTTTTCAAAACCAAATACGGGAACGAATTATTAATCGATCTGATACGGCTCGAATCGCTTGAAAAGTATATTTCGCATGGAAATCCTCATGTGCTTTCTTATTACGATATTACCCTCTTAACAGGTGGCAAGGGAACTTTTTCGCTCGATAACCTGAAATTTGATTTTACTCCCGGCAGAATTATTTTTTCGTCGCCGGGACAGGTTCGCTATTGGGACATAGAGACAATGCCCACGGGCTACGTGCTTATTTTTGAGGAAGCATTTCTCACCAGCTTTTTAAACGACATTCATTTTATCGATAACCTTCATTACTTCCATAATTATATTACTGCGCCTGAAATAACTATTACTTCCGATGAACAGCAATTTCTTATTCAGCTCTGTTTGAATATTGAAAAGGAAATCGTAACTTTCGACAGGAACGATACGCATATTCTGAAAGCCTTGCTTTACCAGTCGCTAATATGGCTAAACCGGAGGTACACCAGTATTTATCCCGAAAACTCCAAAAATGAATTTAACCGGCATGTTGTAAGCTTCAGAAAGCTGGTGGATTCGAATGTGACATTCCATCACGATGTTTCTTTTTACGCCGGCAAACTGAATATTACCCAGGGTCACCTGAACGACCTATGCAAACAACACCTTGGAGTCGGAGCCAAACAATACCTTCAGAACAGGTTAATAACAGAAGCAAAAAAACTGATTTGCTTCTCCGATACTTCTATCGCCGAAGTGGCTGCAAACCTTGGCTTTGAGGACACATCCTATTTCGTTCGTAAATTCAGGAAAGTTACTGGCCAAACTCCATTAAATTATCGCAGAAAAAATCCCTGAAAAGTACTATTTCTCCCTTTTTTAATGCATCGTCAATGTCGAGAGATTGAAATAATATTGCTGTATGGCTGTCGTCCGTGGTCTGAGGGCTGTGGACTGCGGGTCCTGATTCAATTATTCTAATCATATCAAAACAATGAAAACCTTAATTTTACTTTCACTCATGATGACAACAGGAACGTTAACCGCACAACAGGAAACCGATGTCGCTTCAAAAATTATTACGATGGAAAAAGCAGCACTCGAACGCTGGAATAAAGGCGATGTTTGGGGCTTTATCGAAATATATGCTCCCGACATTGTTTATTTCGATCCCTATCTGGAAACCCGGATCGATGGACTTGAAAAGCTTACAGAACTTTATAAAGGGATCGAAGGTCAGGTAAAGGTTGATAAGTACGAAATTAATAATCCTAAGGTGCAAATCGTTGGTAATATGGCCGTATTAACCTTTAACCTCGCATCGTGGACGGGGAACCAGATCTCCCGGTGGAACAGCACTGAAGTCTATCGTAAGGAAAAGGATGGAAACTGGAAAATTATCCATTCGCACTGGTCGTTAACCAAACCGGAGCTGAAACTTTAAAAGGGAAGTAAACCTTAGAAATACAAGGAGGTGTCCGGGAAGGCATCTCCTTTGGTACAACTTTTTAATTTTATATTATTCCAGGCTTTTTTCTTATCTTTTTCAGCGAGGGCAGAACTTCATTTAAATTTCATTGCTTCGAGGTAGGGTTTTCCTTTTGGCCTATGTCAATATGTGAATTCAAATTTAATACATAGGTAAATACATGAAAACATTTTTAAAATCCATGAAAGGAATATCAGCTTATTTACTGGTTGTTGTAACTGCTTTTGGCATTAGCAATCAGAATGGGTATGCTCAATCGGAGACATCGCCATCTATCCAACGCAACCTGGTTGCTGTTTTGCCTTTTTCGTTTATTGGGCAGGGAGGCGAAAAAGACGAGAAACTGAGTAAAAAAGTTCAATCCGATTGTTATAACCTGCTCCTGAAACATGCTGCGCGATTCAAAATTCAGGACCCGGTTAAAACCAATTCACTTCTGGCCCGCAAGGGAATTAATGAAAATAGTATTGGCGACTACATGCCAGAGGAGCTTACTCAGATTCTTGGTTCTGAATATCTGGTTACGGGTACTGTTTTGGTGAATTCCAAAGGAATAACTAATAGTGGTACAAATAGTTCAGTTTCGGAGAAGAAAAATAACGGGGATAAAAAACCAAGTTTTTCTTCCAGTTCTTCCAGCTCAACTGAGCAGTTTCAAACTCAGGTAGATTTGAAAGTCTATGTTAATGACGGGCGAAACATTTCTTCACAATCGAAAACTTCGCTTTGGCAAACCGAAAATGCTTACCAGGTTACTTTACAGTATTTGATTAAACGATGTCCCCTGAACAGCAAATAACAGTAAATAATTGTTCTGATGATGTTATCCCCGGATGAGTAACCGATACAAGCTTATAACAATTAAATAAAATTAGAACAGGTGGCCGATTCCCGGAAATTGGCTCAAGATTGGAAAAATTCGGCCTCACAGGTTTGGCTGGCACCAGACAGGTGAGGCCGAATTTATTTGGTAAGAATTGATTATAACAACATAGCCATGTTGATATCTATTCGCTCCACACCAATACTCCCGCTGGTCTTATAGTTTTTTCACCTACAAGAATTTTCGCATTCGCCGGGACATTCATCGTGTAATTGTCTGACGAATAGTTTACAGCAACGAAAAATCCGTCGCGCCAATAAACATAAATTCCCTGAGGATAATCTTCGGCTGAGGCTCCTGCTGCCGAATAAATACTGCGCAAAATATCTTTTTCGAGTTTCGAATCGTCTGTATCCACCCCAATGTAGGTTACCGTACCTTTGCCGACCTTATTTTTAACCACTGCAGCTTTGTCTTTGTAGAACTGGTTGTTATATGAGGCAATTACTTCGGTGTTTTTAGCAGGAACAAGCAAATCGGCCCAATTATTCCACATATAATTAGAAGACCCCATCATTATTTCGCCTTTTCCATAAGCCGAAAGCATATCTGTTGCTTCAACACGGGCTCCGATAAGACCAGAGATCGGGGCAGCCCAGTCAGCTTCCCAGAAATGACCATTACGATTTTTAATAGCAGTGCGGCAGGTAATAACAAGGTTTCCGCCTTTTGTCACATAATCAGTCCATTTTTTAACAAGTGCAGAATCGGCCAATTCGTAAGCCGGAACAATAACGAGTTTATATTTTGACAAATCGTGTGTTTCGGGGATCACATCAACAGGAGCACCTAAAGATTTAGCAAGTTCCAGATACTTAACCGGGAAATTCCAGGCATCCCATTGCCAGGTCTGTTTTTGCCTGTCGATAGTCCAGTAATTTTCCAGGTTCCATACGATTGCTGTTGAACGAGCCGCCACTTTTTCAGGCATTTTGGTGTTGGGTTTGTATTGTGCCCGGAGTTCCTTAATTTCTTTCATAAATTGCATATATTCCTCGCCTCCAGGGGAAGGGGTAACGCCATCGGTTTTTATTACACCTGAATGATATTGCTCACAACTATATAATATTTGACGGAACCGGTATGAGCAGGCAAGTTTACCGCCTGCAGCAAAGGTGTGATATAACCACATACGCACCGTTCCGGGCAGAAGCAGAGGGTTATAACCACCCCAGTTTACAGGTCCGGGTTGTATTTCCATTACTCCGGTTACTCCGCCTGCCGATTTGTAATAATCGGCGGCAAAAAGAATGGTTTTACCGTTTCCTAAACGGAATCCCTTATCGCCAATATTGTCCGACCCTCCGTTAGGGTAGGCTGTGTAGGTGGCAAAGTCGAGCTTTTTTGTACGAACAGCATCGGATCCGGTGCATATGGCCGTGTAATTTGTGGTTATATATTGGTTTTTCAAGATAAAATTTCTCAAAATACCTGCCTGAAAATCAAGGAAATCAGCTTCCGAATCGGCTGAGTATCTTTTAAAATCGACCAATGCATGAGGATTATTGCCCCACCAGCCCACCAGGTTGGTATTAGGGATGATAACCTGGTCGAAACTGTTGAACCATTGGCTCCAGAAAGCTGCTCCCCAGGCTGCGTTTAATGCATCTACCGTTTTGTATTTGTTTTTTAACCATTGGCGGAAAGCGTCCTGCGACGAAGGACTGTAGTCGGGTAGGGCAGGAGGTTCATTGTCGATTTGCCATCCGGTAACGTTTGGATTTTTGCCGTACCGTTTGGCCATTTCGGTTACTATGCGTTCCACAAACATGCGGTATTTTGGGTTAACAACCGATTCTAACCCACGCGTACCATTTTCAGCGCGTATGTAATGACCATCCATAACAAATGTTTCGGGGTAGTTAAGCCGCATCCAGGTTGGAGTGGTGGCCGAAGGTGTGCACATTACCACCTTTAGATTGTATTTGATGCAAAGATTAACCACCTTATCCAGCCAGACAAAATCGAATTTTCCTTCTTCGGGCTCCATCTTATACCATGCAAATTCAGCCAGATGAACAAACTCAAAACCCATTTCAGAAATCTTTTTAATATCGCGTTCCCATTGATTTTCGTTCCAATGTTCAGGATAATAATAAATGCCTGTTGTAATTAAATCCTTATCGGGAAAGAAACGGGTGTTATCCTGCGACTTCAATGTAAAACAAGGAATCAGGAAAAAAAGCAATAGTATTATTTGTGTTCTCATGATCTATATTTGACGATATAAAATTAATTTATCCATTCTCTGACTTAGTTATTTGTAATAACCTCTATTTCGGCATATCCGGCTACATCATCATTTGATGTGTTTTGCAAAGCCCGCAACCTGATATAACGGGCGTTTACCGGTGAGAAGGTTCTGGTTTGCCATACCGGGTTGTTTTTGATATTTGAAAATTCACCCTGGTCAACCTGTTTCCAGTCTACATTATCATCCGACAGGTAAAATTCATATTTGGTTATAATCCCTGAATTCCACCTGTTTTGGTCGGGAAGGTATTTAAAACCACTTAGGTTATATTGATTCCCTATATCGATAATCAAATCGACCGGCATTTTCTTGTTGCGTTGGTGCCACACGGTAGATGGATCTCCATCAAGAATAAACTTTGCATTTTTGTCTGTAATCTCTGTTACTTTCCAGTCTTTCCGTGAAATATCAAATTTTTCCTGCGATACCGGGCTGCTTTTACCCGATGCAGGATCGTATGCAATAGCCTTTACTACAATTTTACCATCGGTTTTGACAGGCACGGAAAATTTTACCGATTTGGAAGTAGGTTCAGTACCATCTAATGTATAGTAAAAATGAGGTCCAATATCATTGGACGATATGGTTATTTCTCCTGCTTGGCTTCTTAAAATAACTGGCGCATCGAGGATTGCGGGGGCATTGTAAACGCCAATGTCTGCGATTACAGGGCAGCTTTTGGAGTCGGTAATGTTAATTCGGATTTTTGATGCATTTACTGTAGGGAACCTAAGAATTCGCTTATACCCTATAGTTGTAGCCTTGGCTATTTCCTTCCAGTTACCATTAATAAAAGCCTCTAGAGTAAAGGCTTTTACCCGTTGCCCAAGTCGAATGTATTCCTGTACCAAAAAACGGTTAAACAGGGTAGGTTTACCAAAATCAATGGTCAGCGAGGCATTGGTAACATTATCATCGGTGGCCCAATAAGTTTCTGTATTGTTATCTATGGTATTGGCTGACCCGAATTTCCTGTCTTTTCCACGGGTATTGGATGCCTCAGCTTTTGCTTTACCGGCAAGGTTTATGGCGAACGATTCTTTCACTGCTTTGCCGAATTCTAGCGCAGCTTTCTCGTCCTTCTCATGGATTAATCCATTGGGCATGATAGGGAAATTCAGCAGGAGGGTACCATTGTGACCAATGGAATTATAGTAAGTATTCATTAAGTGAGGCAATGTTTTTACTTTGGTGTCCTCACTTGGATGATAGAACCATTCGGGCCGGATAGAGGTATTTACCTCGGCAGGTACCCAGGAATCCCCGTTTTCAACCCCGTGATGTAACATATCAAAGGGGACATCGCCGGTAGCATTTAATAAGCTCCAGTTTGTTTCGCCTACGTATCCGTCTTCGGTTCCCACCCAGCGAAGGTCGCCCCGGTCGCCTCCATCGTTCCAGATAACAATGTTGGGCTGTAATTTGCGGATTAACGTATAGGTGTTTTTCCAGTCGTAGTAGGTGGTACGGTCTATTTTACGAGTTTCATTGGCTCCACCGTAATATCCGTCACCTCCATTAGCTCCATCGAACCACACCTCAAAGATTTCTCCATAATTTGTGAGCAGTTCGGTAAGCTGGTTCCGGAAGTAGGTTATATATTCGGGTTTACCATATTCGGGATGATTTCTGTCCCAGGGGGATAAATAGATTCCCATTTTTAAACCATATTCCTTGCATGCATCGGCCATTTCGCGTACCATATCGCCTTTGCCGTTTTTCCAGGGAGCATTTTTTACCGAATATTCCGTGTATTTCGAGGGCCAGAGGCAAAAACCACAGTGGTGCTTGGCAGTAATAATTATGCCTTTCATGCCTGCTTCTTTGCAAATCCGTGCCCATTGCCGGCAATCGGCTTTTTCGGGGTTAAAAAGCTTTACGTCTTCGTTTCCAAAACCCCACGACTGATCGGTATATGTGTTTAACGAAAAATGGACAAATGCATAATACTCCATTTCCTGCCACCGCATCTGGTTTTCACTTGGTACAGGTCCATAGGGGGCAGGTGCTTTTGTCTGGGCATTGGTGCCGATTGTAATGGCGAAAAGGATAATTCCGCAAAAGAGTTTCTTTATCATGACTTTTGAATTTAGATTTTTAGAAATTTTATTGACTTAACAGGAATTTTCTCATCTCAGTATAATTGTCCGACTCTCCAAGATGACTATCATCCGGGTAGATTTTAAAAGTCTTGGGTGATTTTATTCTGTTAAATACTGCAAATCCCATGTGTGGCGGACAATCATCATCAAATAATGCGGTTGTAAAAAATACAGGACAGGTTATCCATTCAGCAAAACCTCTTGTGTCAATCAAATCCTGTACTTTAAGCGCATCTTCAAACGTACATTCGTTGTTGTAATATTGCAGATACGATTTAATTTCCTCGTTGCACAATTTCCTTATTTTTAGTTGGTCGCGGGTATCGGTCATAAACGGATCAAAATATGCACAGCCTTTAATATAATTGTGACACAAGCCGGCGGTAGCTAATGTGAGGCCACCTCCCTGGCTTCCTCCCATCACGTAAATTTTATTTGTGTCAACTTCTGCTCTGCTTAGTAAAAATTCTACCGCACGGACACAATCCATGTAAATAGAACGATAGGCATTTTCCTTTGGGCTGCAAAGTTTATATCCCCAAATGCCTGGAATTTCAAATTCAGGGTTAAACACGTCGGCACTTATCCCATGTCCCCGGACACAAATCGCCAGTTCTACCACATTATCAGCGGAGCTGATAAATGGTTTGCCTTCGTCAAAACCATATCCATAACCCGGCACATGTAGAATTGCAGCATGTTTGCCCTGAGTTCGCGAAACAAAATAGTAACCTCTTATGGTTAATCCTCCGAGAGATTTCATTTCGGCAATGTATCCATCCCGGTTTCCGGCAGAAAGCTTATCGTCCTTTTGGATTTTAAATTCAGGGGCAATGTTTTGCAGCTCTTTGAGTGCTTCATCCCAATACTCCCTGAATCCCTGGATGGTATGTTCCGAACAAGAGATTTTTTCCGGTGAAACTGTAAACCATCTTACTGCCCCTGAAAACCCTATGTCTTTCATAATTGCTGTACATTCATAAAATCCGGGATGAGAAATTTCTTTTGTAAAATTAAATGGAATAATGCCTTCGCCAGCTTTTATGCTAAATGTTTTGCGAACCAGCGTGTCATGAAAGTCCGAAACGATAGTTAACTCAATCGCTCCCTTTTTACGTGCTTTATATTCGAGATTAACCTGGGCGTTCTTATTGTCAACTGAAAACAAATGATCTTTTGCCGGAATATTAATTTGCAAAGACGAATAACTATCGTCATTTGCAGGTAATAACAAACAGGAATTATAACTTTTTCCACCGGTGTAGGAAAAGTTGGAAACATATATGGTTATAATATTTTCACCTTTAATATTTAACAAACCTTTAGGTATTTTATATCCGGTTTGAACACCCCTTTTTTCGGACCAGAATTGATTAGGCAGGTTTCCACCTATAAACTTTCCATTGATGTAGATGGTTTCGACATTACATTGTAAACTAAGAGAGAGCGTAAAATCTAGGTTTTTATAGGTTTCAGGTATAACAAACTTCTTTGCGAGGCAACTTTTTCCGCTATTCCAATAGTAGCCCTGACGTTCCCATGAAAGCAGCAGATTTACATCATTCCAGTTATTAACATCCAAATTATTTTGCAGATCGGTGGAAGTATCGCGAAAACTGATCTTCCATATTGGTGACAAGAAGTTTTGGGCAGAAAGAACTTCTGCAAAGAGAAACCATATAAAAACCAGAATGGATAACTTTTTCATTTTATTTCATTTATTTGACTATTTCAAGAGGCCCTTAAAATTAATTCTTTTTAAATGATTTTAAATTTATAACATCAGTTAATCCAGGCGAGGTTACCGTTAACTTAATATCCCCGGTGATGTGGCTACTCCTTACTACCACCAGCGCTCGTCCCTTCCAGGCTTTACGTGTATCGCCCCCGTAAGGATCAGAGTCCTTAATATCGGCGTTGTCCACTCCAGCATTGGAACCCGGGCCTTCAATTTTGAAATGCAGGCGATTGGCGGCATTGGGTTGAATAATTCCATCCTTATCGGTTATTTCAACGGTTATAAAAGATAAATCCTGTCCATTGGCCAGAACCTCATTTAAAGGACCTGTGCAGAGAGACTGTCTTTACTCAGTGGGCTCTCTGTGAAATAACTAGTTACACAGAGAACCACAGATAAATCACAGAGTTGTACAGAGCTTTAACACTTCCCCTTTTAAAAAATTTAATATCGCCTTATTAAAAATTGCCTGTGATTCATATTATATCAGTTCCTTTTTAAATATCCATTCGCCTCCAGCCACTTATGGCATGCTTCCGGCCAGGCGGAGTGAGTTCCTCCCTGGGGAGCCAACCCGTATCCGTGTCCACCTTGTTGGTAAAGGTGTAATTCGCAGGGGATTTTATGTTCATGCATCGCCAATGCATAACGGATGCTGTTTTGCACCGGTACGGCACCATCGTCAAGGGAATGAACCATAAAAGCGGGTGGTGTTTCACCGTTTACCTGGAACTCGTTAGAGAAATGTTTCAGTACCTCCGGCGTTGGTGAATCGCCAAGCAAATTCACACGCGAACCCCAATGAGTAATGTCCGGGTCCATGGAAATGACAGGGTAAATAAGCAGCGAAAAATCGGGCCTGGCGCTGATCATATCGCCAGATTGGTATACCTTTTCGTTATAATGGGTGGAAAGGGTGGCTGCTAAATGTCCGCCTGCCGAGAATCCCATGATTCCAATTTTCCCGGGATCGATGCCCCACTCTTTTGCATGACTGCGAACCATACGAATTGCCTTTTGTCCATCCTGCATGGGGCCAATAGACTTCTTTTCCATAATGCTATCGTCAGGCAAACGGTATTTCAGTACAAAAGCGGTTACGCCTAAACTATTCAACCATTTGGCCACTTGTGCGCCTTCATGTTTAACAGCAAGACCCCCATAGGCTCCCCCGGGACAAATAATCACGGCAGTACCAGTTGCCTTTTCCGCAGGGGCTGGATAAACAGCAAGGGTGGGATAGGCGATGGATTTCTTATCGACCCAACCAGCAGCAGTATCAACTATCTGCTTGAATTTATCGTTGCGGATAGCACCCGGAATCTTTCCATTCCACAGGTCAATTACCTTGCTTTGGGCGGTTAGACTTCCGCTAATCGTAAGGAGGCAAATAAATGCCAACACTGTTTGTTTTAGTTTTTTCATCATTATTTTCTTTTGTAATATTCATTCATTAAATACCATGCTTTCTTTTTTTCCCCGTTTTCGGATATTAATCCTTTCCGGTTGTAACCTTTCTGATAAACCTGGTTCATCCTTCCCAACGATCGGTAATCGAACAACAGCCAGGGGCATACCCCGCATAAGTTTGGAATGGTATTGAACATCTCTGTCTGGTCGATGAATATTTTTTCCTGGTATGCTTCCGTCCAATAAGCGGCCTCGTCCGTGGGGCCGCTATGGTTTCCATATAAAGCTTCACCGCCGAACTCAGAGATAAACACCGGCTTATCGGGACAAACGATCTGCCATTTGGTTTCCGATGGTTTGCCTTGCCATGGAATATACCAGCCAATATATTCGTTAATAGCTATCAGGTCGGAATATTTGTAAAGCGTATCCCAAACATTAAAGGTGTTGTTGACGTAGCTTTGGGTATTTATAACATGCACAATCATTCGGGTTGAGTCCAAAGCCTTGCATTTGCGTGTTAACTCAACAAGGGCTTTGGTACGATCAGGTGTTCCCGGATACGTTTCGTTGGAAAGGCTCCACACTACAACTCCGCACCGGTTTTTGTCCCTGGTTACCATTTCCTGGAGCATTAACTCCATTTTTTGAGGAACCGCACTGTCTGAGAATTGAATATGCTGATAAACCGGTAATTCATTCCATACCATTAATCCCATTTTTTCGGCTTCTTTTATCATATCCTCATTGTAAGGATAATGAGCCAGACGGACCAGGTTACAACCCAGTTCCTTTGTCGCATTCAGCAAAACCATATTATCATCGTTAGAACTGGCTCTTGCTGCTTTATATGGGTTTTCTTCGTGCATATTAACTGCTTTTATAAATATCGGCTGTTTATTGAGTAAAACCTTGCTTCCTATTACTTCGATGTTTCGGAAGCCAATAGTATCGGTTACTTTATCTGTTTCACCGGAAATACCTACCTTATAAAGTTTAGGATTAGCCGGAGACCAAAGTTGAAAAGCAGCTCTAAATTCTATTTTGGCAAAACCTTTTTCATCGGTTTTTGTCCGGTGCTGCAATTTGAGCTCTGGTATTTCAATTGTTATAGTTTGATTTGTTTTGGGGCCATTCAGTTTTAACCAACCTGAAACTGTGTTCAGACTTCCTTTTTTTAATTGAATAAAATAATCCTCAATAAAGGTTTCATCGGTTTCAATTAAATGAACGTCGCGGGTTATTCCGCCATAATTGAACCAGTCGTAACCATATCCCGGCAATCCGTTGCCCTGGCGATGGTTATTGGCCTTTACTATTACTGTATTATCCCCGTTTTTT
The DNA here is from genome assembly GCA_023429135.1 of Bacteroidota bacterium. Taxonomy (GTDB): domain Bacteria; phylum Bacteroidota; class Bacteroidia; order Bacteroidales; family JAAUTT01; genus JAAUTT01. The sequence continues at coordinate 121,460 of JAEYWD010000006.1, read as the reverse complement.
ACTTTTTTGGTAATTTCAAATTGAAACGGGGTGAAACCACCTTCATGACTACCAATTTTCTCCCCGTTCAGGTACACATCGGCTTTATAATTTACGGCCCCGAAATGCAGGAACAGCCTTTTTCCATTTTTGACGGACCAGTTAAATTGCTTTTTATACCAAACCGTTCCCTCTAAATAAGCTAACTCGCACATTTGGGAGTTAAAATCGCCCGGCACATTTAGCTCGGGCCCGCCATCAAACGAATACTCTACGAAATCGGTCTTTTTTTGCGGCTTTTTTTCCTGCCAAACCTGTTTGTACTCACCGGCCTCTGCAGGGTCAAGTATTACCGTCCACTTCCCATTTAAACTGATAGTGTTTCTGGCCCCAACATTGATCATTGCTGTTTGGGCCCAGAGATTGCCCACGAAAAGAAAAATAGGCAAGAGAGCTGGTATCCACTTCAATATTGAAATTGCTTGTTTCTTCATTTACAGTTTTACTTAAGAAGAAGAGAAATGCATCGATTTTTTTACACAGCATTCTTCTGGTCTAAGTATTTAAAAAAGTTTCACCATCACTTTTGCTCCGTTATAATTTACTTCTTTGTCGGAAGTTGTTCCTGCATTGGGGCCGGTCCCTTTGTTTTTGTCAACCATTACAATCCGGAATTTTCTTTCGGAAAGCATGCCCGGAAACGTTCTTTTACGCTGACCGATGGTAAGCGTACGGGCTTTATTGTTCCACGAAAAGCCGATGGTTGAATAAGCTCCTTTTTCGTAATTGTAATTATCATTTTCGTCTTCGTACAGGACAAATTCGCCGTTGGCACCTTCGTACACCCGAATTTCGAGGTTGTCCCATTTCTTTTCTGTTGCAAATTGTGCCTTGGGCCCAACAGGAAGTACAGACCCTGCTTTTACATAAACCGGAATAATGTCCAGCGGAACTTCTTTTTTTACCGTTTGACCACCGGTAAATTTATCACCGGTCCAGAAATCGAACCAATCAGCTCCTTTAGGCAGGTAAACTTCTTTGGTTTTTATGACAGAAAAATCTTCTGTTTTAATTGTATCCTTTCCGCGAACTTCATTTCTCCAATACATGGGTTGTGTTACAGGGTTTACCAAAAGAGATTTGCCAAACATAAATTCGTCATTGATATCCAGTGCCTGGTTATCGTGGGCAAAATCCATTACCAACGCCCGCATCATGCTCGACTGGTTGGCTGTAACATCCCATGAGGCAGAATAGATATACGGAAGCAGGCTGTATCTCAGATTGATGTATTTTTCAATGGCATCGTATACGGGTGTTCCTTTTTTGCCAAACTGGTAAATCTCACGGGGATATCCTTCGCCATGCGAACGCATCATAGGGCAGAATGCGCCAAACTGAACCCAGCGCACATGTAACTCACGATAGTCGGCATTTTCAAGCGGATTTTTAAAATTCCACAGGAAAAAGCCTCCTATATCGCTGTTCCAATAAGGAATACCACAAAGTGAAAAATTGAGACCTGCTGAAATCTGGTTGCGCAGGGCATCCCATGAGGCAACCACATCGCCCGACCAGGTATTGGCTCCATAGCGTTGCTGACCGGCAAAGGCCGAACGGGTGAGAATAAATACCCGTTTATCGGAAGTGAGTGCACGCTGATGCTCCGAAACTCCGCCAATAGTCATTAAAGGATAGGCATTACGCACCTTTCTGAAAGAACCTAAATAAGTTTTTGTGTCGAAATCTTCTTTTTTGGGATTGAAATGGTCCGGTTCAGAGGAATCAATCCACCAACCATCCATGCCCAGTTTAAAGATACCATTGTTCAAATGTTCCCAGTAAATGTTCCGGGCTTCGGGATTGTAGGCATCGTAAACTCGTACTCCTGAAGGATAATCGGGGTTGGGTGGCCATTTTTCTGAACCCGATTGTGGCCAAGTATCAATATTGAAAAGGGCATTTATCTTTTCCAGTTTTTTGTATTGCTTGGTCATGGGGCCAAAGGAGTTCCAGATAGAAATAATCATGTGGGCATTCATGTCATGTACATCGTTAACCATCTTTTGTGGATCGTTAAATCCAGGGTTGAGGAATTCCATTGCATTCCACAAATAGTTGCTGCCCCAGTATTGCCAGTCCTGGATAATTCCATCGAGTGGCACGTTGAGTTCACGGAATTTTTTAACCACCTCAAGCAATTCGTCTTGCGATTTGTAGCGTTCACGACTTTGCCAGAAGCCATATGTCCACAAGGGGAACATGGGAGCCTGCCCGGTAAGTGAACGCATGCCGGCAATTACTCCATCGGCATTGGGCCCCGACATAAAATAATAATCCACGCCATCACCTACTTCCGAAGCAAAGGACGTTCCTTCAGCATTATCTTCGAATGTGGTAGGTGAATAGTTGTCCCAAAACACACCATAACCTTTGGATGAAAGGAAGAAAGGAATGAAATCTTCGGTATTGTTTTGCACCATATGTACTTTTATGTTGCGCTGCGACATTTTTCCGCGTTGGAGCTGGCCCAGGCCATAAATAGCTTCGTCTTTTTCGAGTACGAACGATTGCGAAATGGTGTAGGTCTTATTTCCGGCATCGTTGAAATCGACAAATGTTGCTCCCGCTTCTTTTTCGTTTAAAAGCAGGTTTTTATTATCCGAAAATGAAAGCTTCCCCGTTTTCAGGTTAATCGCCACGAGGGCCTTTTCTGATTTTATTAAAAGTTCATCGCCTTGCTGTTTCACATTAAATGCAGTTTTTTGTGGAGCAAGCACCACCGATAGACTTTGTTTTTCAAATGTTTTTCCAACAGGGAATTTTAAAATCCTTACAATAGAAGGTGTATAGAATTGTACTTCTACATTTAAACTGTTGATTTGTGCTTTTACTCCCCAACCGGTTTTTTCGTATGGTTGGGCTCCTGCTTGAATGCAAGCAAATAGGAGGAACACAAAAGTAATATGGATGTAAATTCGTTTCATTTTTTATGTTAGTTATGATTGTTATATCGTTTGTTAAATTTTTTGAAAAGCTGAACTATCTCTGTGTTATACCTTTCCAGTCATCTGTTCTGAAAGGCACTGCCGGCAGACCTTCAGAGTTTACAAGGTTACAATCGGGGTTATCGGCCCAGGCATATCTCACAGCCACGGGCTTTTCAACTTTATCGGAATAAACAATAACCTCATCTCCTTCAATCACAGCTTTTGCCCAATAGAATTGTTTATCACTTCCGGCTATTGCAAATCCCTTAACTTCATTTCCATCTTTTGTCGAAAGTCCGGCAGCAGTATGATTAAAGCTGATGCGGATACGATTTCCGTCTGGCTTAAAATTTTTGCACATAGGACCGGATACTACGCCATTTTGTTGGTACACAAGTTTATTTGCAATTAGCGCCAGGCGCCTTCCTACTTCCTGTTTGTTAATGGGATGAACACTGCCAGCTTCTCCAATATCAATTGTACAAGCCATACCAGTATTGGGTTGAGATAATGTCAGCGTCTGTGCTTCTCTCAATTCGGCCCATTCACTTTCGGAAGGAAGCGGTTTCCGTTGCATATAATTAGCCAACTGAACATATAAAAACGGAAGATTGCCCTGTTGCCAGTGTTGTCTCCAGTCTGCAATCAGCATAGGAAATAATTTCCGGTATTTATAAGCATCTTCAGCATTCGATTCGCCCTGGTACCAGAGAAAACCCTTGATACCATAAGGGATAAGCGGGTTAATCATAGAGTTAAAGAGAACAGTGGGTTTACCCTGATAATTTGGCATTTTCGGGATAGCCGTCTCCAGATCCTTTTTATATAACCAATTCCCGGCTAAGGTAATTTTTGATGAACCATCAGTAATATAAATATCATTTGCCGGATTCAAACCGCCTCCGGCCCATAACATGGCTATCCTGACAGCAATGGTATTTTCTCCCAGTTGTACCAAGCCGGCTGGAATTGTATAAGAATGAGTTGGATTGGAATACCAGATGTTTTTACAGATTTCCTTACCATTGAAATAAAGCGAATAGTTCATTTCCGGATGCCCCAGGTTAATTGTAATATCTTTGCCAGCAAATGATTCAGTCAGCGATATTTTTTTTCGTAGCCAAACCATTCCTTCATAATTACCAATCCCAAACTCCTTTAGCACGTTGGGCATACCAATGTTTGTCCAGTCAGAATCCTTATAATCCGGGGCGGAAAATATTTTGTCCGCATTATTTTGAGGATTATAAACTATTTCCCAAAAGCGTATTTGATTCAGGCTGTCTCTTACAAAATCTTTCCGGTCAAAATGAAGGGTATCAACACTGAGCGTTTTTGTCCTGGTAATTGGAGAGGTAAGCAACATATCCCTGCTCGTCCAGGGCTCTATCTTCGTGCCACCCCAGGTGCTTTGAATAATTCCCACAGGAACATTTTGATCTCCATGAATTTTACGGGCAAAAAAGTAGGCAACCGCCGACAACTCCTTCACATTTTCAGGATAGCAAACTTTCCATTTTCCGGATGAAATATCAGACTGAGGCTTTATTTGGTTACTATGATCAACAACAAGAAAACGAATTTGCGGAAAATTGGCATTAGCTATTTCCGCCCTTGCATCTTTGGCCTGCTGCACCTGCCATTCCATATTAGATTGGCCTGATGCCAGCCAGACATCTCCAATGAGAATTCCTCTGAGAAGGATACCCTCGCCAGGCCTTTCTTTTTCATAAATTTTGAGAGTATAGGGGCCGCCTGCTTTAAACTTTGGTAAATGGACCATCCATTTTCCCTCCTGATCAGCTTTTGCAGACGTTTTCGCATTTCCCATTTCTGCTGTTATAAGCGTTCCGGGAGTTGCGTTACCCCAAACCGGAATTTTTAATTCCCTTTGTAAAACCATGCTGTCGCCAAATACTTTTGGTAACTTGATTTGAGCATGAACAAATGCCTGAAAAAGAAATAGTGTTAGAAATAGAAGCAGTACTCGAAATTTCATTGTATTTTATTTTTTGTTTATAAAATCATTCAAGCACTATTACAAACCCACCGTTTGCATTCAGGATGAGATCACATTTCTTTTGACTTGCTGTGTTCAGAAGTGTTTTTGAAAGCAGTTCATCTTTTGTGCCGTCCGTGAACAGAGTCGCCTTGCTTTTCTTGAAAGAGGTAAGGTCTAAATTTACTTTCTTTTCATTTTTTTCTCCATTGATCCCGGCAATATACCAGCGATTACCACTTTGCCTGGCTATGATTGCGTATTTTCCAGGGTATCCTTCCATAAATTTTACATCATCCCAATAGTCGGGGAGGTTTTTCAGGAAATATTTCACATCATCGGATACTTTGGTCATTCCTTCGGGGGACTGAGCAAAATGTTGTATTCCCGAAAGGAATAACACTGAAAGAGCCAGTTCAAAAGCGGGTGTTGTTTTTCTGGTACAATTGGAGTACGTAAGCCCTGTAAGATTCATGGGGGTAAAATCCATCGGGTCGAATGCATTTCTTGTAAACGGCAACATGGCGCAATGGTTGGCTTGTTTATCGGCCGCATTCTGGTCAAATGTCACCATCTCCATTCCATAAATTGCTTCCGCAGTCATCAGATGAGGATATGTTTTTTGCCAGCCTCTTGGCAATGTAGCGCCGTGAAAGTTTACAAGCAGCTTATATTTTGCGGCATCATTTAAAATGTCGATGTAGTATTGAATCATGCTCTGACCATCGCCACCAAAGAAATCGATCTTAACACCTTTAATGCCCATTGCCTGAATACGACTGAATTCTTTTTCCCTTCCTTCTTTCGTCAGTAACTTGTCTTTTGGAGTATATTTTACCGTGTTCCAATCCCCGGCTGAATTATACCACAAAATCAATCCAACATTTTTTTGTTTGGCATAGGTTGCCAGTTCGGCTACCTTTTCATATCCGATTTTAGTATCCCAGGCTGCATCAACGAGGCAATACTGCCAGTTCATTGATGAAGCAAAGTCAATATACTTTTTTTGTTCATCATAAACGATCATGTCGTCCTTGCTATTGATCCAGCTCCACGATGCTTTGCCTGGTTTAATAAACGACTGGTCAATGTTAGTAGATTTTGGGGCCAGATCGGTTCCCAGTGTTGATTCTACTATCGTTTTCAAACTACCAATGGTTATAATGCGCCATGGGGTGAGCCAGGGCTTATTGTTTACCGGTAAGTAGCCACCGCCTGTAAACACTTCTCTCGGATCGGCAAATCCGATTGCATAAACAGATGAGGCAGAGTCATTGACCAACCTTGTGCCACAATAGGTACCATCAAGTGCCGCTTCGGTGATCAATACCCATGTATCATTGGTTTTAAACAAAGCAGGGTAAATCCAACCGGATTTTAACGGTGATACTGTGCCAACAGGAATATCCTGTAAATAGTGTTCTTCATAAGACGGATGGCAATGTTCCCAACCTGTTTTTGCTTCACTCATGGGTTGCAACCAGGCTTTTGCTTCTTTATCAAATGCAAATGAGGAGAGTTCTTTAACAATCGTTTCGTTTTTTTCAATCCAGGGGAAAGAATACCGGAACGCCACCCCGTCGTTGGATAATTGGAAAATGATATCCATTTTTTTCTCTTCTTCATTCGTAACAGACATCACCAATTGATTGGCCTGGTAAAGAATGCTGCTTTTTTTTCCATTCCTGGTTTGGTAGCCATCTGTTATGCGCTCCGGTTTTGAAATCGTCACCAGTTTCATGCGTTGCGTAAAATCATGTCCCTTCATCATCACACCTAATGCCGAAGGTTGAATGACGTTAACGCCAGATTTTTGTACCCTGTATTGAATTTCACCTGAAGCTGACAAAGATACATTTAGCGCAATAGACTTGTTCGGACTTTGTAATTGGGCAACCTGCTGCGCCTGTGCCTGATTAAATGTGTCGCTTCCCCATACAATCATACCACTGAGGAGCCAAACTAAAAGAATTGTATTTTTTAACCTTAATTTTAAAATCACCATTGCTTATAAATTATATATTTGATTAAAAGAACATTATTTTCAGATTCCTATTTTTTGTTTTAAACACCACTACAATCTCATTCCTATTTTTTTTCTTTTACATTTCTATTATTTTATCTGGTAGGTATAACCAACTTTCTGGTAGCATTAAACTTATCTGCCTGCATGGTATAAAAATAAATCCCTGGTTTTAATTTTACGGTGTTATATTCGACTACATGGTTACCGGCATAATAGGTCTTTCCGACCGGCTTATCAATAACTTTGCCTTGTGAATTACATATTTTTAAGGAAACAAAACTCGTTTTTGGTATTTTGAAAGTAATAACGACCTTACTATTTGAGGCAGGATTAGGGTAACATTGTTCTAATTCGTATCCATCAGCGTTTAATTCATTTACACTGGTTGTGGTATTTGCCTTACATAAATTCTTAGCCTCTTCTCCTGTATCAAAGGGTTTTATTGGAGCATTCTTAACTGCAATTTTGTCAAGCAAAACATTTTCCTCGGTAAAAGCAATACTTATAGAATGATTGCCTTCAGTCAGTTTAAGTTTTTTTATTTCTATCCATTCCCAACCTTGGGTAGTCAAACCGTTAAATAATTCAAATTTTCCATTGTCAATTTTGAGCCAGAAAGATTTAGGGCTTGTATTGATAGTTTTAAAACGACCATAGAGATACCAGGCTGTATCGGCGCTCAAGGAAATATCCATCTTAACAATGTTTGAATCGTTTGATGCCGGAACCGCTTCAACAGACATAACATAAGCCGAATTTGAAACGTTTTCATCAGTCAGAATTTTCAAATCGGCACCTACCGTCCCACATTCGGCCTCGGCATATTCAGTTTTATATCCAATAAGAGAAAGCATCTCAACCCCATAACGTTTGCCAAATTTTCTGTAGCCCGGAGAATCAAAATGAGCCCCATCCTGGCCGGTAAGAGAACCAGAGGAAATAATATGCGCTGTTGGAATTGTATCTGGTAACCTTTTAATTATAGAATTCATACCTGAACAACAATTGCCGGCAACAGACAGCACTTCACCAGCTAAAAGAGGAACAGAATTAGCATTTAAAGAAAGGTCAGCTATCATATCGTTGTATATTTTTTTCACGTACGATAACCATTGTACCTGGCCGGTGTTTGTTTCACCCTGGTGCAAAAGAATCCCTTTGATAACGCCATCTTTTTGCGCCTGCTTGGCCAGATCGATAAGATATTGATACGGGTTCCAATTGTACCCGGCAACCAGAGACGTAAACCAACTATCTTTGTATGTTGAATCGTAGTTCATGTAAATGTCTTTATCGAAAAGCCTGATGTCACATCCGGCAATTGAAACGTTAATAATTCCTACGGTAATGCTATCCGGTAGATTGGCAACCATGGTCCTTCCAAAATAATCGGCTGGTGAAAGCCCTGAGTAACATTGACAAGTAGGAGGAACTGCAGTGTACCAGGTTGCTTTTTTTCTGTTAAGGTTTGAACAATCCAGCGCCTGGAATACCTTGAAGCGGTTGTCCACTGTTTTGTCCTGGTTTTGTATGAGTCCCGTGCCCTGCATATTCGATTGCCCAAAACAGAGGTAAATATAAAAGTTACGGTCTTGCGCTAAAGATTGTACATTTTCAAACAGGAAGCATACAACAATCACAATTAAAAATTTACTTTTTAAAAACATCGTTTTAATAATTAAATTCTAAAATAAATCCGTACTGATAAGACTTGTTGCCGGGATTGGTATATTTATCCATAGTTTTTGCACCCCAGGTATCATCACCTCCAACACCGTGGATGTTCAAATCGATATTCAGGTTTATGAAATCGCGAACAGGAAGCTCGTAATCGTGCCGTGAATTTTCCAGATCCTCTTCGGTATAAGGCCATGCCCGGAAACACAGTGGCTGCAAACCTGTGATTCTGATACTTTCATGTGCTTGAGAATTTAACGAAAACCAGCGAACATCGCCACGGTTGGCATTATCCTGCGGAGCAACGTATTTTGTTATAAAATTCGCCAGAGTAGAAGAATACAAACCTATTAATGAACCCGTTTTCCGGTCGGGGTAGTTTTCGTAAGGGCCACGGCCATACCACTCTATATAGTTGAAATTTTCAGGAATTCGCATGCGCATCCCAAATTTGGGAATAAAGGGGATGGTATCGCACAATGAAGTATATGTTGCCTCCACCTGAAGTTGGCCATTACCGTTTACCTGGTATTGAAGTGTGTAATTAGCGCCAATGGATGGCATGTACATGTCAAATTTTACTGTTGCAAGTTCCTTTTTTGTAACGGTTACATTTTTGATCATAAGTCTTTCTGCTGCTGTCTTCCATTTACCAACTTCCTTAACGTATCCGCTTTGCTTTTGATTGTCGTTTGGCGTTTTCCAAAACCAGGGTTCAAGCCTGCCTTTAAGTAATTCTTTTTGATTTACTTTCCAGCTTAACAGGGAGCCATTATTTTTATCGAGTATAAAAGCCATGTCGCCTGTTGTTAGTTCAACTTGAGAAGCTCCCTCTGTTATATCGATTTTTTTACCCTCAGGAATAATAGTTGCCCATTTGAAAGGCTTGATTACAAACTGCTCACGGGCAACACAATAACCGACTTCTGCCCAAAGTGTGGCATTCTTTAGTCTTGCATATATATTTAGATTTATTTCAGATGAAAGGGTATCTGCAATTTGTGGTGAAGGAATTTTTATAACCGAGGATTCTCCAGGAGCATTATCACATGTGAATTTGCCTCTTTGTAACGATTTTCCATTCGATGTGTATTCGTATTCAAAATCAAGGCTTATCAGCGACAGGAAATCAAAGCGGTTGGTGACTTTTAGTTTTATTTCCCTGTCATTTAAAAGTTCAAAAATCACAGGCTGATATACTTTCTGTACTTCGTAATAGTGTGGTAATGGTTTCCTGTCTGTAGAGACCAGTCCTCTCATTACAAAATTTCCATCATTTGGTTTGTCACCAAAATCGCCGCCATAAGCCCAAAATTCATTGTCTTTCAAACTATAATCACCGGGGTGCTCGCTGAGCTTCATGCGGGATCCATCTTTTGGCTTAGGCAGGCCGTGTTCGTCCCATTCCCAGATTGCGGCCCCTGCAATACTCGAATCGGCATATATTATATCCCAGTATTCCTGAAGATTTCCACCCGAATTGCCCATAACATGGGAATATTCGCGCATAATCACTGGTTTGTCAGTTATCCTTTCTGCTAATTTTTTGAAATCGGCAGGATGGAGATAACTATCGTCATAAAGGTCAGATACTTCCCTATGGAAATCGGAGAAAACCAAACAACCGGGGTATATTTTTTTAATCGTGTCGGCCATGGCTTCCATATTGCGCCCATGTCCGCCTTCATTTCCCAAAGACCAGACAAAAACACACGCGTGGTTTTTATCGCGCTGTACCAGCGATACAGCTCTTTCTACATGCGATTTCTTCCATACCGGGCTGTCGCCCATAATTTTATTTCCGATACCAAAACCGTGAGATTCCTGGTTTGCCTCGTTCATCACGTAAAACCCGTATTTGTCGCAAAGCTCATAAAACAACGGGTCATTTGGATAGTGAGAGGTCCGTATCCAATTGATATTGGCTTGTTTCATCAACTCCATGTCGCGTACCATCAATTGCCGGCTCAAATGTTTCCCCGTGCGCGGATGTTGTTCATGGCGGTTTATACCTTTTAATTTGACCGCTTTTCCGTTAATGTAAAATACTTCACCCCGTACTTCAATTTTACGGACACCAAAATAACATTCAGCTTTATCAATAATTTCGTTTTTAGCGTTCCGGAGTTTAATAACAAGATGATACAAGTTGGGCGTTTCAGCAGTCCAAAGCTTTGGTTGTTCCAGCATAGACTTTACCTGTAACAATACTTGTTGTGATTTTGAAATTGCAGGAACCTTGCCCGAAACAGGAATGTCAATAATGTTTCCCGATTTTGAATACCCGGTTATTTCTGCTTCGTATTGTAATCCTGAAATATTCTGGTTTGAACGGTTGTCGATTTGCAAATCAATGCTAATGGCGGCTCTGTTAAAACTATTGTCTGGCACCGCCCTTACAAAAAAGTCGCTGATAAAGGTTTTTGGCCGTGCAATCAAGTCCACATCCCTGAATATTCCACCCAGGCGCCATATATCCTGGTCTTCGAGATAGCTGCCATCGCAATATTTGTTAACTTCCACAGCGAGTTTGTTTTCTCCTTTGCGTATGTATTTTGTAATATCAAATTCGGCCGGAGACATCGAATTCTCGCTATATCCTACTTGCTGTCCGTTGACCCATATGTAAAAAGCCGATTGTACCCCTCCGAAATTGATGAATACTTGTTTATCATTCCAGTTTTCAGGAACAATAAAACTTGTTAAATAGCTGCCGACCGCATTTCTTTCATTATAAGTTGTAAACCCTTTTTCCGGTTCGCTGGTAACTTTGGGAGGGTCGACCTTGAACGGATAGGCAATGTTGGTATAAACTGGCGTTCCGAACCCCTGAAGTTCCCAGTTGCCCGGAACAAGGATATTGCTCCATTTATCCGCTGAATAAATCTCTGTATAAAAATCTGCGGGTCGTGATTGAGGATCGGGGGACCATTTGAATTTCCAGATGCCGTTAAGCGACTGAATCATTGGATTGTTTGCTTTTTCATCAGCAAGAAACCCGTAAGCATGAGGTTTTTCCTTATTAATTCCGTTTACTTCAGGATTTTCCCAATCGTTTATGGTTTGAGCGTTTGTCTTATTGATTGAAAATAAAACAAATGCACACAGAGCGAATATAAATTTCTGATTCATTGTTAACGTTTTTTATTTTGCATATTACCTATATGGTTACGCGTTTATTATCAATGGTTATTATGAAATGCATTTCGAGCACATCATAGCGTATGATTATCAATTATTGAATCATTTTTTTATCTGTTTTCCAAAGAGGATTTTGTGACAAGCCACACGGATTACCCATAAATTGCTTTCCAGCTTCTTTGTCGCTTTTTAAATGCCACATAAACCATGCAGTAGCAACTTTGGCAAACTCACCACCGTGAGGCTGACTGTAGGTTCCTCCGTGACCAACATCCATATTGGCTACAAAAACCGGAACGTGATTTATACGATTAAAATCGTCCATACCATTATTGTAGGCGATATCTTTTTCTCCACCAAGTAAATACAAAACAGGAGTATGGATTTTTGATAAGTTTTCCTTTGTAATTTGCGGCATTCCCGGGAAACCATTTACCGGGTTACCCAGCACTCCACTATTACAAATTAGGGCTGTTGTAACCCTGGCGTCAGATGCAGATTCAATAGCCTGTAAACCACCACACGACATTCCGCTAACAGCAATTTTTGTAATGTCAATTTTTTGATAGAATATGCTTGCTTTGTCGTTATTCTGCGCTATAGCCCAGTTTATTGCATCTATCAGTTGCGCTGAAGTTGTTTTATCTTTGCTCTGTTCTCCCTCCTTTGGCATGGGACCTAATGCAATTACCAAAAAACCATGAGAAGCCACTTCCGATAAAAAGTTGACATGTCCGGCTGGTGAATTTGCACAGGCGCCATTACCCCAAGCAATTACAGGTAGTTTATTCTCTCGTGAAAATACACTCAAATCGTTGGGGCGGAATATGGTATGAGTAGATAAACTACTGTCGGTGTACATAATAGCTTTAAAAGCACCGGTTCCGCCATCTTCAACTGTAACCTGTGCGAGAATTGAACTTACCCCTGTGAAAATCAAATAAATTAGGATAGAACTGATTCGTTTCATTTCTATGTTGATTTAGTTAATATTTAAAAACGAGCAACAAAATAGCCACCCTGGTTCATCTCTTAAAACTGACATCGATTTAATAAATAAATTTCCATTCATCAAACAAAAAGTCCTTGCCATTAAATACAAAATAGATATTTCCTATTCCTTTATCAATTTTCTGTCCTATTTTCTTTGAGAGCGTAGTCCATTCCTTCCCATCACATATAAGGGAAACAAGAGGAGTACCTTTCAGATTATTTACATACACATCAATTTTACCTTTTCCTTTCACTCTGGCTTCGAATTTGACAGGAATATGTTTGGTAAAATCGGCTCCTCGCACCATAAGACATTGTGTGTCTGCTTTTCCTTTAGCTACCATATTGCCCACATTACCGACAGCTTCGAACTGGACTTGCCCCGAAGTGCCTGCGGTAGTTTCTGCTTGCTGAAGAAGGAATGGATTTAATGGGTTAAGTTGTGACGGACCTTTAAAAGTTGCTTTGACCATGGGAATATTCACATCATTCCCTTCATCCACCTGCATTTCTTCGATACCCACATTGCGAAAGCCACCTTTAGTTCCAAAGTAATCCTGTAAATACATGGAATGGTAAGCAAGATAATATTTCTCTTTGAATTTGAAGAAGTGAGTGTGGTTGTTTGTCAAAGGGCCCACATTAACGTCGCCAGTATTCTTAAAGTAATTATCGCGATACTTCCAACTACCTGAATCTAACGGTGTTTTGCTTGTCATATAACACATACTGCATTGGGTTGATTTATCAATATTCGTATATGGCCATTCAGTACGTTGTTCCCAACTCGTATTATAGGTATAAACCCATGTCCCATTGATAAAGTTGAGGTCGCTTGCCTCAAAAAAATATGGAGCGGGTATCTTGGCAACATCGCTAGCCAAACTAATCATATCAGCCCCTAATTTGACGATTCTGGAATTATCCGGCATATATTTCGTTTTAGGCTTTCCGCCTCCAAAAGCCAGCCAGCCTGTACCTTGATCGTCAATCACAACTCCGGGATCGAAGGGAGCTTCCACATCCACTCCGGGGACAGAACGGTCGACTATGTTCTTTCCCAATGGATCACTCCACGGGCCAACGGGAGAGGTGGAAGTAAGTACGGCTGAGCCGATGCCGCTATTGGAATAATACAAATAAAAGTGCGTCTTACCATCTGCTTCCAGTCTGGATGTAATGGAAGGCGCCCAGGAATTTTGACTCCATGGTGCCAGCTCGGCAGTATTTATAAGACCATGATAAGTCCAGTTCACCATATCATCGGAAGACATCATAACCAGTGAACGTATCTTCTCGTATGAATTTTTGCCATCCTTTCCTACATGCTCATACTGTTGATGATCATTCGTGGCATACACATAAATTCTACCATTGTATTCTACTGCTGTCGGGTCGGCCGTATACATAAAATCTAATAATGGATTCGCATTATTGGAGGTAAGTTTCGGGGAAACTTTTGCGAATTTTTCTTCCAGGTTTTCGTTAACCACTGTCGGTTTACCTGCATTAGTCTGAGCTTCTACGAATTCTGAACCTCCCAGAAAAGCCATAACAACGACTGTACTTAACAATACTTTTTTTCTAAACATGTTTTTTTATTTTATTTTCTAAACGTTGTTCTAAAAACGAACAACAAAGCAACCATGAGGCCCGCAATTCTGTTTTTTTTCTCGTTACATGTGTAATGTAAAATCATCTTCACGTTCGTTTTATTGCTTATTTTTCTATCACTGTAGCGGAGCCAAAGAGGCAACAAAACCTCCCCTTCGCAGCATTTTTACTTCTACAGAGCTAGATTGGTTTACAACAAGATATTGCGTTTTAAAAGCTTTGTCGTAATTGCCGTCCGAAATAAGGGTGAGTTTAAAATTGACATTTTGTGGCAGAAAATCGAATTTCAAAGTTTTCGTTTTCTCAATATTTTCAGCACTAATTCCACCCATATACCAGGAGTTTCCTTTTTGCCTGGCAATAATTATGTCGCGGCCGGGATGGCCATCGAGGAATTTGATATTGTCCCAGGCATTTGGAACCTCTCTCAGGAAATTTTTGGCAGCATCCGGCAGTTCGTAATAGCCTTCAGGCCGGTCAGCCAGATGTTGAAAGCCTGATTCAAATAATACGCTGAGCGCCAGCTCATGGCCATAAGAAGTAATATGTGGATATTGCGAATTGGTAAAGGTTACCGGTGTATAATCCATTGACCCAACTACGTTACGTGTAAAAGGGAGGATTGTATTATGTTCCGGAGCAGTCGTGGTAAATTCAGGACCATTATTATACCATTCGGACCCACGCACACCCTCGTATGTCATTAGGTTAGGATAAGTCCTTGCCCAACCGCGAGGAACAATGCAACCATGAAAATAAACCATTATTTCAAATTTAGCGGCATCATCCAATATATCAAGATAGTAGTTTATCATATCTTGTTTTTCGCTTTCGAAAAAATCAATTTTAACGCCGGCTACACCAAGTTTTTTCAGTTTAGTAAATTCCGCTACACGGTTTTCGTGGGTCAGCATACGGTCTTTAGGTGTTGCCGAAACCCAATTGAAGTCGCCTCCTGAATTATACCACATTAATGGTTTTATACCTTTGGAAGTAATATACTTAACAGCATCTTCAAGATTTCCGCCATCGGACATTGCATCCCATTCCCAATCCAAAAGGGTGTAAGGCCAGTCCATTGAAGCAGCTAGGTCGGCAAAGGTGCAAACGGTTTTATAACTACGTGTGCCGTGGTTATCGGACCAGTAATTCCACGAAGCTTTGCCGGGTTTAATCCAATCGGTTTTAGAAACAACCGATGGTGTGCTAACATCGTCGACCAAAGTAGATTCAACAATATCAGCCAGACTACCAACTATTACTACACGCCAGGGGGATTTCCAGGGCAGGTTTATCGTTGGCTTTCCTTCCCCTTTTCCCCTGCCATTCCATTGATCGGGGAAAGTGAGTTTATAAGAAGTTTTCTGTCCATAATTGGTAAGTTTAGTACCACAATATGTGCGGTTCACATCTGCTTCGTGTATCAAGTACCAACATGATTTATCAGGAGTATTGAACAAGGCCGGATAGCCCCAGTCTTTTTGTTC
The DNA here is from genome assembly GCA_023429135.1 of Bacteroidota bacterium. Classification (GTDB taxonomy): domain Bacteria; phylum Bacteroidota; class Bacteroidia; order Bacteroidales; family JAAUTT01; genus JAAUTT01. The sequence goes on along the minus strand of JAEYWD010000006.1, from coordinate 105,554 downwards.
ATTTCCGTCTTTCATCATACTGTACAAACCTTCATTGGCCGGATTGAATTTTTCCAGCCAACGTTTCGTACTGTCTGGTATTGTATAAGCAGTAAGTTCATCTTTCATTATAAACGTTCCTTCTTTTTCAGGAAATTCGTACCGAAAAGCAATGCCATCATTATAAGCGCGGATAATTAGGTTTAATTTGGCTTTTGATGGATTTTCAAAGGCAGCGACCACTTCATTTGCCATATTGCTGCAAGCAGATTTCTTCCCGTGCAATGCGGTATAATTTTCATTAACAACAACGGGTTTCCCTGCCTTTAGAAATGCAAGGCTCGCGTAAAAATCCTGGTCGCTGCGCGAAAGTCCAAGATTGATTGTTGGGATAACTTCTGAAACCTTATCATTTCCGGTATAATTAACACGAAGATACCAATTGCCAACGGTTTTGTTTTGTTCGCAGTAAAGCGAAACATTGATTTTATTGTTCGGTGACGAAACCGAAACAACCTGGCTATTTGCCCGACTAAAATCCAGCAGCATTATTCCAGAAACAATCATTAGTTTGGTTAATGAAATGATTTTAAATTTCATACTATTAATATTTTACAAACACTTACACAAATACGAATTATTTAATAATCGCTGAAATATTATTTAGAATGGTACCAGGTTGTTACACCAGGTTTAGGGCATTGTTGCATCCGGCTCGTAATCGAACCAGTCGAAATCGGCGGGATTGGTATTAGAGCTTCCGTTGCCCGAAGCGTACATGCCAATAAACGCACCAATAAAACCGCCTATCTTTTCGTTCGAGATGTCTTTTGTAGCAGCAGTTCCAATCAATATGGCTTTTTTTCCATTGGGTTGAACCCAGAACTTGTATTCTAGTTCAGTTGCACTAATTTTCAAAACGACATTGCCTTTTGGTATCTCTTTGTATTCTTCGCTTTCAATTTTATCCTGAAGATATTTTCTGAAGAGCACTACGCGTTTTCCTTCGCGCTGTGTAATCACCATGCTGAAATGGTTGGCATCGTTGCCACGAACCGCCAAACCTGCTTCTTCATTTTCTGCAACAGGTGTGAAACTCAATTTAGTTGAAGCAATCATGTTGAAGTGGGGTTGCCTGTGCCCTACAAAGGCGGGCGAATCTTTTTCCTTCAGACTCACTTTTGAACCTTTCAATCTCAAATAACCTGGTTTTTGGGTCAACGACCAATCGGCTTCGTAAGGATTGCGAAGGAAATTCCATTGCAGGCCAAGCTTTGGATTGTTGAAATCGTCACGAATCGGTTCTTTTTCCCATTTGTGTTCGGGAAGGCTTGGGACAGGAAATTCTTCGAGCATATTTCCTTTATCGCCGGCAACGGGCCAGCCGTCTTCTGTCCAGCGAACAGGGGCCAAAAAGGTTTCGCGTCCCAGATGCTGAAACTGTCCGCCTTTTGGACGCATTCCCAAACACACCAACCACCAAGAGCCATCCTGCAGTTGAAATAAATCGGCATGACCTATAGCATGGAATGGGCTTTCGGGTCTGTTCATATTCGAAATTACCGGGTTGTAAGGGCTGGGTTCAAAAGGTCCGTAAGGAGATTTGCTGCGCTGGATTACCTCGCGGTGTTCGTAACCCGTGCCACCTTCAGCCGACATCAGGTAATAATATTCGCCAATTTTATACATGTGCGGCCCTTCGGGCGATGAACCTCCTAAGCCGGATGCGACTATTTGTAATGGTTTAATAAATTTTTTCTGAACAGGATCGAAAGTTCCAACCATAAAACTTCCTTTATTGTTGGGGCTTACCCAGTACATGCTGTCGTTGGCAAACATCATGGACGGGTCCACATACCAATTGCCGATCCAAACCGGGTCGGACCATGGGCCTGCGGGATTTGTAGCCGTAACGTAAAAAACACCTTGGGTACCCTTGCCGCCATAATTGGTACACGAAATATAGAACGTACCATTGTGGTAACGAAGCGCAGGTGCATAATTACCACCCGATGAACCAGCTCCACCCATTGGGCAATTGCCTGGCCTATCCAATGCGTAACCTATCATTTTCCAGTGAACCAAATCCTTGCTGTGATAAATGGGCAAACCGGGATAAAACTCGAATGTTGAAGTCACCAGATAAAAGTCATCTCCCACCCGGCAAATACTGGGGTCGGGGTTCATGCCCGTAATGATCGGGTTTTTATAAGTTCGTTGGCTAAAGGCGTTACCTAAGGAAAGCACTATACCAACCATTAATCCTAATGAAAATAAAATATTTTTAAACTTCATAAAATTAAATCTATTATTTTAACAATTCCCTTTTAATTAACTACATACAACTCAATCTCAATATTTATTTCCTTTCGTTAACAAGCTGTTACGGCGTTTACTCCAAAGTAATTTTAAACACTATCGCAATCTCATTCGGGAAAGTGTTTGGCTTCTCAATCTCCAGTGAATCAGTGGTTTGTTTCCACGAAAGCTTGTCTTTGCTGCCAAGTATTTCAATCTTTTTAATTTTTGCATTTCCGCTTTTTTTTGCCAGGGACTTTATGGTGATGTTTTCAGCAGGAACTCCCAAAACTGTAGCATAAAGTACATTTCCTTTCTGATTGAAACGAATGTCCTTTTCTGACAGTTTAACTTTTCCCTCGTTAAATCCCTGATTATTTACCGGGTTAGCAGCTTCAAGGGCCGGCCCTTCGCCAAACACTTTCCATACGCGGGTACCAAAAATACTCTCTTTGTTCACATCCATCCAGGCGGCAATACCTTCAAGTATTGCAATTTCTTTATCGTCGATAGAACCATTGCCGCGAACGGGAATACTAAGAAGCAGGTTCCCGTTTTTGCTTACAATGTCCACCAGCATGTGTATCACGTCTTTAACGGATTTATAACGGTTCTGATCGTAAACACTCCTATTGTAATGCCAGTCGCCAATGCAGGTGCAGGTTTGCCACGAATCAGCCTGCGCTTTCTCAGGCGCTCCGCGTTCAACATCCCAAACCATGCATTTTTTCTGTTCATCTGTCAGAACTTTTCCAAATAATACGGCCTCCAGCTTACCGTTGTGAGTTGCCATGTTATGGTTGTAGTAATGCGCAGCTATTTTTAATCCGGCGTCGCTTACCGGATAGAGTGGGAGGGCTGTATCGTCGAAATAAATCAGATCGGGATTATACTGGTTAATCAGGTCGATGGTGCGGTTATAGAATTTTTCGCAATAAGCCTGAGAAGGAACAGATGCATTATTGCTCCAGTTCCACTGACTTGCCCATACTTTGTTGATTGAGTCCCAGGCTGGTTTCCAGATAGAATTAATATCAAGGCTGTTTTCGCTTAATGAATGGTTCTGGGCATAAAGTTCCTGCGGATCAAGTCCTTCCCACCATGTACCCTTGCCATCGGCTTTTGTAAGTTTACCATCGTATGGAATACCTGCAAAAGAACCGTTTTTATCGGAACGCTGGGATGTTTCGAGCCAGGTCCAGGCATGACTTGCATGCACACTTATCCCAAACGGGAGATTGTATTTTTTGGCAGCCTCGGCCCAACCGGCAATAATATCCTTTTTTGGCCCAACCCGCAATGTATTCCATTCCTGGTATTTGCTGTTCCACATATCGAGGTTGTCGTGATGGTTGGCCATGGCAAAGAAATATTGTGCTCCCACACGTTTATACAGGGCCACCAGTTTTTCAGGATCCCAGTTTTCGGCTTTCCAGTCGTTGATTACTTCCTTAAAGCCGGCCTTGGACGGATTACCATAATGTTCAACAAACCAATTGTACTGATAGCTGCCTTCGTCGTACATAAACCTTGCGAACCAGTCGCCCTGTTCAGGTTGACACTGCGGTCCCCAATGCGCCCAGATGCCAAATTTGGCATTCCGGAACCACTCGGGCGCCTGGTATTGACTAAGGGATTGCCAGGTCGGTTCGAACTTACCTGATGCTATAGGTTCGTTACCAGCTCCAACCGGAGAAGGATAGGTTTCCTGAGCTAATAGAGATGATGTGTACAGAAAACAAGTAGCTACGAATGAGAAGATTTTCATAATATAGTTTGTTAATAGGAGTATATCCTTGTTATTGATTATTTATTTCTATTAATTTTCAAGACTTAGTTATTTGAAATTTCAATTTTTTTCACCTTATATTCTTTTTCATTAGTTATTTTAACCAAATACATCCCGCTAACAAGTTGTAGGGGCAGGCGTACTATGGTTTCGCCAGCGGTGGCCTTGCTGATTAATAATGTACCTGCAGTGTTAAAAATCTCAACTTGATTGTGCCGGAAATCATCAGCATTTATAAATATTTCGGTTGATGCCGGGTTTGGGAAAACATTCAGATTAGTCTCTGTTAATTTTCTCATTTCTGTCAGTACTTCATGAAAATCCATGTAATTCAGGTTAAAACCGGCTGTTGTGGCTACTATTTTCAGATAATGTTTACCGGGCCCGATACTTATGTTAGCATCGACTGAATTATATATCTGCCAGTTACCTGTGGCAGGCACAGAAATGTTGCCGACACTTTTTCCATCAATATAAAAGCTTATTACAGCTCCGGCAGAAGGTGCGGAAACGCGGAAAGTAATTTGGTAATTAGTTTTGGCAGTGTTGTTTTCAATGGGATATTCCAGCCAATCTCCGTTATTGAACCAGCCAACATTTAAGCCTCCACCTGTATCGCTGGTGTTTTCGGTTTGAATACCCAATTGCGAGCTGTAATTTTCGGCTTCTATTTTACCGGGGATCCCCGTCCATGTCGGTTCAACTACTTTATTCTCAACCGATAATTTGGTAGTTCCTTCCAATGGCCCATTGTCTGCAGCCTTAACGGTTCCGGGATTATAGCTTATTTCTGCTATATCGTCAAAATGCACACTGGCTGATAAGGTAAACTTAATAGTGTCTTTTACAATAGTATACCCTGTGAAAGAAGCTCTTTTTCCGTTAATCTCCAGGATGAAGGAATTTGCCTGTCCACCTTCCAGTACCATTGGTTTTGAGAAATGCAGGGAAAGGGTTATGCCATCCGGTTCAATTTTCCCAGAGTTGAGATGTACCGGTAAGCCATTGGAATTATTGGTTACAAGGTAATCGGTAATGGTTTTTAGTACGCTTCCATCAGCAGAAAGGATGTTGTTGCCCGAATAACTCAGGAGAAGACTATAATCCCTGTAAACCTTTTTATCCAAAGGGAATGATAAAATGGCAGAATCTTTTTTGAAGAAAGAACCCGGAAGGAACGGAATGCTTATTTGCCCATTGTAATCCGCATTAAGTGTGAGGGCAGATAGATCGGAAGGAATTTGCATTTTCTTGTTAAACTTAATCACAATACTATCGCCCCCATTGGTAGTGAAAATATCGGTTAGTCTTGGCGATGCGCCTTTTAACAGATTGTCAATCAAAGCATCATTGAAGTCTGCAAGCTTCTTGTTAAAAACGGAAAGTACGTTGCCATTGCTGTAGGATAATGAAATAGCATTGCTATTCACTATATTATTGCTCAGGGTAATTACCAGTTTGTTTGAATCTGCCTTGACAACACTATTAATTGTTAATTCCTGACCATCGGCTTTCACTTTGAAGCCCGTGAAGCCAGCCGCATCCAATATCGATTCTGTCATAATTATCTGAACCTTGTCCGGTGTATTGTCCGCAACATAGGCATACTTTAATTCAGGTACACCGGCTTTAAGTGAATATTTTTTGCAGAAGTTCCATATTTCCTGGCTTGAGAATGTCCCGTTGGGATCGTCGGAGTACCAGTGACCAACACCGGCCACGCTGATAAACATTACTTCCACTCCTTCTTTGCCGGGCGACCAGTAATACATAACCGATTTTGATGTCAGCTTGTCGGCAGGGTAGGGGCTTGTTACCTGCGCGGTTTCACTGCAGCCGTTTCTTTTAGCCCATGCTTTCAAATGAGTTTGTACGTTGCTGTGAGGTACATAATTGTCGTCCGCCCCATGGATATGGAGGATCGGAACAGGTCGTGAACTATTGGTGTTTGGACCATCCATCAAAAAACCACTTACAGGAGCGTATGCGGCTATTTTATCAGCTATTTTGGTGGCAGCATAATAAGTCATCATACCCCCCATTGAAAATCCTGAAAGATAAACACGGTCGCGGTCTATGCCATATTTTTTATACATTTCATCAATAATGGCCAGAATGAAATCAACATCCTGCGTTCCCCACAGTTGCCATTGGTTGTTGACAGCTTGAGGAAATACAAGGAGAAAGTTATTGGCATCGGCAACCGATATAAATTGGGTCTGATTCTTTTGGTCATACATCGTCTGGTTCATTCCGTGCATGGAAATTACTAAAGGACGGTCGGTTTCGATGCCTGAGGGTGCATGTACAATCATTTTCCGGGTTGCAGTACCAACTGTAAGAGTTTGTTCCTGTGCCTGTGAAAAAGCCGGAAACAGCAAGATACCGACTAAAATAATTAAAAGAAAACGGTAAATGATTGCTTCATTTTTTAGATTACCCTGATCTTTAATAGTTAAAGTGCAGTTTTTATTTAGACAGTTTTTCATTTTTTTATATTAGGTACCTGATTTTGTCTGTTTATGTTTCCACATTATTCATACCTAAGCGCTTCTACGGGATTTTTATTGGCTACACGCCAGCTTTGCAGCCCAGTCGTAAGCAATGCAATTAGCATTGTGAGCAGGCCCACCACAACAAAAATCCACCAGCTTAGATTAGTTTTGTAGGCGAAGTTTTCCAGCCATTTATTCATCGCGTACCAGGCAATGGGTGCGGCAATTACAAAAGCAATGGCAATCCATTTTATCATGTCTTTATTCAGCATTGTAAGAATGTCGGCTACTCTGGCGCCATTTACTTTGCGGATCCCAATCTCTTTTATCCGTTTCCTTGTGGCGTTCGAAGCCAGTCCCAGCACACCCAGTATAGCCAGAAAAACCGATAACGCAGTATAAATACTAAAAAGTGCAGCCAGTTTTTCGTCATTCTGCATCTGAAGCTGGTAAGTTTGGTCCGTAAAGCGAAATCCAAAAGGATCGGAGGGATAAATCTGCTTCCATTTTTCGCTCAAGCCATGCATAATATGACTACCCGAATGCGGGTCGAATGCCACAGAAATATAGCCAACATCGTATTTCCAGCGCAAACTGTTAATAATTAGCAGCGGTTCTATGATTTTCCTGGGCGATTCCTGATGAAAATCTTCAACCACACCGCAAATCTGATAAATCTGATTATTGATATTAAGGAAATCGCTTGCATTGACGTTTATAAATTTTCCAACTGCTGACTGAGCCAAACTAAATCCTAGTTTTTGGCAGGCTTCCATGTTGATCAGTAACGATTTGCTGCCAGGGTGGTCATCGTCCGAAAAGAATTTCCCTGCTAATAATTTGGGGTGGTAAACTTCGTCGAAATGATTCTCAACAGTGAGGATGCCGTAATTTGCACCGGATTTGTCGGGGGCATCGACTGGAAAAACCTGGTTACTGTGGAAATTGAGGGCTTTCCCGGGAACACTCGACGACAGGGTTGAATTTACAACTCCCGGCAACCGGTTGACCTCTTCCAGGAATGTTTTCATCCGTTCGGCTGCTCCTGGCTTCTTTAACGTGCTCAGGGGGATGTTGGAATATACTGTTTGATTAACTGACAGTCCGATATCTTTGTTTTTCATAAAGTTAACCTGCATTACAATTACTGTGGTGGCAATTAGCAAACCTATAGACGCTGCGAACTGAAAAACAACAAGGGTTCGCCTTAAGCCAAATCCATCATTCTTCTGTACAAAATTCTTAGCGAGCAACAACCGTGAATTTTTTGAAACAAGAAAGTAAACCGGATAAAGACCGCTCATTATTCCACCTGCCATAAAAACAAGTACAATAACTACCAAAGAGGAGATCCTGACTGGCAACAAATGGTGCAAACCAAGAAATTCACTGAGAGCTGTTCGGAGAGGAAAGAAAACAATCAACGCAATTATAATACCTGTAATATTGATGAGAACTGTTTGTGACATAATTTGAAAAGAGAGTTCGGAAGAACGGGCTCCGGTTACTTTTTTAAGCCCGATTTCTTTTGCCCTTTCAACGCTTTGGGTAATCTGGAAATTGATAAAAATAATCCAGCTCATAACTAAGGCCAATATGCCTACAACCCACAATGCTGCTATAGTTTTGCTGTTGATACCCGACGACAACTCATGTTCCAGTGCGGGACCGGTATGAATTTCCGAAACTGGTTGCATCATAAACTCCGATTTTTGTCCGGATGACAAGAGGTGGGAGGTATACTTTGTGTAAATATTTTCAAATCCGGAGCTAACTCCTTCAACCGATGCTCCCTTTTTGAGCTTTACATAAGCATAGGCGTTTGGATCGGTCCACAGCCACGACTGGGAGGCATCGGGTAACCACGATTTGGTTTCGGTATCTGTTTTCAGTGTTGAAGTGTTGTTGTCGAAATGACTGAAGAAGTAAAACAACTGGTTACAGGTTCCAAGAATATCAGCTTTCAGGTGACTGTCTTCCGGGATATCAGCAAAAACACCCGACACAAAAAACTCCCATCCTTCATTAATTTTGAAGCTTTTACCGATAGGATCTTCGTTCCCGAACAATTTGCGGGCAGCCGACTCTGAAATTACCATCGACTGGATGGTTGGAAACGGGTTCTGCCCGTCGCCCGACAGGAACCGGAGATTAAAAACCTTAAAAAACGAAGCATCCCCCCAGAAGAATTTAACATCAGTCATGAAGTTTTCGTGAGTATAGGCCATAATATTGTCTTCCCAAAGACTTGTAGAATACTCCACACCCGGTATTTCGCTGCTCATTACCCACCCCAGGGCCTGATAATTACCTGCGTTTTTAGAAATGGTTCCATCGGACAATGTTTTGTTCAGGGTGACACGGTAGATCCTGTCAGCATCGGCCCACGAGCGGTCGAAATTTTTCTCGTAGCTGATATAAAAGTAGATGAGCATAAACGAAACCATACCGGCAGTCAAAACGGCAATACTCAGTAAGCTGGGTAGTTTCTGTTTCCTCATGCTTCTGATGATAATTTTTAAGTTAGTTGCGTTCATTGTAGTCTTTGGTAAATTCTGAAAATTGAATGAGCAATGCTATTATTATGAGTGTTTTTAGTGTTCGTAATGTTTTAAATATTTGAATATGATTCTTGTCGAAATTAGCATGGTCAATAAATTTCATTTTATCTCAATAAATTCCGGTTCGTAAGGTGCGAGGGTGAAATTACCTTTATAATCCTTGTCAAAAAGAATACTCCGTGCGTTGCCTTTTAATGGAATTTCCTTAGGTTCGCCGGTGGTGTTCAGATATAAAAAATGGTTTCTGTCTGTTTGGCGCGCCATTACTCCTGAAGGTACTTCCGGGCCTTTTTTAATACCGAGCTCATCTATAATGTCGTCGAGCAAGGGACCGAGCACACTGCCATTTGCCGGTAAACCCAGATAAATAGCCTTCCCTTTTCCATACTTGTTCATGGTCATTGTTGGGTAATCCTTATCCAGGCTGGTAATGCTGCCTAAAACTTCAGCGCCTTTGGGTTCGATTACGTCAAAACGTGCAGATTCCGTGTCGATGCTTTTTCCTTTGTATGTAAATTCGAGTTTTTTTCCCTTGTACAACTTCCGGGAAACTTCATTCATTGTTTCTGTTTCTTCGAAACTACTTACTCTTATACCGAATACATCACTCAATCTGCCTGGATGGGTGGAGGCAAAAACCTGTCCGGTTTCGTCTACAATGGCCGAGTTGCTTGTCATTATTACTGTGCCGCCATTCTTTACATAATCACGGATTTTATTGGCGGTTACTTCATCCATTACTGCAACACCCGGGATAATTAGTAATTTGTAGTTCAGGCTGCTCCGGCTTATTTCAACCATGCGGGCATCCATGTTCCGGTAGTAGAACATATTGAAGCACGATTGAACCTGGCTGTCATGCTGCTCCGGAAAGTAGCTGCTGGCAATCTGGCTTGGGAATGAAAAAGCTAATCCAACCTCTGCCTGAAGTTTATAAGGGAAGAATTTTTCTATCTTTTTAAATTCTTTAGCTATTCTCGCGTATTCATAATACTTTCGGTTAGGTTTACCGTCCCAGTCGACCATGCCTTGAAGGTATTGTTCCTCGCCTGCCCACATGCTCTGCCAGGTCCATCCGCAAACCATTTGGTTTCCATACATTAAGGTTGCATACGCCGATTTTCGGATGGAATTCGGTACAGCAGTCATGGAGGTAAACTCGTTGCACCAGAACGGGTTGGTACTCTCGAACTGGATACGAGTAATGCCAAACAAAGCACTCATAACACCCCAGTTGGTGGTTAATGAGTTTCCCGGATAGAAACCACAGCCTTCCCGTGTCATTTTACCCGAATATGCAATGGCGGAATAATCGAAATATTTGAGGTTGCTGTAATACCATGCATTGGTGTTTGTTAAAGCATTTGGAGCATTTTCATTAACTTTATCCAGGACTTTAAAGAGAAGCTGGGTTACTTCATCGGAGATAAAACGCCGGAAATCGAGCATTCTTTCAGGTACATCGTTGTTATGTGTGGCTACAGGAAGGCTAACTTCTTCAAACTGGTTTATCCTCCTCGACCATCGTTGGGTTGCCCAGGCTTTGTTCAGGTTTTCAAGGTTTTTGTACTTCCTTTTCAGCCATTCGATAAACCTGAGACGCACTGTTTCGGAGTACGAAATTGGACCGTCGCCCGATTCATTATCAATCCCGAAAGCCAGCAATGCCGGGTGTTTTCCATAATGATGCGACAGAGAATCTGCATAGCGGATGGCATATTTCTGGTAATTGGGGTCGCCAACGTCGTCCATATACCGATGATTCGGATAATGGACATCGCCATTAACGTCAACAATGTCGATGGAAGGGAACTTTTGGTGCAGCCAGATAGGAGCGGGGCGAATGGCAATATCGAGGATAACCTTTATATCTGCCTCATTCATCATATCCATTACTTTATCGAACCAGGCAAAGTCGAATTTTCCTTCGGAAGGTTCGTAGCTGTCCCACGCCAGATGTCCCATACGAACGACGTTCAGCCCGGCAGCTTTCATAAGCTGAATGTCTTTTTTTATCTTTTCGGTGTTTTTATCATCATGAGGATGGTAATTTGCGCCTACATAAAGTTGCTGTGCGTTTCCTGCAAGATTAGCCAGGAAAATAAGGGCGGAAATTATTAAAAAGTTAAAAATTTTCTTCATAGTTAATTAAGATCAGGGTTAATACCGGTTCCTTGTGATGTTCTGAAAGTTTATAGCTTAATTAAATTTAAGAAATACACATCATTTTCCCTGATATCCAGGTCTTTCGAAAATGAATTCCCAGCCTTTACAGTGACAATTTCGCTTAAAACAGGGGCTCCGTCGTTTTGCTTCTTAATTTCTTCTACCTGAACCCTTTTGAGCTGTAAAGGTTGGCCCATGGAAAGGTAGGTAGAATATGCATCGTTGCATCTGTAACCCACTTTGAAAATCTGCAATGCATAGGTTCCTTCGGGAATTTTAGAAACGTTAATCTTTAATTTCCCTTTCGATTTTGAAGGCAGGTCCCGGATATAGTATTTCTGGTTATTAACTGAGTCGCCCGGGTGTGTGTTTGTAAAATCCCAGGCCAGGATCTGTACATTCCCTTTTGAATCCCTGCAAACCCAGGAAGTAGAATCGCTGTTTACAAGTTCGGTGTCACCGAGTCGGTTCAGGAACTGGTAAGCATAAAATGCAGGTTTGTTAATTCCCTGGATGGTTAACAATCCAAATCCACCGTGAAAAGGTTCGAAGCGGGGGGCCGATTCTTCGAAAATATCGGTGAATACCCAGTACGACATAGAGTTTACCGAATTTCCTACCTGTTTTAATTTTTGCAGGATATAAGCAGCTTCGTGATAACTGTCGTGAACAGGGTCGGAAGGAGTGTAAGAAGAGCTCCATTCCGTGTAATGTAATTCGAGATTGGGCATTCTGGAAGTTGCAATTTCCTGCCGCGATTGAAGAACATCGCCACTAACACTCATTGGCTCTTTAGCAAGTACAGTCCCAGAATTTCCAAATTCATCGAGAAAGCCTTGTTTTACACCATATGAATGAGTGCTTATAAAATCGATGGGAAGCTTATTGTTAACACAAAAATCAATCATTTCGCTTTCCCATGCAGCCCCTGCAGTTCCAGGCCCACCTACACGATAGGATGAATTAACACTCTTAACAGCATCTACGCTATATTTGTATAGTTTAAAATATTCCTCCTGGGTAGACGACCAGAAACCTGGCGACAAATTGGGTTCATTCCAAACTTCAAAGTACCAGGTCTTTACCTCGTCGACGCCATAACGTTCAGTAAAATGCTCTGTAAGATTTCGGATTAGGGCTCCCCATTTCTCATAATCTTTTGGAGGGGTTACATTGCCTCGCCACCAAAAAATAGTTTGAGGGCCACTTGCAAGTGCGGAAGGCATAAAGCCTAATTCAACAAAGGGTTTCATGCCTATACTTAGCAAATAATCAAAAAGTGCATCCACATACATAAAGTTGTATTGCGGTTTTCCGTTTTTATCTTCTTTGTAGACAGCCATATCGTCGGTTAAGAGCCCGTGCATGCGGATATACCTGAAACCGCATTCTTTGTGCACATAGGCGAGCTGTTGCTGCCAGTCGGCCCGTAAGCCTTCATTTGCACGCCCGGCGCCAACGCATTCCTTGAAGAAAGTGTTTAAAGGTCCCTTTTCGGAAGTAAAATCAATACTAATTATCCTTTGAGGGATTTCATTTCTTTTGTTTGTTTTGTTCTGCGCAAAAACAGAAATGGTTGTGAGACTGGTTAAGATAAAAAAAAATAGACGGTTCATTTTTTTGTTTTAAGTTCAGTTGTAGCTGTTGTTAATAGGTAAGTTAATTCTCACCGGTTAAGCTATTATCAGCAAAAGTATATTTAATCAATCTTCACCATCTTTAAAATAATCTCTAATATCTTTGAGATTCTATCATATGGTCTAAATCTTTAATATTTCAGAGCTTCTTAAGGTAAATGGAATATTGGGGAATGTGAAAGGGAGATCCGATCAGGAGGAAATGTGGCAAAATATCTTAAAAATGGATAAGATTAAAAAAGGCTGCCCGCCAGGTCTTTACCCTTTGGACAGCCATTGTCAGACTAATTATTTAATAATCCTAAGGATAGGTATACCCTTTACGTTTTAACAAATAGATAATCCCCCAGCCTCCACCGTTACCTCTTAAACGCAATGTCATTTCATCTGCGGTAAGCTTAACCAGTTCAAACTTGTAAGGATTGGCAAATTTAGACGGATCATCTAATTTTTTGCCCATAGGATAGAAAGGAAGCTCTAAAGTTCCTTCAATAGCGCGTCCTGAAACAGATTTTGTTTTGTTATCAAGCGTAAATTTACCAGGTGTTGTAGTTACAACAGTTGATGCATCGGATTTGTCAATCAGGTCTACACCAGTGTAAGTAAACTTCATTTCATCATACAAACCGGCATCACCTAATTCTGCCGCATTACCTTTCCACCATTCAGGAGATGTCATGAATTCTCCTCCGTTGCCAAATAGCGCGTTTGTAGGATTACCGGTAGCCCAAACCCATGTTTTGCCTCCATCAGCAGGAGTTCCGCAAAGTTTTGTCCACTCAATATCCAACTCGAAATCCACTTTTGTTACTTCAACGGTTTTTGTCACAGTGACAACACCGCCATCGCACAATGCGGTAAATTTCACATTATAAGTACCTGGAGGTACAACTACTTCCAAATCCTTTTTCAACGAACTTCCCGTTCCATAGTCCCACTTACCGGCAATACTGGATAAATTATTTTTAAGGATCAATTTGTTATTGCCCGGCTGTTCAGTTGCGACCGATATACCAGCAGAAACTTCATTTTCGGACAGGACACTGCCCAAAGTGTATTCATCTTCAATCGGATCGCATGCACTCACCAGTATGGCTAATCCAAATGCGAAATATAGAATTTTACTTATTTTCATAGTTTTAGAATTTAAAAGTTACCACCCTGGGTTCTGTACTAAATATTCAACACCATCAATTACTGACTTATCTATCTCATCTCTTGGTATCTGGAACAGGCCATCTTTTTGAGTGTCAAAAACAATGTTTTTGGTTTTATTAACTCCGCCTTCCTTAACCACTTCAGAGGTATTGATTTCCTGGGCAGCAACATTAGATCCGTAGCGAAGCAAATCCCAGTACCTGATACCTTCGAGGGCCAGTTCACGCTGACGCTCTTTTCTTATATTGTCAATTGATATTGTAACCCGATGTGTTTGATCGCCAAAAGCCCTGTCGCGTATCTCATCCAGATATTTCTGAGCATTTGGAGATCCTAATTCGGCAGCCATGAGTAATACGTCGGCGAACCGGATAATCACCCAATCCTGTGCTTGATCAACCTGGGCGCTATTACTATCCTCAATGCTCAAAGGAAATTCGAAAAATTTATATTTGCCGGTATTTTTATCAACCTTCGGAACACTCAAAGGCACATACTTTTTATTAAAATATCCCGTATAATCGGCAAACTGATTAGCATTAAACGGAGCTCCCGTAGGATTAATAGTACCACTATTCGGATCTATTGTACTTGTTGAATTCTTGAGTTCATCGGCTACAGAAATAACGGTTGACATTTTACGGAGATCGCCTGCCTCATAAACACCTTCCCCGTATTTCTTTGTAATAATTGCTTGTCCCCAACCCCAGGAATAAGGATATGGATTACCATCGTGCCAGCGAAGTCCCATGCTGATCAGCCATTTATTATTACCTGCATTCCAATGAGAGCCCCAGGTGTATTTTATGGCAAAAACGGTTTCTTTGTTGTCTTCGCCTGCATAAGTCCCGGTTCCTGAAATAGTAGATACCGGCCAGAGATTTTTAAATTCACTAATGAGGCCATGACCACTATTGGCAATTACATCTTCAACATAAGCCAATGCTTGATCTTTGGTAACCTCTCCAACGAGATCCGCTTGAGAATAACGACCGGTATAGAAAAGAAATACCCGGGTCAGTAGTGATTCAGCAGCCCATTTTGTAGCATGCCCGGAAGGGGCAGAACCTGTTGCACCGTAAGATGTTGCAGGTAAGTTTTCGATAGCAAATTTCAGATCAGCAGCAATCAGGGCATAAACCTCTTTGGGATCTGCCTGCTTGGTTTTAATATCAACAACAGAAGTGGTTATCAATGGCACTTTTCCGAAAAAGCGAGCTAAATCAAAATAGAAATAAGCTCTCAGAAAACGAGCTTCGGCTTCATATTGCTTTGACAAAGAAGTATTGTCGCCCCAATTTACAGTGCTCAAATTTTCAAGCAGGGAATTACACCTGAAAATACCAGTATATCGATTTTTCCATATATCGGTGTTCTGGTTCAGGGCCCCACCTTCTTTAAATTCGTCCCAACCGAATGGCACGCCCGAAGAAGCTTCTCCCTGGCCTCCTCCGGCAAAGGCTTCATCGGAGGCTATGGTAGAAATAAAATACAAATTGGCCCAACCATCTAGCAAAAGCCCATTATAACAGCCGGTTAACCCCTCAAGGGCATTCTTTGGCGTTTGAAAATAACCCTGGGCTGTTTGGGTTGTAATTGGCTGATTGTCCAAAAAGCTTTCACTGCACGATACTGCTGAAAAAACAGCAGCTACATATAAATATTTTAATTTGTTTTTCATCTTTTCAATTTTTTTCATTAAAGATGGGATAACCAGGAATTTCAGTCTGATCATCTCATATTTAAATAGTGGACATTTCATTTTATTCAAATCAGAATTTCACGCTAAGTCCCAATAAATAGTTGCGTGGGTGAGGGTAGTAACCTACATCGATTCCTGTTGCATAATCATGATTCGAAGCATCTTTGACCCCATATCCGATTTCCGGATCCATTCCAAGATAATTCGTGAAAGTGTACAAATTCTGGGCGGTGAAATAGAACCTTAATTGGGCAAGTGGACACGATTGCCATAATTTCTTGAAGTCGTATCCGATAGTTACATTTGAAATCTTAAGATAATCCCCATTATCAAGCAAAAGATCACTCATGTAAGTCCAGTTTCTGTTTCCTTCCGTATTGTTTGTAACTCTTGGCCACCTGTTGGAGGTCCCTTCACCATGCCAGCGATTCAGGTAAACCTGATGGTAGTTCGATTTAGGTCCGTTATAGTTATGGATGAAGCCCATTGCAATTTGTTGTCCAAACTGCCCCTGTGTAGTGACAGACAAATCGAACCCCTTATAATCAGCCCCGAATGAAAATCCTAAAATATAGTCGGGATTTGGGTTTCCAATCATGGTCCGATCCTTTTCATTAATCTCGCCATCGCTATTGGAATCGACAAATTTAATATCCCCGGGTTCTGCAAGTGGCTGGATTACGGTTCCGTTCTGTGATTTATAGTTTTGAATCTCAGCTTCGTTCTGGAAAATACCATCTGTTTTTAAGCCATAAAAGTAGCCAATCGGATAATCTGTCTTAACCCGGAAAAAGTTCGGAGCATTGGTATATAGCAGATTTCCTCCGCCTTCAAAAAAACCGGCAGCATTTTCAATAGATATTACCTTATTTTTATTGTAGGTAATATTACCATTCACATAGTAGCTCAGGTCTCCCACATTGTTGTTATATCCAAGAGTAAATTCAATACCACTGTTTCTAACTGAACCACCGTTGGTAAATTCCGGATCAGCGCCTTTAATGGTAGCTGAAGGAGCATCAACGATCCATTTATCAGTAGTTTTAGAGTAGTATTCAAACGAGGAGTTTAATTTACCACCAAAGAACCTTGCATCGTAGCCAATATTGATCTGTTCCGATACTTCCCATTGCAAATCAGGGTTGGACAATTTTTTTGCAAATATACCTGTAGACAGGACTCCTTCTTCTGAACCAAATGAATATCCGGCATTTTCTGTAGTAAGTGTCGCCATCCATTGATAGTCATCAAAATTCTGGTTCCCATTTTGTCCCCAACTGGCGCGTAGTTTTAGAAAATCCAACCAGGTTGCTGCAGGTCTCATGAAGTTTTCGTTCGTAATAACCCAACCCGCAGAGAATGAAGGAAAATATCCCCACCTGTTTTGAGGGGCGAAACGGGTAGTACCATCAGCACGGAGAATCGCAGTAAACAAATACTTTTCATTATAATTATAGTTTACCCGGCCGAAATATGAAACCAACCTTTGTGTATTATCGGGGCCTCCTTTTATTTCATCAGTTGTTATAGGAATGTTCTTAGCATTGGTCAACCATGCATAATTATAACTGTCGATCAGGAGTCCTGATTTTTGTCCATAAATGTTTTCTCCGGTATTTTGCCTGGCCGACATTCCCAATAGCCCATCAATGTGATGCTTGCCCAATGAAGTAACATAATGCATTGTATTTTCCCAGGTCATTACCTTATTAGTCCATAAGTTTTGCGAAACTTTACTTTCAAGATTCAGAGTTTCAAATCCAATATTGTATATAGGAGTGTAATCACGATACGATCCGGATGAATAATCAATTGCAAAGGTGCTCTTGAAAGTCAGGCCTTTTATGGGTTGAACCTGAAGGTAAGCATCTCCGATAACTTTATCCTCTTTCCTGATGTTATTGTAATTGTACTTCATAAACAAAACCGGGCTTGTTTCCCTTGCTCCGGCAGGATTGAGGAATCCATCGGCATCATTGGGGTCAAAAAGCGGCGAAGTAAAGTGGGCCTTTCCCAAAATATTATCATACAAGTTATTGGTGCTTACACCTTTTTTAGCCGTATTTGAATAGGTGAGATGTTGTCCGGCTTTGATAATATCTTTCCAAAGTTTATGTTCGGTATTTATTCTGAATGTATATCGGTCGTAACCCGATTTGGAAGGACCACCGATGATACCATCCTGACTTGTGTATGATAAGCCGGCTGAATAAACGCTTTGTTCAGTTCCACCCGAGAAAGCAAGTGAATGATTTTGTATACGGGCATTATTGGTAATTAATTCTTTTACCCAATCTGTTCCTTCTCCTAATGCAGCCATGGAGGCAGCGTCTGTTGGGAACGCAGGGGCCTGTCCTGAGTTAATATTCTGCTCGTTCATGATCACAGCATACTCCTGAGCGTTCAAATAAGGCATTTTTTTGTATAAGTTCTGAACGCCAAAAAAGCCATCGTACGAAATTTGTGATTTCCCTGCTTTTCCTGTTTTGGTAGTAACAAGGACCACCCCATTAGCGCCATTTACCCCGTAAATAGCGGCTGATGCTGCATCTTTTAAAATATCGATAGTTTCGATGTCGTTGCTGTTGAGGAATGATATATTGCCAGTTTGCACGCCATCTACAATATACAATGGGCCAGTACCATTCACTGTGCCCATACCGCGAATCACAATTTTAGGAGACTCGCCAGGCTGTGCCGAAGCAGATGAAATAGAAACGCCTGGAGTTTGTCCTTTCATAGCATCAAGGAGATTGGGAGTTACCATTTTTGCCAGTTCTTCCCCTTTTACCTGAACGGTTGCCCCTGTTACAAGTTTTTTCTTCTGAACACCGTAACCAACTACGACAATTTCTTCCAGGCTCTTTACATCAGCAATTAGTGAAAGGTCTATAACGGTTCTCCCCCCTATCCCAATCTTCTGAGAAACGTAACCAACAAAAGAAAATTCCAACACAGATTCAACAGAGGGAACGGGGATTGAATATTTACCATCCAAATCTGTAACAGTTCCTGATGTTGTTCCAACTAAGACAACATTAACACCAGGTATAGGTTCTTGAGATTGTGAGTCCTTAACTATACCGGTTACCACAATTTGCTGAATGCCGTCAATTGGAGTAGACTCAGTTAGGGTACGACCCTTAACCTTCGGGTAGAGTTCCGCATTATTTAAACGGGTGGTTGCGAAAACATTTAAAGTAAAAACAAAGACTAATAGCAACGAGACTTTCGTAAGTAGTAGCTTTTTCGACGAGAGCTTCAGTTGAGACAAAAAGCATCTTCTACAAATTTTTTTCATACATTTGTAATTTCTAGATTATTAATTAATAATTCGTTGTTATTCCAACGCCAATGGAATAATAATTTTAATGTCTGGAATTGACCTGGGTTGGAACCCGCCGGTTCCAACCCTCATTAAGGAGAATTGATCGGTTTATTCATAGTTAATAATTTAAGTTTAGTAATAGATTTTATATTTAAATATAATAAAAGTAGCTATAAGAATGAGGTCCATTTAAATTTCCAAAAAAAGTAGTTTTGCAGAAATAATATTTACGCCTGCCACAAAAACTTATTTTATTATTATTTTCATCATTCGATGTCAAAATTAGGGTTATTCGCATTCTTTTCCCTTAAAAATAATCTCAAAATTCTTTGAGTTTCTTTCATTTTTGTTGCTAAATTAACAGAAAATTAAGATTACTAATATGGTTTAAAAGGTGTTTGACTGTGCTGATAGTTTTTACATGTGGTTGTACGATAGTTATTTAGTGTAAATGCATAGTTATTCTCTGGCCAGTGCAAAACCATCTGGAGACTATAGTTATACTTTTATGGATATTCTGATCCTTTTATTTTTGTATGCTAATAGCTTTACAGTTTTTAATCGGGTAAACTAATATAAATGCGATTAACATTCTTCTGCAAAACATTAATTTTAGAGTTGGGGATGCTCCTGTTTTTCTTTAATGGCTTTTCATCGGAGCAGGAGAAGTATCTGCATTTTACCGAAATTGACGGGTTGCCACGGAATATTGCTATTTCTCTCGAACAGGACGATTACGGATATTTATGGATTGGAACTACAAATGGCCTTGCCCGATACGATGGAAAAAGCTTTAACACTTACAAGGAGTTAACAGGTATTAAAATAAATTATATCTTTTACGACTCAAAAAAAACTTTATGGGTTGCTGCTGGTAACGGGTTATATAAGTATGACCGGGTAACGAATTTTTTCAATCTCGTATTTCAGGGGTTTATAACGAAAATCAGGGAAGATCAGGGGAGCGTTTATTTTCTCATGGTGTCTTCCATATTTAGAATAGAAGGCGATAAATACATTAATATATATCAGGGTAGCGATATTTCCGATTTCTGTTTTTCAAAACAAGGGATCTGGCTTGCTAAAACTAAAGGTGGGATTTGGCTCCTTAGCCGTAATAGCGATTATAAAGTTGTTGCAGCTAAATATTTAAACAATAGCCCTGTCTCCACTCTCCAAATGATTGACGAAAAGCTTGTGGCAGGTTGTTATAATGGTCATTTGTTTTATTTGGTTCCTAATGGAGAACCGGTGCAGGTAAAGATCAATAATCATCACTTCTTTGGGAAAATAACCAAAGTTGACCAGGAAATCTGGCTGGCAACTGATGGCAACGGAATCATAATTCTTGATAAAAACCTGCAATTTTCCAGAACATTAAACCGTGATAAAAATACCAATGCATCGCTAAACAGTAACAGTATACATGATATTTTACCCGGTAATAATCATGAAATCTGGATTGCATCTCATGGTGCCGGAATTACATGTATTCTGCCCGATAATTTATTGTTTCAGAATATCCTTCCTGAAAAGGGCAATGAAAACTCATTGGTAGCCAACGAAGGAATTTCAATGTTCATCAAAGGGCCATTGATTTATTTTGGAACCAACTATGGACTTTCGGTGTGGGACGAAAAGAACCGCAAATTCAGGAACCTACATAGCGACAGAATTGTAAAGGACCTTAAAGGAAGTAAAATTACTGCCCTTAGTGTCGATCAGGATAATAATATCCTTTTGGGCACCTACGACGGTTTGATGGGCAAATATTCACCTGATTTTAAATTGTTGGACAGCTATCATCCCAGTAGTGAGACCCCGGACGAAATGCAGCAAATTATTCAATTGCATGAAATAAATAAGAATAACATTTTAATCCTTACTCAATTCTTTGAAAGGATTTTAATAAATTATGATCTCACAAAAAAAACAGGACATGTATTTGAATTATATAATAAAGGCAGTAAAATAACTTATGATGTGTTCAGTTCCCTTCGTGTAAACCGGAATGGTGAATTATTGGCCATTATTTGTAATAAAGGTTTATTTCACGTTAACTGGAAAAATAATGTGCTGGAAAACAGGCTTTCGAAAATGAACCAGGAGATAAAGGACTTTATACAGGACTTTTATCAGGATAAACTGGGAGACTATTGGTTCGCCTCTTCAGCAGGTTTGATACATATTTCAAAAGAAGGAACAAACTATAGAAAATATACAGTAAAAGACGGCTTGATTTCCAATAACCTGGTGAGGATAGAGTCGGTGGACGACCGGTTTTTGTGGATAGGAACGGTTTCGGGAATCTGCCGGTTTGATATGCTCACATCAGAGGTGTTGAATTTCAACCATAACCACGGCCTTCCTGCCAATGAATTTCTGGAGAGGGGATCGGTAAAAACTTCCGATGGCAGGATAATCTTTGGCTCATCAGCCGGTTTTACCATCGTAAATCCCTCCAAAGTCAGCAGGGATTCAATAGGGACAAAAGTTATTATTTCCGATATTACCTTCCAGAATCAAAGCATCCGGCAACACGAGGGAAAACAATATCTGGACAAGCCCCTGGAGGAGGCAACTGAAATTTGGCTGCCTTTCAGTAAGAACTCTTTTTCAATCCATTTTTTTGCAAAAAACAGAAGTTATCAGAAATATCATAATTACGCCTACCGGTTGTCGGGTTTGGAAAAGGACTGGACCTACCTTTCGGAAACCAACTATGTAAATTACACTAATTTGTTTCCGGGTAAGTATACTTTTGAAATAAAAACTTCGGATAAACTCCACGAAGGGAAACCTACTCTTTTGATTATTCATATACGTGCGCCCTGGTATCTGAGCTGGTACGCTTATCTTTTTTATGCTGTTATCTTTTTCATAATGTTGTACCTGTTTTTTTATGGGTACAGCAAAAGATTGGAGTTGCGAAAAGAAAAAGAGATTTCAGATTTTAAAATAAAAAAAGAGCACGAACTAACCGAAAAGAAATTAGCCTTTTTTACGAACGTTTCGCACGATCTTAAAACACCTTTAACTCTGATTGATGCCCCGGTGAATGATTTATTACAATCGGATAATCTCCGTCAGGAACAGGTTAATAAGCTCATGATCATAAACCGGAACTCAAAACGATTATATAAACTGATTACCGATCTGCTTGATTTCAGGAAAATTACTCAAAAGGAGTATGTGCTCCGGGTTAGGAAAACTGCGGTTTCTGATGTAATATCCGAAGTAGCCGAGGCTTTTAAAGAAGAGTGCAGGTACAAATCCATTGAACTCAGGTACAATGTCGAACCTAATCTTATTGGATATATTGATGCTGAAAAGATTGAGAAAGTCATTTGGAACTTGTTATCAAATTCACTTAAGTTTACTCAAAGTGGTGGTTTTATTTCTCTTAGTGCCGAAGAGTTAATTATCGATAATAAAAAACACCTGAAGCTGATAGTAGCCGACAATGGAATTGGTATTACAGAAAAAGATAAGAGCAAAATTTTTAATCAGTTTTATAAGGCTAAAAATTCTTTGGATGTAAACAAGGAAGGGACAGGCATTGGTTTATCCATTGTGAAGGAACTTGTGGAAATGCATCATGGTACGGTACAGGTAGATTCGGAGATGGGATCCGGCGCAATGTTTACCGTTATTGTTCCTTCGGAAAAGGAAAGCTACCCGGATAACGAATTGGAGATAGCTGAAAAACAGGAATATTCCATTTCTAAAGTAGAAAGTTCAATAGATTTGGAGAGTATTCAGCAACCTGATGGCAAAAAACAATATAATTTGCGGAGTATATTGGTAGTTGAGGATAATGCTGAATTGCGGGAATATCTGGCAGAGCATTTCGAAAAAAGCTACAAGGTATTCACGGCTGAAGAAGGTGCGGAAGGATTAAAATGTGCCAGGGAAATCAGTCCTGATATTATATTAACCGATGTTCAGATGCCCGTTATGGATGGCTATGAATTTTGCAGGGAACTCCGCCGCAATTTTGACACCTCGCATATCCCGGTAGTAATGCTTACTGCCAATAATACTATCGAACATCAGGTTGAAGGGCTTTCAACCGGTGCAGATGTTTATATGACAAAACCCTTTGATATAAAGCTTCTGGATGCCCAAATAAACTCTTTGGTTGAGAACCGGCGAACCCTCCGTAACAGGTTTCAGAAACTGGAAACGCCTGAGAACCTGGAAAACAGTTTGCCGCAGAAGGATATAGACTTTATTCTGGAACTGAAGCTTTTTATCCAGGAAAATATGATGAATCAGGATTTAGGCGTTGATCTGCTTTCGGAGCATTTTGCAGTGAGTCTGGCACAATTGCATAGAAAAATAAAATCACTTACTGGTTCTACACCCAATAACCTCATTAAATCCATCCGGTTGAAAAGAGCTTATCAACTGATCCGCGAAAATGGTTTAAGAGTTTCGGAGGCCGCCTATCAAACAGGTTTCAGCGATCCAAATTATTTTACAATTTGTTTTAAAAAAGAGTTTGGCGAAAATCCCTCTCAAATTGTTGGCTCAGTAAAAGAGCCGGTTAATATTGCTTCAGTAGAGACTCAAAAGCCTGAAACAACTTTGGAGGCTGCCGGGAAGGAAAAAACTGTCGATAACCTGGAAAATAGCCGGCTTCCTTTGTTGCTGATTGCAGAAGACAACGAAGAAATGCGCAACTATATTTCGGACGAATTTAGCCATCAGTACAGAACAATAGTTGCGGATGATGGTAATGCCGCTTATAGAGCAGCAACAGATGAAATTCCGGATATAATTATAAGCGACATAATGATGCCTGGTATGGACGGTTTAGAGCTTTGCCGAAAACTTAAAACCGATGAACGGACATGCCATATACCCATTTTAATGCTTACCGCCAGAAATTCCGAAGAAAACACGCTGGAAGGACTGGAAAACGGTGCTGATGATTATATAACCAAACCATTCAATACACCGATATTAATGGCTCGTGTACATAATCTTTTACAATCACGCTTATTGTTACGAAAAAAGTTTTTAAAAGAACCAGATGCTTCGGTGAAAGAAATTTCACCGTCGGTACCCGATGAAAAGTTTTTGAAAAAGGCTTACGAAGTGGTTGAAAAGCACATGATGGACCTGGAATTTGACGTTCATTTATTTTCGTCGGAGCTTGGCATGAGCAGGGCTCAATTGTATCGTAAAATCGATGCGGTTTCAGGGCAGTCGGTTCATGAATTTATCAGGATTGTAAGGTTGAAGAAAGCTGCTGAATTATTGAGCAAATCGGATGTGCCTATATCCGAAGTGGTGGAAAAAGTTGGGTTTAACTCATTTGCTTACTTTACAAAAAGTTTCAGGGAGTATTTTGGGGTTACTCCGTCGCAGTATAAAAAATAAAGAGATTGTCCGAAATGTCATTCTGATTCTCAGATCAGGAAGATTCTCTGAAGGTTTAAATGCATCTGTTTACCAGTTATCATTAATCAGTTTTACCGATTCAACCAACTGATACTCTTTTCTGATCTGACCGTAATGTTTGCTGTGCAATATTTGTTCTATTTGTTCTGCATATTCCGGATAAGCATCTGTTAGACTCCTTTTCTTTATTTTGATTCGCTTCATGGGTAAATTCCCAATTTGTAAATAAAAAACGGTTTCGGGTTTATAAACTGGCAAATAACGTAAACCGCGGCCTGGAACTAATTCATTATCGACAGCTATATTTCGCAAAGCATATAATTTCAAACTGCCTTTTACCAGAATTTCCAGAAAACGCACCA
The DNA here is from genome assembly GCA_023429135.1 of Bacteroidota bacterium. Classification (GTDB taxonomy): domain Bacteria; phylum Bacteroidota; class Bacteroidia; order Bacteroidales; family JAAUTT01; genus JAAUTT01. The sequence goes on along the minus strand of JAEYWD010000006.1, from coordinate 80,670 downwards.
TAGTATCCGTTATAAGAGGTAGTTTTAACGTTGTCCTTTCGAATCTTCGTTCAGTGAGATTTGGATTGGTTTTCAATCCAAATTCTTTTATAAAATCAGGATCGATTGAAATAGGTATCTGACCTTCTTTAGTCCAGACAAGTTCATTTTTCAAACAGTCAAACCGCATATATTTGAGCACCACTGTGTCGTTTGATGTTAAAACAACGTACCCGCTGGTCCAGTTCTCAACTAAATAAGGCGAACCGTTTCCAATGGCAGGAGCAACATAGGACTTTCCAATTACCGGTCTTTTGAAAAAAGCTGAAGTGGTTAAAGGGTTTAAGTCCTGGGCCATTACGCCATAATTCAGTGATCCGAAAGAAATAAATAATACAAGTGTTTTAATTATTCTCATTGTAAAATCTTTAGTCGTTAACTTCAAATTCGCAATAACTTTCAATTACTTCGCCATTATCGGCAATGCCTCTGACTTTAATCACGTAGGTGGCAGCATAATCGGATGTATAAAAGTAAATAGTCTGCTCGTTCTCCTTATTGATTTGAATATCAGGATTCCAGTACAATACCTGTCTGAAATCGGGATCCCATGCATTAACATCGGTGAGTGAGTAATCGGGGGTATAAAATTCAGGTGTTTGAAAATATTCGTTTGCTTTTATTTTAATATTGAAAGTAGTGTTAAGAAAAATATTATTCATAAGATTGTTGTTCGAGAATACGGCAATTACCCCGTTGAACTCCTGTAAATCCATGTACCATTCGGATGAAATCACCTCAACTTTGCGGATATCCTTCGAACCATAAGGCAGCAACTGGTTAATATCATCTATTAAAACCCCATCAGCAATTATCAGCGGATCGGAATCCATATACCGGCCATTGATATAGTCTAAAATTTCAGCATGGTTAATATTGTCACGTTTTCTTATTCTTAAAGTTGAGATTAATTCTCTGGCAATTTCGGTAAAGTTCTTCAAATCTGAATAATCGCCCGGAAAAGTAACATAATTCGGTGTACGGTAAAGATATGGTATATCGGTACCCGATTTAAATTCGGTTTTCTGTTGTGACTCTAACTGCAGGTACGACTTTTGAATCTTCACAACATCCTGACTATTTTGGATATATGACAGTGTGGACGAGTCTACTGGTTGAAATTCAGGAATAAACGGTTTTGTTGTATATTTGGAATCGATGGTTATTTTCGGTTTAAGGGTTTCATCTCCATTTTTCTTCACCTTAATATAAAGATCCTTACCATTATAATAGTCCTGAAGCGCAAATCTGAAATAACCTTTAGAGTCGGTAGTTGTATAATTCAGATTAGCAACGGTGTCTGGCGAACTAAGGTACAGAGTCCGGTTCGGTAACCCATTTCCATTATCAGCATCAGTTAATTGTCCAATTAATTCGTCATATTTATCCTCCGCCAGATAAGCAGGTAATTCGCCGTTTGCAATGTTTTGTGCCAAGGGGCCTTTAATAGTCCGGATGTTCCTTACTGCATTTTCTTCAACAGAATTTTTCTCAACTACAGAAACCGTAACATTTGCAGATTTAATGCCGGTATCTTTTATGATCAACTTAAACCCGTTTCTTTCCCGTTTATTGCAGATGGGTTTAACCGGTACCAAAGAGATAAGTTCCTTACTTATCGGTATTGAATAATCACTGGTAGTTGAGGTAGAAGGGACAGTAGCTCCTGAAACTAAACCAAACAAGTCCTTATCGAAACGATTTGCAACCATTATCTCGGTTCTGAAGAAAAAATCGGGAGACCCGTTTCTCATGAAATTGGTAAAAGCTTCTATCTGATAATACCCCGACTGCAATGTATCGTTAAGATATATTACCCCTGAGGTCCTGCCTTCCCGGATCTTCACCTGCGATTTGCCAACAATTGTTCCATTGGTATTTTTGAGCAGGATATAGCCAGTACTTTGGTAAGAGGCTAGTTTATTAATTCGGGTATCGATGAGATAAAAACCGAATAACAGGTTTTCGCCTGCAATGTATAATTTGCGGTCGGTAGTTACCTGAACTCTCTCATAAATCACTGCAGGCTTCGATACTTCGGGTTCAATACAGTAACTTAATGCAGGAACCAGGAGAACTATGAAGGTAAGGTATATTAATTTTTTAGTCATTGATTCGATTTTTAATTCATCCAGAATGCAGGTGCTGTGTCAGTTTCTCCTCTGTCGGTAAATTCAGGAAAACCACTCCTTGCAGTAAGGGAGGTACCATTGGAATTATAACGGTAATATAACTGCTCAATATTGGTAACCTCAAATAACCCATAAACAATCTTTTCAGGGTTATTCGTGCATTTTATGTTTCCACGGACCTGCGAGGGAATCGGGTCAAAGATTTTTCCCGATGCTTCCATTTGTTCTTTCATTGCTTTATAATATCTGGAAGCCCCGGGAGTGAGATTGTATTTTTTAACCGCAATCAGAAAGCCACTCAGATTAACATCGGGACGGGGATCGTATTTATTTAGTAAAGTTTCAAAAAAACATAACGGATGCTTTTGTATAATGCCCTGAGTTTTATCAAAAGTGGAAGTAGTAAGGTTAATCTCATTGCTTGGCGTAAAGGTGGTCCAGCAGTAGATTGTTGTTGGTGGAAGCCCCATTTTTACATAATAATACAAAACTGTAACTCTGGAGGTATAAAGGCACTTAGGCAGGTCCGTACTACCACTGCTCAGGTCTACATAAGTTTCAGTACCTTGTTTGGTCGATTTAAAATATCCTCCATAGGAATCCGGAATAAATTCCGGTATGCTCACTTTTGCACCATAAATACTGTCCTGCTTGTATTTTGGAGGCAGTGTCTGGTTATCCGACCGAAATTCGTCTCCATCGGCTGTAACAACATTTAGCGAATAAGTTTCCCCTTCGAGTGCATATAAAGTGGCATTGGTATATTTTCCATGCCTGTTATAAGTAAGGGGATATATCTTTCCCTTGTCGTCTTTTATGGTAACATTACAATCAATTATGGGTATTCCTTTCGAATCAGAACCGTATGGAACCGCTTTGGTGATGGTTACTTCCAGTTCCCCAGGGTTATTTGTCAGCATTCCCTGGATAACAATTGCCGACTGGTCAGTACTAATTTCAGGTTTATACAATTCCTTACATCCTTCTAAAATGAATAAGACCAAAAGAATCAAGGAAATATTTTTGAATATCCGCATTTCAGCCAATTTTAAAAAGTAAAGTTGTATGTAAGTGTTGGAAAGGGCCTGCCTATTATATAAAGTTTGTACAGAGCATACATTTCATAATTGTTTACAATACCTGGGGTTTCCCGTTGGTAGAATGTTGAGAAAGCATTTCTGTGCGAATAAAGGTTTACAATGGAGAATGTCCAGCTTCCCTTCCATTTTTTGTGAAGTTTAAGACTTTCGTTGAAGGTAATGGCAACATCGAGCCGGTGGAAATCGGGTAATCTGTATTTGTTCCTGTCCGAGTAAATAATCTGCTGTATTCCGTTGCGAAAGTATTTTAACTCTGGTAATGTAGTGGGCCGGCCTGTATTATACATAAAAGTGGCCGAAAACCTCCATCGTTTTGAAATATGATAGTTCGACTGAACGATGAGGTTATGAGGTTTATCGATATTCGACGGAAAGTAGTGATTATTATTAATTTGTTCTTCTTCGAAAGCACTGGTGGTTTTATGCAGCGACCGTGAATAAGTATAGCTTGCCCAACCGGTTAAACGACCTTTATTCCTTTTAAGATAGAACTCTATTCCGTAATTGTAACCGGCAGCAGGTATAAGATCGGTTTCTATAGTCTGATTCATCAATAGTTTAGCTCCTTCCTTATATTCGATTAAATTATTGAGTTTCTTGAAGTAAAGTTCAACAGAAGTTTCTATAAAATTACGGTTGAAGTTTCTGTAGTACCCCATAGCCACCTGGTTACAAATAAGGGGAGCAATGTTGTTGTCGCTGAGTTTCCAAACATCAGTGGGCGCCATAACCGAAGTATTCGAAACAAGGTTCATAAACTGGTGTATCTTTGAATAACTAAGCTTTACCGAACTTTCGGCACCAATTTTATAGATTGCGGAGAGTCTGGGTTCAAAGGCATTATAACCAAACACCGTTTCATGTTTTTTATATGTTTTGGTTTCTTCAAAATTATCGGAGATTCTTGGCTCTCCGTTTGTGTAAGTTCTTGTTGTGTATGGTCCAACGAACATATATCGTGTATACCTTAAACCAATTTCGAAATTAATATTATCGTTCAGCGAAAAATTGTCCGACAGGTAACCCGATAACTCATAAGCTTGTTCGTTCTGAACTTTACTGTAAGAAACAAGAGAATAAGAGTCGCCCGGAGAAAGTTCTCCCGGTCGGTTGCTATACCGGATTGCATTCAATCCAAAATCCAGCGCATTTCTCTTTAAGGATGATAATGAGAAATTCCAGCGGACCCCATCGTAGGTAATACCCGATTTTATCCGGGTATAATCAATGGGTCGGTCTATATCTTCATCAACACCTAAATTGTATTTACTTCGTCCGGCAACAATATTCATCGAAAAAGTATTGGAAAAAAAATGATTCCAGCGTATGCTCCCCATCAGGTTGTTGTATTGATATTCGGTACTTTTGTCAAACCCAAAAAAGTCGTGACTTAAATACCCGAACAGTGAGATACGGTTTGAATTATTCGGAGAAATTGTAAGCATAGAATTCAGATCGTAAAACCTTGCCGAACTGTTCTGAAGCTGAATGTCGGGTAACTTTTTTAGAATCCAGTCTGAGTAAGAACTCCGGCCACCAAAACTCCAAATCACTTTTTTATGCAATAGAGGAATTTTAATATTTATACGACTGTTTATCAAGCCTATGCCGCCTTTAACCTCGGCTTTTTCCGGTTGCACTCCGCCCATTTTTATATCGAGCACCGAAGATGCACGTTCGCCATATTTCGCAGGAATTCCCCCTTTTAGAAGCGTAACGCTTGAAACATCGTCGGAATTCACTATAGAAATCAATCCAAATACATGCGACGGATTGAATACCGGCATGTCTTCCATTAACACCAGGTTTTGATCGGCACTGCCACCCCGGACATTGAATCCGGACCCGAATTCTCCTGCCGATTGAACGCCTGGCATTAATGTTACACTGCGAATAATATCGGTTTCGCCCATTGCAACAGGTAATTCCTTAATTGCTCTGGCATCTATTCGTACCAGGCTCATTTGGTTGCGCATTACGCCATTTTGTGCCATTTCCGCCCGAACAACTACCTCATCCAGACTAATGGTTTTTTCAAAAAGTTCGATCCAAACATCTCCCTTGCCATACACTCTGAGTTTGGCATTACTCTCTTCATATCCGTATAGTTTTGCCGAAAGTTCCTGATCGCCCACCGGGAGTTTCATGGTAAAATTTCCATCCTTACCGGTGCTGACAACCTGAATGGTTTTTGCATATGTGACCACCGCTCCCGATAGTGGTTCGCCGGTTTTTCCATCTACAACCTTACCATTGATTTGAGCATTTGAGTATTTTCCAAAATCGAGCGGATTACCTACTTTAATAAAATCCTGCACCTGACTTTGACTTTGTGATTCGAAAGGTAAAAATACATACGATTTTGAATTTATTCTGACAAGGTAATAACCGGTAAGCTTCTCCAACTGAGCTTTGGCTTGTTCCAGCGACATCCCGGCAATCGAATTATGAACTTTCCTGTTTAAAAGTCTTTCCGAATCAAAATAAAAGCGCACGTTATATTTTTGTTGCAGGGAGAGTATAGCTTTTTCAAAAGGGATATAGCTAAGAGAATCGGCAATACTTTGATTTTTGACTTGACCAATAGACGGCCATATGCCGAAATAAAAAAGTAACGAATACAGAAAAAAGAATTTCCTCATTATAAGGGTAATAGAGTTAGTTGATATATGATTTTAATAATCCGTTGATGATTGTACTGTTGAAAGTTGGAATTTCATATTGAAATTCCAGGAGTAAAAGACTTTCGGAGTGAACTCAACTTTGAATATTAAACAGGTTAAACCTACTAAACAGAAATTAAGCATGATTTAACTATAGTCCCAATTTTATATTCATAATCTCAAAGAGTATTAATAAATCATTAAAAAAAATCTCATATTGCAAAGGAGGTTTGGATAAGCTTCCTGTCATTATGCTTACTGCCAGCAATACTTTACAAAAATTTCAAGGAATATTTCGGGGTTACTCCATCGCAATATAAGCGCTGAATATTATTGATAAAAAAGGCCATCTCCACTTGGAGACAGCCTTTTTAAAACGAATTATAAACTAACTAAACCAAACTGCTAACCAGTGCTTTACTCTTTAATTACTTTAAAGGATTTTGTATAGCTTTCCCCATAAACTTTTACCACATATACATTTGGCTTAAGTGAGGAACCTAATTCCATATAATTTTTAACCGATGAATGTTCAATAGTTTCGACCAGCTTGCCAGTCATGTCGAAAATTTCAATATGGGTTACCTTCTGGGTATCGTCAATTGTAAGATTGAACGTTGTTGAGAATGGATTAGGATAGATGACAATCGGGGTTCCTGTCTCAACAGGGTTATCGATGCTCAGCCTTTTTTTTAATTGTGAAACTGAGGCAATTGACCATTGCTGGTTATTACTGCTGCTACTGCTCCACTGGCCCAGATCCGAACCGTTTGAAGTTTTGCCCATGCCATCGAGGTATAACCCGGTAGCACGGTTCTTGAACTTAACATAACTTCCGGCTGTTTCCTGTTGCCATTCCAGATTGTTACTGACAGCACTGGTCCATTGTCCTGCATACTCACCATTTGTACTGGTCCCTCTTCCGTCGATGTATAACCCTGTATTGCGGTTTTTGATATAGACGTAAGATCCGCTGGTTTCCAGTGTCCACATCTGGTTGTAACTGCCACTGCTGGCATACTGTTCGCAAGCGCTGCCGGCAGTTGTTCTGCCCATGCCATCAATCAATAAACCTGTGGCCCTGTTTGCAATTGTTACATAAGTAGAACCGACATTAACTGTAATTGTAAAATTTTGTGTGCTTTGACAGCCTGATGTATTGGTATAAGTAGCCGTCGCTGTACCAGATGATGTCGGGGTCAATGTTACTTCTCTTGATGTGCCTGAAGCCAATCCACTCCAACTCCATGAACCTCCGCTTGTCGGCTGAGGGCCTAATATTACAGTTGCTCCGGATGTAACGGTAGCGCTACTCGTTTGGGACCATGTGCCACCAACCTGCATGTAAGGGGTAATAGCGGTAGGGGTACAACTAACAGTGATAGTAAAGACCTGTGTGCTTTGACAGCCTGAGGCATTGGTATAAGTAGCCGTTGCTGTACCAGATGATGTTGGGGTTAAAGTTACTTCTCTTGATGTGCCTGAAGCCATTCCACTCCAACTCCATGATCCGCCGCTTGCGGGTTGAGGACCAAGGATCACAGTTGCTCCGGATGCAACGGTAGCGCTACTCGTTTGAGACCATGTGCCACCAACCTGCATGTAAGGGGTGATTGCCGTAGGGGTACAAGCGCCAGCAGGATCCCAGTAAATCAAACCTCTTCCTCCACCGGCACTCATGTACACTCTTCCTTCAACGTTCATATCCCCGACAAGCAATGGCGCACCTGCAAATTGATGGGCGTCATCATTTATCTTGAGCCATGAAGCTCCCTGATCTGTTGATCTGAAGAGGCCGGTAACACCTGAGGCCGTTCCCCATATGAAAACAGTAGGATAGCTCATGCCTGCCATTGTCTTTCCTATCCCTATCGATTTGCAATAACTGACATTGGCAACAGTTGTATAAGACGATCCTCCGTTGGTTGTGTATTTTAATCCATTACGACCAATAGGTATCCAGACGTGCCCTTCACGACCGGGCACTGTCCGTGGCAAAACTGCTTCCCAAGGATGATTCGCGGTTGATGCACCTGCTGCGGTTACTTCTGAAAAGCTGACACCCTTATTCGTACTTCTAAAAAACTGACCATTTTTAGGACTGTATATATAAAAAATGTTTGAATTTACCTGGTCAGCTACCGGAGCAGCACCATCTTCAACTGATACCCCTGAACAGCTCGCCCAACTGGCTCCGTTGTTGGTTGAATAGGATGTAGTCAAGGACCATGAGGGACAATGCAGGATCGTGCCTCCGTCTGCGCTGATCGACACCCTTCCTGCTGAACCAACATTGGTGGCAGCTCCTGTCCACGTTGTGCCCTTATCGTTGGAATAATAAACAATGTTATCACCGTTACCAACTCTTACCACTTTGTTCGGGTTGGCGGCTGCATACGCAATGCTATTGTTATTGCCACCGCCTCCGGGTGAAAGTTTTGTCGGATAAGAAGTCAGCGGTTCATGCACAAAGCCAGTGACATCTCCGAAGGAGGAAATAAACGGTCCTCCGGGAATGCTGATGCCGTCCAGCAATGCTGTCTCTTCAATACCTATCACATCGTATTTCCATGAAGGGTTCGTGGCTGTAATGTCGGAGCAAGTAAAAACTCCACCACCACCTATATGTCGTACAATATTAGGATTAGATTTGTCAAACTCGATACAGTCCATCCAGTTAATTCCCCCAGCAGTCACCCATCCCATGCCGTTGTTATCCCAAGTAGCGTTGAGGCCGTTTTTCAATGTCCAGTTCGTCCCACCATTGGTAGAGATAAAAACAAAATCTCCCCAGCCGCCGGCAACGAACGACTGATTCTGGTACATACCACTTGTTGAAATTACTACTCTATTGACATTTGCAGGATCTATACTTACACCTCCATAAGAAAAATTTGACCATGCAGCAGGTGTAGCATTTGTACCATTGGGTGTAACGTCTGTCCATGTCCCCGTAGAAGTATTTTGCTTCCATACCTGTCCATGTCCATTGGTTGCTGGACCAGCACCATCAGCAAAAGTAACATACATAGTTGTTCCCTGCAGGGCAGCCCGGTGTGGCATAAAACTGGTTGTCGGGGAAATATCGGTAAAGCTGGCGCCCCCGTTTGTAGTCTTGTAAAAAGTTCCGCCACCAGTACGGGAAACGCCGATGTAAAAGGTTTGAGTAACACCGTTCACTACGCTGCTTGCGGGATCAAAAAGAACAACACATATCCCGTTCCCATTGGTAGTTGTTGTTACGCCGCTCCATGCTCGATTCCAGGTTACTCCGGCATCCGTACTCTTCCAAAGTCCGTTCGCCCTTGTTCCGCAGAATAAAATGTTACTATTATGCGGATCTACGGCAAGACGTTCACCGTTACCCCGGCCATCCCCGTTTCCATGCACCTTAAACGAGTCGGTAAGCATTGTATAAGTAAATGTATTTCCTTTATCGGTGGACTTTAATATAGCAGACTTGCCATTGCCATAATTGGTTCCGCAAAGCATATAAATATTATTTGCATTCTGCGGATCAAGCGCCAGGGCCTCCACTCCATAAAGGTCGACTTGTGAATCGCTAAGCCAATCGAGCAATTGAACCCATTTATTGTTCGTGGCATCCCAGCGGTAAGCTCCGCCGACATCGGTGCGGCAATACCTTTCTCCGGTTGTTTTGTGGGTCACGATCCCCGTGACAAATCCGCCACCACCAATAGGGGAATGTTTGTACGTATATTGAGCATGAGACTCAATTGCTGATATGAGGCTGACCCCTATTACCATTAATGCCGCCCAAAGCCGGGTCGGGCAATAAAAAGACCTGAAATTAGTAGTTTTTGTTTTCATACATGTAGTTTTAAATTAAATAGTAAGAGTTGAATAAATGACATAGAAAATCCTTAGGATTTTTCTAAGGATGCTTTTAATTATTTTCATCTATAGTGAAGAGTAAAGACAAATACTCTCCGGCAACTTCATATTTGAGTTGTAAATTTGCAACCAGGCATGCTATGCACTAGTTATTTAAAATTTAACCGAAATTCCAGTTGCTAAGTTGGCAACAAGGCCTTCAAACAAATTGGGAATAAATTTCTGATGTAAAATACCAGAGATTTATTCCGCACCTCAGGCGGAATAAAAAAGGGTACAAACTTTTTCATAGTTACTGTTTAGTAGTTATAATTTCAGCTTAACGTAGAATGGAACAAATTTACATTGGCGATACGGGAGTACGTTATTACTATAATCCAATTATTATAACCATAGTATCAAAAAGCTTTGAAAAAAATAGTGGAATAGTCTCAATTAAAGGGGAAATCTATATCATGGTATTGGTATTCAAGGGTGCTTCACCCTCCCAGGCAAGGATAAGCTACCCTCTCAGGTATGAGTGAGGTACCCTTTCCGGTGGGGTAAGGCTCAGCTAAACAGAATATGCAATTCATTTTGGAATACTTGGCATTGCTTGGCTTTCATATGGATTCCATAAAAAAAGAGGGTGCCCGGATTTGAAGGCACCCTCGTGGTTACCGGTTTAAACGGTAACAGGCAATCTAACAACTATTAAATGTTAATCTCACTACCATAATATTTTCAATTCCTCACAGTCATTTCATCTATTTACCACCTGCAATAATGGCATCAATAGTGAGCTGGTCCTTTATTGTATTATTTCGTCTGTCAAGAGCTCCGCCCGTATCCCAGTAAAAAGGTTTAACACCATGGGCTATGGCTTGCTTGGTTACATAGGTTAACCAATAATCTACCGATGCATTATGATTTTCAAGGTCCTTGGGTATATTATTAGGGCCCTTGCGTCTGTACGCACCATATTCTCCCATTAAAACGGGAATACCTTTATCCACGAACTGTTGTTTTATTCTTTGAAAATATTTCAAATGGTCGCTTTCTTCACCGTATGTGGGGTTACGATCAGGTTCGATTGTGGAATGGAAACCGTTACCCCAGTAGTATACCATCTTACCCCAGGAAACGTCTTCGCCAAGAAAAGTAAACTGCGAAGGGGTGTAGTTATGTTCTTCGTACATCATGCGGTTGGGAGTTGGGTCGGTAGGGAAATCCTTTACCTGAAGAAATTCCGAAGAACCCTGAATCACCAGGACCCGGTAAGTATTGCGGCCTCCGGTAGAACGTACTGCATTAACGAATGTTTGGTGATAGGAGAGTAACACTCCCATTTGTGTAGCATCACCTGCATTTGGTTCATTTGCACTGGCAAACATAAGGTGTTCATCAAAATCGCGCATAGCTGTGGCTATTTGTTCCCAAATTGCTTTTTGTTTGGCATTTACGGAGTCCTGTTTAACCTTGGTGCAATTATTCTCTAACCATCCACCATCCCAATGTACGTTAAGTAAAACATACAGATCGTTGTTAACACAATATCCTACTACTTCCTTCACCCGGTTAATCCAGTTTTCATCAACATGAGCTGTTTGTTTGTTATCCACATGGTGCCAGTTCCAGGCACACGGAAGCCGGATGGCATTAAACCCGCTTTGTTTTACAAATTTTATATACGATTCGGTTATTTGCGGATTTCCCCAGCCTGTTTCACCTCCCGGGGCTTCCAAGGTGTTACCGATATTCCATCCGAGATGCATTTTTGCGGCAAGTTCAACTGCATTACTGCTCATACCCGTTGCATCAGGCGCTTTTGGCGATGTGTTATACGAAGGATATAATTGGGCTGGTTGGGAAACTGATATGCGTCTGGTTTGTCCGTTGGTAGAATTAATAACCAGTATGGTGGAGCGAACCGAGCCTGAATTATTTACAGTTGTAGTTATTTCAATGGAATCACTGCCCCGCGTTCCAGTTGTCTTGCTTAGTTGTAACCAGGAGGAGGCAGAATTGCTAATGCTCCATTTGTCGTTACAGGTTAGTGCAAACTTCGATGTTCCTCCTTCCTCAGAAAAGGAAACTGCAGTTGGTGTGACCGTCAATTGTGGTTCTTCCACCGATTTTTTACCGCACGAGACTGAGGACGCTATTGAAATAAAAAGCACTAAAACTTTAAAGGAAAGATTAATTTTCATTTCTTTTCAATTTTTAATTATGTACACTAATTTCTAATAATAAAGAGGTACTCATTCACCACTTCACCACCTCACCACTTCACCATCTCACCAGTATCTTATTTACCTGCAGAAATAATGGCATTAATAGTTCTTTGATCCTTTACCGTATTATTTTGCCGGTCCAAAGCGCCTCCCGTATCCCAGAAGAATGGTTTGACACCATACAACAAAGCCTGTTTGGTTACATAATGTATCCAATGATCTACCGAAGCATTGTGTTTTTCCAGATCGTCCGGGACAAATTTCGAGTTATCTCTTCTGTATGCGCCATATTCGCCCAATAATACAGGAATACCTTTGTCAATAAACTTTTCTTTCATCTTCTGAAAATCACTGTTTACTACGTCTTCTTCTCCCCAGGTGGCATTGCGGTCCGGTTCAATTGTGGAGTGATTTCCTGCCCCCCAGTAGAAAAACATTTTACCCCAGTCGGCATCTTTATCCAGAATACAAAACTGTGACGGTGTGTAGTCATGTATTTCAACCATTAACCTGTTGGCAACCTGATCTGTTGGGAGTGCATTCATAAGGTTGTAGGATTTTCCTATGTCAGTGCCAGGTCCCTGAATTACCAGAATCCGGTAACTGTTTCTTCCTCCTGTAGACCTCACTGCATTTATAAAAGTTTGATGATAGGAATTGAGTATTGCCATTTGTTCTGCATTCTCTGCCGGAGGTTCGTTGGCGCTTGCAAACATCAGATGCTCGTCAAAATCGCGCATGGTTGTGGCAATCTGCTCCCACAAAGCTTTTTGTTTCGCATTTACCGAGTCTTGTTTTAGTTTGTTAATATTACCGTCCAGCCAGCCACCGTCCCAGTGAATGTTTAGTAGCACGTACAGATCGTTGTTAACACAATATCCTACCACTTCCTTTACCCGGTTTAGCCAGTTTTCATCAATATGTGCTGTTTGTTTGTTATCTACATGGTGCCAGTTCCATGCACAAGGAAGACGAATGGCATTGAACCCTGACTGTTTTACAGTTTTAACATACGACTCTGTAATCATCGGATTCCACCCATTTTTATTACCTTCCCAGCCATTCTCACCACCAGGTCCTTCCAGGGTGTTACCAATATTCCAGCCTAACTTTATTCTGGCAGCCAGCTCCACAGCATTACTGCTCATTCCTGTAGCATCTGGCGCCTTAGGAGATGTATTATAGGAAGGATAAATCATGGAGAGTTGAGTTACTGAGATTCGACGGGTCTGTCCGTTGCTGGAATTAATAACCAGAATAGTAGAACGCGATGAACCTGAATTATTTACTGTTGTAGTTATCTGAATAGAATCGCTGCCCTGGTTTCCTGCTGTCTTGCTCAACTCTATCCATGAAGACGCTGAATTATTAATACTCCATTTATCATTACATTTCAATGCAAACTTCGATATTCCTCCTTCTCCCGGAAAAGATATAGTTGTTTGCGAAACCGTGAGTTGTGGTTCTTCATTTGATTTCTTACCGCAAGAACCCGAGGACGATATTGCAATAAAAATGAGTAAAATTTTAAAGAGAAGCTTAAATTTCATTTCTTTGATTTTATTCCTATAGTTAATTTTTTATAACCTTTATCGTTTCCTTGCCGGTATTGCGATGAATGGTGAAATAATAAATGCCGGGCACCAAATTTTCTCCAATTGTTAATTCCGAGGTTCCAGCCGGCACATTAATCTCTTCAAACACCCGTCCCAGTATATCCGAAACTGTCAGCGATGTTTCTTCCTTATTGTCTTTGATCTTTATATTAAAACCATTCGAAGAGGGGTTAGGATAAGCAGTAAAACTAAAACCTCTTGTTGAACTTTTGAAGTCCGGGGTTGAGGTGGCAGTTGCTTCTTCCCAATAAATCACACCTCTTCCTCCGCCAGCGCTCATGTATACTCTTCCAAAAACATTCATATCTCCAATCAGCAATGGGGCTCCGCCGAACTGATGGGCATCGTCATTTATCCTTAGCCATGACACTCCCTGATCAGTTGATCTGAAAAGACCTGTGACGCCAGATACTGTTCCCCAGATGAAAATAGTAGGGTATGTAGATCCTGACATTGCCTTTCCTATACCAACCGATCTGCAGTAAGGTACATTGGAAACAGTGGTGTATGTAGCTCCATGGTCGGTAGAATATTTTAATCCATTGCCCCCAAGAGGTACCCATACGTGGCCTTCTTTGCCGGGCACTGTCCGGATCAAAGTGGGTACCCATGGGTGAAAAAGAGTTGTTCCGCCTGGTGTACCTGCTACCGAAAAACTGACTCCTTTATTGGAACTTCTGAGCATCTGTCCGTTTGTAGGGTTATAGATATAAAAATAATTAGCATTTACCATGTCGCCTGCTGGTATAGCGTCACTTAATGATACACCCGAACAACCGGACCAGCTTGCTCCGTTGTTGGTGGTATACCAGGTCGTTGTGGACCCCCATGGGCAGTGCAGGAAAGTTCCTCCGTCTGCGCTAATGGCTATCCTTCCGTTGGTACCCTTTTTAGTGGCACATCCTGTCCATGTAGAACCCATATTAGTAGAATAGTAAACTACGTTCTCCGCATTGGAGGCTCTTATTACCTTGCTGGGATTGGCGCCAGCATAAGCAATGCTCTGGTTATTCCCATCGGAAGGTGTAAGTTTACTTGCCGGATAAGAAGTTATTGGGTTATGAACAAAGCCTGTTACGTCTCCGAAAGAAGTAATAAGCGGACCTCCCGGAATACTTATCCCGTCCAGGAATGCTGTCTCTTCAAGCCCGGCCACATCATATTTCCATGAAGGATTGGTGGCTGTAATATCGGAACAGATGTATACACCTCCACCGCCTATTACCCGTACTATTTTAGTATCAGACTGGTCAAACTCAATACAATCCATCCAGTTGATGCCTCCTACGCTGGCCCAACCTATGCCATTACTATCATAAGTGGCGTTTTCGCCGTCTTTAAGTGTCCAGGTCGAACCCCCATCTGTAGTAAGGAAAACAAAGTCTCCCCAGCCTGTCTTAAACTGGTTGTTCCAATACATGCCACAGGTAGAAATCACCACCCTGTCGACATTATTTGGGTCTATACTGACCCCTCCGTATGGATAATCCTGCCAATGAGCAGGTGTAACGTTTGTCCACACTCCGGTAGAAGTGTTTAACATGTATAGCTTTCCGAATCCTCCGCTGGATCCGGGACCTGCATCATCCGAAAGAGTAACATACATGGTAATTCCCTGGAGCGCTGCCCGGTGCGGCATAAAACCTGTAGTCGGTGAAATGTCGTTAAAGGTGGCACCTCCGTCTGTACTCTTGTACATATTCGCGCTACCGGTGCGGGAAATACCCATGTAAATGGTTTGAGTGGCCCCGTCCACAACACTACCTAAAGGATCAAAAAGAACAAAACATATCCCGTTCTCGTTGGGTGTTGTAGTTACACCGTTCCAGGCCTGGTTCCAGGTAACACCGGCATCCGTACTCTTCCACAATCCGTTAGCCCTGGTTCCGCAGAATAATATATTACTGTTATGGGGATCTACTGCAAGCCGTTCTCCGTTGCCTCGTCCGTTCCCGTTTCCATGTGCTTTAAATTTAGAAGTAACATCGGTATAAGAGAAAGTATTTCCTTTGTCAGTGGATTTCAATATAGCTGTTCTGCCGTTGTTGATATAAGAAGTTCCGCACAGCATGTAAATATTATTGGGATCCTGCGGATCCAGTGCCAAAGCTTCTACTCCGATAAATCCATTTTCTGATTCGTTAATCCAGTCGAGCAATTGAACCCATTTATTGCTCCCTGTATCCCAGCGGTAAGCTCCGCCTACATCGGTGCGGCAATATCTGTCGCCGGATGTTTTGTGGGTAATTAAGCCTGTTACAAATCCGCCTCCGCCAATGGGAGCATGATTAAATGTATATTGAGCATAAGATTCAAAAGCCGACATGAGTCCAATGCAGATTAACAGTAAAATGCCGGTTCTTTTATACATGCTTTAATAAGTTTATTTTTTATTTGATTTTACAGATTGTACACCTGATTGTTTCTCGCCGAGCTTTGTATGCATTCTGGTAAATCAAATTTTAATTTCGATTCTACAATTACCTAGACATTATCCAGAGTGCAATTTATCTCTGGCTATTTTTTATTATTCAAAAGTTTTAATGACTAAATTTTCTTTATCGTAAGATGGTTTTGTTCTTTCTTCTTTTATACCATTAATGTTTATGGTTAAATAAAGAACTGCCTGGAATATAAATCCAGACAGTTCTTAAAAAACGAGTTACTATTTATTCATCTATCTTTTAGTTACCCTGAAATTATCAAAGGCAGCTTCAAAACTTGTTGCCGTTACATCAGTACCAAAGTTTTTCAAATAAATAGTCAGATAAGTCTTTCCGGTAGCAATATCGAGCATATCTGAAATTTTTGTGATGGAAGCACCTCGGCCCTCACCCAGGGTAGCATCCTTAAGGCGGAATTCAGATATCGGAATTGTTACCGTTTGCCACCCATTCGTAGTATAGGAAACAGATTTTGATGCCGATATTTTCCATGGTTCATAAAGGGCTAAATAATCAGCATTATTAGTTTTGATACAAATAGTACCACCCTTCCATGTTTTTTTAACGTTTATATCAAATTTAAAAGCCCACTTGTCGCCAGCATCATTTCGATTTTCGGCAGGCACCCATTCATATTCACCAAGGCGGATAGCATTACCATCACTACCCTCGCCAGCATTTAAAACAGGACTTTTATATACCAGGTACATTCCTGTTCCAACTCCGTAGGTAGCATTATAGGAAGGCCATCCGGAATTTGGGTCTGAACTGGTAAGATCAACAGATCCTCCCCACCATGCCCAGCCAAAATGGTTGCTCCATTCCATATTACCTAAAATGCCCAATCCACCTGCGTTAATAAAGTTTATGTCATTAACTTTAAAAGCAGTAGTAAACGAACCTGCCAGGGTAGTAATGCTAACTGGGCCCGCATCTGACAAGGCTGGAGAAATAAATCCAAGACGTGATCCGTCGGCGTTTTCTTTAAAGGAGGAAATTGTTGCCCCGGCAAAGGTCAATGCCTGAACAGAAGAAAGGTTATTTCCATAAATATAAACAGAATCGCCTTCTTTTGGTATTTCATGGGAAATACTTAAGACTAAAGGAGGCCCGATAATCCGGATTCCAAAAGTTCCAGTTCCAATTCTGTTTGTAACGCTGATCATGTTTGACAGAGAGGCCTCTGCGCCCGACAGGTCAGTAGGTACCTGCACAACAGCAGTTGAATCAGTGAATTGAACATCTGTTATGTTAACCGCAATGCCCTGAAATGTTATTTGTGTGGCCTCTTTAAGGTTATAACCTAATAAAGTAATTTTCTGATTTGGCACGATAGCGTTAACCACTGTATCATTAGGAGTAGCGGCATAGTTTTTAACCTGTGTAATAATGGGGGTGCCGGTGATACTAATATTATAGGTGGCAGTTCCATGTTCATTTACAACAGTAATTGCATTCAACGCATTACGGGGAATTGTCTGAAAGGGTATTTCCGGTATCTGAATAACAATACATGTATCCGAAAATAATGTATTATTAATAGTAGCAGGAGTGGTGCCAAATAATGCCCTGGTAACTCCACCTAAGTTTTTACCAATCAGCACTACCCACTGGTTAGCACTTACCGAGTTCAGGATGGTATCGTTAGGCGAAGCAGCATAATTTCGTACATACGAAATGCTGGGAGGATCAGTATTTTCCTTTTCACAGGAAGACAGTATTACAAGCCCGGCTGCAATACATAATAGCAGCAAGGTATAAATGTGATATGATAATATCTTCTTCATAAGCGTTCTTATTTTGTATTTTGAAATGAATAGGATACCGGAGGTTCAGTTAACAATGGATTGGCTGTTACTTCCGATTCGGGTATAGGGAATTTAAATGTTGTTGCAGTGGCAGGGGTAATCTCTGCATAGGGGTCACTAGCGCTTACTGCATCGCCTTCAATTTTGATAGGGACACGTTCCTGACTGTTAAGAATATTAACGGCCTTTTGAGAGTTATAAAATGAAAGGCTTACCAGGTCGAACCAATATTGTCCTTCAGCAGCAAGTTCAATTCTTCTTTCTTTTAAAAGGGCGTCAAAATCGAGTGTCGAAACCGGGTCAAGCCCTGCCCTTGTTCTTACCTTATTGAAATACAGGAGCGCATCGGCGTTGGATGTAGATGCATTGTTGCCAAGAATAGCCTCAGCATATACCAGGTATATATCGGCAAGTCTTAATAGAGAATTGTGTTCGGCTGAAGAGGTCAGTGTCATAAGTGGAGCGCTGTTATCCTTGTTTGTGCCGATAATATGTTTCTTTAAGCCTGAAGTGCCTGTAAATGTGAATCCTCCGCCGGCAGCATTTAACTCGGGATAATAGTCATTCTTTAACATAAAAGTGGCTTTACGACGGATGCTGTCTTTTTCCGAGTATTGCAGGTACATGTTATAGCTTGGATTAATGGAAAACCATCCACCTTGTCCGTTTGCAGATATTTCGGTGCCACCGGCAGAGTATATCTGGAGCATATTACCTGATAACCATCCACTGGTACTGGCATCCCATTGAAGGGCAAATAATGATTCCCGATTATCGTTATTCTTGGTTTTGAAAAGATCGGCATAGTTATCCAACAATTCCAAACCGCTGTTTTTACATACACTTCCCGCAAGTGCTTTGGCTAAATCAAGGTATTCCTGAACGCGGGTACCTGATCCCTGTGATTTTAAACCAGCAAATGATAAATACACTTTAGCCAGCATACCTTGAGCCGACCAAGTTGTGAGCCGTCCCTTCTGATCAGTTGCAGGAAGGTGCATCACAGCAAATGTGAGATCATTGATTACAAACTGGAAAACATCTTCTACTTTATTCCGGTATACCAAAGGGGAATTTACCAGTTTGCGGTTATCCTCAATGATTGGAACATCCTGCCACAGCATTGCCAGGTTGTAGTATGCATAAGCCCGTATAAATCTGGTTTCGGCAAGAGCTGCATTTTTGTCTAAATCAGATACTGATGCAGGGGTTTTTTCCAGAATATTATTGATAGTGGTGTTGCAATGTGCAATAACCTTATACATACCATTCCAGTTTGCCATTAATCCTCCATTCAAAGCAGTAATTGAGAAAGTATTGAATTGAATTGCATCTGCATTCCAGCCTAATACCATATTTCCGCTGGTTACTTCGCCTACCGGTAAGTAACTGCTGTAAGTCCATTCTGCCCATGGGCTGCCGGCATATAACGCGGCAGTTGCCAATCTTAAATCGCTGGTTGTCTGATAAAAATTCTCAGAACTAATCTCTGATAGGGGTGGACGGTCGAGAAAATCTTTACTGCACGATCCTAAAAGACCGGCAAT
Source organism: Bacteroidota bacterium (assembly GCA_023429135.1). Lineage (GTDB taxonomy): Bacteria > Bacteroidota > Bacteroidia > Bacteroidales > JAAUTT01 > JAAUTT01. Next base: position 61,253 of record JAEYWD010000006.1, on the reverse strand, counting down.
GGCAAGCAAAGAATATAATATTTTCGATTTTATGTTCATAATCTTAAATTTAATTAGTTTAACGAAATGTTTAATCCAAACATAAACACCCTTGGTTGGGGATAGAAGCCGTAATCTAAACCTGCGTTAATGGGATCCCAGGAACCAATTTCAGGATCCATACCTTTATATTTGGTGATAGTAAATGCATTAGACACATTTACATACACACGTAAGGAACTGATATGGACTTTGTTGATTAGATTCTGAGGTACGGTATAGCCTAAGGAAATGTTTTTACACTTTATAAAAGAACCATCTTCGATATACAGGTCCGAGTTCCTGTCGTTGCCGTTAGTTCTGTCATTCCTGTTTCCATGTATTTTAGTGCCGGGGTTTATAACGTATACATTGTTAACATCTGTTGCAGAACCTTCAGTGTCAATCAACCCTAGTTTTGCGTAATTTTTTAAATCCTTGAGGTAACCTGAACTTGTAAGAGGGTCCTCACCTGTTACGCGTAATTGATTATAAATTTTATTGCCGTAGTTGGCAGTAAGAAATATGTTCAGGTCGAAATTTTTATATGAAAACGAGTTATTTAACCCAAGCTGAACTTTAGGAAGCGGGGAACCCAGGAAGGTTTGGTCTTTGGTATCGATTACGCCATCTCCGTTTATATCTTTAAATTTGAAATCGCCATACCAAACACTACCATTTGCAGTACCGACAGGATACATATTTCCGTTACTGTCCACCGGACGGGCTACAGGATTTATACCTTTTTCAGGGTCTCCCAAAAAGTCAACAGGATTTGCATAAACGCCTTCTACTACATAGCCATAAAATTCACCAAGAGATCTTCCGATTATTGTTTTGCTCTTGCTTCCCATAATAGGAGCGCCGTCGTTATTAAGTTTTAAAACCTTGTTAAAGTTACGGGATACCGTCAGGTCGGTTCTCCAGGTTAAATCGTTCCCTTTGATGTTTGTGGAACTTATTCTAAAGTCAAAACCTTTGTTATCCATTGATCCCACGTTTATATATGGTGCATCCAAGGCGCCCGGATTCCAGCCCGAAGCTGTTCCGGTGTACCGGGGTAATGAAGCCTGCATGGTAAGGCGATCAGTTCTTTTGTCGTAAAAATCGATGGAGAAATTGATGCGTGAATTAAAAAACGCACCGTCCAAACCTATATTGGCATTTTTTGTTTGCTCCCATTTGAGGTCAGGGTTTCCAATATTTTTAGACATCTGTGCGATACCTGTTAACCCGGTAGCTACTGTACCCAGGGTAGAAGCATAAGCATAATCCCTTCCTCCGTTTTTATTGGTCAAACCATAGCCAATACGAAGTTTAAGTTCGCTTATCGCTGATATACCTTTTAAAAATTGTTCATTGTTCAATTTCCAAGCAAGGGCACCTGAATAGGACATTATCCAACGATTGTTCGAAGAATACTTTGACGAACCATCCTCACGGATTGTCCCGGTTATCAGATATTTGTCGTTAATAGAAAGGTCCAGACGACCAAAATATGATTCCATCGCAGATTGACCTTTACTACCTCCATTTGTGGCCGTGGTGGCATCTCCTGAGCCGATAACCTGCACATTGTTCGATGGGAAATTAGAACGGGCGGCATTTACACCTTCCGATTTGTTTATTGAAGCCTCATGTCCAACCATGGCATTTACGCTGAATATGCTTGCAAACAGGTGGTTATAACTAAGGTAGTTTTTAACTTCGGTATAAAGCCCCTGTGATGTGTTGTATGAACCATCGTTCATGAGTTTTGATAATAACCCCATAGTATAATTAGGGCTGAATTTACTTTCAGCGGCAAGTGAAAAGTTTGCCGAAGCTTCATTTCTCAAAACTAATCCCCTTGCAAGAGTAACTTCCGCATAAAGACTACCAAAAGCCTGTTTTGTATTTATGTTATCTTTATTAATGGTGGCCATGGCAATGGGATTTGGTACGGCGGCAATCCAGCCGTTACCATCGTATCTTCCTCCCCAACTGCCGTCAGGGTTTTGAAGTGCTATATCCGGAGTCTGGCTAAGAGTTTTTTGAATTAATTCTCCGTCGGTAGTTGTTACATTATTATCTAAATTAACCAACTGAAGACTGGTTCCAATTTTTAACCAATCGGTAGTTTTATTATCCAGATTTAAACGAACTGACATGCGCTTAAACTTTGAACCCACCGCAATACCTTCCTGGTCGGAATATGAAGCTGATAAGAAATATTGTGTTCTGGTATCACCTCCACTAACTGAAATATTATGATTGGTCAGTGGGGCGTTTCTGAACATTTCTTCCTGCCAGTCGGTGCCCTTGCCTAAATATTGAGGATTGGCCAAAGCATCCCTTGTATCCCAATCCCATCCGATACCTGTAGCTGTTCTGTCGTTAATAAAGGTGGCATACTCCTTTAAATCCATCACAGGAAGTTTTTTAGGTAATTGCTGGAACCCGGTATTAAACTCATAAGTGATTTTTGGAGCACCCGATTTACCTCTTTTGGTAGTAATGATAATTACCCCATCGGTACCCATTGATCCGTAGATTGCTGTTGCGGAGGCATCTTTTAAAACATCAACCGATTCTATTTCGGAAGGATTTAAACCGGCAAGTGCATTGGAACGTGTTCTCCAACCATCTATTGTAGTAAGCCCTTTAAGTATAACACCATCTAATACATATAATGGCTCTCCGCCACCGAATGAAGTTAACCCGCGAACCTGCACGGATACAGCTCCTCCGGGTTGTCCCGATATCTGGTTTACAACCATCCCTGCAATTTTACCCTGTAAAGCCTGTTCAATGGTTACCGGTTGGGATTTCATAATCTCTTCGCTGGTAACGGAAGAAATAGCACCGGTAACATCTTTACGCTTTTTGGTACCGTAACCAATTACCACCACATCTTGTAGATTTGAAATATCCTCAACAAGTTTAACCTCAATTGAAGTTTTACCTGCTACTGATATTTCTTCCGACACATAGCCTATGTAAGAGATAACGATAACCGCATTTTCATCGACATCAAGAGAAAAATTACCGTTCATATCCGTAACTGTACCAATAGTGGTACCTTTAACTCGTATATTGGCACCGGGAATTGCATTGTTATCAGATGTACCAATAACTTTACCAACTACTTTATGTTTAGCTAATTCCTGAGAAAACACTTCAGGGGGAGTAATAAACTGCACTAATAGAGATAGTGCAAGAAAAACGATTGAAAACTTCAAGCCTTTTCCTGGCCTGAATAAGGATTGAGTTGAATCCTTAAATTTGAACTTTTCTGTCATAGAATTTAATTGTTTTAATTAATAGTAGTAAAATCCCAAATCTTTATATGCTTGTAAAAAACATGTCTGAAACTCACGATTAATTATTAGACTGACTTTGTGAATTTGAAAACCAAATCCTGGTTCGAGGGGTGATGTTTTAATTAGTTTCATTTTAATAATAGTAGTCTGGTGTTAGTAAATTGCCTTGTCAAATGTATATAGCCTATACTGTTGGCTGTTATAACCAAAATCTCATTATTTAAAATATAGTCTCAGAAAGCTTTTATAAGTGGTCGAAAATTATCTCAATCTATTTTTAAATAATTGGATAATTTGAGTTAAATTATTGATTAAATGCTCTTTGTTGTAACCTAGGGGCAAGTATTAATAAAAGTCCTTAAAGAGACATAATAAGAATCTTCGCATGTGGGGAATAAAATACATGGCTTTTGTTAATTAATTAACATTGAATTACTTGAATGATATGGTAAATTTTTAAAAAGAAAAGGAAATATTTAAAATGTAATAATTTTTATAGTATTCGTTCAAAATTTGAAAATCCTTTTGTAAGCCTTAGTATACATTTGAACTGGAACTTTCGGATTAACTTCAGAAATACTTTCTTTTGTTTTTTTGAAACGAAAATAAATCATATTAAAACTTTTGTTAAAACTGCTAACTAAGATCATGTGAAAATGTAACGAACGCACCAAAACAGGTTGTCGAATATTTTAGGAAGCTGTTTAAGTGAAAATCAATAGATCAACTATGTTGTCTTTCCCATCAGGTAAAAACTAATTTTGAATATACCTCTTTATTTATCCTTATGAATAAACACTTTTTTATTATCGCTTTAACTGTTATTATCCTAGCTATTAACGGTAATGCTCAAACTTACCAGAAAACAGCTTCAGGTATTAAAGCAGTGATCTCAACTGGCACTATTGAAATTCAGTTTTGCAACTCAACCACTGTAAGAGTCTTGAAATGGCCTGAGACTGGAACTGTTAATAAACAAAGTTTAGCAGTAATTAAAACTCCTGTTAAAACAGAATTTAGCCTAAAACAACAGGGAACTAATATTTATTTGAAAAGCAGAAATCTTCAGGTGGTTTTAAATCTTGAAAATGGCAGGCTTTCTTTCAGGTCTGCAACAGGTCAGATGCTGTTGAACGAAAAAGCTTCGGGTGCGGTATTTAATAATATTGATGATGCCGGCATAAGGACATGTTCTGTTAATCAGTCGTTTGTCCTGGATAAGGAGGAGGCCATATACGGTTTAGGACAGCAACAACAGGGGGAAATGGTGCAACGCAACCTGAAACTGAATATGGTTCAGGGAAATACAGACGATTATATCCCATTTTTTCAGTCGGTTAAAGGGTACGGGTTATTCTGGGATAACTACTCTCCAACCATTTTTGAGGATAATGAAGCAAGTACTTCTTTCACGTCGGAGGTGGGCGATTGTATCGATTATTACTTTATGTACGGAGGAAATGCCGATGGCGTGATTGCCTGTATGCGCGACCTTACCGGTAAGGCTCCAATGTTTCCGCTCTGGACCTATGGTTACTGGCAAAGCAAGGAACGCTATAAAAGTCAGGACGAACTGGTGAATGTAGTTAAAAAGTATCGCGAGCTTGGAGTCCCTCTCGATGGAATAATTCAGGACTGGCAATACTGGGGCAACAATTATCTGTGGAATGCCATGGAATTTCTAAATCCTGAGTTTTACGATCCGAAAAAAATGGTTGCCGATGTTCATAGTTTGAATGCGCACATAATTATTTCCGTATGGAACTCTTTTGGTCCTATGACTAAGCAATACAGAGAACTCGACAAAATTGGCGCACTTTTTAACTTCGACACATGGCCGCAATCCGGTTCGGAAAAATGGCCGCCCAACATGGACTATCCTTCTGGAGTTCGTGTTTACGATCCATTTAACCCCGATGCCCGCGAAATTTACTGGAAATACCTGAACAAGGGATTATTCTCTATAGGGATTGATGGCTGGTGGATGGACTCTTCCGAACCTGATCATTTTAACCCCAAACCCGGCGACTTCGATTCAAAGACATACCTGGGCTCTTTCCGCAAGGTTCGCAATGTTTTTCCTTTAGTGACTGTGGGGGGTGTTTCGGAGCATCAGCGTGCGGTATCGGCTGATAAGCGGATTTTTATCCTTACCCGCTCTGCATTTGCCGGTCAACAGCGGTATGGAGCCAATACCTGGTCGGGCGATATTGTAGCTTCCTGGGAAACTCTACGTAACCAGATCTCTGCAGGATTAAACTTTTCACTCTGCGCCATTCCCCAGTGGAACTCCGATATAGGCGGCTTCTTTCTCTGGAATTTTAAGAATCCTCTTCAGAACCCCGACTATCGGGAGCTTCATGCACGTTGGATACAATTCGGTACTTTTTGCCCCATGATGCGTTCGCATGGAGAAGGTTCTCCACGCGAAATTTACCAGTTTGGTAGAAAAGGAGACAAAATCTACGATTCCGATGAAAAATATATCAATTTTCGGTACAGCCTTTTACCTTACATTTACAGTACTTCGTGGGATGTAACAGCCAACCACTCAACCTTTATGCGTGCATTGGTAATGGATTTTGCTCATGACAAACAAGCTCTGGATATTAACGACGAATATATGTTTGGCCGGTCGTTGCTGGTTTGCCCGGTTACAAATTCTATGTACACAAAAGATGGAAAGGAAGATTTCAGTATCGTCAAATCGAAGGAAGTGTATTTGCCTAAAGGATGCGATTGGGTTGATTTCTGGACTGGGGAGAAGTTAGCTGGCGGACAAAGAATCAACAAAGAATGTCCTCTGGATATTATTCCACTTTATGTGAAAGCTGGTTCTGTAATGCCATTTGGCCCAAAAGTTCAATATGCTTCCGAAAAGAAATGGGATAACCTCGAAATAAGGGTGTACGAAGGTGCTAACGGTGAGTTTACCTTGTACGAAGATGAAAACGACAACTACAATTACGAGAAAGGTCTTTATTCCACCATTACCTTTAGCTGGAACAATGCCGGTAAAACATTAACTATTGGCGAACGGAAAGGATCTTTCCCGGGGGTGATAACCGACAGGAAATTTAATATCGTTCTGGTTACTAAAGATAAAGGAACAGGAACCGGTAACGCAGTCAAATACGATAAAGAGGTTCCCTATTCGGGTAAAAAAATGGTTGTGAAATTTCAGAATTAGGATAAAAGGTTTATAAAATGGAATTCAATAAATTAACTTTTGTAATGTGGATAAATGCCAGAATGTTAAAATTAGCATTGATATGTATTTTGATTTACTCCACAAATCTGAATGCTCAGAGCAAGCTTTATCCCAATGAGTTTCCACTGGGCGATGTAACTTTGCTCGACGGTCCTTTTAAGCAGGCCCGCGATCTTAACCTGCAGGTTTTGCTTAAATACGATGCTAACCGGTTGCTGGCACCCTATCGCAAAGAAGCTGGTTTACCCGAAAAAGCCAAAAGTTACCCTAACTGGGACGGCCTCGACGGACATGTAGGCGGACATTATTTGTCGGCAATGGCCATGTATTATGCTGCCCTGGGCGATGCCGAATGCAGAAAATGCATGGACTATATGATTTCGGAGCTGAAGGCTTGCCAGGAAGCAAATGCAAAGAATAATCCGGAATGGGGAGTTGGATATATTGGAGGAGTGCCTAAGAGCGCTGAATTATGGTCGAAAATCAAAGCGGGCAATGTAGCAGCAATTTGGAGTGCCTGGGCTCCATGGTATAATATACATAAAATGTATGCCGGACTTCGTGATGCATGGCTATATACCGGTAACGAGGAGGCAAAAAGTATTTTTCTGAAATTCTGTGATTGGGCTATTGACCTTACATCGGGACTAACCGATGCCCAAATGGAAGATATGCTGGGCAACGAACATGGCGGAATGAACGAGATGTTTGCCGATGCTTACCAGATGACTTCGGACGGAAAATATCTGAAGGCTGCCGGCCGCTTTTCGCATAAGGCATTCCTGGAACCGCTTTCGCAGGGCAACGACATTCTCGATAACAAACATGCAAATACGCAGATTCCAAAGTTTATTGGTTTTGAAAGAATTGCCGAACTGACTCATGATGAAAAATATCATAAGGCCGGAAGCTTTTTCTGGGAAACAGTTACACAAAACCGTTCTCTGGCTTTTGGAGGCAACAGTCGCAGGGAGCATTTCCCAAGTGTAAACTCATGTATCGATTTCGTTAACGTGAACGATGGGCCCGAATCTTGCAATTCGTACAACATGCTAAAACTTACTGAGGATGTGTTTCGTAGGCATCCATCTGCACGGTACGCCGATTATTATGAGCGGACAATTTTCAATCATATTCTTTCTACACAACATCCCGAACATGGAGGATACGTGTATTTTACACCTGCCCGGCCACGCCATTACAGAGTGTATTCGGCGCCCAATGAGGCTATGTGGTGCTGCGTGGGAACGGGTATGGAAAACCATGCGAAGTACAATCAATTTATCTATACCCATTTAAAGGATACTTTGTTTCTGAACCTGTTTATAGCTTCTGAACTGAACTGGAAGGAAAAAGGTGTGAAAATAAGGCAGGAAACCACGCTTCCATCCGAAGAACAAACCAAACTCACTATAACCGAAGGGTCGGGTAATTTTAAACTGATGATTCGTTATCCTGGCTGGGTTAGCCAGGGGGCATTGAAAATCTCGGTTAATGGGAAAGATATTGCGTACACTGTTCTTCCTTCGAACTACATAAACATCGACCGTAAATGGAAGAGGGGAGACCAGGTGAAAATTCTGTTACCAATGCACAACAGCATTGAAAGGATGCCCAACGTGCCCGAATATATTGCCTTTATGCATGGCCCCATTTTGTTGGGCGCTAAAACCGGAACCGAAGATCTGAAAGGCCTCATTGCCGACGATGGCAGGTGGGGTCAATATGCTGCCGGTGAATACCTGCCTGTAGATAAGGCTCCGGTACTTGTTCATGATGATATTTCAAACATTGCATCCAGGTTAGTACCTGTTAAAAACAAGCCGTTAAACTTTAAAATTGATGTAAAAGTGGAAAATCCGATGGATCTTACCCTTCAACCATTCTATCAGATCCACGATTCAAGATATATGATATACTGGCTGGCGCTTACCGGTTCAGGATACAAAGCATATGTCGATTCCATTTCCAATATCGAAAAAGAAAAGCTGGCACTTCAAAAACGTACCATCGACTATGTAATGCCTGGCGAGCAACAACCTGAAACCGATCATGACATGCAAAAGGAAAATTCTTCAACCGGTAATAATCTGAATGAATTTTTCCGCGAAGCGCGTGATGGAGGATTTTTCAGCTACGATCTGGCTACAAATTCCGAAACCAACCTGAGTTTATATGTTCGTTACTGGGGAGCGGAATGGGGTAACCGTAAATTCGATATTTTTATTGACAATGAGAAACTCATAACCGAAGACAATACCAACCGCTGGAATCAATCACTTTTTCAGAATATTATTTATAAAATACCTGACTCACTGGTGAAAGGTAAGAGTAGTGTCAGAGTGAAGTTCCAGGCTTTGCCGGGATCAACGGCAGGCGCTGTTTATGTGGTTCGCCTGAAACGTTCAGAGCCATAGCAGCACCATAAGTCTTTGCCCATTCACAAGGCAAGTGGTTGTGTGAGTTTAATATGAATAAGTACCGCTTAACCTCTAAAATATTTACTAATGAACGCTAATACTTTTAAAAATATCCTTCTGATGCTCGGTTCGGTTGTCATGATGGCTTTTATGCCTGGCGAGCCGGTAGCTAAAAAGCCCATCTATCTCAATACTACTTATTCTTTTGAAGAAAGAGCTGCTGATCTGGTTTCGAGGATGACCCCTGAGGAAAAACAAAGCCAACTGGGCAATACCATGCCTCCGATTCCTCGTTTGGGAGTTCGGAAATATGATGTGTGGGGCGAGGCTCTGCACGGGATTCAGGGAAGAAACAATAACAGCGGTATGACAGCGACTTCTTTTCCAAACAGTGTGGCCGTTGGATGTACCTGGGATCCTGATCTTATCAAAAAAGAAACATCAGTAATTGCCGATGAGGCCCGTGGATTTAATCACGATCTTATTTTTACACTTACCTACTGGTCGCCTGTAGTTGAACCTGCACGCGATCCGAGATGGGGGAGGACAGCCGAGACTTTCGGGGAAGATCCGTTTTTGGTATCGAAAATCAGCAGTGGTTTTATTCAGGGATTAATGGGTAACGACCCTACTTACCTGAAAGCTGTTCCTTGCGGAAAACATTTCCTTGCCAACAATACGGAGTATAACCGCCATTCGGGTAGTGCCGATATGGATAGCAGAGACCTGAGAGAGTTTTACCTGCAACCTTACCGTACTTTGATTCTAAATGATAAACTCCCCTCAATTATGACAGCCTATAACGCTGTTAACGGTATTCCGGTTTCGGCCAGTAAATTTCTTGTAGATTCCATTGCTCGTCGCACCTATGGTTTGGAAGGGTATGTAACTGGCGATTGCGGCGCAATATCCGACATGGTAAGAGGCCACAACTATGCCAAAACGCCCGCTGATGCTACTGCTATGGGGCTTACGGTGGGAGTGGATACCGATTGCGGAGATGTGTACCAGGTAAGCGCTCTCGATGCTCTAAAAAAAGGATTGATAACAGAAGCTGATATAGACAGGGCGCTGATAAATATTTTCACCATAAGGATGAGGTTAGGAGAGTTCGATCCTTCCGAAAAGGTGCCCTATGCAGGTATTAAACCTTCTATTATTAACGACCCTTCTCATAACGATCTTGCCCTCGAAATCGCTACCAAAACACCGGTACTTCTAAAAAATGAGGTGTCAGTCAAAACAGGAAAGAAGGCGTTGCCTCTCCATGCGGGAACAATTAAGAAAATTGCTGTTTTGGGCCCACTAGCTAATAAAGTTGAATTAGGGGATTATTCGGGACCGGTTGAGCCTCACCTCAGCATTTCCCCGTTGGCTGGTATCCGCAATTTTATAAAGCAGAACAGGCTGCAAATTGATGTTGTTAACAGTGCCGGAGGAAATACAGAAAGGAAAAACGATTTTTATACCCTCAACAGCTTCAGGACTGTAAGTAAAAAGGGAGAAATTAAAGAATATGATGCAACTAAATACGACGATGCCGCTAAAGGACTGATTACCACTCCACGATTTGGCCGTGTTGCAGTGCGGGGAATTAAAGACGGGGATTGGGCTGCTTACAAAAACATTGATATAACCGATCTGGACTCTATAAAATTCAACTTAACTGTCGCCTCTGATGGAGGGTCAATAGAAGTGAGAGTGGGCTCAGCAACCGGTAATATTATTGCTTCGCAAACCGTAAAAGGCGAGCAGGGGGGTAACAGGTTCTTTGGAGCCCCGGCTAATGTGGCGGTTAAAATTAACTCTCTTGGGATTACCGGTCCCCAGGATATTTTTCTTGTTTTCAGAGAGCCCGAAGCATCTGCCACCGATAAGACAACCCTCGATATGGCGGCATCGGCTGATGTGGCTCTAATTTTTGTCGGTACCGACCAATCTACCGGAAGAGAGGAGTCGGACAGGTTTTCGTTGGTGTTGCCCGGCAATCAGATGGAGTTAATCAAAGCTGTGGCTGCTGTTAATCCCAATACAATTGTGGTTATGCAAACCATGGGAATGGTTGAGGTGGAACAGTTCAAAAACAATCCAAATATCTCTGGTATAATTTTTACCGGATATAATGGACAGGCACAAGGAACGGCAATGGCTAAGATACTATTTGGTGAGGTTAATCCCGGGGGAAAAACAAGCATAACATGGTACAAGTCAGTAAATGACCTTCCTGATTTTAATGACTATAACCTTAGAAACTCTCAGGGGAAAAATGGCAGAACTTATTGGTATTATACCAAAGATGTGTCGTATGAATTTGGATACGGGCTTTCATATACAACCTTCGGTTATAGTAATTTTCGAATTAATAAAAGCAACATCACGCCTCACGATAAAGTAACGGTGAGTGTGGATGTGAAAAATTCAGGAGGAGTCGACGGTGACGAAATTGTGCAGGTTTATGTAAAAACACCCGACAGTGAGGAGATGCTGCAACGACCGATTAAAAGGCTCCAGGGTTTCAAACGTGTTACCATTCCTGCCGGGCAAACAAAAACTGTTACGATTGACATAGATTGCTCCGGCCTTTGGTTCTGGGATCCCAGGAATAACAGAATCACTTTCGATAAAGGCAAATACATTTTTGAAATAGGCGCTTCATCAAAAGATATCAGGGGACAGGTTTTTGCCACCATGAGCGGCGAGTTTAAGCCTGAATTAAAAACGGTGGTTGCCCGTACCAATAAAATAGTATTACAGCCCGGAAACACCGCACAAACAGAAGTGACAGCCAGCTTATCGGACGACAGCTTTTTGGATATCAGTAAAGCAGTGGTTGCTTTTAAAAGCAATAATCCTGCGGTAGCCAGTGTGGATGCCAATGGCAGGATAACCGCCAATAAACCTGGTGTGGCTTTGGTTTTTGCTGAGGTAAGCTATGGCGAAACTACAATTACAAAGAGTTTTCCGGTTAAGGTGATGCCCAATCTTACTCCGGCGGCTATTACCGTTAACGGGAAAGTTGTCAATGGATTTAACCCGAAATCGCGCGCTTATAGTTTCGTAATGAAAAAGGTGTCTAAAATACCAGTAGTAAAAGCTACCGCAGTGGATAGCAATATTTCGGTTGAAATTGAGCAGGCAAAAGGAATACCAGGGACCGCAACCATAAATTTTATCGATTACTCCACTTTCCAAAAGAATATTTTTTATATAAACTTTGATGCAGAACCTGCGAGCGATGAATTTAATACTTCATCTGTAGGTTCCCAATGGGAATGGGCTCGGGAAAACAAGCCAAATTGGAACTTCTCGGAAAAGCAGGGTTCTTTAACTATTATCAGCGAAAAAGGAGATATCTCCGAAGGCAGTAACAACGCCAAAAATCTGCTTTTGCAAAGTGCCAACACCGACTGGACCATCGAGACCAGGGTTACTTGTTCCAGAACTCCGTCACAACCAGAAAATGCCGGAATGGTAGCTTATCAGGATGACGATAATTTTGTAAAACTGATGTTTAGGGCAGTTGTTAAAACTACCCGGCAAACAGGCGTTCAACCCGGAACCATCGACCTGATTACCGAAGAAAACGGTATTGCCAAATCAATGGCAGCCTTTAATCTTAAGGAGGAAATTACCGGAAACAGGAGCTTAATTCTACGGCTTACTAAACAAGGCAGCATCTATACGGCATATTACTCCCTCGATGGCACTAAATTCGAGTTGCTGGGTACAGCCGATAATCTGTTGAAGGATATAAAAACCGGCCTGATTGTCTGCGATGGCGTGATAACACAGAATATGACCAGTACTTTTTGGTTTGACAGGGATACGACTAAGCCCGATGTCCCATTTAAAGTTTCGTTTGATTATTTTCGAATTACAGGTGGAAACTTAAGTAAATGATGGCTTGTTGGTTTTTAAGAACCTTATCTTACAGGTGATGATGAACATTCTGTCCCTAAAAATCAAAAGTCACACCCTTGAGTGTGACTTTCTTGACAACATGAATTAATAAAGATCCAAAGGATCATAATTCAAAACCAAAAATATCAGAAAAAGCATGCAATCCTGCTAACATTTATCAGGTTGCATGCTTTTATCTCAAAATATTCTTTAAAATTCCAATCCCCGGCTGTTAAACTGTGGTCTGACGTCCGAGGACTATGGACTAACTTTATTTCACTTCTTCAAAATCTACATCAGTTACTTCCTGATCTTTGGCCTTTGAGCCTGAATCCTGCTGCTGTTGACCAGCGCCTTGACCGGTTGGGCCACCATTTTGCTGTGCACCTCCCTGGCTGGCTTTATACATTTCTTCAGAAGCAGCATGGAATACCTGGTTTAACTCAGCAGTAGCTGCGTCAATGGCATCAATATTCTGCGATTTGTGCGCTTCTTTCAGTTTATTCAAAGCTGCTTCAATAGGAGCCTTTTTGTCGGCTGGCAGTTTGTCACCAAATTCCTTCAATTGTTTTTCGGTCTGGAAGATTAAGCTGTCGGCAGCGTTGAGCTTGTCGATCTGTTCCTTTGCCTTGCGGTCGCTTTCGGCATTAGCTTCGGCTTCTTTTTTCATGCGTTCGATTTCAGCATCGGTTAATCCCGAAGACGCTTCGATACGAATGCTCTGCGATTTACCGGTAGCCTTATCTTTTGCCGAAACATGCAAAATACCATTGGCGTCGATGTCGAAAGTAACTTCAATCTGCGGTATGCCGCGTGGTGAAGGAGGAATTCCGTCGAGGTGGAAGCGGCCAATGGTTTTGTTATCGCGTGCCATAGGACGTTCTCCCTGTATAATGTGAATTTCAACCGACGACTGGTTATCAGCCGCTGTGGTGAAAGTTTCGGTTTTCTTCGAAGGAATGGTTGTGTTCGACTCTATTAATTTGGTCATTACACCACCAAGAGTTTCGATACCTAATGAAAGCGGGGTTACGTCGAGCAACAACACATCCTTTACTTCACCGGTTAATACACCACCCTGAATTGCAGCGCCTACAGCCACTACTTCGTCGGGATTAACCCCTTTGGAAGGGGTTTTGCCGAAGAATTTCTCCACGATAGCCTGAATGGCAGGGATACGGGTTGATCCACCTACGAGAATTACTTCGTCGATATCGGCAGCGCTTAAACCTGCATCGCGTAAAGCCAAACGGCAAGGTTCAACGGTTTTTTGGATCAGCGTGTCGGCCAGTTTCTCGAACTGAGCTCTTGTAAGCTGTTTAACAAGGTGCTTTGGAATTCCGTTAACCGGCATAATGTAAGGCAGGTTAATTTCGGTTGAAGTTGAACTTGAAAGTTCGATCTTGGCTTTTTCTGCAGCTTCTTTTAAACGTTGCAGAGCCATTGGATCTTTGCGGAGGTCAAGTCCTTCTTCTTTCTGGAATTCCTGAGCCAGCCAGTCGATAATTACCTGGTCGAAATCGTCGCCACCAAGGTGGGTGTCTCCGTTAGTCGATTTTACTTCGAATACGCCATCGCCTAATTCGAGAATGGAAATATCGAAAGTACCACCACCAAGGTCGTATACTGCTATTTTAAGATCTTTATTCTTTTTATCCATACCGTAAGCCAAAGCTGCTGCGGTAGGTTCGTTGATGATACGACGAACGTTTAACCCGGCAATCTCACCAGCCTCTTTGGTTGCCTGACGTTGCGAATCGGAGAAATATGCAGGAACTGTAATTACAGCTTCTGTTACTTCCTGGCCCAGATAATCTTCGGCTGTTTTCTTCATTTTCTGAAGGGTCATAGCCGAAATTTCCTGAGGTGAATATTGGCGGTCGTCAATTTTTACTCTTGGAGTATTGTTTGGGCCACGTTCTACAACGTAAGGTACGCGCGAAACTTCAGTGGTGACTTTGTCGAAAGTTTCACCCATAAAACGCTTAATGGAATAAATTGTGTGTTTTGGATTGGTGATAGCCTGACGTTTTGCAGGGTCCCCAACCTTGCGTTCCCCATTGTCTATAAAAGCAACCACTGAAGGTGTGGTTCTTTTTCCCTCGCTGTTAGCAATAACAACGGGTTCATTTCCTTCCATTACTGCTACACAGGAGTTTGTTGTACCTAAGTCAATTCCTATAATTTTGCCCATGTCTTAAATATTATTTTCTGGTTTAATATTCATTTAATTATTAATTCCTGCTCTTTTATTCAATCATTGTGCCATGGAGAAAAATCTGCCAATCCGGTGAAATAATGACAACATGCACTGACATCCTTATAAAGCATCCGGAAAACTATGTGACAATGTGTCAGAATTGATGAGGCAACATCCCAAAGTGAATTCACATATTTAGGAAATGTTAATAGAATATGTGAACCCTTTTTATATTTTTATACTCAATATGATAAATATTAGGTATTCTTGTCTTTCTTTCGAGGTTAGTTTAGATTTGGTACACCGAACAGCAAAATTGCCTTGTAAATTATGGAATTAAGTATAAGGTGGTTGTATATTTTAATTGGCTTAGCTTATCAACTATTTGGCTTTCTATTGTTGATTATCCGAAGTTCTTCCCGCCAGGTGCCTGGACCTTCGTTCTGGGCATTGGGATGTTTTGCCGGAGGTACAGGATTGCTTTACTTTGCTTTGTTTCCATGGCCAAACGAATATTTGAATATTCTTTTCTCCAATTTTCTAATACTTCTCAGTTATTCCCTATTCCATATCGGAATTCTAAAGTTTAAGAATAAAAAGGTAAAAACCGGGTTGGTAATTATACTGCCGTTGCTAACAATTATTCTCAATACCCTCTTTATTCTGGTTTGGGATTTACCTCATTTACGTATTGCAATCAACTCCGGATTGATAGCAACCAGCGGATTTATTCTCTCATTCGAGTTGCTTCTGCCTTTTAGTAAAATATATCGAAAAATATTCCTGATTAATTCTTTGACCTATTTGGCTTTTGGTTTGGTAATGATTTCCAGGGCAGTTCTGGCAGGTACTCCTTTTATACATAAGCTTATGGAGAGTAATCCGGCTAATATTATGATCCTGGCTTTTTCGGCTGTTCTGCAGGCGGTACTTACTTATGGGTATATAATTATGGTAAATATCTGGGTGGCCGAAGATTTAAAAATGCAGGTTGCCCTAAGAGATAAATTCTTATCTGTTATTGCCCATGATCTTAAAAATCAGATTAACATAATTGGCGGATTTAGTGATCTGTTGCATAATAGTGTGCAGAAATATGAATCGGAAAAATCTGTGCAGTTTTCAGGGTATATTCGTCAGGCTGCTATCCAAACCAATGCCTTGTTAAGTAATTTGCTCGAATGGGCACGAGTAAAAAGTAAAACCGAAATGTTCCAACCGGAAAGGATTAATCTGTCAAGGGTTATTCAAGAGGAAGTAGAGGCTAACAGTTTTATTGCATTTAACAAAGGGATTGATATTCAGTTTAAGAACGCGCATCCTGACTTGGAAGTTTTGGCTGATAAGAATATGCTGAAAACAATTCTTCGTAATCTCATTATTAATGCAGTTAAATTTACAAATAAGGGTGGCAATATCGGGATTGAGGTTTCGATAGTGGGAAAATTTGCCGAAGTTTCGGTAAGCGACTCCGGTATTGGTATTAAGCCTGCAGCGCTTAAAAATTTGTTTGATAATACCACCTTACATACTACCGAAGGAACCGGTCAGGAGGCCGGGAATGGCTTAGGTCTTTTACTTTGTAGAGAATTTGTGGAACGACATGGAGGTAAAATATCGGCTCTTAGTACATTTGAGCAAGGGAGCACTTTTAAATTTACCATTCCCTGCTGAATTGTATTTTCAATGTGTTGTCACCTTTCCTCAAAAGCAAGAATGTCTTCCATTGCTTATGTTTTTTGCCTAAAATTTTGTATATTGGGGCCATGTATTCAAACGTTTGATGCTACTACATTAAAAGGACTCTTAACCATTGGATGGTTAAATAAATTTTAGATTTTGCTCAACTCCTTAATTGTTATACTATGGAATCATTAACCAATACAGTTGCAAAAATTGTTTTTCCTACCGATTTTACACAACTTGCCATGAACGCCCTGGATCTTGCTATTGCTATGTGTAAACGGCACAATGCTGTATTACACATGGTAAATACTGTGGAACTCGATTATTATTCTTTTTCCATTGAGCCATATTCCAGCGCAGTATATTCTAACCAGGAGGTTTTGGATACTTCAAAAGATAACCTGCAAAAGCTAAGCGACGAAATTGAAAAAAGCCACGGCGTTAAGTGTGTTGTACATGTTGAGTCAGGGAACCCTGCTTACTACATTTGCACAGTAGCTTCCGAAATTGTTGCCGATTTAATAATTATGGCGACCCATGGAGCTTCAGGGGTAAGGGAGTTTTTTATTGGCAGCAATGCCTATAAAGTTGTGAAACATGCTCCATGTCCTGTTTTAACCGTTCCGGGTTCTTTCAGGAAAACCAGATTCGATAAAATAATGTTTCCCATCCGTAGTACTTCGGGTATTGAAGAAAAGTATGAAGTGGTGAAGTCTATTCTGATGGAAAAAAATACAGTTCTGGAAGTTACCGGAATTGTTGATAAATCCAAACCAGAGCAAATATCCAAGATTTCCGATTCTTTATCAAAGCTAAAGATGAGGATGGTTGACGATAATTTAAATTTTCATTCCGATTTATTTTATGCTTCCAATATTGCAGGAGATATACTAAGAATTGCAGGTGAAAAAGAAGTTGACCTGCTTGCAATTAACGCAACCCTCGATTATAACTGGCGCGAGGTGTTTGTTGGACCATACACCCAGCAGGTGGTAAATCATGCTTCAATACCTGTTTTAAGTTTCAGGCCAATAGTACCGGAGAAAACAGAAACGGATACTTCAGCTAAAAAGAAGTATAGCTCAACTGATCCTTTAACTTCTGTGTAACTGAAATATAGCTATTCTGGTAGAATGTTCATCTGAGTGACAAAGAAAACCTTCAGTTTTTCCTGAAGCAAAGGTTGATTTTGTTATTTATTTGCCGAGAATAATTATTTTTAATAAATCTATTCCGGGTAAAAAACAAGGAACGGTTTTAATTTGTTACCCGAAGAGATACATTAACCCAACCTTTACTTTGTGGCATCAAATACTGAAAGCAAAACATTCTGGATTAAAGAGCAAATTGGTATCTTTAATGCCTTGGCGGACCCGGCATTGATTTACGATCAGAACCTGAATGTTGTTGAAGTAAACCCATCATTTCTAGAACGGTACAATTGTAATCCTGTTGGTTTGAATGTCAAAGAGGTAATCAGTGCATTCGCTTGTAAATGGCTCGACGACAGTCGTTATGTATTAAAAGATCAACCTACAGCAAAAGCCTTGAAAGGAGAGAAAACCTCAGGGGCGATTTTTTCTATCAAATATAACGGCGAAGAACATCTGGTTGAAACGAGCTCTTCACCAATATGGGTTAATAATGTGATTGTAGGAGCCTTAACAATTTGGCATGCGATCGACGATTTCGAGAAAATTCGGAGGAATTTCATTAAAAGTGAGGCCCTGCACCGCAAAATTTACGACCACTCTCCCATAGGAATTATAATTCATAAAAATGATTCTCTCGAATATGCCAATAGTGCAGCTTTGAAAATTGTCGGTGTTCGACATATTCTCGATATTGAAGGAAAAACATTATTCGATTTTATTTCAGGGGCTGAAAATGGATTTTATAAGCGTTTACATTCTTTACAGCCGGGTGAAAAAACTGAGTTTTCTGAGTTGAAAATGATAAAGGCCAACAGCGAAGAGGTATTTGCAGAAGTTAATGTGATTAATACATCCGAATTGGGCAATGAAATATTTCACTTTTTTATAAAGGACATTACATCCCGAAAGAAAACGGACATGTTCCAAAATGCGTTAGGTTCGTTGGAGCAGGTTCTTCATAATAAAACCAGCATTTATGATGTTACTCAAAAGAAGATGGAAATTGCAGCCAAAACTCTGGAATGCGATTCGGCTGCTGTGTCTTTTTTTAAGGAAACCGAGTGGGAAGTGCAGCATATATATAAATTTGATAAGGAAGTCAAAGGAATGCATATTACCCTGGAGGATGAACCTCATGCCAACCTTGCCTTAAGAGAGAAAAAAATTCAGTTTATTGAAGATACGTTTACTGATCCGCGGGTTAATAACGAACGATTGAAAGATTGGGGAATACGCTCTGTAATTGTAGTTCCATTATTTACACCACATAAGAAAATAGGGGCTATTTTCTTCAATTATAAACGTAAAAAGATTTTCAGCGAGATGGAAGTTCATTTTTTACTTCGACTCTCAAACTCCTTATCGCTGGCACTTGAGAACACCGAATTACTCGAAAATCTTCAGAGTGAGTTAAAATTTAAGGAAGATAATGAACGGAAACTGATAAGGCTGAATAACATTCTTCGGGCAATCAGCCGGAGCAGTCAGGCACTCGTGCAAGCGGTAAGTGAAAAGGATTATGTTTCCAGAATTTGTAAGATTATCACCGATGATTGTAACCAGGCTTTGGCTTGGGTTGGTTTTGTTGAATACGAGGGAGTTGCTCCGAAAGTATGGTCAGGTTCGGCTAAAAAATATATGACCAACCTGAAGTTTAGTGTTGTAAAAAGTGAACCGGGAAATAATCCTGTAACACTGGCAGTGAAATATAAGAAGCCCTATGTTTGCAATAATCTGCCTGATGAGCCCAGTAGTTCCATATGGCGAAAAAAGGCTGTTGAAGCAGGACTACATTCGGTAATTTCTCTGCCATTAATTCATCAGAACGAGGTATATGGAATATTGAATATTTATTCAACTGAAATTAATTTCTACACTACCGATGAGACATTATTACTTACCGAATTAGCCCAATACCTTTCTCAGGGAATTATTTTTCTAAGATTGGAAGCTTCGAAAAGGCAAACTGAAGAATCGCTCAGGGAAAGTGAAGAGCGATTCAGAATGTTGACAGAGAAAAGCAACGCGCTTATTTGTGAACTCGATCCTGAGGGCCATGTGCTTTATGCGAATGCGAAATTTCTCGATATATTCGGATGGAATAAGTCATTTACAGGCTCTTTGCTTGATTGTTGTGTTGATGACGACCGAAAGCTTTTTCACAATTTCATCTTTCAAAATGAGATGAAATCCAGAACAGAGTGGACCTTAAAAGATAAAAATTTGAACTGGCGATGGTTTCGTTGCCATCCTGGAATATTCAAAACCTCGAGGGGAGTGCAGCATTTCAGCCTTGTGATGTTCGATATCACAGAAATTAAGACACAGGAAATTTTGTTGAAGAAAAAATCGAAGGAACTGAAGGATCTTAATGCAACAAAAGATAAATTTTTTGCAATTATAGCCCACGATCTTAAGAATCCTTTCGCTAGTCTTATCGGGGCGTCGGAGTTTATCTCCCAGGGAATGGCAAAGGATTCGGAAACCATTATCAGGCTGGGGAAAATGATCAATTCCTCTGCTCAAAAAGGTTTTGAATTATTACAAAATTTACTCGACTGGTCACGATCGCAAACCGGAACCATCTCCTATGAACCCAAATTGTATAAATTTAGCAGAATTGTGTCCGAGTGCTGGGATAATGTTCGACCTTCGGCTTGTGCAAAATCTCAGAATGTGCAGATAAATGTTCCCGATAATATTCTGGTTTATGGAGATAATAATATGCTCACAACCGTGCTCCGCAATCTGATGCAGAATGCAGTAAAATTCACGCACACTGATGGAGAAATAAAAGTTGTGGCACGGAATGGTAAAAAGGCCGTTACTGTCTCCGTTGAAGATAGTGGCGTGGGTCTTTCGGCCGATAATATCAGAAAATTATTCAGGATTGATATTAAATTTTCTCAACCGGGAACAAATAAAGAGACAGGAACAGGACTCGGCCTGCTGCTCTGCAAGGAGTTCGTAGAGAAACACGGTGGAAGAATCTGGATTACGAGTAAAGTAGGGAAGGGAAGTAAATTTTCTTTCACAATTCCTCATGCAACAGTTTCCTGATTTTAATAATTTACTCTACCGTAAAGTATGGTGAGTTTTTTTAATTCATCTGCCGGAATAGTGTCCTTTGCTGTAAGCTTCCATTTCCAGTTACCTTCCGGCTGTGACGGAGTGTTGAAACGTGCTTTTTCGTCGAGGTTTAACAAATCCTGAATAGGAATAATCGCAATTTGGGCTACAGAACCTAATGCTAACCTGATAAACTCCTCGCTTACTTTTTGAGTATTTAACTTCCGGTTGAAATATGTTTTTAACTGCGTCTTCATTGCTCTGTTTACTTCTTTACGGTACCAGCCTTTAATGGTGTTGTTATCGTGTGTTCCGGTATACACAATGCTGTTTTGGTTATGATTATGGGGTATGTGTACCGAACTGGGCATATCGCCGCCAAATGCAAACTGCAGCACCCTCATTCCGGGCAACGCGAAAGTATCTCTCAGATTATAAACATCTTCGTCGATATCTCCAAGATCTTCAGCGATAAAAGGCATTTTTGGGAAGCTCTTTCTGAGTTCTGTGAAGAATTTATCTCCGGGACCTTTAATCCATGCGCCATTTCTGGCAGTTGCTTTTCCTGCGGGGACCTCCCAATATGAAGAGAATCCTCTGAAATGGTCGAAACGGAGCATATCGCAAAACTCTAGGTTCCGACGGATTCTCGTTTTCCACCAGCTAAATCCGTCATTTTCCATAGTTTGCCACTTGTAAACTGGCATATTCCATAGTTGACCGGTTTCACTGAAATAATCGGGTGGAACTCCTGCTACACTAATCATCTCAAGGTCAGGATTGAGATTAAAAATATGAGGGTTAGCCCAGACATCGGCGCTGTCGTAGCTTACATAAATAGGAACGTCGCCAATAATGTTTATGCCTGCGGAGTTTGCATACTTTTTTAATTTTTTAAACTGATTGTCAAACAGAAATTGACCGAATTTTACCCGGGTGAGGGCAGGAGCATTTTTTTCGGCAAAAGCAGTGAGCGTCTCTTTATTCCTGGTCTTGAAATTGTCTGGCCATTTATTCCAGGGCTCGTTGCTGAACTCCTGCTTCAGAATTGTAAACAGGGCGTAATCGTCTAACCAATGTTTTTGCTGGTGACCGAATATTTCGAATCTTTTCTGCAAAAGTGGGCTATTTTTCTTTACATAATTTTCGAATGCCTCATCAATTGATGCTTCTTTAATGGTTAGTGCTTTTCTGAAATCAACCTCATCCGAGTCAGGTAATGTTTCGGGGAGTTGATTTATCAGTCCCTGAGATAGTAGTTCATCGGGATCAATAAATATTATATTACCTGCAAAAGCTGAAGAGGAGCTGTAGGGCGAAAATGTACCTCCAACAGGGTTAAATGGCAGAATTTGCCAGTACGATTGCCGGGCCGTTTTGAGAAAATCGACAAACTGGTAAGCTTCTTTTCCAAAATCTCCCGTTCCATATTTCCCGGGAACTGAGGTGAGATGCATTAAAATGCCGCTTCCTCTGTTCGTTTCTTTGTTTTTTCCTTTAAGAACTACCGGAATATTATGGGTTAAAATATTGGAAACAGACCACGATTTTGACGATTTCAGTTTCAATTCATTCCACAACAATGTCCAGTTCTCCGGAGCAGATGCCGGCATTTCAATACTTGTGTTTCCCCAGTTAATAAAATGGTTTTCATCGGTAGGCAATACGGCTCCGTGAAGTGGAATAACTGTCAGATACCAGTTGTTTTTATGCTTTCGGGCAAAAGCCAGAATGTGTTCACTATGATCTCCAGTAACATATAATGGCAGGTATTCTCCATGATTAAAGACTTCGGGGAACAATTTTCTTTCCTGCATTAATTTATAGGTTAGCCAAAGTTTGATTTTACCATCTTTTTTCGAGGTTATCAGTTCATCCGGAAAATTATCCTGCTGCTCTCTTTCCTTAAGCTGATTTAAGAGCCATTCTCTGTTTTCATAGTCAACTTGCCGGCGATTATCGGGATCGACAAGTGATAGGTCCCATAGCTCGGTTCCCTGGTAAAAATCGGGTATTCCTGGCGATGTACATTTTAGTACTAACTGCGATAGGGAATTGATGATTCCCCATGGAACCAATTTCTCAAAGAATGGCAGGAATGTATTCATAAAGCTATTTCCAGGCGCGAGAAGTTTGGTTGTAAAATGGATTACAGCAGCTTCATAATCTTCGTCAGGCTTGTTCCAGTTAGAATTGACTTTAGCTTCCCGCAGGGCTTTACGCATATATTCAGCAAGACGATCGTTTAACTCCTGATCTGGAATGCCATTCATGGGCATAGCTCCAACAATCGTCTGGTAAATAAAATATTCTTCGTTCAGATTCGGTGCCGGATTGTTGTTAATCAGCGCTTTTAACGACTGGTTTTCAATCATCCACCGGCGCACCAATTCCATCCAATCTTCAGCAAAATTGCTTATCACGTTTAGTCGTGCGCGGGAATCTTCGCCACGTTTTGTGTCGTGGGTAGCCGTTGCATTGATGGAATGTGGATAATGCATCTGCCTTTCAGCAATTCGATGATGAAAATCTGTGATACTGATACCGTCGACATCTATGGCGTCGCCTACTTCATTGTGTGCAATAAATGCTCCCCAGGTATACATAGCAGTATCTTCAACTCCTTTTGCCATTAAAGGTCCTGTGTATTGCATGCACTTTTTAAAGAAGGAGAGAGCTGTTTCTTTTTGTTCGGGGGTATGAAGTGCATTCCCCAGAATTACATCTTTTAATTTGTTTAAAGGTGCTTTCAGCGCCGGAGTCCTTTGGATTGATTTTTCGGTAATTTGCCGGATAATGTCAATATCGTCTGTTTCCGGAGGGAAACCGGATGAATAGAGCTTATAAACAGGACAGTTGATAATAAACTCGCCAATAGCTTTTTTTAAATTGTTAGGGGTTATTTCGTTATTATAAGCAATTAAGCCCGATTCTTCAATTTTGCGGCAAATATTATCCCAGTCACCCCGAAAGCTTTCCTCCAGAATTTGTTTTTTCTTCTGATAAATTATCTCTTCAGGATCGAATTCGATGTGAGCCATTTCTTTATAGAAAGATGTAAGCTTATGATAAGAAGGTTGATAGGTGAAAATATTGTTTACAATTGCCAGAAAATCGTATCCTGAGGAACCCTGCAGCGGCCAGTCCTTGTGAAGTATCTCCTGACGCTCAAGGATCTTTTCAACTACAATATAGGTTTCCTCACCCATTTTTGCTCTTAAGCGCTCAAAATACATGTTGGGACACAAGAGCCCGTCGACATGGTCGATGCGTAACCCCTGGAAACGTGCATATTCAACCTGTTTGTAAATAAAAGAGTGATAATCTTCGAAAACCTTTTGTTTTTCCATGCAGAGACTTATCAACCCGTTTATGGTGAAGAAACGACGGTAGTTTAAAGCATTGTCAACTTCCTGCCAGTGGGTAAGTACAAAGTGTTGCTTTGCCAGTAAATCCTTCAGTTTTTCACTGTTCGAATTTATTTCACTGCATATGTTGTCCACAAGCGTTTCGAAGGAATTGTCGGTGTTGTAAATAGCTTGAAACCGTTCTTTGCTGTTCGACCAACCGAAACCTTTGAAAGCCGGATCGGATTTAAACTCCTCGTTGGCAATTCCCTGGCCGACGAAATATGATCCCTCCAGTACCTTAAATTCCTCTAAAAGTTCATGAAAGGATTCTCCCGAAGCCGGAATTCTGAAATCGTAATAACAGATAAAAAAGCCTCCGTTTTCCCACTCAAGCTTTATTTCGCCAAGGTTAACGGCCTGTTCCTGTGTTTTTCCAAGAATGGGTACCATAACTTTGTTCGTGTAAACAGGATGGTTCCAGTCGATATCAAAATAGCCCGAGTAGACCGATTGTTTCCCTTTTTCGAGCACATCCATCAGCCATGCATTATGTGGATGAAAAGCCATGTGGTTGGGAACAATATCCTGAATCCAGCCAATGTTTTTCGATTTTAGAAAATTGCTGATATTCCCGAATTCTGCTTCAGTTCCGATTTCTTTATTGAATGCCTGTGGATTGGTAATATCGTAACCGTGATTGCTTCCGGGAACAGCTTCAAAAACCGGACTGGCGTAAATAGCTCCAATTCCTAATGAGGCTAAATAATTCAGCCTTTCTTCAAGATTTTTAAAAGTAAAGCCTTTATTAAACTGAATGCGGTAAGTGGATGAAGGAATATACATACGGGTAATATCAATAGTTTTTATTTCAGTTTGTTAGCCACACAGCAAGCGAATGGGCGGGAATAGTAACTTCTGAAGTTTGGTTAATGGTTGCTGTAGAGCCATTACCTCCCCATTTTTTGTCGGAGGAACATAAAAGTAACTGAATGTCAGTTGTGTACAGAAATGATGATGTAAAAATTATTTGCTCCGGTTCGAAGTTGAAAACTGCTATTAACTTTTGATCGCCGTTTTTACGTTCAAGTTCAATTACATTTTTAGAAATAGCTGTGTTGGCCGAATAGCTTTTGCGTTCCCGGTTTTTTAGAGGGGCAATGGTTTTGCGAAGTTGAATCAGCTCTTTGTAGAAATTAAAAATATGTTTTTGATTGTCGCTCCAATGGACCCAGTTCAGTTTCGATGTATTAAATGTTTTTATATCATCCGGATCAGGTACATTTTCCGAATTCATAAAAGCTTTGAATTCTTTTTTACGGCCTTCTCTTACCAATCGGATAAGTTCCTGGTCTTCATGATCGATAAAATACAGAAACGGAGCTTTTTCAGCATATTCTTCACCCATAAAAATCAGCGGAATAAATGGACTTAAAAGCATGGTTCCGGCTACAACCTTCAAGAGTTCGAAATCGAGCATTGTCGAAAGTCTGTCGCCAAGCATACGGTTTCCTACCTGGTCGTGATTCTGAGTAAATACTACAAAATTATTGCCGGCTAGCCCGGCTGTTTTTGTGCCAAACTTTCTTTTCCGGTGTTCCGACCATTGACCATCGTAAACAAAAGCGCTGTCTAAAGCCTTAACCAAATGGGTTATATTGCCAAAATCGGAGTAATAGCCATTCCTCTCGTTTGTGGTTAAAGCGTGTAAGGAGTGGTGGAACTCGTCGCACCATGTTGCATCCATCCCATATCCGCCATGGATGAAAGGGGAAATGTACCGGATATCATTCAGGTCCGATTCGCATATCAGAAAATGTTTTTTAGAAGTGGCAAAGTTTAATTCTTCCACCTTTTCTTTCATTTCGCGGATAATGTGTGTTGCACTGAAGTCCTTAATGGCGTGAACGGCATCAAGCCTCAGTCCGTCAATGTGAAAATCGCGTAGCCACATCAGTGCATTTTCAATACACATGGTTCTTATTCCGTCGCACCATTCGTCGTCGAAGTTGATAGCCTTACCCCAAGGAGTTGAATACTTCCCCGTGAATACCGGTCCAAATGCCGGCAGATAATTGCCCTCGGGACCAAGATGATTGTAAACCACATCCAGAATAACTGCCAATCCTTTTTTGTGACATGAGTCTACAAGGTTTTGCAGTCTTTCCGGTCCACCATAAGTGTTTTGCACGGCAAAAGGATAAACGCCATCATATCCCCAGTTGTGGCTTCCCGGAAACTGCGCTACCGGCATAAGTTCGATGGCAGTAATACCCAATTCTTTTAAATAATCGAGTTTGCGGATAATTCCATCAAAAGTTCCTTCGGGTGAAAATGTTCCTGTATGAAGTTCGTAAATGATAAGCTCTTCGGTAGTCAGGCCTTTCCAATTGTCATCGCACCAGGGGAATTTGTTTAAATTAAATGCCTGGGAATGTTTGTGAACTCCTTCTGGTTGAAGTAAAGATGCAGGATCGGGATAAGCTTTTCCATCCACAATTATTCTGTAACGGTCTTTCTCATCCACTTTCAGGTTTGTCAATTCCCAGAAGCCCATAGGAGCTTCCAAAAGGTTAAATAAGGTTCCTCTCTCTAATTCTATACTCACAGTGTTAGCTAAAGGAGCCCAAACTTTGATATTTGCCTCCGTGGAGGAAGTGAAA
Organism: Bacteroidota bacterium; assembly: GCA_023429135.1. Taxonomy (GTDB): domain Bacteria; phylum Bacteroidota; class Bacteroidia; order Bacteroidales; family JAAUTT01; genus JAAUTT01. The sequence goes on along the minus strand of JAEYWD010000006.1, from coordinate 34,283 downwards.
TTTAGCCCCAGGGTTCTTTTGTTTTCCATAAAATTGTCAGCCTGAAATAAGTAGTACTACGGATCTTCCTTTAACTTCTATGTTTTCTTTAGGATTCAAGGGGAACATCCTGTTTTCCGGCTCAAAGAATGAATCGGCACTATCCAGGATTTTGTACCATATCCGACCCCAGTTTTCCTCCGGCAGGGTAAATATTACAGAATACTCATCGGAGTTTATCAGCAGGAAAAAAGTATCGTCCAGAACCTTTTCTCCCCGTTCGGTATAAGAATTCAAGTCGTCGCCCGAAAGATAGATACTCAGCGATTTGGCAAAAGATGTGTTCCAATGCTCATCGCTCATCGGATACCCTTCCGGCAAAAACCATTCAATGTCGGTTACATCTTTCCCTTTAATGGGTTTATACTGAAACCATTTTTTGCGACAAAAAACCGGATGCTCCAACCGGAAGTGTATCAGCTTGGCTACATATTCCTTCAGATCATTATCTTTTTTGTCCCAATTAATCCAGGATATCTCGTTATCCTGGCAATAGGCATTGTTATTACCCATTTGCGTTCTCCCAAGCTCGTCGCCAGCAACCAGCATGGGGATACCTTGCGAAAGGAAGAGCGTGGTTAATAAGTTGCGTATTTGCTGTTTTCTAATACTTTTAATTTCCTCGTTTTCAGTTGGACCTTCTACTCCATAGTTAAACGAGCGGTTGTTTTTCTCCCCGTCATTGTTTCCTTCTCCGTTGGCATGGTTATGCTTTTCGTTATACGAAACCAGGTCCAGTAGAGTGAAGCCATCGTGCGCCGTAATAAAATTTATGCTTGCAGTGGGGGTACGCCAGTTGTTCAGATAAAGATCGGAACTTCCTGTAAAACGGTTGGCAAATTCGGCAAGCATTTCGTTGTCGCCTTTCCAGAACTGTCGCATGCAATCGCGATATTTGGCATTCCATTCCATCCACCCTGCCGGAAAGTTTCCTACGTGGAAGCCGTTTTCGCCAACATCCCAGGGTTCGGCAATAAGCTTTACCTGAGAAAGTATAGGATCCTGGTGCAGAATGTCGAAAAATGAGCCCCACTTGTCAACATCGTCAAATTCTCTGGCCAGCACGGTTGCCAGGTCGAAACGAAAACCATCCACATGCATCTCGGTAACCCAATAGCGGAGACTATCCATAATCAATCTCAAAATTGTAGGATGAACGGTATTCATAGTGTTGCCGGTTCCGGTGTAGTCCATGTAGAACCGCTTGTCGTTTTCGGTAAGACGGTAATACGAATGATTGTCAACTCCGCGGAAACTAAGAGTAGGCCCTAGTTGATTGCCTTCTGCAGTATGGTTGTAAACAACATCAAGAATTACTTCAATACCAGCTTTATGCAGGGTGCGCACCATTTCCTTAAATTCGGCAACCTGTTCGCCCTGGGTTCCTAAACTGGAATAACGTGCATCGGGAGCAAAAAAGCCAATGCTGTTATATCCCCAGTAATTCGTCAGACCCTGGTCGGCCAGATGCCTGTCCACCACAAACTGATGAACAGGCATTAATTCAACGGCATTAATGCCGAGGGATTTGAAATACTTAATGGATTCATCGTGCGATATGCCGGAATATTTTCCGAGCATATCTTCGGGAATATTCTTAGCTAACTGGGTAAAACCCTTAATATGCAGCTCATAAATTACGGTTTTTTCAAGCGGTATCCGGAGCTGGTAATCGTTTTGCCAGTCGAATACCTGATCTATCACTACCGACTTTGGTATAAACGGGGCACTGTCAGTTTCACTGAAAGATAGATCCTTGTCGGGATGATTAAGATCGTACCCAAATAAGGCATCGTTCCATTTTATTACACCATTTATTGCTCGTGAATATGGGTCTATTAGTAATTTATTTGGATTAAACCGGTGACCCCGGCAGGGATCATATGGTCCATAAACCCGATAACCATATAATTGCCCCGGTTTAATTCCAGGAATGAATACATGCCACGAATTATGGGTCCTTTCCTTAACTTTAACCCGGGTTTCAAAATCATTATTATCAAAGAGGCATAGTTCAACCGCTTCAGCATTTTCCGAAAATAATGCGAAATTAACACCTTTGCCATCGTATGTAGAGCCCAGAGGATATGGATTTCCGGGCCATGAGGTAAATTTTTCAGCCATTCATTGTTTTTCTTAAGGAAACAAGCTTGTGTAATTGTTTGTTCTTTGAAAAAAAAAGGATGAAACAGTAAATCCAAATATGTTTGGGTAATGATTGGAACATTTTTTGTTTATCAGATACATCGCAAACTTTAAACCAATACCAGCATGAAAAATATTTACTTTTTTATTCTGATCGTATCTTTTACTAACTTGAGTTTTGGACAGGATACCCTTATGACGGAGATTGTTTTTAAATCCAATGGATCCAATCCTGTGAAAGTTTATAAGCTGGCAAAGGAGAAATATATTTATTATGGTTCCAGCCATACTGATTTCGATTCGGATCATCTTAATCATTCTCATTATCCAAATACAGGAATTAGCTATGAGCGTGAATATTTGTTAACTGCTCCCGGGAAAATTTATGTTCCTAACAACAATGAGGTTTCGTATGTTATTGTTGATAATAAGGAAAAAGTAAGCACCCGCTTTACTACAACCACTGATGGGCGAAGGCAAGTGTGGAATCTGGTTCCTGCAGGTAAAAACTATAAAACGGGGAAGAGAACTTTTATCATAGGCACTATCGGCTTAATGGCATCGGGTGTTTTATTTGCCGTGGCTGTTTCGCAGGATTTGAAATATAAAGCTGATATGAATAGTTATAGGACGGATCTTGATTTCTATAACAGAACCGGTATAAATCCTTTCAGCACAGTAAATTCACAACCTTTAAATCAACCTTACGGCCAGAGTTTTCTACCTTCAGGTTCACCATTATATCCTGTTAGTTCAGCGCCCAAGCCCCCATCGGATAACAGAATGGGATACGGAATTCCGGTTCTAAGCTCCACCATTTCCTTAACAGCAATGATTGCCGGATTACGTATGGTTTTCAAAAATTTGCCAAGAGCGGAAAGAATTGAATAGCACTTCAAGGTGCTATTTTATCAGGAGCTTCTGCGGAACACTTCCCGATTTCAGAATAATAATATTTTCAGAGATGCTTTTATACGGAGATTTTGCAAAACTTCACGGCAAGTTTATGTGAGAGAATTTTATTATTGCCTTACTGTCCCGGATTTCCCTTGCTATTCTGCTTCAAACCGTCAGATAAAAAAATATTATCGTATTACTTAACTTTCAGTATAATAATGTTGTAAAAACTCAAACAATCAATCACTAACTTTTTTAGTACCAACCTAAAACAATTTTCTCATGGCAGTTTAATTTTATCTTGTCCCAATCAGTATTACTGACGACGAAAACGATTACCGCGCTATAACCGTATCGGTAGGCTCGTTAACCGAAGACGACATTATTGACCGTATTGCGGTGCGCAATACCGGTGTTCCCGTGCAAAGTATCCGTAGTGTTGCGAAGGCAATGCGCGAGGTAAAGCAGGAAGCGTTAAGAGATGGCTTCACTATTGTTACTGACGACACCAACCTGCGCGTTGATATTGCCGGAGTATTTAATGGCAAGGACGATGTTTTCGATCCCACCCGTCACCAATTGCGTGTAAACCCACGTATAGGTAAAGGTTTTACTGGGGTGTTGCGCGATGTTACCCCAGTTAAAATCAGCGAAGTGTCGGATCATTCCAAGCCCAGTCCTACCGACTTTGTTGATATGAAGAGTGTTACTGTAAATGCCACCATAACCCCCGGAGGCATTGGGCGGATTAAAGGTATGCGCCTGAGTTTTGACGAGGCGAACGCCGAGCAGGGTATATTCTTTATTAACCAGGCCACCAAAGCGGAGACCAGAGTTACCGTAATAGCCCATAACAAACCGGGGCAACTCATTTTTGGCATACCCGAAACACTTGAAAAAGGAGATTATGAAATTGCTGTACGCAGCAATATAAAAGGCTATAAAGACCTGAAAACCGGAAAGCTTCCCGATATTTTATCGGTTCTATAGAATACCAGATAAAAAAGTTGGATATATCTACCCATAACAGGAGAATATATCCGCATATACAGGAGAATATATCCACCCAATACATGTGAATATATTCTCCTTTTGTTTTTGGTTGTATTCAGGTTTTACATTGGTTATGTCCTAACTCCTTTTGATTCTGACTAATTTGCAAAATGCAGAGGCTGTTGGCTACATAAAGAAAAATATTTTTCCTTCAACGCCATAAGTTGCATGTGATTTCCAGATTCAATCACGTTTCCATTTTCGAGCAGATAGATCAGGTCGGCATCCAATATGGATGATAGCCTGTGGGTAATTATTATTACGGTTTTGCCAGAATCGCGAAGCGTTTGTATTGTTTTTTTAACAACGGATTCTGAATAGCTGTCCAATGCTGAAGTAGCTTCATCTAAAATTAAGATTTCGGGTTGTTTGTACAATGCCCTTGCGATAGCAATTCTTTGTTTTTCTCCTCCGGAGAGGGATACCCCGTGTTCACCCAGAAGGGTCATATACCCGTTTGGCAACTTTTCAACAAAATCAGAAATCTTCAAAGCTTTGCTAATCTCAACGATCCGCTTCATATCGGGTTCAAAATCGCCTAAAGCAATATTTTCAACAATTGAACCGGCAAAAAGGTCTATTTGCTGGGGCACGGTTGCAACAATATTCCGAAGGCTTGCATTGCTGATGTGTTTTATATCGTAATTGCCTATTTCTATAATTCCGGTCTGGATTGGATAAATATTTTGCAGCAGAGAAAGAAGGGTGGTTTTGCCACATCCGCTCTCACCAATAATCGCAGTAACTTTTCCTTTTGGTATAGTTAAAGAAAGATTGATAAATACTTGCTGGCGTGACCCGTAACGAAAGGAAATATTTTTAAATTGAATATCAGAAACCATTTCTGGCAACAATGTGATTTTGTTTTGTTCTACTTCATCGCGTTCCAGGTCCATTATCTGAAATAAGCGGTCGGCTGCGATAATGGCATCCTGCATGGACTGATTCGAGTTAATAAGGGCAGAAACAGGAGACAGCAGATAACTTGTAAGGGCATAAAAGGACATAAGGATGCCTGGTGTAATTTCCTGATTAATTACTTTGACTGAGCCGAACCAAAGCACCGCAAGGGTGATGCCACCCGAAAGAAGTTCGGAAGCATTCGATGAAAAAATTGATGTTTTGGCTGAGATCCATGTTGATTGCAATAATTTAACAAACCGGAACTCAGTTTTAAAATTAGAATATTCCTCAACACCAAACCGTTTAATAGTAGAAACAGAACCCAGAGATTCGACAAAGTGGGATTCTACATCGGCGGCGTTTTCCATTATCTTTCTCAGGTTGCGCTTATTTAATTTGTTAAACAGGATATACAACCCAATGAACAATGGAATAGTGATGAATACTAATAGTGCCAGTTTCCACGAATAAATTGCCATAAGCATCAATGTAAAAATAATGATCAAAACATTTACAACCATATCCACGGCAACACTGTTGATAAATGCCCTGATTTTAATGGCATCGTTTACTCGTGAAATAATTTCGCCAACACGCATGGTATCGAAAAACTGCTGCGGCAGCTTCAGCAAATGTTTATAATATCCCAATATCAGCACTGCATCAATTTTCTGCCCGGTACGAACTGCCAATAGGCTTTTAACCGAACCTATAAAAACTTTCAAAAGCAGAATTAAAATCATTGCAACTCCCATAATATGGAGCAAGTTCAGGTTGCCATCGACCAAAACATAATCCACAAGTTTTTGCACAAATACCGAAGTGGATAGCCCAAGCAAACTATAAACAACTGCCCCGAAAAATGCCTGCAACATTATGCTTTTATGTGGAGCTACAAGGCGGATGAACCTTTGAGCTATTGATACTTTTTTATCGCCGGTTTCAAATTTTTCGGTTGGCATCAGAATAACCAAAATACCGCTCCATTCCTTCTGGAAATCTTCATGGCTCTTTTTTATAATTTTGCCATAACCGGGATCCATAATTGAAATTGAAGACTTATCAATGTCGTAGATCACTACAAAATGATGCAGTCCATTTTTAACAATCACATGAGCTATAGCGGGTTTGGGAATTTTAAACAAAGCATCGAACGGTCCTTTGACACCTTTTGCGGAAAATCCTAATTTTTGTGCGGCTTCTACCAAACCAAGTACGTTCGTTCCCTTTTTGTCAGTTGAAGCAAACTGACGAATGCGTGAGATTGGAAATTGCAATCCATGGTAAGCTGAGATTGAAGCCAGGCATGCAGCACCACAATCGGTTATATCATGTTGTTTTATTTCGGTTCCTTTTCTCATAAACTTTTAAATTGAATAGCTGCATGCTTTTGGGCGATGCAGCTATTATCTAACTATATAAACCTGACTTAATTAATTTTTTTAGCTATTGTTTTATACTGAGCTGGATTTAGCCAATCATCAGTTCGCTGGTATAATAGCTGGAACAGGGAACGTTCGGCGATCTGGAAACGACCTCTTGTTGTCATTCCTTTTTTCATATATCCCTTGAAGCCATTATGCAACGACAGATAGTTCCTGTCCAAAGCGCAACGAACCCTGAACATGGGAGAATTGTTGATGACAACAAAATCGGACGATATGCTTGATATTTTGCCACGTAAAATTCCCCATTCGTTATAGTTAAAGGCATCGACCTGTATCCGAACTTTGTTCTCCTTGTTAAGATAACCTATGTCCTTGGGACTAATATAAAACTCGGAAATAAGTGTTGAGTCGGGACTAATAATTGCGACAGTTTCGCCTGAACGCAGTGTACTTCCCTGGTAAATGCCTGTAAACTGCTCAATATTGCCCGAAACAGGCGCCTTTATGGTATAAAAGTCCTTTTCCTTTAGGGCTTGTTCGAGATTTGAATTTACTTCCTTTAGCGAAGTTTTATATTTCATCAGGTCGGTCTGCCATTTAGAAATTTGGTTGTTTGCACTTATTTTGAGCTCGTTTTGTGCAGATGTATATTGATATGTGTAATCTTCAAATTCTTTAGGGGCGATTACGCCAGTTTCGAACAACTTTTTGTTCCTCTCATAATCGCGGGCTGTTTTGTCGAGTTTGTTTTGATGTTCTTCCAACTGACGTTTAAAATAATTAAACTCCTGTTGGTATAATAATGAACTGAGTTCCGGGTTATGGCTGTTATGAGTGAGTATTGACAAATCAGTGATATAATCTGTCAGTTGCTTTTGCTGGAAGTTTAGGTATTGTAAGCGACTTTCGATATTATTCGTCCTCAGCTTTAAAATGGGCGAACCTTTTTCTACAAACTGACCTTCGTGAACATAAATTTGCTCAACGATTTCTGTTGCAATGGATTTAACTTCTGTTTTTTCGGAAACAGGTCGGATTATACCGGCGCCCTGCACCGATAGTGATAATTTAATAAAGGGCATACAAATAATAAAAGTAATAACGGCCAAAACAACAATTATGTATATGATTTGGGTGCGGGAGGTACGGGATTCAAGGAAGTTTTCGTAAAAGAAATCGGAGGAGGTGTTTTGTATTGAAAGCATTTGAACTTCTTTGACTAAAAATGGATATTGATGATAAATAACAGTCTAAATATAAAAAAGAGGGTATTATAAAATACCTCCTAAAAATCTATAATGAAAAGATTGAAGAAAGCATTATTCCTATAATTTTTATTCTGCATACTTTTACTTAAATTCATTATTATGTTAATTTATTTTATGGGATTACTCTACTAACTTTCTGATTAATTGTTTTTAGAGCTATCTAAAATATTGAAACGTTTATAATGCCTATATAAAAGATTAATTGATAACAGAAGAAAAATTATTAGCGGAAGAAAAAAAATCCATTTTGCTACAAAAAATTTATGTGTCAAAATGGGGTACCAATCATATTGATACATTAATATATTACTAACAGTTAAAATTAGGCTATAAATTATAAGAGTTAAGGGCAATGTATTTCCCAAAAAGACTATACTTTTTTTAAACTTTGGTAGTTTAAGCATAAATGAAAATGAATTGATTCTTTTTTCGTAAAAATAGTCGGCCACATAATTGCTAAATGTAGTTGATCTTATGTAAAATAGATTTTGATATTTTTGACCAATGTATGTTAAAAATATTAGTATTAATACCAATAGAACTCCCAAGGTTATCATTGCAAACCAGCCAAAGTTTAAGTATATTACTAAAGGATTTTTTTCCAAGCTTAAATCTGGTGTTACCATATAAGTAGTAATTCCATCGGCCAACCTCGAAATTATAAGAAAAAAGGATATTATGTAAAATTTTCTCTGCATGATATTGTTATAAAGTTACAGGCTTAAATTTTAAACCTGTAACTATTAGTTTTACTTGTCATAATTTGGTTGAGGAACGCGTCTTTCAGCATAACATCCAGAAAGCAAAATGGCTGCACCAATGATTAATAATGGCAATATACCACCATCAGTCGATTTCATTTCACTAAAATCTAGCTCAGTTAATTGAGCGGTTTTTAAATCAAAATTTTCCATTTTTAAATTTTTTAAATTAAAACAAAAATTTATCTAAACGTTTAGTATTACAAGAATAGATAATCTCACTGCAATATTATTGCAGTGAGACGGTGAGACAGATATTCCGGTAATATTGACCCCTCCATCTGGTCATGCTGACCCCTTGTTGGTGTGCGGGTTTGGATGATTTTTTCGTATCAGAAATCGGAAAGAAGTTTTGTATACTAAGCATATTTTTTTAAAAATCAAAACTTAAGCCAAATGATATATTTATTGGAACATTCTCCTCAATTGAAATTTCTCTCTCTGGAATGGAATTTTTCAAAAAAGTAATTCCTCTATTTATCAATGGCAGTGTTTGTGTTTTTCTTAGTAAAAAAAAACCTGAACCTTCAGTAAATTGAGCCATATCTTTCTCATCAAGTTTTATAAAATATGACGACTCCAAGTAAAGGCTTAATAATCTGCCCATTTTTTTCATAATTGTTATCCCCGGATTAATTCCACTATAAAGTTTACCAGTATAAATTTTTATATTTGAGGCATCAAAGTTCTTTTTGCTAATTTGTATTTCTTTATCAATGTTAACCGAGCCATAACTAAGCAACATTTTATATCGCGAATATTTGATGTTAAAATTTACTATCCAATTCGTATTATTAGAAAATAATAATTGCTTGTACCTAAACCCGACATTTAAATCATTTAATTTGTAATCTTTATAAAGACTGCTTCTAGTTTGATAATATATTGCCAAATGTTGATTTATTGAATAGCTAAACTCCGAAATTAAAGTGGGGAAATATTCAAAGGAATTGGATTGTTTAGAAATATTAATGGAATTTAATTTTTTATCTAAATAACTTATCGAATAATTGGCGTTTGATATTGAATAGGAAGCAATATTAAAACCTATTCTATAGTTAATTTTTGTAAAAAAACGAATTGCCTGATTCCTCTTAGATAACCTTACTATATTTTTTTGGTTAAGAATTTCATTAGATTCATCCTGATCATACTTCAGTGTATTTTGTTTTGAAAAGCGATTGGAAGGTTCTATAATGGTATAATCCTTCCAATCTGAACTTAAATAATTTTCGGATTTCAGATTAATTATATCTGAATAACGTAGTTGTTTATTGAAAGGAATTGGTCTGACAGAATCAGCTTCTATTGAAGTTGTAACAAATTCTCTTTCTTTAAAAACGATTTTTTTTGTATTACTATTATACCCTTTTGATTTTACAATAGCATAGCTTAAATGCATTTTATCCTTATATTCTTGATATTTTATGGAGTATTTAATGTTATTCCAATGGAAAGGAGTAAGATTAAGAACTTTGTTTGGCAATTGCTTAGTCCCATTTATTTCCAAATATGCTAATGTTTTTTTATCTAAAACAAAGCTCCCATGAGAACTTCCAGAAGAGCTATCTTTTGTACAAAAGGAAACGGTATATGAACCACTGCCATTTTCTTTTGTTGTTTCTGAAATTGTATAGGTATATTTCTTGAAAGAATTGGGATTAATAAAACTTGTATGGGAATAAACAAAATCAAAGTCTATTGGAAGAAATGCCCCGCCATAAAATTGTACGTTATTCAATGAGTCCATTCCCGGGCGATTGTATTTTCTTGATTTCAGTATACTGATCTGACCTGATCCATGAGAATTAAGGTATCCATCTTTGAAAACATTAAGAATTGCTTCAATAAAAGTAAGATATACGGTATCATTTAAGAATTGGGCATCCCTGTAAAAACCCGTATAAAGTATTGGTGAAAGGGAGTAATTTACTTTTATTGAGTCATATGCATCTTTTATCAACTTTTTTATAAAATTGTCTGGAACTACCAGTACTTCATTCAATAAAACAGGGTCTGGGGTTAAAGAAAATGTGAAGTTTTTCTCTATGCCATTAAATGAAATTTCTTTTGGTTTATAGCCAATTTGCTTAATAAGTAAATTTCTTTTTGTTGCATTTTGGGGCACAACCAACCTAAAGTAACCATCTTCATTGCTTATAGTCCCAATTCCAAAATGTGAAACTCCAATAGTCGCAAACGGAATCGGCTGTTGAGTGATTTCATCTACAATTTTTCCATTTATAGTAATGTTTTGTGAATACAACGATTGGCTTATAAGCACCAATACTAGAAATATATTTTTCAAATGTTAAAATATTTAAATTTAGCAATGGAAAGAGTGTTAAAATGGTAACACTCTTTCTTTTTTTAGATCTGGCTTCAGTTGGCTTCAACTTTTGTATCTCCAACAATAAGCCCTCCTACCAGGACGCCTACACAAAATCCAATGAATAATGCAACAAAAGGGAATACACCTCCACTCACTGCTTGCATCTCCTTGAGATCAAGCTCTTTTAATTCAGAACGTTCCATAGTTTTAATCATTATCACGGTAATAATCCCAAAGTTTAACTCCTACCCCAATAACGAAGCCAATAGCAAAAGCAGCTAATACAGGAAATCCTCCATGAGCTTCCTTCATTTCTTGGGAATCTAATTCAACTAAGTTGTAAGTTTGTAAATCTTTCATGTTAAAAATTTGAATTTACGAATATTTTAAGGCTATTCGTTTCTCCTTTTGATTTTCCTAGGATCAATCAAGACAATGATAAAAAATGCCACTGCAATATTTTTGCAGTTAAATCAAAAGAATAATTATAACAAAGAAATTAATATAAGAAGCTTTTGACCAGAAGGGAATCGTCATTAATAATTGAAAACCTTCCCCCTTCAATTTTTGTAATCTCCCCGGAACTCAGGTTTCTAAAGCTAACGTTTATGGATAATTCCACAGGCTCTTCATAGCAATAACTTTGCCTGTATCGGTCGTAGAAAACAGGTAAGCCTAATTCTTTCATGTCTTCAATGTAATTATAGGCTTGTCGTTCGCTTATTCCCATTTTATGTGCAAGTTCTTTCGGTGCGCCGGTTTGGTTTTGCCGTATCAATTGATCAAGCCTTTGTAATCTTGAAAGGTATTTGTTTAAAATCATAAGGGTTGGTTCTTTGTTTTGGTTATGAGTTTGCAATAATATGATTATTGTCATGTAATTGCAAAACTTGTTAATGGATAGATTAATTTTAAGGATGAAACTCCGGTTTCTGTAGATGAATATGTATAGTACAACAATTGTTGAACATCCTCCACAATTGCTAAAGTATCCCGAAAAGTCTCAAATTGTAATCGGCGCATTTGATCTAAGTTGAAATTTTCTCATGATCGATGTTTTAAAATCTGCCTGGTGGATTTATTCAGGCTCCTTTCTCGTGATAAAAATAAATTTATAATCAAAGTTATAGAAATGAAGTCAACAAAATTTATGTAATAAAAAACCTGGTCCGGTTTCGTCCCGTTTAGGGAAAGGATGAAGTTGATTAAAATAATTCACTTAAAACGCTAAAGGTGATAATTACGGATCTTACCAGCCCCGTCGTTCTTTTTCTTTTCACCAGGTCTATTAGCAAAAAGATACATATAATGTATTTTATCAAAAAAATAATTATTCAGTAATGTTCCATGTTCATAGTCATAAGTTCTGGTATTTACTGGAGTGGTTATTTTAAAATTAACCTTAATGGAACATCCGTTTTTTTCATAATAATAATATTTTCAGGAACATTTCCGATGCTTATCTCAACCCTGCGGTTATATTTACGACCTTCAGAGTTTGAATTTACCGTGATAAAGTTTGTACTGCCTCCGCCTGTTGCTTTTATCCTGGAACTGTCTATTCCCTTATTACGGAGGGTGTGCAAAACTTCACCAGCCCGTTTATGTGACAGTATTTTATTATAGGCTTCCTGTCCCAGACTATCGGCATAACCAGTAAGAGAAAGAGTTATGGCTGGATTTTCTGCCAATATTCGGGCTATTTCATTTAACATGGATTCGTATTCACCATTCAACACAAAGCTATTAAATTCAAACAGAATGTTGCGTATTTGCACTGAATCCTTTTTTACCAAAGCATTTGCAGCCAGAAGAGGTTCGCTGCTGTTGAAGGCAACTGTTAAAGGGGGTATTTGAATTGTATTTTCGTTGGATGTTTCGGGAACGTTAAAAGCTGCTGTTTGCGATTGCTTGTCGGAATTTTCTGCAATTAGTTTAAAACTCCCCGGATAAAGCTGATAGCTGATTGTACCTGGATTACCCAGTAATTTTTTTCTATCAATGGTGTCATTCAACGATGCATCAACCATAAAAAGCCAAACACTATCACCCGATGCAAGTCCGGTAATTTCAAGCGGTGTTTTTACTGATATTTCGAAAAGTTTTGATAAGGATTCGAAATGAATCTTGAAGATATCGGTTTCTCCTTTTGCATTTTCGCTATGTTTTGCAATAAATCCTGATTTTTCCGATTGAACCGGATAAAACGACAGATCGTCTAAAACAGTATTAATGGGATAACCTACGTTTTTAACTGTTGAATTGGATTGAATGGGGTAGTCGATATAGAAAAGATCATAACCACCCATACATAAATGACCTTCGGAGCTGAATATTAAAAGTTTTCCATCGTCAATCAGGTGAGGGTTTTTCTCATCTCCCAGTGTGTTAACAGTAGGGCCAAGGTTGATTGCCCTCGACCAGCTTCCGTCGGCGCGCAGATCGCTTTTGTAAATATCGTATCCACCAAAGCCATTGTCGCGGTTTGAGGCAAAAAAGATTGTTTTACCATCGGGCGAATAACTGGCATTTACTTCTACAAATTTTGAGTTAACACCTTCATCGAGTTTTTTGAGTTTTGTCCATCGGGAACCTGTCCAGGTGCTTTCGTAAATATCCTGGCCGCTAAGAGCATTGTAACTGCTAAGCAGTAATCGGGTACCATCAGCAGAAAGTGCTGTGGGGTAAAATTCGCCATCCGATCCAACCTGTGTGGTAATGTTGTTGGGCGCTTGCCAGTTTTCTCCTGCTTTTTTGGTAAAAAAGATGGCATCGTAAAATTTCATTTTTCTCGAAAAAATCAGGGTTTTACCATCGGCTGAGGTTACCGGATTGAGGTTAGCAAGGCCTTGGTTTATTTCTTCGGGCAACATTTCCAACCTGGCATCTATTGGTTTGCTTTGAAGTAACTTCGCAATCTGACACTCTTTAATCCTCTTCTCAGCTATTTCTTTCGATTTATCATTCTCTGCAATGCTTGCAAATTTTTTGTAACAGGTTACAGCCTGCGAAAGGTTGTTTTTTATTCTATATGCATCTCCCAGATAAAGGAGAGCCTCAGTAGGTGCATTTTTCTCTGCTGGATCGTTCTGATTGTAATTCTTAGAAATATTTTCCGAAGCATTTTTCAGGAAAGAAAATGCCTTGTCTTTTTCAGCTACCGTTTGCAAATAACAGAAACCTGTTTTGAAATCTATGTTTGCATTTCCGGCTCCTTTTTCTGAAAGTTTATTGAGAACAAGCAATGCTTCTTTATAATCTTCGGAAAGGATGTATTCATCTGCTTCCTGAATACCTTCGGCAATTTTCTCCGGTGAAAGCTGTGCAATGGCTAACTTTGATATACAGATAAAAAGCAGTAGTATGAATGTAGGTTTTGTCATGGTTGAGAATTAGAGTCAGAGATTCTGTTTATCTTCTTTTTTTCGTGACTTTCGCAATAAAAGTAATATAAAAAAAGTAAAAACTGCAAGTATTCCCAAGCCGCCGTAGAGAAGTTTGTGCCAGGCCTTTTTCTGACCGGTAGAAAGGCTGGAATCGTTATCTGATTTTTGTGCTGGAATGGACTGAATACTTGCTTCCTCTAAAGATTGAGTATTAGATGATGTATTGGATGTTTCAACTGAATCAGATTCAGTTTCTTTCCCGTTGTCGACTACCGAAGCCAGAACAGGTTCAGCTTTATTGGCTAAACTGTTTACAAACTTTGTTTCATTACTCAGATCCTCTTTTGTGTTCTGCTTTAAAAGACTTTTATCTATTTCAGAGCTCGAAACGGTAGCTTCTGTTACTTTTAATTTTTGGTTAATAGATGCCAATTGGGCCTGAGGTGCAGAAACAGAAACTTTATAGATATCATTTCTTCCGTATGAATCATTTCTCGCAAGAGTCATGTACCCTTCGTTCCCTTCACGAACCGGCTGAAAAAACAAGTCGTGATCTGTTGTATTTAGCGGGTATCCTATGTTTACAGGTTTTTCCCAGGTTCCGTCAGCTCCAAGCGAAGAAACGAAAATGTCATATCCTCCCATTCCGTTGTGTCCCAGGGAACTGAAATAAATTTTTCGTCCGTCGGCGGTGATAAATGGAGTTTCTTCATTCAACATTGAATTTATTGTTGAACCAAGATTTTGTGCAGCTCCCCAGTTTTCATGGTTTACATCGGTCCTGGTGGAGACATAAATGTCGAGTCCTCCGTAAGAATCTTTACGGTTGCTTGTGAAATAAAGCTTTTTACCGTCCCGGGAGAAGCATGCATGCGACTCCCAGTATTTGGTATTGATGTTATTGTTAAGCTTTTTAACTTTAGTCCACTTGCCATTTGCAAGTCGCGAAACATAAAGATCGCCCATGTATTCGTTGTTCCTGTAAAGTAACAGCTCTTTTCCGTCGTGTGAGATTCCCACGGGGAAACAGTCGTCGTCAACACCAAGATCGGGGTTAATATTAAGTGGAGTGCTCCAGTTGCCATTCTGTTTGAATGAGTAAAAAACAGCAGGATAAAACTGAAGTTGTGCCGAGTATACCAGGGTAGATTCATCACCTGAAATAACGGCATTGCTTTCGGCAAAACGGGTGTTTAAGTTCTCTCCCAGGTTGGTATACGTTACAGTAATTGGTTGTTTTTCAAGGATAAGTGCGTTTTCGCAGGCACGAATCTGGTTGTCGACCATTTGGTGATCGTAGATTTCAGGATCGCTCATTTGCTTGAACCGTTTATACTGTATAATGGCCTTCTCCAGAAGATTGTTGACCCGGTAAGCATCACCAAGGTAATAAACTGCATCTGTTGGTGCGGCAGTCTCTTTCAAGCTGAATCCCTTGTATTTGGGACTAATATTTTTGCTTGCATTTTCGAGGTGCGAAATGGCTTTCTCCTTCTCGTAAGGGATGTTGAGGTAACAACGTCCCAAATGATAGTTTATATTATCATTTTTGGGATATAATATCGAAAGCTGTATGTATAGAGGCAGCGCTTCGTTATATTCTTCGTAAAGGAAATAAGATTCGGCTTCGAGAAACATTTCTCTTGGTGAGGCATTTTTTTGGGGAAAAGCAGTTTGGACCCCCAGGGCAAGTGTTAAAAATATCAGAATGAGTTTTGTATTCATCAACAATAGGATCTAAATGTGTCCGGTACAAAATAGTAAGACAAATTTAGGATTTTATTACGAACTGCAAAATACTGATTTACTGAAGGGCTTTAATGGGGTGGAACACCGTATTCATGGACATTTATTCCTACCTTGATGCTTGTGCAATTTCGTTAAATTGTAAACATAAGTCTATCCAAAACTCAAAGTTTTCCTTCTCTTTAAAGCCAGTAGGTTCAATATAACAGTACCCTTTTATTTCTTTGCCCTTCATTATCATTGGCATATATCCTTTTCTTTCCGATAATTCTAAAGTAAGTTCAGGGTTAAAGCGGCACATTAGGTTTTCTCCACTCACATTTATGCACATTTTCCCATTTATCATAAATGCTAAACCGCCAAACATCCGTTTTTCGACCACTTCAATTTTTATGATTCCGGCCAGATACTCTCGAACTCTGTCAGCTAATTCAGTATTATAATTCATGCCTCTTATCTTTATTGTTATAAGTTATACCTCCCGGCGGTAATTAAAGTCAGTCAGATACTGACAGATGCGCTGTAAAAAACTTCCTCCCATTGCACCGTCAACTGCACGATGATCGAAGGCAAGAGAAAGCGTAAGAATGTCGCGGATACCAATACCTAAAGTTCCATTGTTATTTACTGTAGCCGGTTTTTTTATGATGGTACCAATTGCAAGAATTGCGGCCTGTGGTTGGTTTATGATAGGCGTTCCCGAAATATTTCCAAAAGAACCGATGTTGGTGATTGTAAATGTTCCTTCCTGAATTTCTGAAGGTTTCAGCTTTCCAATCCTTGCCCGTTGCGACAGATCGTTTACCTGTCGGGCCAGTTCCGGGAGAATTAGCTGATCAGCATGCTTTACAACCGGCACTATTAGATTACCATCAGGCAGAGCCACTGCCATTCCAATGTTAATGGCATGCTTCTTAATAATATATTCGCCCTTTACAGAAATATTGATTCCAGGAAAATCTTTCAAAGCTCTTGCCACAGCTTCTATGAAAACCGGCGTGAATGTCAGATTTTCATTATACTTTTTCTGAAACTGCTGTTTGATGCTATTTCGCCATTCCACAATAGGCGTTACATCTACTTCAGAAAATACTGTTACATGTGGAGCAATTCTTTTGGAATCGACCATGTTTTTGGCGATCAGTTTCCGTACGCGATCCATGGGAACAACCGTTTCGTTGGGACCTGCAACAGGAGGTTCCGGTGATTCCTGCTGTATCTCAGGAGCCTTGTATCCATTAATATGAGCCGCAGGAGTTGATACAGGCCGTTGTTGCACATACCGCAAAATATCTTCTTTGGTAATATTTCCATTTGGACCTGAGCCTTCAATGCCATAAAGCTCGTCGGGAGAAATTCCTTCGCTTGTTGCCAGATAACGCACAAAAGGAGCAACAAATTTATGCTCGGTTTTTTGTACGGAAGGTTTTATGGTGGTCATCGTATTGGTAACCTGAGGAATCAGGACCGATGTTTGTTCCACCGGCGAAATCGGGTCGGGAACAGTATTTTGGTCTTCTGCTTCGGTATAAATTTTAAGCAATACCTGACCTATTTTGGGGACCGATTGCTCAGGTAACAATATTTCGGCAACTGTACCTTCAACCGGAGAAATAACTTCGGTGTCGACTTTGTCGGTGGCAATTTCAACTAGCGGAGTGTCGGTTGTAACCTGATCTCCCTGTTTAACAAGCCATTGTGTAATTGTTGCTTCTGTAATGCCTTCGCCTAATGCAGGCAATCGAACTTCGGTAAGCGCCATAAATTGAATTTCAAATATTACTAAAACTGTAAAAAGGGAACTTTGTTTAAAAGTCAATAGCGATTAGTCGATAGACGATAGCCAATGCAGTATGTAAAAAGCACACAAGAGTGTATTTTCCTATGGACTAAATGTCATGGACTTTATTCAAAAAAAGCCCTCATAAAGGTCCTGAAATCGTTAATCATTCTGTAATTCTGGGTGTAAGCAAGTTCAACCTTTTCTCTAAGATCTACATCGTTCGGGCTTTCGGGAAAAGCCTGGGTAATTGAAAAAACTCCGGGTTTACGATTTATCTCGTTGCCCGATTTCAACAAGGTATATCCTACCCAGGTTTTTTTACCGAAAAATACACGAAAAATTTCGGGAATAACTCTTCCGGGGCTTTTCTTTTTCCAGATCCAGAATGGGAGAAAAATCAGGAGCAAAACAGAAACTGTTATATCGAAAGTACGTTTTAATCGTGAATTTTTTGCTGAAGCAACCGGATTGGCATTATAAACATACAGATCGCCGGCAGTGTTGATGGAGTTGCTACCAATGATGGAGTCCGAATTGGGGGGAGCAATTTTGAAATCGCAACCGGCGCCTGCCATACTGAGCATAGAACTTATAATTTCTGAAGCTGGAAGATCTCTCAGGCAGAATATAATTTCGTCAATTTTGTGTATTCGTGCCATTTCCGGGAGCTGATCCACCGATCCGATGAAGACATTATTATGATCGCGACTTACCGAAACATACGAAATAGAATCGAATTTCATGTTTATGCCTTTCAAAATGGAGCTAACACGTGTGCATTCTTCTTCCGAACCTGCAATTATTATTCTTTTCCTAAGGTTTGATTTTAGTGAAAATCTTTTAACCCCGGTTGAAGAGAGTAAGAAACGGTTTAAGAAAGTGATGACAAATACCAATATGCCTCCAAGCAGTATAATTATGCGCGAATAATGATATTCCTGCGGCAGCAAAGCATATATTACCAGAATAACGATTGTCCCTGAAACAATCCCCTTAAAGGCGTTTTTAAGTCTTAAAGGAATGTCGTAAGCGCCTGCAAACAGAAGCGCTATGAGCCATATAAAAACGTATACCGGGACATTGATGCTGAAAAATTCCGAACTGTAATAATCTGTCCTTCCGAACCAGAATTTACCCCAGAGTTTTGCCAGAAAATAAATAGCTCCATACATCAACGTGCAATCCATTAATGGGAGCAGCGCTTTTGTTGCTAGCCGTTTAATAACCGACAATGTTGCCCTGAAATAGATGGCGAGTTGAATAATTCGGTAAAACAAGCTTGCCTTCCCATGCGAAAGGTGCTTTTGAGCAAAAATCTGCATGGCTTTGTAAAACAGGTACACATAGTTTAAACTGCTCTTTTTGGTGCTCTCGCCTTTGTAATGAATAATAGTAGTTTCGGGGAAATAAATAATTCTAAATCCAGCCTTTTGAATACGCCATGAAAGATCGATATCCTCGCCATACATAAAAAAGGTCTCGTCGAGCAGACCTGCCGCATCCAACACTTTTTTGCGGATCATCATAAATGCCCCGCAAAGCACATCAACTTCGTTGGTTTTGTTTTCAGGAAGGTAGGAGAGGTGGTAGCGCCCGAATTCCTTCGATTTTGGAAACAATTTCGATAAACCGAATATTTTATAGAACGATACCCTGGGTGAGGGTAAACCTCTTTTTGATTCGGGTAAGAATTTGCCTTTCCCGTCAATCATTTTAACCCCCAGCGCTCCCACGTCAGGATGATTATCCAGATAATACAGACATTTCGAAAAAGTATCTTCCTCCACTACCGTGTCGGGATTTAAAAGGAGAACGTAAGTGCCTGTTGCTTTTTTTATGGCAATATTATTCGCTGCGGAAAACCCAATATTTTTATGGCTTTCAACCAATTTTACCGTTGCGAACTTCTCCTTCACCATGGCAACCGAACCATCTACGGAGTTGTTGTCGACCACAAACACCTCGGCATCAAAACTTTTAATGGCGCCTAATACCGATTGCAGGCATTGCTCCAGAAAAAATTTTACGTTGTAATTGACAATGATAACCGATAGCTTCATGTATACAAATAAAAGCAAGGGTAAAGTTAAAGGAATTTTGGAAGATAAAAGATTGGAGAGAACGAAACCAAATTTTGGTTTATTGATCTTTTAATTTTTTAATTTTGAACGAGCTAACTTTTATTCAGAATTTATATTAGCCATCACTATGGAAAGTCTTAAAATTTTAATCCGGGGTTTTATTACATCTTTGGT
This sequence comes from Bacteroidota bacterium, assembly GCA_023429135.1. GTDB lineage: Bacteria > Bacteroidota > Bacteroidia > Bacteroidales > JAAUTT01 > JAAUTT01. Next base: position 14,327 of record JAEYWD010000006.1, on the reverse strand, counting down.
TTTCACGATTATTCTTTTTATCAGTGCCGGACACATGAATTACCTTCAGGGTTGGTTATTCTTTCTTATGAATATTCTAACAACTTTAATGAATTACATTACTATTTACAGGAATAAGGAATTGATAAACGAGCGTTCATCCATGAAAGAAGGAGTCAAATCGTGGGATAAATTATTACTGTCTTTGTCTGCCCTGGTTTATTTGATGATTATAATATTAGCGGGACTGGATTCCGGGAGATTCCACTGGACACAACAAAGCTTTAATTGGAGTACATTTATTTCAGGCGCTGTGTTAATGATTGTGGGGCAGATTATTTTTCTCACAGCACGATGTCAGAACAGTTTCTTTTCCAGTGTTGTGCGTATTCAGGAGGAAAGGGGTCATACCGTTTGTCAGAATGGTTTATACAAGATAGTACGTCATCCGGGTTATCTTGGAATGATTATTTCGCTCAGCGGATTGCCCTTGATAACCATTTCTTCCTGGAGTATTATTCCAACTCTGGGAGCAATCATACTCCTGGTGGTAAGAACGTACCTGGAAGATAAAACATTGCTCCGTGAACTAAACGGATATGCTGAATATTCAGGAAATACTCCATATAAATTAATTCCATTGGTATGGTGATTTTAAAAATCCATTAAAAAATTGAATAAACCCTCATTATCCATATGCCTGAACCCAAAATTTTAAAAACTGTATTTGCTTCAAACATTCCTGTTGAATGCCATATTGTAAAAGGCAGGCTAGAAGCGGAAGGAATTCCATGTTTTATCTTTGATGAAAATATTGTATGGGTTGATCCCTTTAAGGCGGTGGCTGTTGGAGGGGTCAAGCTGAAGGTTTCTTTGGATGATTACATTGAGGCGAAAAAGATATTAAGTCTGATTGATCAGGGAATACTAAACGATGAAGATGGTGAATACTCCCTTGATCGCATTTTTGATGGAGAAATTAAACGACAAAATGAGATTCTGACCATTAAAAGGCGATTACGTAACGATTTTACTTTATTAAATCAGCCGCTTGTCATCAATACTGAGTTCGCTTCACAAATTGAGGTGGAAGAGATAATTAAAGATGAAAAAGAATTTCAGGCTTTAGCCGAAAAAGAATTTATTTTTTCATGGAAACAGTTTTATTATGAACTTTTCGATTTTGACAGAAGTGTTTTTAATTATTTGAGAACCAAACCAGTTGAATATTATCTGGAGAAAGAAATTGTAGAAGGGGTTGATGGTCAGTCTGGAACCCTGTTTGCAGGTTGTCCCAAATGTAGTTCAGATAATACTGCCTTTGGGTTTGCAATTGATTATAAATGGGATGTTCTGTATCTGGTTGTCTCTTTAGTGTTATGGTACCCATTGTTTTTGATCCGTAAAAAACACCACTGTTTCGATTGTGGCAATAATTTTACGGCCAGGGTAAGGGAAATTGACAGAAAAGTAAAATTAGAAAAGTAATTTTAACGTGAGTTGATGTAAATAAATATGCTAAGCCACAGATAATAAGGTTAAATTGTCGGGTGTATGCTATACTACTAAGGTTAGAGGAAATGAAAATAAGGTTCTTTTTTAGAAAACCTTATTCTAAAATGTATTTAAACCTTAGTGCAAAAGATTTCAAATGTTTTTTAACCTTATTACCTTATTTTCCATAATGTTACCAAGATCTTAAATCGAACACACGGTAATTTTAATGACAGAAGCAGAATTAACCTGAAAATAGGAAGTAAGTTTATCGAAATCTTCTACATTTTCACCACCCTCTTAAATCCTACCGGACGTTCATAACGCTCGCCAAAGCCTTTGTAATACACAAAAATAAAATAATTGTTCTCGGTTTCGGTAAAGGAGCCTTCTATTTCTTTTTCGTCGAAAGTGCCGGTGGTTTTGGGAATAAACACATACTGGTAATCGTAATAACCCTGTTTCAGAAGGAGTGTATTTTCGTAAATATTTTTATCGGTATTGTATTTCATTTTGTTTTCGTCGGTAAAGCCAAAGTTGGTTAAGACTCCGTAAATAAAAATATCTCCGTCGTAAGGGAGAATATTGGCATTTAGCGAAAACTTCACTTCATAATAATCCGATTCCAATGTATTATCGGCATTACGTACGTCTTTGTTTTCGTTTACAAACAATCCGTTTATATCTTCCTTAAAGAAGTAGGTGTTACGGGGTTTATCGGTAGTGAGTGTCGTAACATAGTTTCGTCCGTTGTGCTCAATGGTAGTAACTTCGGTTGACGGATATTTACGGCTATTGATATTAAAGCTGCGGTATTCGTTTCCGGCAATAAACAAGTTCTCGCGGGTATAATTATAATCGAGACTGCCAGGCTTTATAAACTGAGGCTTTAAGGTGGTGAGGGCGGTGTTCCAGTCGAAATTTTTGGTGATCACTACCTTTAACTCCTGGTATGGATTGGTAATTCGAAAGTCCGGATTAATAATGGTAAAATCCAGTTGCTGGGATTCGGCACGATATTCCGGCAGAGAAGGGATTCTGATCTGTGCACTTATGTCCACCTTTTTGTCTACATACACAAATCGCCTCACAAGTATCGGCTTCTCCGTATTGTTGTCCTCGAAAACTTTTACTGCATAATTGCCTGGTAGGGTAAGGGGCAAATCGCTGTTGGGGAATTCAATTTCGTAATGAACGTAATGAACCAGTGTGTTTACCGAAGGCTGAAAGGTTGATACGGGAAAACTGAACAACCCTTGCGAATACTCGGAAGGAGAAAGGCGTGTTTCGCTCCAGTCGGAGTTACAAAGGGTGATACTGTAGTAATAATTACGGGAACCCTCGCGCAGATCGTCGAACGAAAGTACCAGAGGGTTTTCTACCTCCTTCTCCAAAACAGGATACGATATTGGAAATCCTTTTTTGCCGAAAGTGACGCTTTTAATATCCGGGTCAGTATATTCCGCGATTATATTCTGGGCTCCAACCTGAAGAGAACTGACTAAAACTGCGAATATTAAAAGCGCTTTCAACCTCATTTTTTTAAGTTTTGAATTTTTTTAGTGCCCTGTTTGCGGGGCATCCAAATGTCGGACGTTGAAAGATTGAGTTCTTTCAAAACCTGGAAGCAATACGAATATTCCAGGTCGTCTTTCATGGTATTGTTTGTTCCAAAAGTAAATTTCACTCCGGCAGCTTTCGCCTTTTTCAGGAATTCTACCGAAGGGATTTTATACCTTGCATTGATCTCGAAAGCCACATCATTCTTAACAAGTGCTTTTATCACCCTGTCCATCCTTTCGTTTGTCCAAAGCTCGTTGTAGCGCGACTGGATTTCGGCGGGAATGAATGTTGGGTTCACATATATATCAATGGGTTCGGTAAGAATTTGTTCGATCTTACTTACTAATTCGTCCATAAATTTTTGGGGATCGCCAACTTCTGTTTCTTCGGGGATCCATAAACGGAGCCTGCGGCCATTGCTGTTGGTCCAGGTCATAGCATCGGTAAAAATGTAATCGAAGCGGGCTGCGGTATCGGGTGAGAATAATGTCATCCATTCGCGGCCTTCAGCCTGCATGCACTTGAAAATTGGTTCATACTGGATGCTGTTCATGTAATTATTCAGCTCTGTATTATTTGTAACCGGGAAATGAAGTCCGCAATTCGCCGCAATACCATAGTTAATTCCTTTCTCCCGCGAAATTCCCAAAGTTTCTTCCATGGTTAGTCCACCCTTGATGTGAACATGAAAGTCAATCAGCGGAAAGTTTTTAGCATGAAGTTCGGTAATCATTTTATCGTAAGCAGGATCTATGTCTGGTTGAGCCATTCTGCCAGCGGGCTTTTCGGTGAGGGTGATGTTTTTAAAAGTTACGTTTCCGGCAATAGTATGAATGCCGATAGTTCCTTTCGAGAAAACTCGGCTTTTCAGATCTTCGGGTCTCCAGGCATTTTCAATCTCATAATATTCCGAAATCAGTTTATTGTTCACATAAACCCGGAGTTGTTTGTTCTCAACACTAAGTTTCATATTGAACCACTCGTTATCCTTCACATAGGGGAAATAAACATTACGGATACGGTCGATACTGCCGGTCAACTTAAGCTTATCGCCCGATCCATAACCATCGTATGTGTTTTTCACCCGGATAGCATAGCCTTTTGGAGTTCCTTTGCCTCCATTGTTTTCAGTATGAATCAAAATATCGGCAATACCTCCCGGATTAGTTTTAACGTCGCACTGCAGCTCAAAATTCTGAAACTGGTTGTTTTTGTCGTTGTAGAAAATATAGCCTTGTTTGTTTTGCTTTGAAATGGTGTTCTGGTCTACTGGCTGGCCATTAAACAGTTTGATAGTTTTTTCCTGTGCAAAGCATCCGGCAGACAAAATAACCAGAAACGTTAGTGTGAAAATAGTTTTTTTCATGGGTTAAGATTTATAATACTATAGTGTTGTTAACGCAGCATGGTAGCAATTATTTCGCGCATTTTTTCTTCGTTTATAACCTTGTAATCGTCGCCAATGCGAAACATTTGATTTTTTATTTGCGAGGGTATAATTTTTTTTGCTGTGAGTGTTAGTCTCATTCGCCCCAGGTCAATTTCGAATTTCATCAATATTCCGTTTATTTCACTATAAGGAGTATTAATGTTGGGTTCTTTGATAAAAAAATCTTCTGAATAGGCCACTTCAAATTTTCGCCGGGCTTTAAGGTCGGTAACTAACGATTTTTGGCATTGAATTCCTGCGAGGGTTACGGTATCTTCAGTTTCCTTAATCAGAAAAACCGATTCGGGGCGGAAGAAAACCGGAACTTCGCCCTTTTTGCCAACATACTTGTATTTTTTATTGAAAATTTTAATGGTTGAAACGTGGGTACGCCGCGAAACGTTAGTTGTATTGGTAATACAGAAAACCCCCATCATATCTTCAATTTTGTAAGACGCGTAATGCGGGTTGAATTGAAGTAACATTTTTTTAGGAAGAAACTGAACCGGAACAGAGGTAATGCTGTCGCTCGAGTAAGTTATATCATATTCTATTATTCCTTCGTAAATTTTAGTCAGATCCTTATCGCTTTTACACGACCAAAAGACCAGAATCAATACAAAAGGAATTAATTTTGTCATTAACAGAATGTTAAAATAATATAAGGCGTCACCGCCCAACTGTAAATATAAAAAAAAATAGTTGTTTCTTACCGTTCAACACTCAATTGTAATTTAATGCGGATTAGCCTATTTAATTCACAAATTAATAACACCTCACCCTAAACTTAGGCGAAGTCGATCTCACCGAAGGTAATCCCTCTCCTTCAAGGAGAGGGACTTTGAAGAGCTACGAATTTAAGTTTGTGCTTTCTTTCTCCCCTCTCTTTCAGGAGAGGGGTTGGGCCTGTCTGCCGTCCAGGTAGAGGTGAGGTCGTTAAGATTTCATGAATTATGCAAGGTTAGAAGGGTCATCCGGTATTCAATATTAGTTACTGATTAATATTATCCCTATTAATGTTTTTAAATACTCTTTTATCAATTGATTACTCAGTGGATATCTTTTAAATTGCGGAATCAGTAAGAACTCTAAAACCTTAATAATATGCCAGTAAATTTAAAGAATAGAAGTTTTTTAAAACTTCTCGATTTTACACCCGAAGAAATTAAGTCTTTATTAAAGTTGTCGTCCGATTTGAAATCGGCAAAATATGCCGGTATTGAGCAACAAAAACTAAAAGGGAAGAACATTGCCCTCATCTTCGAAAAAACATCTACCCGTACACGTTGTGCTTTCGAAGTAGCTGCTTTCGATCAGGGAGCAAATGTTTCGTATCTGGGTCCATCGGGAACACAGATTGGCTCAAAGGAATCGATGAAAGATACTGCCCGTGTTTTGGGTCGCATGTACGATGCAATCGAATACCGCGGTTATGGTCAATCCATAGTGGAAGAACTGGCAAAATACGCCGGTGTTCCGGTGTATAACGGGTTGACTGATGAATTCCATCCAACGCAGATCCTTGCAGATCTCCTCACCATGCATGAACATTCGGATAAGCCTTTAAATCAGATTTCGTTTTGTTATTTAGGCGATGCCCGCAACAATATGGGTAATTCGCTTATGGTTGGTGCTTCAAAAATGGGTATGGACTTTAGGGCTGCTGCCCCGAAACAATGCCAGCCTGCAGCCGAACTGGTTAATAAGTGCAGGGAGGTTGCCCGCGAAACAGGAGCTAAGATTATGATAACCGATAATGTTGCAGAAGCCGTGAAGGGCGTCGATTTTCTGTATACCGATGTATGGGTCTCGATGGGTGAACCTGAATCGGTTTGGGGAGAAAGAATTAATTTACTGAAACCATATCAGGTAAATCAAAAGGTTGTGGAATTAACAGGAAATTCCAATGTGAAGTTTTTACACTGCTTGCCTGCTTTTCATAATCTGGAAACAAAAGTTGGCCTCGATATACATAAAAAATTCGGACTCGATGCCATGGAAGTTACTGAGGATGTTTTTGAATCAAAACATTCGTTGGTTTGGGACGAAGCAGAAAACCGTATGCACACCATAAAAGCAATTATGGTGGCTACTCTTGCCTGAAAAATTTAAAAACCTGAGCGAAAAACAGAACCAACCTATTATAAAGTTGTTTTAAATTTTGCATAAGTCGCATGTTATTACTAAATTGTATCGCTCATGTTTCATTAAATTTTTCGACTATGACCATTTATATTGGTAACATTCCTTACAATATGAAGGAACAGAATTTAATCGATGTATTCAAGGAATTCGGTTCAGTTGAATCTGCAAAGGTTATTATTGACAAAAAGACCCGACGCTCAAAAGGGTATGGTTTTGTTGAAATGAAAGACCCCGGAGATGAGGAAAATGCTATCGAAGCTCTTAATGGAAAAGAAATTGGAGGAAGAAAGGTTAAGGTCAATCTTGCAAATCCGAAAAAGGAAAAGGAAGAAGAGTAACGGCTACCCTGACGAAAAAATAAGAACGACTGCCCTTGAGCAGTCGTTCTTATTTTTATGGTAAATACCCTCTTGAAACTTTAGGCAAAGGATTTTCTATTAATGTATTTCGGCTATTGACTATGGACCATCGACTATTAGACGATGGAGGCAATGTTGAATAGGAATGTAGATCAACTCCAACTCTCTTGCCTTTTTGTCGTGACATAAAGGCTACCTGTTTTCTAATAAACCCTTTATCAAAATGATTAAAAGCAAAAATCTAAAATATGGCTGTTAGCCATGGACTATCGACTGAGAGCTATTGCCTATCTTAACAGTTCAGCTATAAAATAATAAACCATTACAAAAACCAAAGCCATCTTAATGGCAGTACCCAACACAAAACCGATAAAAGCCCCCATTCCTGCTTTAAAAGCTTCGTGCGATTTTTTACCCGCCATAAGCTCTCCAACAACAGCCCCAAGAAACGGCCCGAGAATAATACCTATCGGCGGAAAGAAAAAGCCAAGCAGGAGTCCTATAGTTGCACCGGTGACTCCAGCACCAGAGCCTCCCCACTTCCGTGTGCCCCATAAGGGAATAAAATAGTCAATTATAGTTACTATAACAGTCAGAATGGCAAACATCCACAGAATATTTGGCGTAAATTGACCAAAGCGGGTCCAGTGTAATAGTAAAAGGCCTAAAAAACTGATAGGTGGTCCGGGTAAAATAGGTGCAAAACAACCAACAAGGCCAAGTATGAGGCAAATAAAACCAAGGCTTACTAAAACATAATCCATATTATTTCCGCATAAAGGTGTCTACTTTGTAACCGGCATCCTCAATGGCTTGTACAATGGCTATTTCATTGGTTTTTAAACTGTCGAACGATACAACTGCATTACTATCCTTAAACGAAGCTTCTACCATCTTAACGCCTTCCAGCTCTCCAATGTTGGTTTTAATAGTATTTTCGCAACCGGTGCAATGCATGCCGTTCACCTTAAATTCGGCTTTGATAAACGAAAGGGAGGCAGTGTCAGCAGTTGTTGCAGTGTCGGCTCCCGAATTACCTGATGAGGTTTTGCAGCCCGATAACGATATGAAAAAGATAAAAACAAGGGGTACGATGAACTTCATAACTTTTTGATTTTGTTTTTTTATCAACCAAAAATACAAAATAAAGCTGAAGCATCATAAAATGTTTTTTACAACTACTTTATTATTAAACTTAAAAACGTGTGAACTTTGTTTGGGGGAACAACCTGAACAACCTGAACAACCAGCTTTTTTCTGTTTTGCACTTACAATCAGCTTTACAAAACTATAGACGGTATAACCACTTGCTCCAAATATGGCGATGCTTGTTAAAATATCCTGAACCATAATTTACATTATTAAAGATCCGACCTGATATACAAAAAATGCACTTATCCAGGCCAGTACGGTTGTGTACACAACTGTGAACAAGGCCCATTTCCAGTTTCCCGATTCTTTTCCTATTGCGGCAATTACTGCTACACAGGGCGAATAAATCAATATGAAGATCATAAACGAAAGCGCACTGGTTTTTGAGTAAGTGCCTGCTTTCAATGTATCGTTATCGTCACCACCTTTTAGCTTATGAACTAATCCTTGGTTGTTTTCGTCGTTTCCATTCACCTGATAAAGAACGGCCATGGTACTAACCACCACTTCCTTGGCAGCCAGGCCAGAGAGTAAACTGATACTCATCTTCCAGTCGAAACCCAATGGTTCAACGGCTGGCTCAATAAAACGTCCGATTCTCCCTGCATACGATTTCTCCTGTCGTTCACCTTCGCGTGCCAGGGTTAAAGCCTCAATCTGGCTGTCGATATTCGAGAGTGTGCTATTATTTTCATCTGTAATTTTTGTTTTTTGCTGTTCCAGCTTGGTAATAGAGTTGTCATAATCTCTCGAAAAATTGACATTGCGCGGGTAATAGCCCAATGCCCAAATAATTACCGATGCCACCAGAATTACTCCCCCCATTTTGGTAAGATATTGCTGTGCTTTGTGCCACATATGGCGTATTGTGTTACGCATGGTGGGGATCCGGTAGGGTGGAAGCTCCATTACAAAAGGGATATCGTCGCCTTTTACTACCCAGCGGTTAAGTATCAGTGCAATTATGGCAGCCAGGATTATGCCGAAAATATAAATTGAGAAGAGTACCAGACCTGAATAAACCGGGAAAAAGGCAGAAATAAGCAGCACATATACTGGTAATCGTGCACTGCATGATATTAGTGGCGTTATCAGCATAGTGATTAATCTGCTTTTACGGTTTTCGATGGTTCTGGTGGCCATTACAGCAGGCACGTTACAGCCAAAACCCATAATCAAAGGAATAAAAGACTTGCCATGCAGTCCTATTTTATGCATTAGCTTGTCCATAATAAATGCTGCACGGGCCATGTAGCCCGAGTCTTCCATAAGTGAAATGAAAAAGAAGAGAATAAGTATATTCGGAAGAAAAACAATGACTCCTCCCACACCCCCAATCACTCCGTCAATTAGTAGATTCTTAAATGATCCAGATGGTATGGTTTGCGATAAAAAATTACCAAGCCATGCCACGGAATTCTCAATCCAATCCATAGGATAACTTCCCAGAACAAAGGTAGCCTCAAACATAAGCCACAAAAACAAAAGGAACAGAGGGAATCCAAGTTTTTTGCTTGTTAACCAGCGGTCTATTTTATACGAAACAGTGTTGGCAGATTCGAAATCGCCTGTATAAGTTTCCTTCAAAGCACCATGAATAAACCCATATTTGGCATCGGTTATAATGGTTTCGCTATCTTCGTTGAAAAGAAGTTCCAGTCTTTTTTTCTCTTTCTGAGCCAGCTTTTTGATTTCCTCAAAGTTGTTGCTGTTCGAAAGAACATCAAAAGCTGCCTTGTCGTTCTCGAGAAGCTTTATGGCAAGAAATCGCGATGAATAATTGAGCAGTAATGCCTGATTGCTGCTTTCCTTTATTTTAATCCTTAACCGTTGAATGGAAGTTTCAACATCCTGTCCATAATTAATATGAATATGACGACGTGTGGTCTCCTTGTCGTTAAAGATATTAATTACAATATCAAAAAGTTTGTTAATGCCGGTCCCTTTTGAGCTCACCGTGGGAATAATAGGGATTCCAATCATTTTGGCAAGCGATTTATAATCGAATCTGTGCTTGCGGGCCAGAAGCTCATCGTACATATTGAGTGCTACCACCGTACGCACGTCCATATCAATAAGCTGGGTAGTAAGGTAAAGGTTACGCTCGAGATTCGATGCATCAACTACGTTTATAAGAACGTCGGGATGATTTTCGGCAACGAATTTACGTACATATAATTCCTCAGGGCTGTAAGCAGTAAGAGAATAGGTGCCCGGTAAATCGGTAATGTTTATCTGATAGTCTTTGTAAAGCAAAACCGATGTTTTGGCATCGATAGTCACACCACTATAGTTCCCTACGTGTTCGCGCGAATTCGAGGCATAATTAAAAAGGGTAGTTTTACCAGAATTTGGATTTCCGATTAATGCTACATTTATTACTTTTCCTTGCTTTGCTGCTGTTTTACGAAGTTTGTCTTCGGCAAACACGCCGTTAAAACTCCCATTTAACAGGATATTTTCATTAGCTAAGGCCTCTTCTTCAGTAATTACTTCAATCATAGAGGCTTCATCGCGCCTCAGGGTTACCTCGTACCCCATTATATTGTATTCAACGGGATCTTTTAAAGGGGCATTTCTGATTACTTTAACCTTCTTGCCTTTAACAAACCCCATCTCAGTAATTCTTTTCCGAAAAGCTCCAATCCCCTGCACTCTGGTAATAATACCAGCTTCATTTGTCTGCAACTCGGATAATTTCATTATAATGCAAATTTTAGGTCGGTTGATCAATCCAAAACAGGATATTTCAACGTAAAATACCTATTAATGTTTTATTTAAATTAAATAAGAATAATATTCAAGGCGCAATATTACCTTATTACTTGTTTATAGGCAATAGTAATAAGTAGGTATTTTAAATATCTAAAAAATCGTATTTAATGATTAATGCCATTGATATTTATTGTATAATTACATATTGTTTCATATATTTAATTAACAGTATAATTGTCTGAGGAATGGAACATGAAGAAAACATATTTGAGAAGATCCAGGAGTTGCTTGGCAACTTTAAGGGCAGTTATAGTGTTCTTCAGGAGCAGGTAGACATAGATGTGCAGCTAGAATACTTTGAGTCGTCCAAAAAGTTCAGGAAATCTAAAGATAAAAAGGATCCCCACATACTTATTGGTGAACTTAATTCGGATGAATCGGACCTGGAGCTAAAAAAGAGCGTATTGCTTCAGCTTGCATCGGTAGATAAGGTTGAAGCCTACAGAGCCATCGAAACATATCATAAAAATCCGGATCCTGAGTTAAAGGATTGGGCAACGCTTGCTATGCAGGAAAGCCGTGTTTTACTTGAGAGTTCTTTTTTGGATGAGAACCAGGTATTGATATCGACAGGTTTAGGAGGAAAAGGATCGAAACTGCGTTACTTCGTTGTTCTTATCGCCAAAAAAGGTTTGAATTTCGAAGATTTACACAGGAAAATAATTTCGGATGAACTAAAATTTATTTTCCAGAAATACAATTCGGAATTGGAAGAAGTCCAGTATTCTGAACGATTCGCGGCAGTTAAGGCTTTAATTCCCTTAAATAAATCGCTCAATTCCATATTTAATGAAGTTGTGGACGAGTGCAATCAGTTGGGCGACTTTCTTCACACCAATGTAATAGTAACTAACGTAAAGGAGCTTACCTTCGACGAGATTGAGGATTATCTTGTTCGCGAAGAAGAATCGTACAAATCGGACGAACGCTAATCCTGATTTTTCTGGTTTAATTGCTTCAGAACATTCCTGACGCCGGCATGTATAAGAGGCGCTGTTTCACTGCCCACAGAATTCACCTCTCCATATGGCGAACGTTCCACACCATATGAGAATGGAGCTTTATGGTCCCATTGACTTTTTGGAATGATATAGCCTATTTCGTCGTTTGCCAGCCCGATTACAAATTTATGTTTGCCCTTCATTAATTCTCTTATAGCTGGAACTTCTAAAGGCTGAATATCGAAATCCCTGCCTTCCGGAGCTTCTATTCCGCCATTTACAATTTCGGGGTATATTTCCCCGGGGATATTGACAAAAGACACTGATCCAAAAGTAAATGCTGAAATCTCGGTTCGTATTTTCATCCATCCGGAAGTGCCGCGGTTGAGCACACCCAACGCGGTTCCCAATTTGAAAAGAGTATTTTGGATGGGAAGAGTTATATTCCTGGCAACAAGCGATATACCTGCTGAGTTTATAGTTTCAACTGGGTTTTCCATAGCTGTCAGTGCAAGTAACGAAAGCGTCCTACCCTGGGCTTCTGCCTTTTCAAAAGACGGATCAGTGTATTCAATACCTGTAAAAGGGTCTTTAACGGCAAGACTTGAATGTGTAGTCATTAAACCTCCAATGGCGCCGTTTACAAAAACAGCAATACCTCCGATTCCTTTTTTAACAAGAGTGTCGCCTTTAAACACACCTTTTTCAACGCCTTCGCGAAGGTAGTGAACAAAGTCGGAAGTAATTAAAAGGTTTCTGCTCCATAAAGTTTCTGCATGATCGGCCCATGAAATCAAACAACCCAGCGTATTGCCCTTTTCCTTGTCAACTGCTTTGATGAGCCTTAATCCCGAATCAAAAACTTCGGGTTTACGGGTATCTTTCACAAGAGGAATGGCTCCGGTAGGGTCTTCCGAAATTTCGAAAAGTGCCGGACGGAGATTCTTTGTTGCTGTTATGACCGATTGTACTATCTGTTTTTTTACTAATGCCAAATACTCAGGATTGACCCCGCTTCTAAACATAGAATTGCCCCAGAGCCCCATCAGGTCAGGAGTTTCGTGATTATGGGTTGAGGTCACGGTAAGGAAAGTTATTGCAGCATCTGGGGGCAACATGTTACGGATATCGATAATATCGTCATTCATGAGCCCGATGGCATCTATTGATACAATTGCCAAACGTGTTCTTCCATCGTCAATAATCATGGAGCGTGCCCATAAATCGTCGTGAATGCCATTGGCCGGTTTATTGTTATGAAAACCTGCAATCCAAACCGGATCAAAAATTCCATTTCCGTTTCCATCAATATATGTGTCACCTTTTTTGGGTTCGTAGCGTGCATTACTATCTTTATCCACCCAACGGTCGGGCACCTGTGGGGTAATAGTTGCTGCTGCAAAACCCGCCAGGAGGGAAGATGTTTTTTTGCTTATGACTTCCATGTTGATATTGTAGTCCGGGTGCCTGTCTTTCATATTACGGTTCATCCAGATAAATAAACCTGCAAGCAAAACAATTAACAGTAGTCCGGTAATTTTGAGAGCTTTTTTCATTTCTAAAATTTAAGTAAGCGAAGGTATTGATAGTTAAGAAAGTTAGAAAATAAAAGTTGATAAAATTAATTATCTGAGCAAATGAAGGTTTGGCCGGGGGACTGAAATTTATTTTTGGTACTCACCATTTTTAAGTTTCTTTGTTTTCTTTAGTAAACCCCAATATTATGAAAATAAACTTAGCAATTCAGGTAATTCCAAAATCATCGACTGTAGACATGTATAAATTAATTGATCTGGCCATTGATGAAATCTCACGGTCGGGGTTAAAGTATCTTGTTTGTCCTTTCGAGACGGTTGTTGAAGGAGAATACGACGAAGTAATGCAGTTAGTAAAGCGTGTTCAGGATGTTTGTATTGAAGCTGGTGCAGATGAGGTTCTTGTTAATTTGAAAATACAACGTTCGGCCAAGAAGGATTTGTACTTTGAGGATAAGATTGAAAAATTCAGATAAAAAAAAGCCGGAAGGGAAATCCGGCTTTTTAATTAATTTGGTTTAGCGTTTTTCTTCCAAGTCATCGAAATCAATGTTGGAATACGAATCTACTTCTACCTCAACTTCTTCAAAATCGGAGTTTAAAGAATCCTGAGTTCTGTTTTCAAATTCAGAATCACGATCTAACCTGTTGTAGTCGCCAAAATCCTGCTGATTTTGCTTGATAAAATCGACCATTTCAGTAAGACCGTCAACAAACTTTTCAAAATCTTCCTTATAAAGGAAAATTTTATGTTTCTCGAAAAAGTATTTGCCGTCGCGATAAAATCTTTTTTTACTTTCAGTGATAGTAATATAGAAATCGTTTCGACGGGTAGCTTTAACATCAATGAAGTAGGTCCGTTTTCCGGCACGGATTTTTCTTGAGTAAATCTCTTCCCTTTCAGTTTTCTCCGATCCGTCTAATTTTTCGTTTCCTTCTTCCATTTGGTTAGGTG
>JAEYWD010000112.1 GCA_023429135.1 Bacteroidota bacterium | reverse complement strand
AAGATGTCTCAATCTGCCCGCTCAGACAAACCCCCTCATGACGCCAAATCTTTTATTTTCTTCACGCCATTTTCAAAAGGCCAGTCCCGAACCTAGGGCATTCCGGTTTTATTTTGGATTAAGATTACAATGTCTAATAAATAGATTTTACCAATTCTGTCATTGGTGGACCTGCTCCCAGGGAAATGGGGCATAATGCTGCAATGACTTGTATTCAACGCCGGAGGTGTTGCATGTTTGTAGCCGGGGGTGAAACGCAGTGGAACCCCCGGAACGAATTCGAGTGTATATTTCAGCGACGCGGGAAAAATTTGAGTAAAGTAGTTCTGCCAACATCGTCGCAATGGCTACATTCAGCATCTACAGCTTATTACAAAATCTTTCATAAGCTGCCCCTAGGGAAATGGGTATTATGGATTTATGACCTGTATTCAATAACTACTTGTTGTTTCCAGGTATTCAGCTATTACAATTTTCTTCTGCGACATCATTACCTGCCATGCATTGGGCTTACTCATCAGTTCACCAAAATTCTCGGGTATCACCTGCCAGCGAAGTCCATATTTATCGATACACCAACCGCATTGCGATTCTTCACCGTCGCGGGTAAAATAATCCCAGAATTTATCAATCTCATTCTGGCCATCGCAATTAATGGTAAATGACAAAGCATCGTTAAATACGTGATGTTCATTTTCGGTACTCATAATTGAATATTTCTGACCGAAAATTTTCACTTCGCACAATTCTGCATTGCCACTGGGTGTCTCACCAAGGGGAATAATTCCACCCTCTTCCAAATCGTTGCCAAAAATTCTCTTGTAATAATCAATAACTTCGGAAACATTGCCTTTTACGGTACAAAACCAAAGGCTGGGGATAATTTTATTTGTTTTCATTTTTTCCATTTTTAAATGAATACCCAAAGTCTACTATGTTAATCAATGCTACAAAGGTGCATTGGTTTTATAAAAAACCAGCGTATCCACAACGACAAACCCAAGGGTGATTTACGACAAATTTGCCTTCCAGGGATGATCGGAATGAAATATCACCTTTGCTGATTCTCACCTTAACACTCTCCCACCCCCTTTACATTTCCTGAAACGACACGCTCTCGTGTTGAAATCGCTCGCTCAAACGTTGAAATCGTTTGCTATCACGTTGAAATGACTTGCTATCACGTTGAAATCGTTTGCTATCATGTTGAAATGACTTGCTATCACGTTGAAAGGACTTGCTATCTCGTTGAAACGACTCGCTATCACGTTGAAATGACTTGCTATCACGTTGAAATTGCTTGCTATCACGTTGAAATCGTTTGCTAACACGTTGAAATCACTTGCTAACACGTTGAAACGACTCGCTATCATGTTGAAATGACTTGCTAGACCCTTGAAATTGCCCGCTAACGCGTTGAAAAAAAGTCAATTATCTGTCACAGGACTGGTTTGACAAATAATTGACTTTCAAGTCTCAGGCTGAAGGTTTTCGAGGTTTATCCGACCTTTTCAGCCTAAACGGTAATGGTATTTATGCTTTGGGAGCGGCTGCCGTAGGGTTGGCTTCAGAAATATAACCCAGGTTGGCGACAACCTTGGTATAAGTAAATAGTTCCTTTTTCACCGGGTTGCTCTTATAATAGTCGGCGGCTATTAAACAGATGCCGATAACTTTATTGTACAGTGCGTCGAGTTCTGCCGAGGCTTCGACTGTAATTTCCTTGGTAGTCGTTTTCAATTGTTCCTGTACCATATTGGCGTTGCTCACCACTGTGGCATATCCTGCAACACGTTCGAGCAAGTCGGGAGGTGTTCCGGTTTCCAGAATTTCGGCCTTGTAAGTATCCAGATTTCTTTTGATGGAAGAGAGCAGACCAATAGTGGCTAATTGGTTACGGGCAGTCACTTTTTTATAGAAAGAAGTGTATCCAAGCTCGTCGAGAATTACTTTCTGACGGCCAGGGTTACTTTTAAAATTAACATCGATTTGAACTTTTAACGATGTGATATCATTTTTAGCGGGAGCTATCACGTTTTTAACATTGTCGGTGGCTTCGAACAAAGCTGTTTTTGCCTTTTTCCCGATAAGATTATTGCCCACGGCATCGACCTCGGTGATAATGGCGGCAGCAAATGCAGGAGTCCACTTTGTATTGGCTTTGGCGAGATCGGCGATGTTGTCGGAAAGGTTTTGTGCTATCACTTTTAAAGCGACAAGCTTGGCTAGTCTGGAATGATTTGAACCCATAACGAAAAAATTTAGGTGTTATTAAATAAGAAACATTAAAAACTGTACGTAAGAACACGTACCGAATGCCAAAGCTAACAACCCCACCTATTCACATAACAAATTCAAGAAATCCACCCTGTTTACACTAATAGCTTAACAAGCATTGTGGTATGGTTACGGAGCTGAAGATAAGAATTTTTACAATTTGATGTAACCGGGTAATATAATTTAGGATGGATCTAAATAGAAGTAAGAAGTAGGAAGTAAGAAGATTAACAGCCAATGGGAGTCGTAAGTAGTAAGTCGTAAGTAGTAAGACTAACAGCCGTAGTGGTAAGTAGACATAGCCAAAAAAAAGATGGGGTATAATGGATGGATGACAGGTATTGAGCGCCGTAGGTGCGGTTAATATGGTAGTCCGGGGTATAGCAAAGCGGAACCCCGGGCTGCAATTCAGATTATATTCAGCGACGCGCAAATCATTCAAGCAAAGAGATTTCTCTGATATTGTCGCAATGGCTGCCTTCCATCTTCAGAGAGTTTTACCCAAAACTATCATGGGTAGTAAGTAGTAAGACTAACAGCCACTAGTATGTAAGGAGGTTGTTATCCTGAATTATGGGTTTTGTGAGACAGATCATTCCATTAAATCAGTTTAATCTTTTTATTCGTTTTTCTTACATTATTCATATAATCAGTATAAGGCTTCCTTTCCAAATTAGCTTCAATTTCGTTTTTGGATTTTTCTTTTATTTTTTCCGGAACGTCAATTTTATTTAAAAAAACGTCGATACCTGTAACGGTTTGATTTCCGCAATATTTTGTTTTCCGATAACTGAGCTTGAATCCTTGGCGTGTAACTATTGATAATATATCTTGAAGTATATTTTGAAAATCCTGTTGAGATGAAAAGGTTAAGTCGTCAACATACCTGGTATAAGTAATATTATTTTTATTGCATAAATCTATCAGTAATTTATCAGTTTCTAAAAAAACTAAATTTGCTATATGGGTACTGGTAGGGGTTCCCTGGGGAAGTTCATACTTCCATGTGCTTAATAGTGTTATCCAATGTGCATAATGCGTAGAGAACCCTAGCTTAATAAAAGTGTCATATACCTGTTGAGAAGTTATGCTTGGATAAAAATCTTTGAGATCGGTAGTAAAGATGTATTTCTTGCCTTGATGCTTTTTTGCATTGGTTATATTACTCTTCTTCTTTACTCCACCATGAATATTATCTGGAAGCTTTATTAGGGCTAATATCCTATTTTTAAGATTTGACTGTAAGCGTTTTAACTCTTTTCTTGGAGGTCGAATTATGCGTTCTTTAATTGTACCGTCTTTGTATCGCTTAAAATCATTTGTTTTTTTATCTCTCTTTTTCTCAATCCATTCTTGGTAATTATTGTCTAATGTAGCAGATATTCGTAAGACGTCTTGTGGTTTAGCTCCAATAGTAAAACAAAATTTCCTAAATTCACTTCTCTTGAACTGTGAAGAATTCATCTATCAATGATTTAACAGAGGGACGTACAATTTCAAAAGCTTTTCTTTTGTTAGGCTGAACGTCTTCTTCGGTCATAGATAGAAAAAATAATATGGGTAATGGGAGCATTAAATTATCACTTATAGATTTGAGAGTCGAAAGGTTGGGTTCCTTTGAATTACTTTCTATTTGCGACAAGTAAGTCTGTGTTATACCACATAATGAAGCTAGCTCAGTTTGAGTTAACTTTCTTTTTCTTCTGCTATTCTTTATTACGTTACCTAAGTCCATACTGTTAAGAGAAAATTAAGGAGTGTTCGGATTTTAACTGTTCATTTAGTCCCATAAAATACTGTTAAACGAAAAACTTTGTTAGTAAACCCACAATAATAACAAGTTCATCAAGAACTTGCTCATTGGTTCTACCCTTTTTCCGTTTCAGATCTTTAAGACGATCTAATGCTTCATTCAAGACGGTTAGATCTTGTTCCGAAAGAGAACACTGGCTCAATGCAATAGTCTCAATATCTTTAATGAGACCATCAATAACTCGAATTTGTTTTAAATAACCCATGAAATTAATTTATTAATAGCGACAACGTTGTCACCTGCCTTGTTGACAAACGTTGCATCATAAGCTATTTGCATAGTTCTAAATGCGTAAACAATGTTCTCCATTCACTCGCTTAATATCCTGCCTACATTATAAGATATAGGCATATTTTACTCAATATTAAACTTGTCTGCTCTTATATCTAGAAAGGTTGGCTCCTTCTTGTAACAGTCGGAATCAATTCTTGTAAGATGCAGCTTTGTCTACCAGTCCAAGTCCATAGCGTGAAGTTATCACTATATGGGTAGGAATCGGGATTGCGTAAATAACCCTTTGGGGGTTGTCTTTTCAGACATTCAATTAAACTTCATTTAGAAACTTTGCATCGAGATATTTTTCAAAGAACTTTTGTAATGCAAATATAAATAATATTACTGATAGTTAATAAAAAAAATAAAAATATTTTCGAAAAGAATCTAACATCAAATATTTTCGAACCATAAATATTTACCAGAGCTGTCCCTTTAATTTTATGAGAATTGATACTTTCGGACTGGCAAGGTTGGTTTTTATGAGTAAGTAATTATTAATTTTTATATTTAATAAGTGCTGAAATCAAAGCTTTTACTTGGTTTCTTACTTTCTTCTTATTCATAATATTATAAGTTTCATCTAGCCACCTTCTCCAGGATCGATAATCTAAGTCACATATCCTTATAGATGTATTTTGGTAATTTTTTGAATCAATAAATAATTTTAAAAAGTTAACGCTATCATCAAAATCAAATATAAAAAGAAATTCGTTGGCATGCAGGTTATATATATGATTTACAATATGCTCCGCTAAAATCTGATTTCCTGTTAAATGTTCATTCTTTCTACAAGTAAAAATGTATAAAGGATAATCTATAAAATAGGTGTCTTCCAATAAAGATCTTTTTATTTCCTTGTAAAAAACATTAGGAATGGAAAAATCTTTAAATAAAGGTAATTCGGAAATATGTGCCCTCAATACTAAACTATAAACAAACTTCTTAAAAAGAATATAATCAATTCTATAGTAGACTCTATAATGAAAATCTTTTACTTGGACATTAAAATATTCTTTGCGATTATCTAAGCGTTTCAAAACATCTGAAGCAAAATAATTTTCATACTTTCTATCCAACAAACTCTCGCATTGGGAACACAATATGTAATCTTCCTTAGGACTATCCTGATCGTAAACAGGTTTTTCAGAATCCTCAATTATTGTTATTGCTCTATTAAAAGTTCCGTTATCTAATAAGCTTTGACATAAAAACCGAGGGAAAATATGTGAGTTTGTTTTATCTGCCTGATTAGTTCGGCATAATCCGCAATATTTCATAGGATCAATAATTAGCTATTCTATTTTACTATTTTTTTAAAGCCCTTATAATCTACCTCCTCCTTTCGCAGGTATTCATATAAGGTCGACCTACTTATTCCTAAGGTGCCGCAAATCTGACTTATAGGTGCCTCTTTCTGATATAGTGTTGCTGCTGCAGCCGCTTTTACCTTGTCATAAGAGCCGGTCGGCCGGCCCCCCAATCGCCCCCTTGCCCGGGCAGCCTCCAGCCCCGATCGGGTACGTTCCTTTAAAACGTTAACCTCTACGGACTTTAGCACGGCAATAATCTGGAATATTGCCTCGCCCATTGGCGATGTGGTGTCAAAAGCACCTTCGGTGATGCTTTTGAAGTGGATCCCTTTTTCCTTAAAGACAGTTATCAGATTGATCAACTGGAGGACAGTCCTCCCGAGCCTGTCAAGAGAATAGACAACCAGAATATCACTGGAACGGAGCTGCTCCAGGAGCTTATCAAGCTCCTCACGTTTTGTTTTTGTACCGGAGGCTTTTTCCTGGTAAATCTTTTCGCAACCGTACTTTTTTAGGGCATCGATTTGCATGTCCAGGTTCTGTTCCCGGGTGCTTACCCTGGCATATCCAAAAATCATAGTTCAAAGGTTCGTTTAAATACCTTAGTAAAGGTAAATCAAACTATGATTTTAAAAAACAGTTTTTAGAACTTTGGTGAATAACAATCTAAAGCTGCATGGTTGTAGTAATTTCCTGGATTATTCTGCCAAAACAAAATTGTCAAGATTGTCATTTCGGAAAAACGTTCGTTTTTACGAATAATTTACGATTTCTGAATTACCGAAAGATATTCGAGCCTTCCTCTCAGCTCATCATCAATGTGAAGTTTCCTGTTCTTTATAAAATCATAGAAAACAATGATATCATTTGCTTGAGCAGCAATCTCATTATTTTCATTAAATATGGTATGGCGTATTTTAAAACTCGAGTTTTTGATCAGATCTATATTTGAGTAAACCGTTACCTGACCCCGATAAAAAAGCGGTTTAAGAAACTGACATTCCACGGATGCCAATATTGGGCCTTTTTTCTGTTCCGATTGTAATTGCATTAGTTGGAGATTTTCAAGCATTTTAACCCGGGCAGCCTGGACATATTTCATAATTGCTAAATTATTAACATGCCCAAAAAGGTCAATTTCACTCCAATCTATCCTGATAACAAGTTCTGACTTATTCATTGTTTCGACAATCTAAAAAATGGCGACTAATGTAATATTTGTAATTCATTTTTTAAATCAACAGGAATAACACTCGTTCAAATCAAACGGCAAGTATCAAAGTTTCGGATTTATCATGGTATAATTAATTGAATATATGTATTTCTAACTCTCGAGGTTCGTTTCTTTCCGCTTGGCCACGTTTTCTATTGTGCTACCTTTACACCCTTTTTTAAATAATAAAACTATGTCCGTTCATTCGTCCGATAAAAGAAAGGTTACCACTCACCGGCTTAAGGAAATGAAGCAAAGAGGGGAAAAAATTACCATGCTTACAGCCTATGATTACTCTATGGCTCGCATCATCGACCAGGCTGGCATTGATTGCATCCTGGTTGGAGATTCGGCATCCAACACCATGGTAGGCAATACCACAACTTTACCAATGACTTTAGACCAAATGATCTATCATGGCAGGTCGGTTGTAAATGGGGCTAAAAGAGCTCTCGTTATTGTAGATATGCCATTTGGTACTTGCTCAGGAAATCCTCTTAAGTCGCTTGAGGCTGCTATCCGGATTATGCAGGAAACCGGTGCCGATGCTTTAAAAATTGAAGGGGGTAAAGAAATCAAAGAGGATGTGAAAAAAATTATCGATGCTGGTATTCCCGTCATGTCGCATCTTGGGCTAATGCCTCAATCCATTAATAAATACGGCACTTACACCGTAAGGGCTACGGAAGAAGATGAAGCAAAAAAACTGGTTGATGATTCCATCTTAATGGAAGAATTGGGTTGTTTTGGCCTTGTTCTGGAGAAAATTCCGGCTCAACTGGCAGGTGAAATTACAAAACAATTGAATATTCCGGTTATTGGAATTGGAGCTGGCCCCGAAACAGATGGACAAGTCCTTGTCATCCATGATATGCTTGGCATTAATAAGGATTTTTCACCAAAGTTTATTCGTCGGTATGCTGATTTGCATTCGGTCATGACTGAAGCTGTTCAGCACTACATTGAGGACGTAAAGCAAATTAGCTTTCCGAATAAGGAAGAAAGCTACTGATTTAACTTGTAATCTCATTAAAATGAGCTTGTGCCCAGGTAATCATCAACTGTACCGCGGGCATAAGTTCTTTCCCCATTTCCGTCAGCGAGTATTCCACCCGCGGCGGTATTTCAGGATACATTTTCCGGTTTATAAGATGATCCTCTTCTAATTTTCTAAGGGTGCTCGAGAGCATTTTCTGTGAAATATCGGGTATAGCCCCCATAATATCCTTATATCGCATTACAGGTTGTGCCTGTAAGTTAACCAAAATCAATAACGACCATTTATCGCTAATCCTACTGATAACATTCCTGATCGGACATGTTGGGTATTGTAAATCGAGTTCTTTCATCATTCCACGTTTAATTGTCACAAAATTAGAAATTATTCCGAAAAGAGAGTAATGCATCCATACGTTTGCTACTCTTTGAAAAAAATACAAGAAATTTTACTTTTTTTCTGAAGGTAATCTATTGACTCTTAATATTTCTAACCTGGGAGGTGCGTTAATAACCTGCTTGCACAGAGGTTTTAAGCTCCCTAATTTTGATCTGATTTAATATTTAAAATATAAATGCTATGAACAATTTAAATGCTTTGAATGGTTGGTCACAGAATGCTGAATACTTTACCAGAAGAAGTGCCCAAAGCTACCTGAACCAAAACGAAACAATGTTTGCAAGTTCCGGTGTTGGATCGGGCTGTGGATCATCTGAGGAACAACCCAAACCATCGGCATGTGGCGCAGGCGATGGCGATTCCAAACCACAGCCTTCTGCTTGTGGTGCTGGTGACGACACCAAACCTAAACCATCTGCCTGCGGATCTTCCTGCGGTAGCGATGGTAAGTAAAAACAATCAAATATTCCGGCCTGATATTCGGGTCGGAATACTTTAAAACAAAAAACATGGAATATTTTGCTTTTCAGTGGCATATCACCGACAGTTGCGACCAGCGATGTCAGCACTGTTATATATTTTCAGAGAACAATCATATCAAACTCAAGGAGATGTCGTGGCAGGAAATCGAGTCTGTTTTCGGCAATTGTTTGGATATGTGTCAAAAGGCTAACCGCATTCCTTACTTTTATGTAACAGGCGGCGATCCTATTTTGCATAGTCGTTTCTGGGATCTGCTGCAACTATTTAAATCACAAGATATACCTTTCACTATTCTTGGAAACCCGTTTCACCTGAACGATTCGGTCTGCAAACGCCTTAAGGAATATGGCTGCGAAAGGTATCAATTATCCATTGATGGTTTAAGGGAAACACACGATGCTATCCGCAAAAAGGGCTCGTTCGATACCACCCTGGAAAAAATCCAGTGCCTTCGCAATGCTGGGATAAGGTGTGCCATTATGACTACAGTTTCTGGAACGAATGTCGATGAAATTCCAGGTATTATCGATGTAGTAGTTGAACATAAAGCCGACGTATTTGCATTTGCACGATACTGTCCCACGAGCTCTGAGAAGAGTACCCACTTAACCCCTGAACAATATCGTAGCTTGTTGGAGGTATGCTGGGAAAAGTTTGAAACATACAAGGACAGCGAGACCAGTTTCAACCTGAAAGACCATCTCTGGACGCTCTTTCTCTATGAAAAAGGCCTTTTTAAGATCCCGCAGGGCTTAAAAGAAGACTTAATGTACGAAGGTTGCAATTGTTCCAATTGCCATCTGACAATCCTTCCCAAAGGGGAGGTGTTTGCCTGCCGCCGTTTTGAAAGCAATGTGGGCAATGTTTTCAATGAAAAGCTGTACGACATTTTTACCGGCGACAAAATGAATGCATATCGCAATTTCGACAAATTCGAAAAATGCTCAAATTGTGAACTGTTAAGGTTTTGCAGAGGGTGCCCGGCTGTAACCTATGGATATACAGGTAACTTTTACGGTACTGATCCCCAATGTTGGAAAATACAGAGTCAAGTATCAGGTATCAAAAATCAAGGAAAATACGCAGCACTCTAATGTATTATCCTTCTTGGTTCTTGAGTCTATTAAATTAAAAAAATGAAAGCGGTCGTTTTACATCACACAGGAGCTCCTGATGTTTTAAAGGTGAGCGAAGTTCCAATGCCCACTGTTAAACCTGGTTGGGTTTTGATAAAAGTCAAAGCATTTGGGCTAAACCGCTCCGAACTTATGATGCGGGAGTATGAGGGCAATGCTTCATATATTCAATTACCACGCATATTGGGCATTGAATGCGTTGGTGAAGTTGAAGACGGTTCGGATACTCATTTCAAAAAAGGGCAAAAGGTAATTGCCCTCATGGGGGGCATGGGTCGCTCGTTCGATGGCAGTTATGCCGAATACTCGCTAATCCCTTCCAGAAATGTATTTTCTGTAGATACAAACTTAGGTTGGGAAGAATTAGCGGCTATTCCCGAAACTTATTTTACCGCCTATGGCTCTTTGTTCCAGAGTTTGCAACTTGTTTCCTCCGATGTCCTTGTGGTGCGGGGTGGAACAAGTGCCGCCGGACTAGCGGCTATTCAACTTGCCAAAAGCATAGGGGCAACGGTATTGGCATCGACCCGCAAAGAATCGAAACGCGAATTATTGCACCAACAAGGTACCGACCATGTGTTAATTGAAGATGGCACATTAGCCCAACAATTGAGGCAGTTATACCCAAATGGTATCAACAAGGTGTTGGAACTCATTGGGCCATCTACTCTCTATGAGTCGATGAGTTTGCTGCGGATGCACGGGATTGTTTGTGTTACCGGAATCTTGGGCAAAAAAGCAACAATTGATAATTTCTATCCCATTAAGGATATTCCTTCAGGAGTTTACCTGACAGGCTTTGTAAGTAATTCTCCCAATCAAATTATCATCGATGAATTATTTAATTTCTTAAAGGGACATAATTTACACCCTTTAATTGCCCGATCTTTTTCATTAGATGAAATAGCCAAGGCTCACCAATTGATGGAGAGTAACGAGGCAAAAGGGAAAATTGTAGTAGTAAACAAATAAATTAATAATTAATAAATTAAAATTATGCCACACGTAACTGTAAAAATGTATCCGGGATGTACCCAGGAACAAAAGAACAAGTTGGCTCAGGAGATTACCGAAGCCGTTATGAGTATAACTCAAAAACCCGAAGCTGCTGTTTCTGTAGCAATTGAAGAAGTTATAGAAAGTGAATGGATGGCTAAAGTTTATGAGACAGAAATTCGTCCCAATATGGAAAAATTATATAAAAAACCTGGTTATTAAAATACCGATGAGTAAAAAAGTAACGATCCTTAAACATATAAAACAACAGATGAAAACAAATATCCTACTCATAGTGAAACTATTTTTCATAATAATTTCACTGCAAACCAATGTATTTGCCCAAAATTCGAAGGAGCTTTTCATTAATGCGAATTCCGGAAACGACCAAAATAACGGAACTAAAGATAATCCCCTCAAGTCTTTAAGCGCGGCTTCAAAACGGGTTAATGAGGCTGAAGGGAAAGGGGCCATAACCATATATCTTGCCGGAGGTATTTATGGAATGGCCGAAACGGCTAAGTTTAACCCTGCTAAATGGCAACTTTCAAAAGAAAACCGCTTAACCATCCGTGCAGAAAAATTACCAGATGATGCAGATTGGAATCCCGGAGATATGCCAGTGATGGTATCTACAATGCCTTTTGATATCCAGGAGACGAATGAGAAAAAAGAGATAACAGGCGCATTTAACTATGGGATACTCATTGAAACAAGCCATGTTACAATCCAGGGATTGCGCATCCTGGGAGAGCCGGTACACGAAAGTCCAAAATCAGGAATTTTGATCCGGAATTATCCAATCGTTTGGGACGGTAAAGACCTGGAAGATTTTAGAGTTACTCAATGCTTGTTTTTAGGAAACAAAATTGCGCTTCCGAATCACCTGGGAATTTTAGCAAGCGGAAAAGCATTAGAAGTCGATCATTGTGTTTTTTATGGAATAAAAGATGCAGTTGTAATGTGGAACACACCTGCTGAGGGCTGTAAAATGCACCACAATCTTTTCTTGAATACATATGGAGCCATGGTTTGGACATGGTCAACTACAGATGATTTCAAATTTTATAACAACGTTATGAGCAATGTGAATGTTATCTGGGTTACGGAGAAGAAAGAAGCATACTCCTTTACAATTGATAATTCAATTTTTATGGGTTACAAGGAACTTATAAACAAGGGAGGTGGCCCTGCCGGTTTTGGAGAAAAAGCAAATTCGGCCAAATTGAAATTAGGCAAGAATGTTACACTTAAAAAAGAAGGTAAACTGGAAATTGAAGAAGATCCCACCAGCCGTAATTATCTGCATATTGTCCCAGGTACATTAGGTGATGATCTTGGAGCCGGACTGTTTACCAAATAGTGGTGAGATTAACGGATAGTTGAATAATAAATAGTCATTTCCGCCTTTAAACTTAAACATTGTAGAATGAAAACTTTTAAACTGTTCAAGCTTGTTGTTTTGTTTTTCTTTGGCACAATTTCATTTTTGAAAGCTCAAATCAACGATTTATATATTAATGCCACAATTGGTAACGATAAAAATACAGGTTCAAAGGAACAACCTTTAAAATCGTTGTATGAAGCGGCTGAGAGGGTAAATAGATCCAATGGCAAAGGTGCTGTTACCATTTTTCTTTCTGAAGGAATCTACAACCTGGATGCCACCGTTACCTTTCACCCTGTAAACTGGCACTTCACCAAAGAAGCACGTTTAACCATCAGGGCAACCGTATTACCCGATGACAGCTTATGGAATCCCGGGTCGATGCCTGTTATCATTTCAACCATGCCATTAAACTTCAAACCTTATGGCAACAACGACCCTCTGGGAGGTGCCTCTTATGGTATTCAGATTGAGACCGATCATGTGACTATTCAGGGTTTAAGGGTTTTAGGTACACCGGTACATGAAACTCCGGCATCGGGTTTGGTGAAGAGGAACTATCCCATTGTTCGGGAAGGTCGAAACCTGGACGATCTTCGTGTTACCCAATGTTTGTTTATAGGCGATAAGCATGCAATTCCCAATCATTTGGCAATTTTGGCGAGTGGCCAGGGTGTTGTTGTGGATCATTGTGTTTTTTACCAGTGCAAAGATGCTGTTGTATTTTGGTTTTCAGAAAAACCTGCTGAACGTTGCGAAATGCACCACAATTTGATGATTGATAATTACGGGGCCGCTATTTGGACATGGTCGGCTGCCGAAGACTTTAAATATTACAACAATGTAGTGGTAAACACCAATGTTTTCTGGATTTTGAACAGGGATGGAAAGAACGCTTATAATCTTTCGAATTCTATAGTTATCGGTTACAACGAATTGGTTAACAAAGGAGGCGGCCCGGCTGGTTTTGGCGAAAAAGCCAGTCCTGATAAGTTGAAATTTGGAAGTGATGTTGTTATAAAAAAAGAAGGTAAAGCACAAATCGTGGAGGATCCCACCAGCCGTAATTATTTACATTTAACACCGGGTACGCTGGGGGCGGATTTGAAAGCCGGACTATTCACAAAATAGCTTGTCATAACTTTTAGAACTCGCAGCCTGTTTTTTAGAACTGGTAATTGGAATTGATATTACCTGAAGTTTTATTACGAGCTAAATATCATCAAACTATGAAAAAAATATCAAGCCTTTTGGCAATGGTTATTCTGCTATTCCTTCCGGTAACCATTTTTGCACAGCAAGTGCTTTCTTTTAATTTATCAGAACTTCAAGAAAAAGGCCAGCTGGTAACCAGTAAGCGAACAATAACCGTTGAAAAGGATGGTCAAAGAGAATATATTAAATTTGGGGAAGGAATAGACGGAAGTGCAGTATTTTTGCCTGTTAAGGATTTTAGCAGTGGTAAAATTGAAATCATAGCCAGGGGTAAGGATATACTTCAGGGAAGTTTTATAGGTGTAGCCTTTCATGCTGTTAATGACAGTGTTTACGATGGCGTGTATTGCAGGCCGTTTAATTTCAGGACTACTGATTCTCTGCGCAGAATTCATATGATTCAATATACTTTTTCGCCAAAATATCACTGGCCATATCTGAGGGCAAATTTTAACGGGATATACGAAAAAGGTATTGCGAACCCTCCTGCAGCCAATGAATGGTTTAAAATGACATTGGTAATTAATGAAAAGACTGTAAAAGCATATATTAATAATGCTGATACACCATCTTTGGTAGTTGATAAACTCAGTACGAATACAATCGGTAAGGTTGGGCTTTGGGGTACAAACTGCGATATGGAATCAGTCAAAATTGAGTATGCAAACAAAAGGAATTAATTCACAGGAAAAAGTATTAAAACTTCTTAATATCAAAAAAATGAAAACACTGAAATTCACAGCAATTGTTGTCTTAGCATTCAACATGCTAAACCTGAATTCCCAGGTTGTGTCCCTGGAAAAGAGTAACCTCGAACCGGTTCAGGTTTCTATGTCATTAGAAAAATTAGCTGGCAAAAATGTCGTGAAGGTTATCAAGGATCCGGCAATAAAGGAGGTAGATCAACCCACGTTTGTCAAAATTAAAGGAACTAATTTTCGCAACGGAACCATTGAGGTATCGGTATTGAGCAAACTCTTGCCCCAGGCACCGGAACTTGCAAGAGGTTTTATTGGAGTTTCCTTCCGGATAAACGATGATAATTCCAAATTCGAAAACATATACATCCGCCCAACAAACGGTCGTGCCGACGACCAGCTAAGGAGAAACCGCTCCATCCAGTACTTTTCTTTTCCTGATTTTCCTTTCTCAAAAACCAGACAGGAAACACCTGGTAAATATGAGTCGTATGCAGATATGGCATTAAATGAATGGATAAAATTGAAAATTGTTGTGAAAGATTCAAAAGCGCAACTATTTATCAACGATAGTAAACAGCCTTGTTTGATTGTAAATGACCTGAAACTTGGGGCCGATGCTTCGGGTGCAATCGGTTTATGGGTAGATGTAGGTACAGAAGGTTACTTTGCTGATTTAAAAGTTTACGAGTAGGCATTGGATGGACAGTTTGAATTATCTTATTGAAGAACTCCTGGCAGAACAGCCACAAAATAAATCCATCAAAATTCCTTTGGACTTATTAGAGAAACCAAAGCTTTTACGGTACCTGCTGAACCTTAGGCCTCCGCTTCCTATATCCGAAAGTTTTCTAAAGGTTCAGGATGAGGAACTCAAAAAGCAATGTTTCAATAAAGGCATTGTTTTCGAAGCGCAAATTCCGGCAATTGACTTTTACCCCCGCATTAAATTATGGCAGGGCGATATCACAAGGTTGGCTGTCGATGCTATTGTTAATGCCGCAAACAGCCAAATGCTCGGTTGTTTTCATCCACTTCATGGTTGTATTGACAATGCCATCCATTCGGCTGCCGGAATCCAATTGCGTTTGGAATGCCATGAACTGATGAAACAGCAAGGCTTTGAAGAACCCACCGGACATGCAAAAATCACCAAAGGATATAACCTTCCGGCTAAACATGTAATCCATACCGTAGGGCCAATAATTTATAGTGAAAAGCCTTCTGCATTTGAAGAAAATCAGTTGGCGGGTTGTTATAACTCGTGCCTTCAACTTGCCGACCACCACCAATTAAAAAGCATTGCCTTTTGTTGTATTTCAACGGGTGAGTTTCGGTTCCCAAATCAACGAGCTGCCGAAATTGCCTTACATACAGTTTTAAATTATTTCGAAGAAAACAAGACAACAAGTATTGATACCGTTGTTTTCAATGTCTTCAAGGATTTGGATTTTTCCATTTATAAAACCCTTTTAAAAAGTTAAAAGATGAATAACGGATACAGCCAACGCATTGAGAAGGCTAAAAACGCAATTAAAAGTGCCGATTTTATATTGGTTGGCGGAGGGGCAGGCTTATCCGATGCTGCCGGTTTAAAATATAGTGGTAAGAGATTTATAGATAATTTCCAGCCTTTTATCGAAAAATACCATTTTACCGATTTATATACATCCAGCTTTTATCCTTTTAAAACAGAAGAAGAGCGCTGGGCATACTGGGCTAAACATATCAGTTTAAACCGCTACGAAACTCCTGCAACAAAACTCTATAAAGGCATATTTGAACTCGTAAACACCAGGAATTATTTTGTAATTACAACCAATGTCGAAAGCCAATTTCATAAAGCTGGGTTTCATCCCGAAAAGATATTTGCTGTACAAGGCGATTACGGTTTCTTGCAATGTTCGGTTGCTTGCCACAATAAGCTTTACTATAACGAGGATTTGATTACCAAAATGCTGTCACACACCACCGATTGTAAAATACCTTCGGGTTTAGTTCCCTATTGTCCGGTTTGTGGGGCGCCAATGGACGTTAATCTCCGAAAAGATAATTCATTTGTGGAAGATGAAAATTGGGAAACTGCGAACGAACGCTATAATATCTTTGTAAAGAATGCAGCAAACAGAAAGCTTGTATTAATTGAACTTGGGGTTGGTTTCAACACACCTGGTATCATTCGCTATCCTTTCGAGCAAATAACCTTTCAAAACAAGCAGGCAACACTTATCCGGATAAACGCCCAACATGCTTTTGGAGTCGATGAAAATACCGCTAAAACCATACTGTTCAGCGAAGATATGTGCGAAACAATCAACGAATTAAACGACAGAAAATGCATGACATTTGGAATCCCTGGCATGGCTGTATAAAAGTAAGTGAAGGATGCCGACATTGTTATATGTATTTTTTGGATGGAGTTCGCGGCAAAAACGGTACAGACATTTATCGTACGCAATCCGGATTTACGTACCCTTTACATAAGGACAAAACCGGCAACTATAAAATCAAAAGCGGTGAATTGATAAGGGTTTGCATGTCGTCCGATTTCTTTCTGGAAGAAGCCGACCAATGGCGCAGTGAGGCCTGGGCTATGATGAAGCAACGCAGCGATGTGAAATTCTTCCTGCTTACTAAACGTCCTGAGCGGGTGGCTAGTTGTTTACCAAAGAATTGGGGCAGCGGTTGGGAAAACATTTTTTTCAATGTTACCTGCGAAAATCAACAACGCGCTGATGAAAGAATCCCCATTTTGCTGGAGCTCCCATTTAAGCGTAAAGGGATAATGACAGCTCCGCTTATTGGCCCTGTCAGTATTGATAAGTATTTAGCATCAGGTCAAATTGAACAGGTGATTGCCGGAGGCGAAAACTACGACGGAGCACGTCCTTGTCATTTCGATTGGGTAAAACAACTACGTAACGAATGCGAAAAATACAATGTTACTTTCTGCTTTATCGAAACAGGTACCAACTTCGTTAAAGATGGAAAGAACTATCAAATTCCAAAGAAAATGGTTCAAAGCAAGATGGCGCATAAGTCTACGCTTAGTTACAGCGGGAAACCCCTAGAATTTAAACTGGTGGATAATATGGGATTTGCTTTGAGCAGGGAAATGTTATATCGGCCACATTATAAAAAACATTGCACGGAATGTGGAAGTAAACTTGTCTGCAATGGATGTAGTAACTGCGGGAGGTGCGCTTCCTAAGGACAAATTGGTAGTTTTACAATTTAAGCTAATGAAGGGAAAATTCCGTTATATGGCTCACAATCCTATTCAGGTTGATTAAAGTTTAATTACAATCTTTCCCCCAGCCATATTACTTTCCATCAAACGGTGTGCTTCAACAATTTCCTCTAAGCCAAAAACACGGCTTATGTTGATATGGATTTTCCCGGCTTCAACATCACTTATAAACTTCTGAAAAGCAATTTTATCCATCTTGTGCTGGCCACTATCAAAAACAGTAAAATGCACGGACGAAGGAATGTATTCCATGGGCTCAAAATCGGCAATTGCCCATGCTTCCGAAAGCATGCCTGTCATGCAAACAGTACCACCTGTTACCACAGATTTCAGGGAATCTTTTAATGTGGAAGTGCCTACCAGTTCCAATACCTTGTGAACGCCTTCCGGAAAAATTTGCCGTACTTTTTCTGATATTTTACCATCGTCAATAACTACGTAGTCTGCCCCATTTTTTGTAAGTAATTCTGTTTTCTCCTGTTTTCGGGTTGTACTTATTACCCTTATACCAGTTTGTTTTGCCAATTGCAATGCCAGTAATCCAATGGAAGAAGTCCCTCCCCGAATTAAAAGTATTTCATCTTTTTCAATATTTAGAGATAAATGCAAGGAGCCATTAACTGTATGGAACATCTCGGGCATTGCACCCAATACGCTCCATTCAAGTCTACTTTCAAAAGGCACCAGAATAGCTTTAGGTAATACCGCATACTCTGCGTAACTTCCGTCATAATCCCGGCCCATACCTCCCATCAATGCAGCTACTTTTTGCCCCCCCTCAAATTCTCCTGATGGATCTTCAACCACTTCTCCCACACACTCGATTCCAAGTATCCGTGGAAAAGTAACATTTGGTGAATACCCTTTGCGGGTCATGAGTTCCGATCTGTTAAGTCCAAAAGCTCTTACCCTGACATGTACTTCCCCATCACTAGGATCTGCAATGAGCCTTTCTTCCAAAGAAAGATTCTCAGGGTTACCTGGGAAATAAATTACAATTGCTTTCATAATGGTTGAAACAACGATAGAGGTAGTTGGTTTTAAAAAATCCCAACTGATTTTGATGTTCGTGAAAACGTGAAATTTAATCGAACTTTAGCCTAAGTTCGATTAAACATTCGTTTTTCCGAAATCATACCCGTGGTTTGGTAAAATTTCCTAATTTGACATTTTATTCTTGTTTTTGAGGACATTCTAAAGTATTATAACATTGTAAACACCACTATAGATATGCTAATTAAAAGGACAATTGACAAACCCTCAGAAAAGCTAGATTTACTAGTAACGTACTTAAAAAAGAACGCTATTTATAATGATCAAATAAACTTCAAAAAAAATGACGGTTTAATTTCGATTAATTGGCATTATATTGAAGAAAATAAAGTTTGTGAGATCTTGCAAGTAAGCAAAGTCACAATAAGAAATTGGGATGATATGAATAATGGATTTTTATCATTTTCATATCATAATTATTTAAATACTTTGGAAAGGATCAAATACGGGTTAGACATTAAGAATTATTATTTAAAAGACGATGATGCTTATAAAAAAAGATACTATTCTATTTTCCATTTACTACAATTTCTATGTTTTCAAAAAAGCAAGTCGAATCGAATTAAATCAATTTAAATATATACACCACATATTCAGTGTATTATAGAATATTGTTGTAGGCAATCTATATTTGATCATAAATTTGAAACTTTTTATTAACAATTTAAAATTATATATCTCTATTATTCTTTATATTAATAACTAATATAATAATTAAAAGGCTGAAAAATAACAATATATAATTTAAGAAGTGTTAATAACTAGACCTCTAGTTTATTCCATTTTCGATTTTAAATCCAGAATTTTGTAACGGATATTTTGAATAAATTATGTTAAATAAAAAGCCAAGACCTATGGGGGTCTTGGCTCTCAAAGAAGTATCAAAAATACCATCTTTGTTTGTCAGATTTCAAAGTTAAGGTAAAGATTTGGTACTACCAAGAGTTAAGTAACCTAGAAGGGAGAAGTTGCACATTGGAAAATAAAACAATCGTACCTGAAGGTCAGATCGAAGTATTTTGCCTTTATATTACTAAAAAAGGCAAAAGGATTTACCGTAAAAATGGTGGCTATTTTCATTTTATTGTCAAAGAAAAGAAGAAAGTGACTTAAAGTAGTTTCTTAAAATGGGTGGTGAAACACCCATTTTTTGGTTTCACCAAACGTTCGTTTTATCCAACCATCATATAATTCACAGGAGAAGGTAAGGTGCTAAAAATTTGCACCTTACCTTGTGTTGTTTTACTTTGGTAAATAATCCTCGGGGTTTACACGAACCCCATCTTTAATAACCTCATAGTGTAAATGAGGGCCTACCGACATACCAGAACTCCCAACATACCCAATAACTTCGCCTTGCTTTAAATTGTCGCCTGACTTTACGGTAAAACTTTTTAAATGAGAATAGAATGTTGAATATTTGTCGCTATGAATTATGGTAACATAATTCCCCATTCCTTTTTCGAATTTAGCTTCCACAACCACCCCGGAGGCTGTGGCCTTTACCTCCACGCCTTCCGGTGCTGCAAAGTCTATTGCCCTGTGAAACTGTTTCTTTTTAGTCAGGGGATTTAAACGGTCTCCATAACCGTTTGTATTCGAAATTTTTCCCTTATCTACCGGGAAAATTGAAGGTATAGGTTCATCCTGGTTACTTATCGAAGGTGTTTCACGGACTGGGTCAATGCCAAATTTACCGTTATTGTTTACAAAGGCCAGCATAATGCTGAGCGGCAGAACCAATAAGTAAACTCCTAAATACTTTAAAGATGTTTTATTTTTTGTAATCATGATAACTCGTTTTTTAATTGTTTTACAATAAAAATTACTAGCGAGCCGCCCCATACTTGTAATCTGAACTTGCTGTAGCATACAGTCCAAATAACTTTCAACCTGGCTACTTTTTTTTGTAACCTCATGATCAGCCAGGTATTCGTGTTGAAGCTTTAACGCCCTTTTGTAAAGAATAAGTACAGGATTAAACCAGTGAAAAATGGAAACTGATTCAGCAAGTATCAAGTCTAACCAGTGAAATTGCTTAATATGAGCTATTTCGTGATCAATAATCAACGGGTTGTTTTCGCCTAAAGGCAAAAAAATTGTATTGAAAAAAGAAAAAGGAACCAAATTATTGGTTCTTACAATTTTCAATTTACCACACTGAATGATTTCAGCACCATTTCTGAGCCGGTAAATCCTGAAAATGGAAAATAAAAGTCTGAAGAACAAAAGAATCATGCCGGTAAAATATACTACCAGCACTAAAAGAAAGTAATTTACTGTATTTGAGCCATAGGCAAGGTTTTGGGATTGCAGGGAATCAAATTCGGGAATAAGTACTATTTTGTCAATCACATTTGGAAAAACAAAATTCGTATTTTCCATAATCAACGAAATCTTTAAGATTGGGATAACAGAGGAAAGAACAAGACTGCCAAGCAGATAAATTCTATTAAGAAGGAAAAAGGTGTTATTCTTTAAAAACACGCTATAAAACGAATACAATACAAGTAAGCAAATACCTGCTTTTAGCATATACCATAAAAAGCCAGCCATCGTGCTATTTTTTTGATTTTTTCTGTTTTATTTTTTCCTCAATCAAAGACTTGATTTCATTCAATTCAGAAAGATTTAATTGCTCGTTTGCAAAGAAGGAAGCAAACTGAGGAGCCGAACCATCGAAAAAGTTATTGATAATGGCTTTTACATGGTCCTGGAAATAATCATTTTTGGTAACCAAAGGATAATATTCGTGGATTTTACCATAAGTATTGTATCCAATAAACTCCTTTTTTACCAAAACCCTTATAACAGTAGAAACTGTTGTATAAGCAGGTTTGGGGTCAGGAAACTGGTCTACAATATCTTTAAGAAATCCCTTTTCTAATTTCCAAAGGCACTGCATTACTTGTTCTTCAGCTTTTGTTAATTCTTTATTTTCCATAGAACAAATATATAACTATTTTTATAGTAATGAAACTATTTTTATAATTATATGCAAAATAGTTTAGAATTCAAACCTGGAAAATTTTAATACTCTGTGAAGGCTCCAAGCAAGTCCATTTGATACTGAATTAATTTATTCCTTATCCCTTGATTAAAATATTAGGATGTGAGCGATAGAATTTTCTTTCACAATGAACCCTTACGTGTTATTGCATTTTTACAAAATTGGTGGCTATTTGAATCAAGTTCGATTAAATGAATAACAAATCCGAACTTTCGCCTTAGTTCACGAAAACGTTCCTAAGCTTTACCGGTTAACCATTCTTCTCCAGGTATGTTTAGGCCCCCAAACTGTAAGAAAGAATTTTTGATTAACTCTATAATACTCATTTACAAATTCTCAAGAACAATAGAACAAACTGCCCTGTTTATTGAATATTGGCAAAAGCGTCGCCCGACCTTATAAAAATTAAAAAAATGAAAAGTATTTTATTGTTCAGCCTCGTTCTTACGGCTTGCTCTTTCGAACGACCAAACAATCAGTTAAAAAAACTTTTTGAGTACGAAGGGATGTACGAGTACATCAATGGATCGACGCTTAACCTCCTGGCTTCCGAATTAGATACAACTCTTTACGCCATTATCGACAATGCCAAGTATCCATTGAACTATATTGCGGGCGATAGCTTTACGAACATTCAAAATATCGCGGTGACCTTTCAACGCAATGCCAACAATAAAGTAATAAGTTACCAAACCGAAGGGCAAACATTTCATTTGTTGAGCACCAACATTCCACATCCTGAATTTTACCCCCGAAAAGAATTGTATGCTCATCCCGAAAAGTATATATATAAAATGCCTTTGAAGATAGATGATGGATTAGAAACAGGGAACATCCATAGCGTTTTCAAAAATCCCGGACTTATCAAAGATATGGTCAGGGAAACAATAAAAGGCCATTACCCTGATGTTCACAGTATCCTGATTTATAAAGATGATAGTTTGGTTTTGGAAGAATATTTTTATGGCCATCATAAGGATAGCATACATCAACTGCGGTCAGCAACAAAGTCATTTATTGGTGCCCTGGTGGGGATCGCCGTTGAACAGGGATACATTGGCAGTGAAAAAGAAAAGTTACTACCCTATTTTAGATCGAAATACGATTCCATCCGAAATATGACATCGCTAAAAAGGCAAATAACGATCGAAGATTTTTTAAGATACCGTTCGGGGATGGATTGCGAAAATGACAACCCTGAGAGCATAGGGAGTGAGCTTAGAATGATGGAAAGTGAAGATTGGGTAAAACATACGCTCGACCTTCCAATGGTTGGGACACCCGGAAAAGTTTCGTCCTATTGTACAGGATGCGCATTAACATTGGGCAGCCTGGTTGAGTTAGCTTCAGGTATATCACTTGAAGAGTTTGCCAGGAAAAATCTGTTTGGTCCATTAGGCATCACAAATTATTCCTGGAGGTTTGAACCCAACCGGTCAAGTTTGACCACATTCAGTCAAATGTATATCACCCCAAGAGATTTGGTCAAGCTTGCCAGGATGTATAATGATGAAGGTAAATGGCAAAAGAAAACCATCCTTGCGAAGGATTGGGTAACAAAGACATTCCAAACAGGGAATGGAGATTATGGTTATTTATGGTATAACAAATACTTTATTGTCGACGGAAAAAGATACGATTCTTATATGGCATCGGGTAATGGCGGGCAAAAAATAAATATCTGGCCCCAACTTAACATGATTACGGTATTTACAGGGGGAAATTACAATTCCTATCAACTTTATGGGAAAGATACGCCACCTAACGAAATGATCCCAAAATACATTTTAAAAGCATTGGATTAATTACATGTTGAGCCAGCCTTGCCGGTTGCCTGTTCTAAGTTGGCCTAAAAAAGGAAGCCTACAACAGGGGGTACGGTAACGCATGCCAGCCTTTGAGTATTTTAAAATTTCAGGAATTATTCAGGCTAAAACCCCTGTAGGTTAATCACGTTTCCATCTACCATGTTAGCCATTTTACCCAACTTCTTCTGGATTACTTTAAAATGATGTTCGTCTTCAGGAGTGATAAAGGATATAGCTTCACCGAAAGATTCAGCCCGGCCGGTTCGTCCTATCCGGTGAATATAATCCTTCGGCGAACGTGGTAACTCATAGTTGATCACAAAAGGCAAAGACTTGATATCAATACCACGCGAAATGAGGTCGGTGGCTACCAACACCCGTACGCGTCCTTCTTTAAACAGTTCCAGGGCAACTTCCCTGGTTCCCTGGCTTTTCTTGCTGTGGATTGCACGGGCTTCAATGCCATTTAGGTTCAGTTTATCGGCTACGCTGTCGGCCCGAAACACCGACGAAGTAAATACCAATACCTGTTGCATGTTATTCTTTTTTATCAGATATCGCAGCAACGGGCCCTTTTTCTCTTCTGTGATCCGGTAGGCTGTTTGTTCAATAAGATCAAGGTTACTGCTCTCCTCTTTAACTTCTATAACTACAGGGGTCCGAAGTAAATTCCGGTTTAAAT
The DNA here is from genome assembly GCA_023429135.1 of Bacteroidota bacterium. Taxonomy (GTDB): domain Bacteria; phylum Bacteroidota; class Bacteroidia; order Bacteroidales; family JAAUTT01; genus JAAUTT01. Next base: position 5,568 of record JAEYWD010000112.1, on the reverse strand, counting down.
TATTTAAATCGGAGCTAAGTGTGGCTGAATATAAAAGCGTTTGTCGTTTCATGGGCAATAACTCCATAATCCTGGTCATTTCTTCCTGAAATCCCAGGTTGAGCATTTTGTCGGCTTCATCAATCACCAAAATCTGAACAGCAGCCAGTGACACGGCTCTTGCCGAAATCAGTTCCAGAAGTCGTCCGGGAGTTGCAACAAGAATTTCAACACCTTGAAGACCGATCATCTGAGGATTGATGGATACGCCCCCGTAAACCGCCAAGCACCGAATTTTAGCAGGCAGAAACCCGCCAAAAACATTAAAAGTTTCGTTAATCTGGATGGCAAGTTCCCGGGTAGGTGCTAACACTAATGATTTAACATGCCTGTTTTTCGATGTTGATCCCTGTAAACTGAGCTTCTGAAGTATAGGCAGCACATAGCTCGCAGTCTTTCCCGATCCTGTCTGGGCAATCCCCAGAATATCCTTTCCTTGCAAAATTGCAGGGATAGCTTCTTTTTGCATTGGATAAGGCTCCGTATAATTTTGCCGGGTAACAGCTTTAATCAAAGCTTGGGAAATTCCGAGCGACTCGAATGTCATAAATTTATTTTAAAATAAATGCAAATATACCCCTTAAAGCATAGTTTCAATTTGAAACGTGAAAAATCCATCTGTCAGTTTTAATGAATTTTTCATTATCCTGATCCGGGAAATCAGATTTTTAAACTTTTTTATTCCAGGTGGGTTTAAACGGAATATGTCCTTACTATAAAATGGTTTGAAGACAATAAACAATGAGAAAGATAATTGCAGCATTCAACATGACATTGGACGGGATTTGCGACCATACCGCCGGGTTACCCGATGAAGAAATACATCAACATTATACAGAATTATTGGGCCAGGGAGATGCCATTTTATATGGCCGAACTACCTATCAGCTCATGGAATTCTGGCGGACTTTTTTGGAAAATCCTTCGGAAGAAAAATCGATGAACGACTTTGCCAGGGCGATTGACAAAATTCCCAAGATTGTTTTTTCAAATACCCTGAACCATATTGATTGGCCTAGTGCAACCTTAGCAAATGGTGATTTAAAAGAAACTGTTTTGGAACTCAGGCAGCAATCAGGCAAAGATATTTTTGTCGGCAGCCGTAGTTTAATTATTCAACTCATGAACCTCAACATGATTGATGAATTCCAGCTTTGCATATATCCCGTTGTGGCAGGAAATGGTCTGCCTTTATTTGAAAACCTAAACGACAGGACTGTTTTTAAACTTGTTAAAACTAAAACTTTTAGAGGTGGGGCGGTAATTCTGTATTATGAACCGGAAAAGGGATGAAAAAACTAATGATTGCCCCTACCCGACTGGCGCCAAACCCCAATGATGATATTGAAATTACTGAAAAGAGACAAATATTTCACAGTGCTTTTGCACGTAGAATCCATCTCTGTTTATTTTACTTTTTTGCTATAGGGAGCATGTATCCAACTGAAAATGAATAGAACATTTTTGTAGGATACTCAAAATTAACATCCTGTGTCGAGGGCAAGTTAAAGGAACAACTCACTTCCATATCAAAACTTCCAATTGACAAACCCAGTGGAACATATATTTGTGTATTTAACAGCCCAAATCTATCTTCTAGATTGATTGTCGGTTCAGCGTTTTGACTATTTGTTAATGTAGTATTAATTGTTTCGGTTGAAAAAAAGGCCGATACCTCAGGAGCAATGTAAATTTTGTTGTATTTACCTAATTTGAAAAGAGTAAATCGTGTATATAGAGCTGATGAAACATTAATTTTGCTTTCATCGCCAAATAATAAATTACCACCTATCCTTGCCCCAATCCAGCTTTTACGGAATGATACGCCAAGATTAAAATTATTCTGATATGGGTAATAACTTGATGAATCGGGTTTATAATATATAAAACGACTGTACGATGTACGGAATGTGAATAATTTCTTTTTATCAATAGCCCTGCTATAGCCGGCAGATATGGTTGTACTGCTGTAAGCGGGGGTAAGTTGGTCGTACCAGCCTCCAGACGCCCCTAAAAATAATCCGGTGGAACTATAATAAAACATATTCCCGGTAATATTAAACATGTCGGTGCCAATTTCCCTGCCTGCATAAAAACTGTTACTGCTGTAGTTGGCCCCGGCATATAAGAAGTCGAATTTCACAGGCTTCTCGGGCATTATCAAAGGGTCGCTGTCGTTATAAACCAGGTCGTTTAATAATGAATCTATTTTGTCGGTTTGTGCTGTTGCCTGGATTCCTGAAACTAACAGCACAAGAAACATTATCTTTTTCATATTTACCTCCTTGTACAAGTTAAAAATTAGATTTTGTCATAGAGAATCCGGGTATGACCTGAAGGTATACCCGGATTTTTAATTCAACATTTTCGCTATTTATTTCCCAGGTTGATTTCCGGCTCCAGCACCTGTTCCTGCTCCACCAGATGGTACCGAACCACCGGATGTACCAGCACCTGCTCCTGAACCAGAACCCGATCCTGCTCCCGAACCGCTTCCATTTGCATTAATCGATTTGCCGCTTTGATAGTTCTCACGTACCTGCTGCATTTGTCCTTCCTGTGTTTGCTTGCCAGCGTTTACCCGAGCTTGTTCGCGCACTTGTTCTTTCTGTTGTTCTTTCATCTGTTCTTTATTGCCAGTGCTATTTTTAGCCTGCTCCTGTGTTTGCTCCTTTAACATCTGGCGTTGTTCTGTCGAAAGAGATTCATTAAAGGCCTTTTTCTTTTCTTCCCGGGACATGTTTTGGTTTTCAAGGATATTAACCTGCTCAGGGGTGAGAGAAGCTTTAAATTTCTCCCTGTTTTGCTGGTTTACCATATTCTGGATCATAGCTTTTTCCTGATTTTCCGCTACATTTTCACTTTTATTGGCATTCTTTTCCTTAACCGATACTTTTGCCTGTTCTTTATTCTGCTCTTTAACAGCAGCCTGTTCTTTATTAGCTAATTGTGCTTTATTTGACGTTTTTACCTGTTCCTTGTTTTGTTCTTTTACAGCGGTCTGGTTCAATTCACCCGATTTTGCCTGAGTTTTTGATGCTGTCTGAACCTTTTCCTGATTTTGTTCCTTTGTTGCTACTTTTTCTTCGGCGGCATTTTTAATCTGTGACTGAGATTGCTCTTTCGTGGCAACTTGTGTCTCGGTTTGTTTCTTGTTCTGATTTTTTGAAACTGTTTTTGCTTCTTGTGCAGAGGTTATTCCTGTTATTAAGAATAAACCTAGTACCAAACTGATTGTGATTGTTACTGTTCTCATGGTTTTAAAAATTTAGTTTAACAATATTGACTTCTTTTGTCGCTCTTTATCATTAAACCGCACGAAGTTTTTTCTACCCTACTTTATTTTGAAAAAAAATGATATTTTTTTTGAAAGCTTCAATTTACTTAAGGTTAGCTGATGTAATAAAGTTAAAACGCAAAATCGCATAAGAACGAACTTATGCGATTTTGTGCTTAGTTACCTTTCCCTGCCGGTTTTTTATTGTCTCCTCCGGAACCGTTACCTGGACTGGGATTATTTACTCCAGGTTTAGGTTTTTCTTTGTCGCCCCGGTTTTGTTGCCTTTGCTGCTCCATATTTTTATTACCCGTACCTTCCTGCATTTGTTCACGCACTTGCGATTTCATTTGATCCTTCATGTTTGGTCCCGGGGTCTCTTCTTTATTGGCTTCAGCTTGCCGGGCTCTTTCTTCGGTTTGTTCCTTTAGTAATTGTTTTTGTTCGGGCGAAAGAGACTGCAGGAATGCCTTTCGCCTTTCTTCCTTGCTCATTTGCTGATTCTCCAGAATACTAAGTTGTTCCGGGGTAAGTGAATTGCGGAACTTGTCCTTCCCCTGCGAATTGCCCGTACTCTGGGCTTGTGTTTTTTCATTGTCCTGTAATTGTTCTTTGCCTGCCGCTTGAGTCTGATCTGGAGTTTTTGGTTGTTCAATGTATTGCGGTGCTTCCGGGACCCTGTTCGGAACCTGATCTTGATTAATTATAGTCTTTTGTTTAACAGGTTTATCCTGATTACTTTCCGGGATATTCTCTTTGGAGGCTTGGTTATAAACCTTTCTATCAGTCCCTTCATTTTTGAGTGATTGTTCCTGTTCCGGTTCTGTTGTCAAGACCGAATTTAGTTCTTCTTCAATGACTGGGTTTTGAGTTTTATCAAGCTCTGCGGGTACGGCATTCGTTTTATCTATTATTACAAAATTCCCGTCATTTTTTAATACAGCCTCTTGTCCTCCGGTAATTATTGCTTCGTTACCAAATCCAAATTCCAATACTTTAACTTTCCCTGAAGTGCAGGTGACATTATATTCATGATTGCGGGCATAAACATTAAACATGGTACCTAAAACAATAGTTTTCCCCTTTTCAGAAACGACTTCAAACTTTTTACCTTTTTGAACCTCAAAAAAACCTTCCCCATTTAGGTTAACTGACCGGTAGAATTTCCACAAATAAGGTTTATATGTAAGAGTAGATTGAGCAAATACTTTTACCCTGGAGTTATCGGGTAAAAATATCTCGACTTGCTGCGCCTGTTGTGTTTCAATTGTTTTTGTATAAAAGTACATTACAGATGAGATTCCTGCTAAGATGGCAATTACAGCAGCGGCAGCGTATCGGAACACGTGAAGAGAAATAACTTTTACATTTTTCTTTTCAATGCTCTTTCCTTCGATTTTGGCCAGCATCTCTGGCCAAATTTCTTCCCTGGTTTTGCTCCATGCTATTTTTGTTCCTGAAATCATTTCAACAATTTCAGGATCAAACTCAGGATGGTTTTTATTATGATTGGTATCGTTTGTCATTATGGTTGCAATACTTTTTTTAAATACGTTAAAGTAATATTCATCCGTTTCTCCACAGCCTTCACGCTTAGTTTCAAACGCTCTGCTATTTCCTGGTATTTCAAACCCTCCATCCTCGACATTAAAAAAACGGTTCTTTGTTTTTCACTTAAGCTGGCCAAAGCTCGTTTGTAATTTAAAAATAGTTCTTTATGCTTTAGCTCATCCTCAGGAGAAATGTCAACCTTATCGTTTTTCAAAGAATTTAAATAATTCATCTCCAGTTTTACCCGTCGATATTTACTAATATACATGTCGCCGGCCATTTTGTACAAAAGGCGGATTGCAGTCTTCGGGTCAACATCCATTTGTTTCTCCCATAATCGCAGAAAAACATCCTGGGCTAAATCCGAAGCTTCGTCAATCCCTGCACCCCTGTAAAACAGATAGCTGCGCACCGAATCGAAATACTTATCGAAAAGATATTTAAACTCTTCTTTTGTCAAGGCTAATTGGCTTACTTTTATCTTCTTATAAAATTAATCAATTATTATCCGAATAAAAACTGATTTACCCTACTTTATTTTGTGAAAAAAAATCACTATTGTCCGGTTAAAATTTTATAAGACTGTAATGAGTAGATTTACCTATGGTGAGATCGCTTCGCTAAGTTCTCATTGCATTCGAAATGACAATGAGGTAGTTATTTTAGGAGGAGGGGTTTTTTGGGGGGGGGGGGGGCCCGGA
>JAEYWD010000065.1 GCA_023429135.1 Bacteroidota bacterium | reverse complement strand
TCTTGCTCCCCCTCCAGGACTTGAACCTGGGACCCTCTGATTAACAGTCAGATGCTCTAACCGACTGAGCTAAGGAGGAGTGTTTCTCTTGTTATTTACAAAAGCGATGCGAAAATAATGGCTTTATTAATATTTTCCAAACTTTTTCAAAAAATATTCAAACTATTTTAATTTCCTTACCTTAATCTCAAAGGCTTTCGATGGATTTGTTTTCAGAACTTTTTCAATATCAGCATTATTGTAGCCTTCTTTTTTTAACAATGGGATAACCTTTTCCGAAATATCGGTAAAGCCTTTAAATTGGCCTCCGCCCGGCTCACCAACCTTATACCAGCCTGCATCGTGCGATAGAAGTGCCTGATTCAGGTAACCATTTTTCTTCATATTGTCGATTAATGCGAAATATCTCTGTGGCGTATCCCAGGCGGCGCCGTCGTAACTGGCCCACGCTCCCTGTTTTACTACCTGAAGATGTTTTTCAGGATCCTTTTCGTTTTGTGCGTGAACCCATATAAATGCCGAAGGATGAACTCCTCCTGCTTTTATAATATCAAGCTGTTCGAATGCTGCTGCGGCTTCACCGGTATGCGAAGCAATGGTTAATCCTGTTGCCAGATGAGTAATGGCGGCAGCTTTAACCAAATTTCTCTGAAAATCTTTGATAGGGGCTTTATCTACTGATATTTTTATAAATCCCGGTTTTATACCTGTTTCTTCAATACCGTTCTGCCATTCGTTTACCCATCGCTTTGCCAGTTGTTCCGGTGTTTCTTTGAAGGCATATTCCGGTAAATACTTTCCGTTTTGTGTTCCGTACAAGCCGGTATTTGTAATTATTTTCAGGCCTGTTGCTTCCGAAAGCCTTTTCAGAAGCATTACGTCCCGTCCCAGGTATTGAGGGGTACATTCTACAAAAGTTGAGAATCCAAGATTTTTTAGCTCCTGAAGATAGGGAAGTAGCTTTTCAAAGACTTCGTTTTGGTTGTATCGTGAAGGGCTTACCTTGTCTGCCCCGATAAAATCGACCAGAACATGCTCGTGTTCCATTATTAATCCGGCTTTATCACTATCAATGGGGCCGGTAACAGTTTGCAATATGCCTTTTCCTTCCGAAAGGGCAGTGGCCGGCAGGATTGAGATAATTCCCAAAGCGGCAGTTCCTGTTAGAAAATGTCTCCGGTGCATAAAGGTGATTTTTATATACTTAAAACAAATCTAACGTTTATTGTTCAATTTGTTACAACTGCTTTTTTTGGGACACTTTAATTTTCATAATTTTACGGTTTTACTTAAAACAGATATATGAAAATAATAGGTATTGGCAACGCTTTGGTTGATTTATTGGTTCGTCTTCCCGATGAAAGTCTTATTGCGGATTTAAAAGTTAAGAAGGGCTCTATGGAGCTTGTAGATAAGCAGGTTATAGCCGATGTAATAAATAAAACTTATAACCTGGAGAAAAAGCAGGTTTCGGGCGGTTCGGCTGCCAATACCATATACGGTGCAGCAAGTCTTGGTGCTTCTACAGGATTCATAGGAACTATTGGTGATGATAACTTTGGAAAAGTTTTTACCGAAAATCTCAAGGAAAGTGGTATTGAACCTTTTATGTTTGTTGGCGATGGCGAAACCGGTGTTGTAGGCTCGCTTATTACACCCGATTCGGAACGTACTATGACTACTTTTCTGGGTGCTGCCGGTAATATTTCAACTTCTCAGGTAAACGAAACGTTGTTGAAGCAATATCAGTTGATTCACGTTGAAGGTTACCTTGTTTTCAACCGGGGGCTTATCGAATTTACTGCAAGGTTGGCTAAGGAGTGTGGATTAAAGGTTTCGCTTGATCTGGCAAGCTTTAATGTGGTGGAAGCTAATGTTGAATTCCTCCAGAACCTGATCAAAAATTATGTTGACATAGTTTTTGCCAACGAAGACGAAGCAAAAGCTCTCACTGGAAAATCGCCCGAAGAAGCGCTTGACGAGATAGCAACCATGGCAGAGATTGCTGTTGTTAAAGTTGGAAAGAATGGATCGATGATTAAATCGGGGACTCAGAAATATACAATCCCTGCCATTGAAGCCAATGTTATCGATACTACCGGCGCAGGCGATTTATATGCAGGAGGATTTCTTTACGGCCTTTCGAAAGATTTATCATTCGACAAATGCGGAAAAATGGGCTCTTTACTTGCCGGAAAGGTTATTGAACAAATTGGTGCGAAAATACCTGCCGAAATCTGGAAAAGTATTTTTGCAAAAGTTGCTGAAATAGAATCAAAATAAACCGAATAATTCCGCGTCGATTTTATTGATTACATTCCGAAGATCCTCCGGATTTTCGGAAAAATTTGTGTTATCCACATCTACAATCAGCAGTTTGCCCAGTTTGTAGGAATTAACCCATGCTTCGTAGCGTTCGTTCAGGCGTTTGAGATAATCGATACGGATACTGTTTTCATATTTGCGGCCACGTTTCTGGATCTGGTTTACCAGAGTGGGAACGGAGGCCCGCAGGTATATAACTAAATCGGGTGGCTGAATCAGCGAAGAAAGTAATTCGAAAAGCGATAAATAATTATCGAAGTCGCGGGTAGGCATCAGGCCCATGGCATGCAGGTTGGGAGCAAAAATATAGGCATCCTCGTAGATGGTTCTGTCCTGGATAACATTTTTCCCTGATTTTCTGATTTTCAGAATCTGGTTGAACCTGGTATTTAAAAAGTAAACCTGCAGATTAAACGACCAGCGCTGCATATCGTCGTAAAAATCGTTGATATATGGGTTGTCGTCCACATCCTCAAAGTGTGGTTCCCAGTTATAATGTTTCGATAATGAACTTGTTAAAGTTGTCTTCCCACTTCCAATATTTCCAGCAATAGCGATATGCATTGTAAATAATTTTTATTTCAAATATAAGGAATAACTAAAGAACTATGAATTCTTAAAATGTGACCCATAGGTAAAATTTTGATCAACAGTACCTAAAATATCTGTTTAGTTTATAACGGAAGTGGTAGATGAATTATAACCTCTTCTGAATTTTCAATAACTCCTCGATGTATTGCCGGGTATTTGATAAACGCGGAACCTTATTCTGACCCCCAAGCTTTCCTTTTTCTTTAAGCCATTCAAAAAATACACCTTCTTTTGCCATGTGAACAACAGGAAAACGGAGAGTAATATTCTTATATCGTTTGGCTTCGTAGTCCGAATTTACAGAGCATAGCGCATTATCAAGCAGAATGGAGAAGTATTCCATGCTGTCGGGTTGTTTATCAAATTCAATAATCCATTCGTGAGTTCCGTTGGAATTATCGCCCATATAAACAGGACCTGCAGTGTATTCTTTAATCAGGGCTCCTGTTTTTTCACAGGCTATCAGCAAGGCTTTTTCGGCATTATCTATAATAAGTTCTTCGCCAAAAGCATTGATGTAATGCTTGGTGCGGCCCGATATTTTTATTTTGTGCGGCGAAAGTGATGTAAATGTTACCGTATCGCCAATTACGTAACGCCACAAACCCGAATTGGTTGTAATTACCATGGCATAATTCCTGTTCAGTTCCACTTTTTCGATTGTCAGAGCTTCGGGGTTTGGCGATGTTAACTGATCGAGCGGAATAAATTCGTAAAATATGCCATAGTCCAGCATCAAAAGCATGTCGTCCCGACATGGGTCGTCTTGGATTCCAAAGAAACCTTCCGAGGCATTATAGGTTTCCATGTAATGCATATCCATAGAAGGAATTAGACGTTTGAACTGCTCACGATAAGGGGCAAAGCTGACACCGCCGTGCGTAAATAACTCGAGGTTGGGCCAGACTTCAAGCAGATTGCTTTTGCCGGTATACTCAAGGATGTATTTCAGCAAAACCAGGTTCCAGGAAGGTACCCCGGCTATATTGGTTACATTTTCGTTTACGGTGGACTCAGCTATTTTCTGGATTTTTTCCTCCCACTTGTCGAGTAAGGCGATGTCGCTTTTGGGGGTGCGTATAAAATCGACCCAGAAAGGAAGATTTTCGATCAAAATAGCCGACAAGTCGCCGTAAAACGATTGATTGCTGAAGTTGTTAATTTTGTGACTGCCTCCAAGTGTTAAACCTTTACCGGTATAAATTTTGGTTTCGGGATACAGATTTGTATATATTGCCAGAACATCCTTACCTGCACGAAAATGGCAGTCTTCCAGCGCCTCTTTGCTTACAGGGATAAATTTGCTCTTGTCGTTTGTAGTACCCGATGATTTGGCAAACCATTTAATTTCACCCGGCCATAAAAGATTTGTTTCGCCTTCACGCAAACGGTCGATATAAGGTCGGACATCATCGTAGTACTGAATGGGTACAGCGCTTTGAAAATCGGGAATATTGCCAATGGATGCAAAATTATACTTCTTACCCCATTCTGTATCAACTGACTTTTGAATAAGTTTCAATAGCAAATCCTGCTGCACATTAAAAGGGTACGATTTAAAGAGTTCAATCTGATGCAGTCTCTTTACATTCAGCCACGATACGATTGAGTTTAGAATTGGCATGTCAGCTCAGGTTTAGAAGTGTTTCGTTAGCTCGCGCAAGCAGGTCGTCGGGTTTTGAGAAATTTGCTCTGAAGTAGCGTATATCTACCGTGTCGTGATAAAAATACGATAAGGGAGTAACGTTGAGGTTCTTTTCATCGAGAAGCTGTTTGCAATAGGCTACATCTTTCTCGGAGGAAAGCTTTGAGTAATTGAAAACCTGAAAATAGCTTCCTGTGGATGGTAAAAACGACAATTTACTGTTTTTTAACCCTTTTAAGAGCATGTCTCTTTTTTTCTGCAGGCTTGTATTCATATCCGGCAGAATCTTCCGGCTGCGAAGATAATTATCAGTGGCTATCTGAAACGGTAAATTAGCCGACATGATTTGAAAATGCTGCATCTTACGGATGTTAGTCATCAGCCTTTCAGGAGCAACGCAAAAGCCTATCTGCCATGAGTCGGTAGATAATAATTTCGAAAACCCGGAAATTATAAAAGATCGTTCAGCCAGCTTTGGATAACGAGCAATGCTTTGATGTTCATATCCTTCGAAAAGAATAGAGGCATAAGTCTCATCACTTAAGAGAAGGATATTTGTACCGTTCATTATTTTGTTAAGCCGCTCCAAGTCTGAAGCAGTGAGTATTGCCCCGGTGATGTGGTGAGGCGAATTAATGATGATTAGTCGCGTTCTGGTTGTAATAACTTTCTGAACTTCGTCCCAGTTGATGTGGAAATCGGGTTGCTTTAACTGAATATACACCGGACGACCCCCGTTAGCCTCAATAATAGGAAGATAAGTGTAATACGATGGCTCGAAAATAATTACTTCATCACCTTCTTTAATCAAAGCTGAAATTATGGTGGAATAAGATTGGTGGAAGCCGCTTGTAATAGTTATTTCACTATCGGGATTGTATTTATAGGAATAGTTATTGAAAAACATTTCAGAAACAGTTTCCCGTAAAGGATAGTAACCGTCAACATCAAAAGGCTTATCCTCCATGTGGATTGCATCAGCAACCAGATTCAGAAGTTCTTCGGGAGGATTGGAAAAGGATGACTCACCTGTAAGATCAATCTTATCAGCGTTAGCAACCAATTTACTATTTGAAGTTATATATGATAATCCAGGAAAATTCTTTTTTAATTCAATCATACATTCAAGCGGATAGAGTTGAAGTAACAGTATCTCAAAGATACTATACCAAGAACTAATTAAAAAGTTTAGCTAATGTCAAAAATTAGAATTGTAATAGTATGCTGGCAATCAGGTCTCAATGAAGCCAAAAAAAGCAGCCATTGCTAAAATAGCAGGCTGCTTTTAGGAATATTATAGTTTTTTACAGAATCAGCATTGCGTCTCCATAAGTTCCAAAGCGGTACTTTTCCTTAATAGCAATACGATAAGCTTCGAAAAGAAGGTCGTAACCGGCAAAGGCCGATACCATCATCAACAATGTTGACAGCGGAAGATGGAAATTGGAAATCATACTGGTTGGTATACTGAATTCGTATGGAGGAAAAATAAATTTATTTGTCCATCCATCGTATGGCTTCAAAGTTTTGGTGGTTGAAACGGAGCTTTCGAGGGTACGAAGAACTGTTGTTCCAACAGCACAAATATTCGACCTACGGTTTATACCTTCGTTTACAGCGTCGGCAGCCGATTCGGTAATCAGAATTCTTTCCGAATCCATTTTATGCTTGGTAAGATCCTCAACATCTACGGTGCGGAAGTTTCCTAAACCAACGTGCAGGGTAATTTCTGAAAAATGAACCCCTTTAATTTCGAGACGTTTTAAAAGTTCACGGCTGAAGTGCAAGCCTGCAGTTGGAGCAGCAACGGCGCCTTCGTGTTTTGCAAATACAGTTTGGTAGCGGTCACGATCTTCGGGAACCACGCTTCTTTTGATGAATTTTGGGAGCGGAGTTTCGCCGAGACGATAAAGTGTCGATTTGAATTCATCGTAATCTCCGTCAAATAAGAAACGCAAAGTACGGCCTCTGGAGGTTGTGTTGTCGATTACTTCGGCAACAAGAATGTCGTTTTCGCCAAAATAAAGTTTATTGCCAATGCGGATTTTACGCGCAGGATCAACTAAAACATCCCACAGGCGTTGCTCCCGGTTTAGCTCACGAAGTAAAAATACCTCGATCTCGGCACCGGTTTTTTCCTTATTACCATATAAACGTGCGGGAAAAACTTTGGTATTGTTCAATACCATCACGTCTCCTTCGTTAAAGTAATCTATTATTTCTTTAAATACTCGGTGCTCAATCTTTCCGGTTTTCCTGTTCACAACCATCAATCTCGACTCATCTCTTCTGTCAGCAGGAAATTTTGCAATTAACTCCGCAGGTAAATTAAACTTATATTGCGATAGCTTCATATAGAATTAATATTCAATTAAAACGGGTTATTTATTACGAATTACTTATGTTAATGTTACAATTATCTAATATATTGTTAAAATCATCGATTGTCAATGCTTTGTCCACAGAAAATTCACCAATTGCTGTACG
>JAEYWD010000014.1 GCA_023429135.1 Bacteroidota bacterium | reverse complement strand
GAATTCATTCCGGGGGTTACACTGCGTTTCACCCCCGGCTACAAACATGCAACACCTCCGGCGTTGATACACTGTCATTACCGCATTATGCGCCAAAATCTTTTGGGGCCCTCTCTACTTATGACAGATTTAAGTAAGAAGCTGTAAATGTTGAATGTAGCTATTGCGACGATGTTGACATGACCGCTTTGCTCAAATGTTTCCCGTGTCGCTGAAATTCATGCTCGATTTCATTCCGGGGGCTCCGCTTTGCTCCACTCCCGGCTACGAAGAGGCCACTCCTACAGAGCTTTAGCAGCCACTCCTGTCATCCAGCTATTATGCGCCAAATTCTTTTGGGGTCAGGTCCACCAATGACAGATTTGTGTAATCCGAGATAAGATTACTGCAACCGGAACAAACTTGCAGTATCGAGCGTTAAGGTGTATATCCAAACCTTTTTGTATGTTAATTACTGCAACCATAACAAACAATGCTCAGCAGAATTATGTAACTGTAGATACCGATGGCAACGCCAAAACCCTGACCATTCCATCCAAAACAACAGGAAGAGGTTCGTCTGTTAATGGTGGCGAACTATTATTTCTTTCTCTGGCAGTGTGTTTTTGCAACGACATTTACCGAGAGGCTGCCAAAAGAAGCATGCAAATTAATTCGGTGGAAGTTACCGTTACCGGGCAATTCGGTGAGGAAGGGGAACCTGCTTCACATATTGTATACAAGGCCCATATTAATGCACCCGCATACTCTCAGGATGAGATTAACAAGCTTATTCACGATGTTGATTCTATAGCCGAGATTCACAAAACGCTAAGGCAAGGTATAGCTGTAACATTGGATGGTTGAAATTTCATTTCACCGAAATCAGAGTCATTTACCAGGCCATCAGTTTTTAAAATGGGAACACAACTAAAACAATTAAATCAAAGCCTATGGCGACAGTTTTAAAATCGGAACAAAGAGAGTTTCAGGAAAACCCGAATAAAATTGATAATTTCAGGATATTCACCGACATGTCGAGGATTAAGAAAGGGATAACTCCTCAGAATTTAAACTTTGATTTAAGGCAACTCAATCCGGGCCAGTATTCGGCACCCTATCATTTTCACAGGCATGCCGAGGAATTATTTATGATCATTTCCGGTACCGCAACGCTAAGAACTCCTGGCGGAGTGGAGATTGTTAACAGCGGCGACCTGATATTCTTTGAGATGGGCGAAACGGGAGCACATCAATTATACAATCACACAGCCGAAATTTGTACTTACCTTGATATCAGGACTTACATCGGGTTTGATGTATGTGAATATCCTGATTCAAATAAATTGCTTATTGTACCCGGCTATGATGTATTTGATAAGGATTCCACGGTAAACTATTTCAAGGGAGAGGAGAATGTTATTGAGAAGTGGAGACTGGTAGAGCATAAGGAAACAGACGCAAGTATTTTAAAATCCGGAGTTAAACAAGTGAAGTCATGAGAAAACTTAGAACAACTATTCTTTATCTTTTTACAATAGCATTATTGATTGCAGCCTGCTCTACATCGAATAATAAACCAAATAAACATTTGAATAATTATTCGCCGGTATCGAAAAGTTTATATGATTCAATTGTTCATCTAGATAGTGTTTTATTTAATGCATTCAATACCCGGAATCTTGATAAGTTAAAAACATTTTTCTCGGAAGATCTTGAATTTTATCATGATCTTGGTGGTGTGACTAATTTTCAGCAAAACGTGGATGCTTTTAAAAGGACATTTGAAAGTGACCGCAGAGTAAGAAGAGAACTTGTAACAGGTAGTCTGGAAGTTTATCCAATTAAGGATTTTGGAGCTGTTGAAACTGGTATTCATCGTTTTTATGTGATTGAGAAGGGAAAGAAAGAAAAATTAGGCAGTGAGGCTAAGTTTGTTCATTTATGGCAGAAAAAGGAATCAGAATGGAAAATTACTCGTGTTATCAGTTATGCACATCTGGAATATTAAGTATATGAAAGCAATTTTTCAACAGTAACTATATAGCGGTCCTTATGTGAAAGCCGCATCATTGGATATTGGTAAACAAATTTTAACGAGATAGTTATGAAAAACCTAAACACCGATGTGACTAAATTTCTCGATGGGTTAAATCATCCGTTAAGAGCAGAAATTGAAGCGCTTCGACTCATAATATTAAATTCGACAGATGGATTAACTGAAAATATAAAATGGAATAGTCCCAATTATTGTTTTAACGACCAGGATAGAGTAACTATGAGAATACAACCGCCTAAGCAAATCCAGTTGATTTTTCACAGGGGAGCTAAAAAAATTACCCAACCTAAAGACAAACTGATTGATGATACATCCGGCCTTCTTATCTGGAAAGAAAATGACAGAGCCATAGCCTCCTTTAAAAATATGGATGAAATCAAAAAGACAACCTCAAACCTTCAAAAGATTTTAAATAGCTGGATTAATGCAGCGAAGTGAAAAAGGATATGCAAAAGAAAAGTAATACAAAAGTAAATATACTGTTTATTTACAGGTAATAGCTTCCTCAAAAACTGCCAGCTCGAATGCGGTGGCTTTTAAAAACGATTGCTTCATCAAATCCTGTACTTCGCGATCGGCTTTTTGGCCTAGTGTTTCCACAACAGCAATAAACTGTTCTACATAGCTTTCGTATTCATTGCCCGAATAGGTGTCGATAAACTTCTGATACTTGTTACTGGCAACAACTTTTCGGGCTATTGCTTCGCCTGTGCAGGCATACACCCAGAAACAGGGCAACAGGGTGGCCGCAGCCACCGGATAGGGTGCTAAACGTGCCTGTTGGAGGATAAACCGGCCATAGTCTTTAAAAGCAGGGGATTGTTCATGCGCTTCTTCAACCTTAAAATGTTTTAAATATTCCTCGTGAAGCTTTTTTTCCACTGCTATGCCATCGTTGGCTAGTTTCAGAAAGAATTCCCGATAGGGTGCTTCTGCGGATCTTTTGGACAGGGTTTCCAGCGCCTCATTGTCCTGCCTTAAATAAAGAATATCCTGCGAGAGGTAATGGGCAAAGCAATTGTGGCTGAGGGTGCCATCCGCCAGCTCTGCAACAAATCCGCAACTGATAATTTTAGTTACCAGGGGTGCGGCGCTCTCCCATAAACCTGCCGTAAAAGTTCCTTTAAGCTTAATATAGCTCATGACCAAAATTTAAAGAAGTGATGGACTGGCCCGTGGCCTTTCCCTATTTCGTACCCTGCGCCGCTCGTTATGGCTCCGTTAATGTATTCCTTGGCTGCTTTAACGGCATCGTTCAGTGGTAGTCCGTGGGCCAGAAAGGAGGCTACTGCCGATGAAAAAGTGCATCCGGTGCCATGTGTATTTTTGGTGTGTATCCGTTTCGACGGGAGTTCCAATATCTGGTCGGTTTCGGCATTATAAAAGAGATCGGTAAGCTCTTCATCTGTAAGATGTCCGGCTTTCAACAACACCGAAACACGTCCATTACAAGAGAGTTTCTTAACCACCCGGTGTAAATCGTTTTGTCCCGCAATCTTTTCTCCCAGCAATATTTCGGCTTCGGGAATATTGGGAGTTATCACCCGAACTTCAGGGATGAATTCATTCTTAAGGGTTTCTATTGCTTCGTCCATCAGTAGTTTGTCGCCCGATGTTGCCACCATTACCGGGTCCAGTACAATATTCCCTATATTATACTGCAGGAGTGTTTCTTTTACGGCCCGGATTAGTTCCGTCGAATGCAACATGCCAATCTTCACCGCGTCGGCACCTATATCGTCCAGTACCGATTTAATTTGTCCTTGCACAAAACCTACAGGCACCTCGTGTACACCAAAAACGCCAACAGTGTTTTCATCTACAATAGCCGTTATGGCCGACATGCCAAAACATCCACAGGCCGACATGGTTTTCAGGTCGGCCTGAATGCCGGCACCTCCGCTGGGGTCGCTTCCTGCAATGGTTAATACTCGCTTGTAATTCATTCTATAATTTATATAATATTACTGAAAATGGTTAAAGCCCGGTTTTGTCATTTTCACCTCTCTTCCGGTGTTATACCAGGCAATGGAAGGTTCGCCCTCACCAATGGTACCAATAGGAATTAATGGTTTACCAAACCGGGTTCTAAATGCCTCGCTGACAGACTCAAAACTCTCCGGGGAAATAGTGCAAAGAAGTTCATAATCTTCACCCCCGGAAACGGCAAGTTCCATCGCATCCCATCTCTGCTTTGCGGCTACATTGGCAAGAACATCCGTTATGGGAAGCTTATCCAGGTGTATACTGGCAGCTTTGCCCGAAGCATTAAGAATATGTACCAGATCGGAAGCAATACCATCGGAAATATCCATCATGGCATGCACACCGGGTTGAAGTGCTAAAAACTGTCCTTCGGTAATGCGAGGTTCGGGCTGGTAATGTTTGTTAATGAGGTAATGATGATTTGAACCGGGTTCCTGCTTATTCAAAATAAGTTGAAGTCCTCCCGCCGAATCGCCCAGAGGTCCCGTTACACAAACCACATCGCCACTTTTGGCCATGTTTCTCTGTTTAGCCATTCCTTTTGCACATTTGCCTATTACACATACATTAATGGCCAGGTGTTTCAACGATTTTGTAGTATCGCCTCCCAGTAAAGGGGTATTATATTTTTTTGAAAGATCGAAATATCCTTTCATAAAAGCATCGAGATACTCCACTTCAACCTCTTTAGGAATTGCTATTGAAAGAAACGACCCAACGGGGGTGCCACCCATGGCAGCAATATCGCTCAGGTTAACAGCAAGCGATTTATGACCCAGTTGCTGCGGGGAGATGTCGTTTCTTAAAAAGTGAACATCTTCCATCAGGAGGTCGGTTGAGATAAGCCAATCTTCGTCACTGTTAGCAGGGATAATGGCACAGTCGTCGCCTATACCCAGGGTTTGGTTTGGGAGTAATTCGCTGAACATGGGCGAAAAGCGTTTAATAAACCCAAACTCTCCTATTTCGTTGAGCCTCATGAAAATGATTTTTTGGGATGTGGAAACAATGTTTTTAGTTCTTTGGCTGCCTGCCGTGGATTGGGCGATGAAACAATAGCCGACACCACCGCTATTCCCGAAGCGCCACTTTTCAGTACCTCTGCCGCATTTCGCATATTCAGGCCTCCAATCGCGACAGTAGGATGCCGGGTAACTAAAGATATTTCTTTAACCCCCTCCAAACCCAATGGCAGGTTGGTATCTGTTTTGGTAGCCGTACAGTAAACAGGGGATAGCGCAATGTAGTCTATATCCATATTATTAGCCTCATAAGCCTGTGGCAGGTTCTCAACCGAAAGACCTATTATTTTTTCCCTGCCCAGAATCTTCCTTGCAATGTCCCACGGAAGGTCGCCCTGACCGATATGCAATCCATCAGCATCGGCAGCCAGGGCTATATCAAGCCTGTCATTGATGATCAGTGGAATACGATAAGGCTTCAGCAGGTTTTTAAGTTGAACCGCCAGTTCGTAGAATTCGCGGCTGCTACAGTCCTTTTCTCTTAGCTGCACTATGGTTACCCCACCCAATACTGCTTCTTCCACAATATAAGACAAAGGCCGTCCCATCGAAAGTGTCCTATCTGTAACAAGGTATAAACTAAGGTCGAATTTATTCATAATTTCTACTTAAAGTACTTGTCAATTTCGGTTGCCGAGAGGTTATACAAGGTATCGATAAAGTTCATTTGCAGCGAGCCAGGCCCATCCGATTTCAGGGCTGCAATTTCGCCTGTTATTCCCATTACGGCCATCCCATGAGCGGCAGCATGCAGATAATCGGGGTTTATGGCAGCAAAAGCGCCCAGTATAGCTGTAGCGGTGCAACCCATTCCGGTAACTTTTGTCATCATAGGCGAGCCATTTTTTACAGAGAGAATAGTACGACCATTGGTGATGAAATCTTCGGCGCCGCTTATCACAACAACAGTCCCGGTTTCACCGGCAAGCTGTTTGGCAGCATCAATCGCGGTATCCGAAGAGGCAGTGCTGTCAACTCCTTTGGTAGTTACGTTTTCTTTTGCCAATGCCAAAATTTCAGAAGCATTTCCCCGGATGATATTAGGTTTGCACCGTTCCAGTATTTTTGAGGCAGTTTCGTTACGATAAGGAGTTGCCCCCATACCTACAGGATCGAAAACAACAGGTATCCCTTTTGTCCAGGCAGCCTCACCTGCAAGAAGCATGGCATTGACCCAGGCGGGACTTAACGTACCCATATTGATTACCAGCGCCGAGGCAATGGCAACCATATCCTTCACCTCTTCAACAGCATGCGCCATAACCGGCGATGCGCCCACAGCAAGTAAAGCATTGGCTGTAGTGTTCATCACAACATAATTGGTAATATTATGTATAAGGGGACATTGTTTACGTACAGCGTCCAGATCTATTTTAATGGTTTCTTTATTCATAGTTATAATTTTTTAAAGGCACAAATGGCTACATAATCCCCACAGTCAAATCCTTCAACAGGTTCTTCCAAAAGATTGTCGGAATAGATAGGGTGTTTTGTGAGCGTTTGTGCATATTGTAAATTTATAAACCCTGATTTTTCGAGCATTTCGGTTTTCTCCTTTGTAGTGCGCCAATTGGCAATTTTTACAAATTCGATAGGATAGGGGTCGCGCGGATGAACACCATGGAGTAAAGGATGATCCCAGGTGCCAACCGATTTGGCCAGGTTGTACAATAGTGCATAGGAACTTTCTTTGGGAACATCAATTACAACTATTTTTCCTCCAGGTCGGAGGGCAGTAAAAGATTTATCGAAAGCAGCCTGCAGGTCGGTAATATAACTGGGAGTGCCGTTAAACAGGATGGTATCAAAACATTCTACGCCTAAGTCGGCTTTTTCGATGGTGGTAATTTCCACCTTTATATTTCGCTTACGGGCAATGGCCGCCATGCCTTCCGAAGGTTCCAGCCCGTTTCTGATCGAAATGTCAAATTCTTTTTCAAGGATCATTTCAAAAAGACCACTTCCACAGCCAACCGAAAATACTTCGCCGGCATTTTTTAAGAAATGGGCAACCAGCTTTACTTCCGAATAAAGGACATTTCTGTTGTTTAAAAACCAGGCATCGTATTGGGATGAATACTGGTCGAATTCTTTGTTTTCCATATAATTTATTAAAATTAAAAAACCGCTCCGCAGGTTAACGAAACGGTATTATATGGAATTTAAAAAGTAAAACCCGTAATACTCGTTTCCCTACGCTGTTATGATACATCTCAGGTTCATGGGGTTTAATCTCAGCCTGTATAATTCAGACACCCCCAACGAATGGTACAAATATAATAATTGGATCAGGTACTTAATGAATATTGTTAAAATTTAGTTGTTGCTACACAAAACCCGTTGCAAACGACGGTTAAGAAGGAACGCGATGCAATCGCGCTCCAGCAGTGTCTGGCCATGTTCGGCTCAGACTCTGCTGGAGCCGGATGTGTCAATTCATTATTTTGCTAAAAGTAGAAAATCAGGCAAGAGCCTGTAAACATATATTCGACTCAGGTGGAACCTTAGCCAAACGCTTTGTGCTGTTTTACAGCACTAGGGGCAACTGAGTTCTGAACAAAATCATGGTATACGCTGTTATAAAGCATTTGAAGACTACTTGATTTACTATGATGTTACTAATACTAAATCCATGAAAAAAGTTAAGATTATTACAAGGACCGTTATTGGTTTGTCCATTATGATCTTTTTTGTGTTTACAGGGTGTACCAATAAGTTAACTGCAAAATTTGAATCGGATACTGTGGGTGGGCTTCCTGACAGAACCTTGCCAGGGTCTCCGGGTGGAGACGAGCTTGATTATGTCCCCGAACTTGAAACCCAGCTTAAAATAATTGCCACCCCGTCCGATGCTTCGAAGAAATCGCTCGAGTATAGAAGTGTAGCACCATCGGGCGAAGTGTCCGCAACAAATTTATGGATCGGTTTTCAGGCTACAAGTACCAATTTTGCCAAACCTATAACATTTTTATGGTCGGGCCGGAAAGACTTCAGCTCAGGAGGCAGTCACATGCTTATCGATTGCACCGATGGCAGCGGAACGATGGCAGCAAGATTAAGGCTTCAGAATAACGGCGATGTTATTCTCATTAGTAACCTGCTCACGGGTGATGGTGTTAACATTGGTACAATACCCAATAACGAGGTGCATACTTTTATGGTCACTGTCGACTTGTCCAATAGCGTTTATAATGTGTCGGTTCTAAAAAGCTCTGGTACCTTATCCAGAAACGGACATCCCATTCTTACCCAGGATGTATTGTTGTTTCATAATCCTGCAAATCCTACTGTCTCATTTCGATTTGAAAATTTTTATGGTTCACAGAAATATATTATCGACGAAGTTTTTATTAACAGAAAAAACTAACTATCAGACGATATCGCTAAGCAAATGTTGTTGCAATCAACTTAGAAGAAAGGAGGCTGTGTGAAAAGGGCGGAAAGACTTCGACTACGCTCAGTCTGACGTCTGACAATCAGCTATTTGTCATATTGAGCGGAGTCGAAATATGACTTAGAATGCTTTTTATTATAATCATCAACCCAACTAAAGTCGCCAGTAATTTTCTCTGGTATCCTACATGGCTCTGCAGAATTATTACCACACAGATAGCGCACATGATCAACCATTTGGTCGAGAAAAGCACTGATGTGACCCTCCTGATGAAGACTCATTCGGGGCGGACAATTAAAAATTTATGGAAAGCGTTGATAGTATTTCTAAAAAGCCTTCCTTATCCCATTTGCCTAATCAGAAGACTTTGATGCACCTTGTCTAAAAAGTATTAGTTGCCGAGTTGTTGATCTTCGATAAATTTTTGGATAATATTTCCAAATTGCATACATTCGCAAAATAATTAAATAATTCTTTGATGAAAACCACATTTAATTCTGATGCTAATCTGGTCGTCCCGCGACCTTGGAGTGTGTGTGTTTTCACCCGGCCGAACATTTTTACGGTACGATTTTAAACATCCCCGCTCAGGTGCCGGTCGCCGGATAAATCAAAAGGGATAACTCCCAAATCAAATCAATTTATTTTTAATCTGCTGATAGTCATTTTTTGTGGCTTTATCTGTATAGTCCATACTTGTTTTCTGGATTTCAGTGCATCAGCTTTTATAATCACAAGTCATGTTTTCTAAAAATTTAAAGCAATTTTTCAAAGATGTTTGGGAAGCCTTGTCGGGTACCGAACAGGATTTTACAGAAGGGAAGTTAAGCCGCGCCATATTGATGTTGTCAATACCTATGGTGCTGGAGATGGTTATGGAATCGACCTTTGCCATTGTCGACATTTATTTTGTTCAGAAGTTAGGTGCTGATGCAGTGGCTATTGTCGGAATTACCGAAAGTATGCTCTCCATCATTTATGCTATTGCATGGGGGTTAAGCTTTGCTGCCACTTCTATTGTTTCACGGCGTATAGGGGAACATAATTACGATGGGGCAGCCCGTGCTGCTTTCCAGTCTATTGTTGCCGGTTCTATAGTATCTCTGGCTATCGCTATCGTAGGTATTTTTGGCTCCAGGACTTTATTAACCTTGATGGGGGCAACACCCCAGGTAGTGGAACAGGGGTGGAAATTCACTACCATAATGATAAGCGGCAACATTATTATCATGATGCTGTTCATCAACAACGCTATTTTCCGTTCATCGGGCGATGCAGCCATTGCTATGCGAGTGTTACTGGTAGCAAATGTTATCAACATGTTTCTCGATCCATGTTTTATTTTTGGCTGGGGACCGTTTCCCGAATTAGGAGTGACAGGGGCTGCCGTGGCTACAACTACCGGTCGTGGGCTAGCTGTGATTTTCCAGTTTTGGCTTTTGAGTCGTGGCAAGCATCGTATTAAAATTCTTTTGAAACATATTCATTTCGACTGGAAACTTATTAAACATATTTTCGAAGTTGCAGGCGGAGGTATTGCTCAGAATATTATTGGTACTGCCAGTTGGGTATTTCTGATGGTAATTGTTGCCAAATTCGGCAGCGTGATTGTAGCGGCTTATACCGTAGCAATAAGGATTATCATATTTGCCTTGCTGCCATCGTGGGGATTGAGCAATGCTGCTTCCACGCTTGTAGGTCAGAACCTTGGTGCAGGGAAGCCCGAAAGAGCTGAAAAAGCTGTTTGGGCAAGTGCTATTGTTAATTTCATTGTGCTAAGTATAACAGGAGCCATTTTTATTATATTTCCAGTTCAGGTTGTTAGTCTTATTACCAGTGATGCAGAAGTTATTCCTTTTGCAGCAGAAAGTCTGCGTGCAATCAGCTATGGTTTTCTTTTCTACGGGGTAGGAATGGTGATGATACAGGCATTTAACGGAGCAGGCGATACCAATACTCCTACATACATAAATTTCTTCTGCTTCTGGCTGTTGGAGATTCCGCTTGCATGGTTTCTGGCTATGACATTGGGAATGCATCAGAATGGTGTTTACTTTAGTATTGTAGTTGCTGAATCGTGTATAGCAATCATCGCTTTAATTTTATTCCGTAAAGGAAAGTGGAAGCTGAAGAAGGTGTAGCGGGTTGAGATAATTCTGACCCTTTATCCGGTCATGGAGAAGGCAAAAGAGGTTGTCTAAAAAGTCTGATTTTCCGGCGGAATTGCAAATTCCGCAGAGCGTAATTTGTTTATTTACAAACCGAAACGCTGAGCTGAATTTGTAATTCAGCTCAATTTGACGACTTTTCACATAACCTCTTTTTCTCTTCATCCTTGCCATGTGGCGATCAAAAAAGAATCTCTTTTCTTAACCTCATTGCACGCCACCTGGGAAACCCTCAACCCCTGCGAGAGAGCTATAACAGCCTGACCAGTGCAGGTAAGTCCCATTTGGCTGTTTTCTTACGACTTACGACCTACGACTAAATAGTTGAGGGTTGCGGAAATCAGAATTCTTGTGGTTCCCCTGGGGGTTTTAGGGGCTAACTATTATTAACAATCATACCAAGTTCTTAACAACCCCGTTCTCTATATATTGATGTGTTGTATTTTAGCAATTCAAAATTGTAGAGGATGAAGTTATTTTCATATATATCAGTCGTTTTATTTGTTTTTAGCCAGAATATTTACGCGCAGAAAGCGAAAAAAATTTCCCCTGCCGAATATATCAAGACTTATAAGGATATTGCCATCGAAGAAATGCACCGTAGCGGTATTCCTGCCAGTATCACCCTTGCTCAGGGTATGCTCGAATCGGAGTATGGCAACAGTACCCTTGCAACAGAGGGGAAGAACCATTTTGGTATCAAATGCCACGAATGGACAGGAAAAAAGATGTATAAGGACGATGATGCCAAGAATGAATGCTTTCGCAAGTATAATTCGGTCGACGAATCGTTTAAGGATCATACCGAGTTTTTAAGGGCCAAGGGCAGGTACAGCTTTTTATTCGAATATCCTTCCACCGACTATAAAAATTGGGCACATGGATTAAAGAAAGCCGGTTATGCTACAAACCCGAGCTATCCGCAGCTTCTTATCAAACTTATTGAAGAGAATAATCTTTATGCCTACGACCAGGCTGTGTTTATCGATAAACCAACAGCGGTCAATAAGCCACGAAAGTACACAAGAAAAGCACCTGCAATTGAAGATGGTTTTACTATTAATCTGCCGTCGCATGAAATATTTAAAAGAAATCGCATAGACTATATTGTTGTGAAAGATGGCGATACCTTTGTCAAACTGACCGATGAACTGGAGCTGATGCGCTGGGAATTACCCAAATACAACGATTTACAAAACGATTCCGATCTCAAGGCTGGCGATGTGCTTTATATTCAACCAAAAAGAAATCGTGCTGCCCGTGGCCACGATACCCATGTGGTTCTGCAGGGTGAAAGTATGCGGTTCCTTTCCCAGCTTTACGGTGTAAAACTTTCCCGCCTTTACAAAATGAACTGTATGGAGGAGGGCACCCAGCCCAAGGCAGGAGATACACTCAATTTGAGGAAGGGGAAGAAATGTAGGTAGAGTCGATAGCGGGAGGTCCATGGTCGATAGTGAATACAAAAATGCAATAGTCGTCAGACCTCAGTCCTCAGACCTCAGCCAATACGGGGGAAGTCGATAGCTGTTAGTCCATAGTCGATAGTGAATACAAAATACAATAGTCATCAGTCCTCCGTCCATGGACCACAGCCAGTACAGGGTTAGTCGATGCGGTTGGTCGATGGTCAATAGTCCAGATGCTACGCCGAACGATTACCTTGTATTTTCTGTATTGGCAGTCGACCGTGGTCCAACGTCCGTCGACTTTTTGTATTAGCTATCGACCATCAACTATCGACCATCGACTTATTTATGACTTTTTTCATGTTTTAAGTTGCATATAATAATTTCATAAGTATATTTGCATCCCATAAAACAGAACAGAAAATGTATTTACAAAAAGTGATGTATACGCTTATCCTTGATGCATATCGTTCTCCTAGGCCCACCCTGGGCTAAATTATCATTGTGGGTTTACGTAACCCGCGTTTCCCGCTAGTTTCCTATTTTTTTATTTTTTAAGTCTTTTTTAAATCATAATGCAAAACAAGAAGTTTAAAATACATGTTGCAAATGCAACACATTTAGTCTATGCCGAAGAAATCTGCAAGTTGATGGAAGAGTCGGCACGGATAAGAGGTACCGGTATTGCAAAACGTTCGCCCGACTACATTAAAGAGAAAATGATGGAAGGCAAGGCTGTTGTTGCAACCTATGAAGATAAAATTGCCGGCTTTTGTTATATCGAGAGCTGGGGACATGGTAAATTTGCTGCCAATTCAGGGTTAATTGTTGCTCCCGAATATAGAAAATCGGGTATAGCCCGAAACCTGAAGAAAAAAACTTTTGAATTATCCCTCAAAAAGTTTCCCGAGGCCAAGTTATTTGGTATTACTACCAGTTTAGCAGTTATGAAAATTAACTCCGATCTGGGTTATCGTCCGGTTACTTTTTCGGAGCTTACTGACGATGATGAATTCTGGAAAGGATGTTCGAGTTGCCGTAATTACGATATTCTGATGCGGAACGAACGCCGCATGTGCTTATGTACTGCCATGCTGTATGATCCCAAAGCAAAAGAAAATCAGAAATTCGATTTCCTGAAGAAGCTGAAAGTGCTGGAAAGACTGAACCATATTAAGGAAACACTTCTCAATAAAGTACAGCAGGCAACTAACGGAAATAAAGACAATAACGGAGACAAAGACAAATAGCATGAACATTAAAGTTGGAATTATCGGAGGCGCCGGATATACCGCGGGAGAACTGATCCGCATTCTGTTGAATCATCCTCAGGCTGAGATCTCATTTATCCACAGTTCGAGCCACAGCGGACAACCTGTTCATCACGCGCATAAAGATCTGATTGGCGAAACCAACCTTATCTTTACTGATAAAATTGGAACTGCCGACGTGCTTTTTCTCTGTCTTGGACATGGAAAATCTCAGGAGTTCTTATCAAAAAATACAATTCCGGCTTCTGTTAAAATTATCGACCTGAGCCAGGATTTCCGTTTGAACGGTTTATTTCAGCATGAAGGGCAGACCCGGGAGTTTATCTACGGACTGCCCGAGTTAAGGCGCGAGCAGATAAAAAAAGCCTCGAATATTGCTAATCCGGGTTGTTTTGCCACAGCTTTTGAGTTGGCTTTGCTTCCGCTGGCATCCCAAAAGCTGCTTATCGAAGAGGTGCATATCAACGGCATTACCGGGTCTACAGGTGCCGGTCAGGCGTTGAGCGAAACAACTCATTTCAGTTGGCGTAACAACAATATTTCGGTGTATAAGGCTTTTTCGCATCAGCATCTGAAAGAAGTACGGTTAACACTAGAAACTGCTGCTTCGGCAAAAGTTCCCGATTTGAATTTTATTCCGGTGCGTGGCAATTTTTCGCGTGGTATCTTTTTAACTGCTTACACCAATTGTGCTTTGAGCGAGGAAGAAGCCATAAATCTTTATAAAAATTATTATAAAGATGCAGCTTTTACCTTTGTTTCGGAGCCGGAAATTAGTGTAAAAGAGATTGTTAATACCAATAAATGTTTGCTGTCGATTGAGAAGCACGGTAATAAATTGCTTATCACATCGGTAATCGACAATTTAACTAAAGGAGCGTCCGGACAGGCTGTTCAAAATATGAACCTGATGTTCGGCATAGATGAAAAAGCTGGTTTGCATTTAAAACCTGTAGCTTTTTAATTTATTAATTCAACAAAACTATGGTGAAAATCATATGGATGACTAACAAAACTTTCAAAATATTCATGTGATTCATTTAACTTAAAAATATTAGAGATGAAATTATTTGATGTTTACCCTCTTATCGATATTGAGCCCGTGAAAGGCGAGGGTTGTTATGTAATAGATAAAACCGGTGAGAAATATCTCGATTTATATGGCGGTCATGCGGTGATTTCAGTTGGACATTCGCATCCGTATTATGTTAAGAAACTTTCGGATCAGTTACAGATGCTGGGTTTCTATTCAAATTCAGTAATAATTTCCCTTCAGGAAGAGCTTGCACAGAAGTTAGGACGTTTATCCGGGTATGAAGATTATTCCTTATTTCTTAGTAACTCCGGCGCCGAAGCCAACGAGAATGCTCTTAAGCTTGCATCGTTTCATACAGGCAAATCTAAGGTTATAGCTTTTAAAGGTGCTTTTCACGGCCGTAGTTCGGGTGCCGTAGCTGTGACCGATAATCCGGCAATATCGGCCCCCTTGAACTTCCGTCACCATGTTACATTTCTTGAGTTTGGCGATATCAAAGCTATTGAAGCCGAACTAGCCAAAAATGAAACATGTGCGGTGATTATCGAAGGTATTCAGGGTGTAAATGGAATTGTTGAACCCGCCGACGCCTTTCTTCAGGAGGTTAGTAATGTGTGTAAAAAATACAAAGCTGTGCTGATCCTCGATGAAATTCAATCGGGTTATGGCCGAACCGGAAAGTTTTTTGCACATCAGTATGCCGGAATCAAACCCGATATGATTACGGTTGCTAAAGGCATGGGTAATGGATTTCCTGTTGCTGGAACCATTATTAGTCCGGAGTTCCAGGCGAAACACGGCTTACTGGGAACTACTTTTGGCGGAAATCATCTTGCCTGTACAGCAGCTATTGCTGTATTGGATATTATCGAAAGCGATCAGTTAATTGACAATGCCTTTTCTGTTGGAGAGTATTTGATCGAAAAGCTCAAAGGGGTTAGTGAAATCAAAAGTATCAGAGGAAAAGGTCTTATGCTGGGATTGGAATTTGGTTTTCCAATCAATAAATTGCGCGATGTTTTAATTAAGGAAGAAAAAGTATTTACGGGATCTTCTTCAAACAAGAACGTTTTACGCTTATTACCTCCTTTAACTATGGGAACTTACGAGGCCGACATGTTTGTAAATCGTTTGGCATGTTCTTTACGTAAAGTTTTGGAAACGTCTTCTGCTACTCTTTAAAAAAGAAAACTGTGGATCAATTATCTGTTTTAAAAATTGGCGGAAATATTCTCGATAACGGGATTTTTCTCGAAAATCTTCTTGATTCGTTTACCCGGCTGGAGGGGAAGAAAATTCTTGTCCATGGTGGTGGAAAAATTGCCAACGTGCTGATGGAGCAATTGGGTATCAAACCCAATATGGTTGATGGCAGGCGAATAACCGACGAAAGAACGCTTGAAATCGTGACCATGGTGTATGCCGGGTTAATCAATAAACGACTTGTGGCACAGCTTCAGAGCAGAGGATGCGATGCCATTGGCTTAAGCGGGGCCGATGCCAATATTATTCCTGCTGTAAAACGACCTGTGAAAGATATTGATTATGGTTTTGTTGGCGATGTTTATCCAAAAGACATAAGTTGTAATACCATTACAAACTTCCTTGGAATGGGACTGGTGCCGGTATGTGCCCCTATAACCCACAACGGCGAGGGGGACCTGTTGAACACAAATGCCGACACTATTGCTTCGACGCTGGCAATATCTCTTGCCCCTTTTTACAAGGTCAACCTTATTTATTGCTTTGAAAAGAACGGAGTTCTCATGGATCCTCAGGATGAAAATTCTGTGATACCAAAAATCGACGAGCATTTATTCAATGAATATAAAGCCTCAGGGGTAATTTCGGCAGGGATGATTCCCAAACTTGATAATGCTTTCAAAGCGATAAGTTCTGGCGTAAGGCAGGTGACAATCTGCGGTCCAGATGCTTTTAATCAGGAAAACAGAATAACAGGAACAGTAATTTCCACTTAATTAATAATCCTCATTAGCAGGTTCCTCTCTCCAAATGGAGAGGGGACAGGGGTGAGGTCAATTCAATATTATGCAAAACAAAATTCTTTCAATTATTGGCGGTGGTAACATGGGAAGTGCCATAGCCGAAGGTCTTATCAAATCGGGACTTTATAAACCCGAGGACATTATCATTTCCGATATTCGTCAGAAACAGCTTGCGGGCCTCAAGGAGAAAGGTGTTCAGGTGATTTCGGATAATGTCGAAGCTGTAAAGAAGGCTTCTCTGGTGCTTTTGGCGGTTAAACCTTACCAGGTGAAACCGGTGCTGGAACAGGTAAAGCCCGAAATTAAACCGCAAAGCCAGTTATTACTTTCCATTGCAGCGGGTATTACCTGCGCGCAAATTGAAGAATCGGTCGGTAAAATGCCTATCTTCAGGATCATTCCCAATACGGCCATTTCGATCCAGGAATCCATGACCTGTATTTCGGTGGCTAATGTTTTACCGGAACAGGAAGAATTTGTGCTGAATATTTTTAATCAGTTGGGAAAAGCCGTGGTGATAGCCGAAGAATTGATGAATGCAGCAACGGTGATAGGCTCATGCGGTACCGCTTTTGCACTTCGCTACATGCGTGCTTCCATGCAGGGCGGAATTGAAATAGGATTTAACTCTGAACTTGCGCAGCTAATTTCGGCGCAGACTGTTTTGGGTGCAGCCAAATTAATTATCGAAAGTGGCCGCCATCCTGAGCAGGAAATCGATAAGGTTACTACTCCCCAGGGACTTACTATTGTTGGTCTGAACGAGATGGAACACCAGGGCTTTAGCTCTGCATTAATAAAAGGTGTAATGGCCTCGTTTGGGAAGTTGAAAAAATAAGTTAGATGTTAAAATTTTAACATTGGGTTTATTTAACGTTATAAAAGAATAATCCCTGTGTTTATTTGTTCCTCTCAGTTATCTTTGTTTTTTTATTCAGTATTCAATGGAATTAGTTAACAACAAGTACCTCATTGGAGGAGTACCGGTGCTTGACCTGGTGCAGAAATACGGATCGCCGCTGTATATTTACGATACAAGCAAAATGGAGTCGCAGTATAACCGGCTTTTGAAAGCTTTCAGTAAGACCAGGGTTAAAATTAATTATGCCTGCAAAGCGCTAACGAATCTGAGCGTTCTGAAGTTTTTCAATAAACTGGGCTCCGGTTTGGATACTGTTTCCATACAGGAAGTTCAACTTGGGTTAATGGCCGGGTTTAAACCTCAGGATATCATTTTTACCCCCAACTGTGTTTCCATTGACGAATATCACGAAGCTGTTAAACTTGGTGTGCACATTAATATCGATAATATATACATCCTCGAGCAGTTCGGGATGGCTTACGGCGGAAGTATTCCGGTAAGTATCCGTATCAACCCGCATATCATGGGTGGCGGAAATTCCAAGATTTCGACCGGACATATCGACTCCAAATTTGGAATTTCGGTTTACCAGATGCCACATGTGCTGCGCATGGTCGATCTTCACAAAATGAATGTGGACGGTTTGCACATGCATACCGGCAGCGATATTCTGGATGTGGAAGTGTTCCTCAAGGGCACGCAGATTATGCTCGATACTGCCAAAAACTTCCCCAATCTGAAATTTGTCGATCTGGGCAGCGGTTTTAAAGTTCCGTACAAACCCGATGATTATTTTACCGATATCAAACA
>JAEYWD010000113.1 GCA_023429135.1 Bacteroidota bacterium | reverse complement strand
ACCAGTACCAGCTCCAGTGGTTCCTTCTCCTGTGGTAACAAACGCCGATAAATTTGATATTATTTTCAATCTCTCGTTTGCTAAAAATACAGTGGGTTCCTATAAGGAAACTGAATGGCAATCGGACTGGAACGATCCGGCATGGGCAAATCATAACAACGGTTTCGGAAGAATTGCTGAGGAGAATGCAAATAAGTACCTGAATCTGAATTTTGCGGCAGGAACTTTTGAAGTTTCCGGAGGATACCAGTGGCAAGGTAAATTTGCAAAGGGCTACGATGAATTATATTTTTCATATCGGATCAGATTTTCATCGGGGTTTACCAGTACTAATCTGCAAGGTAAGCTCCCGGGTTTATCAGGAGGAAGTTCCAATAATGGAGGCGATCTTCCTACTGGCACCGATGGCTGGAGTGCACGGTTTATGTTTCATGGTACCGAGATCAAGTTCTACAGCTATTATCCCGATCTTTACAAAATTTACGGCGATAGCAAACCGGTATCAGGAAAGAACTATTACGGATACGGTCCGGTTCTTAGTCCTGGCTTTACCCTAAAAACAAATACATGGTATACCGTAACACAACGTATTGTGATGAATACTCCTGGAAAAGCAAATGGGCTGGTTGAAGGATTTATTGATGGTAAATTGTGTGCTGTTCAAACAGGAATGAGGTTTAGAAATGTTACTTCCCTTCAGATCGACAGAATATTTTTCTCCACATTCTTTGGAGGTAGTGGCCAGCCTCCTGTAAAAAGCGAAATAATAAGTTTCGACAATTTTGTAGTTTATACTTATAAACCGACAGTGAGTGTTGCTCGCGGCAATACGGCAAATGCTAAAGGGACGGTTATTCCACTGCCTTCGTTTTAATTACACCCATACTTTAGCAGAGAGTTACACTTTTATTTTTATGAAATATTGATTTGATTAATTTAAATTTCTAGTAATTAATTAGTTAAATTAATTACTTATTTGTATTGCTATTGCTAAATCTCAGCAAAGTGGTTTATCGACTGATATTCTAGATAATAATTGAAAGTTTTACAGGTTTTTTAAGTACCCAAATAAATTATAAAAAACCTTTAAAACAGAAATTAATGAAAAAAACGTTAGTCGCAACATTAGCAGTAGCCGGTTTATTAGCCTCGTGCGAGTCTCAGGACGAACTGGCAGTTATCTCCTCAGTTATTACAGCCGATACTTTGGCTGAAGTTAAAACTTTTAAAGCAGAAAAGGCGAAAATCGCCAATCCTGAAAAGTACAAGATTGTACTTGCTGAAAACCTGAACAGTAACTCTGTTGGTACGTATAAAACTGCCGACTGGCTCGAAAACTGGAATTATCCTAACTGGGCCAACCGGAAAAACGGACTTGGGAAAATGGTGAAACAAGGTTCCAACATTTATCTTAATCAAAGTTTTGCCAAGGGAGCTTTTAATGTTTCAGGCGGATATCAGTGGCATTCAAAATTCAATCAAGGTTATGATGAGCTTTATTTTTCCTACAAAATAAAGTTTTCCGATGGCTTTAAAAGTAAAGATCTGCAGGGGAAACTTCCGGGATTATCCGGTGGAACATCCAATAGTGGCGGTTATCTTCCTAATGGAAAAGATGGATGGAGCGCCAGGTTAATGTTTCATGGGACCCAAGTTAAATTTTACATGTATTACCCCGAAGTCTACAAACTATTTGGCGATTCGAAACCAGTTAAAAACAAATCGTACTGGGGAATGGGGCCTGTATTTAATCCCGGCTATACCTTAAAAACCGGTGTGTGGTACACAATAACCATAAGAGTGGTAATGAATACTCCCGGAAAATCCAATGGGCTTGTGGAAGGTTTTATCGATGGAAAACTTTGTGCTTCTCAAAAGAGTATCCGGTTCCGCAATATTTCCTCTCTCAAAATTGACAGAATCTTTTTTGCCAACTTTTTTGGAGCCAGTGGAAAACCTCCTTCAAAAACCGAATCGATTTGTTTCGACGATTTCGCTGTTTATACCTACAATCCTTCAGTAAAAGTTGCAAAAGGTTTTACTGCTAACAATGCTGGTACTGTTATTCCGTTACCTTTATAAAAATTCTGAAAATTCATGTAAACCCAGGCCCTCCAAGGTTCTGGGTTTTTTTATATGTTTATTTATGGAAAAAGTCGAAATTTGTTTGTAACCATTTATTCATTCCGCGGTAACCAATTCAGAAGATAAAAATTAAAAAACGTGACAGTATCCGACGAAATAATAATGCAACGGGTAAAAGAAGGGAACCTTCAGGAGTTGGCGACTTTATTTGAGCGCTATCATGTACGTATGTTTAATTTTTTCCTGAAACTGTCCGGTGATCGTGTTCTGAGTCAGGATTTTACTCAGAATCTTTTTTACAGAATTCTTAAGTACAGAAGTTCTTTTAAAGAGGGTAATAGTTTTAAATCGTGGATTTATCAGATGGCACGCAATATTTATTACGATTATTGCCGTGAACATCAAAAGCAAAACGACCATTTTACTCAGGTAGAAAGTTTCAATGATGAAGTTGCTGATACTTTCGACACATTCTCCCAGGACGATTACGACCGGCTGGATACTGCACTTGCAAAGCTTGAAAACGGACAGCGCGAAATCATTATTCTGAGTCGTTACCAGGGGCTCAAATATGAAGAAATATCGAAAATTACCGATTTGTCGGTAGCAGCCATCAAGGTGCAGGTACACCGGGCTATAAAACAATTAAGAACATTGTATTTCAAACTTCAAAATAATTAAGAGATGAACTGTGAAGAAGTGAGTTCGAAAATGATGGATTACCTGGATGGCCAAGTTGGTCCGGATGAAAAGGATACCATTGAGAAACATCTGGAAACCTGCGAAAGATGTATGGACGAAGTGCGTGACTTTCAAACCATTCTGAATAAAATTTCCGGTTCGCTCATGGAAACTCCTGCCGATTCATTGAGAATGAACTTCTACCATATGCTTCAAACCGAAATAGATAAGCAGAAAGGATATTCAAAGCCAAAGAGCCGGAAAATGATTCCTTATACAAGAATTGCGGCAGGACTGGCATTGCTTATCGGAGGAACTTTTTTGGGAATGTTTTTGAATCCGCTTTTAAAGAACAACAACCAGAATAATGAGTTGGCTCAGCTTAAAACCGAAGTACAGTCCATGAAAGAAGTGGTGATGATGAATATGCTGAACGAAGAATCGCCGAGCGACCGGATTAAAGCCGTGAATTATGCTGAAGAAATTTCGTCGCCCAACGAAGACGTGATAAACGCGCTTGTAAAAACTCTCAATAACGATAAAAATGTGAATGTGCGTATGGCTGCGGCTTATTCTCTGTCGAAATTTACAAACCGGCAAGTGGTGATGGATTCTCTTGTGAAATCGCTCGAGAAGCAAACCGATCCTATCATTCAGGTGGTGTTAATGGATATTCTTGTACAAAAACGTGATACCAGGGCGCTAAAACCCATGCAAAAAATAATATCCGACGATAATACAATAAAAGAAGTTAAAGAAATAGCAAAAAAGAACATGCAGGTTTTGCTATAGGTTGAATTCAATCTTAATCAACGGGAAATAAAAACCGGGTTTATTTCTCAACCATGTTAAACTTTAAAACAAAAAAACGATGAAAATGAAACTGATAATATTTGCTGTTGCCGTTTATATGTCGGTAACCGACTTTTATGCGCAGGAGTTTAAAATTTCTGCAGATAACTCTAAAGATGGGAAACTTTCTCTTGTAAACTTTATGGGCGATTTACCTATTGAGGGGTACAACGGCAAGGAAATTATTGTGACATCCACAAGCGAACCAGTGACTGTTCCCGACAGGGCAAAAGGTTTAAAACCGGTTTTTGCCGCAGGATACGATAATACCGGAATAGGACTTTCTGTCGAAAAGAATGGCAACAATATTACTCTTACCTGTTTGCTGCCTATTACCAAGAGAGGCGAATATAAAATAAGAGTTCCTGAAAACATGGCTGTTCGTTACGAGAGTCCGTGCGAAAGAGCCGGAGATATAACCGTTCAGAATATGAGCAACGAAATAGAGGTTAAAACCTGTCAATCAATTAAATTGAAAAATGTGAGTGGCCCGGTTGTACTATCCACAATTGGCGGAGATGTTGAAGTTGTTTTCTCCGAGGGAGTAACTCCCAAGCCATGTTCCATAAGCTCTATTGGTGGTGAAGTTGATGTTACTTTGCCTGCTAAAACCGGCCTGGATCTTGAGATCAAATCCATCGGCGGGAATATCTATTCGGACTTCGATTTTCCTCAAACCCAGGAAAAACAGTTGAAACAGGTTGGCGGAAACAATATCAAACATAAATTAAATGGGGGTGGCATTGAATTCAGCCTAATGACAGTTAGTGGTAATATCTATCTCCGCAAAGGGAAATAATTCATTTTTAAATCCTAAAATCTTATGAGAAAAATAGCTGTAATTGTAGCAATTAGCTGCATAATGCCCCTGGTGCATGCTCAAAAAATTGTGGAGAAAACGTTTAACTTCAATAATAAGAAGTCCTTGGTTCTTGACCTTCAGATTACCGATTCCATAAATATTCAAACCTGGAATAAAAATGAAGTTTATGCTTATGCTTCAATCAATGTAAACGAAAATAAGGATAACGAGGCTTATAAAACTTCGTTCGGGGAGGCTGGTGACCGTGTTGAGATTAAAGCAAAATTCGACGATCAGTTTTTTAAAGGGAAACAATGCAACAACGAAGTGAATGTTGCCTGGAAGCTGATGGTGCCCGAGAATGCTGAAATATCGGTAAAGACCATAAATGGTAATATCATTATTATGGGAAAAATTAATTCGGTAAAGGCTCACACCATCAACGGGTTTATTGATATGGGGATAGAATCGGGAAAAGGCGCCGATTTAAATCTTAAGACCATAACGGGTAATATTTATACCGACCTGAATCTTGCAAGTCTGAATAAGCGCATTGTCGAGCTTAAAATAAACGAAAAACTGAATGGAGGAGGAGTGCCTGTCAACCTGGAAACAATAAGCGGCGATATTTTTCTGAGAAAACGATAATAGCCATTATACAATAAAAAGAGCCGGGGTACAGTTTTGTGTTCCGGCTCTTTTGTTGAATGAAGAAATGAAAGGAATGAAGTAAATTGCATTAAAATTGATTTTTAAATTCTCCTTTGACCGATTAGAATAAATGATAAACTAAAGCCACGAATGCACAAATGAGAAAGAAAAATGAATTTCTCTTATTGTGGTTTATAATAACTGAAGAGCATGAAAAAAGAGAATTAACTAAGGTTCTTGAAAATGTATTCGAATCCTGACTGCAAGCAGTCAGCCCACGAATAAAATTATTCGTGCATTCGTGGCTATTTAATTTAAATATTTTAATGTGTCAAAGTATAGTTAAATGAGATGAAAAAAGGTTTATATTTTTTGATTTTTATGGTATTATTTTCATGCAATTCCATGAAAGAAATTACAGTTTTACCTCGCGAAAGTAAACAGTTGATAATAGTTGTTACTGATTCGGAGACCACCACAAAAGGTACCATGTATCTTTTTGAGCGGAGTGATAAGGGGTGGGAGAGAGCCCACGATAGCATTCCAGTGTGTGTCGGTAAAAATGGCCTGGCATGGGGAAAAGGCTTGCATAAAGAAAATGGTATATCTGGCTTTCCTGCAAAGAAGGAGGGCGATGGGAAAAGTCCTGCCGGTATTTTCACAATCGGGGCTGTTTTTGGTTATGCTTCTGAAACCGAAATGAAAGCCTTGAAAATGCCCTATATTCCTGTTTCACAAAAGACCGAATGTGTCGACGATGTAAACTCGGCTTATTATAACCAGATTGTTGCCAAAGACGCGCTGGAAAAAAGCGGAAAATTCGACTGGAAGTCGTCGGAGAAAATGCGGTCGATGGGTGAAGTTTATGAGATTGGCGCAACGGTTGAACATAACATACATCCGGTAAATAATGGGGGAGGTTCCTGTATATTCCTGCATATCTGGTCCGGTCCGAATTCTTACACCGCTGGCTGCACCAGCATGTCTTCCGGGAATATGAAACGACTGGCTTTCTGGATGGATAAATCAAAAAAGCCGGTGTTGGTTCAATTGACCAAATCGCTTTATGAAGAGCTAAAAGGGAAATGGAAGTTGCCGGATACAGAAATGTAAGTCGATAGTCCATAGTTGATAGACGATAGCCAATACAAAATACAAGTCGATAGTCCATGGTTGATAGACCATAGCCAATACGAAATACAAGTCGATAGTCGATAGTGCTATGTTGCACAGAAATGTAGATTTGATTTTATGTTTTTTAAGGCTGAAGGCCTTGGATAATACAGCCCAGGGCAAAGCGAAGCGGCGCCCTGGGTTAATCAAATTGAATCCGTAACCGCAACCTGATCCACAATGAGGTTTCGACAGGCTCAACCTCCGGTTTTGGACTAATTACACAGCCTCGGAGGTAAATTACCCCATAACCCGTACTCCGTGTCTCGCAACCCGCAACCCGTAACCCGCAACCCGTAACCCGCAACCGCATCACAAATTTTCCTATTTTAGCGCTTCAGATTTCTAAACCCAAACGGATGCATAAAAACCAAAAACAGCAGGGCAAACTCCAGCAGTCGCTCACACTTGGGGCAACAACCATTTTGGTGGTAAGCTCCATAATTGGATCAGGAGTATATAAAAAAGCTGCACCTATGGCCGATGCGCTGTTATCCCCATCGCTTATTCTTCTGTGCTGGATACTGGCAGGTGTAATTTCTCTTTTTGGTGCTCTGAGTAATGCTGAAATTGCCGGTATGCTTGCCGATGCAGGCGGAGAGTATGTCTATTTTAAGCGGATCTATGGCAAATTCATGGCATTTATGTATGGGTGGAGCGTTTTTGCGGTTATCAAAACGGCTGCTGTGGCTTCCATCGCCTACCTTTTTACACATTCTTTCAATGCTGTAATTCCGTTGCCACATTTATCTCCTGCCTGGGAGCAGATTGAAGTATTCGGGGCTTTTCATCCCTTCGAAAATATTGGCGTGAAACTTTTTACAATAATCCTGATCGTCAGTCTTACTTTTCTGAATACCCGTGGCCTGAAGGGTGTCTCCTTCCTGAGCGGCTCCATTACAAAGCTGGTCATGGGTGGTCTTGCACTGATTGTAATTTCGGGACTGTTTTTCAGTAATGGCAGCTTTTCGAATCTTACCACAAACTCGGTTCATTATGTTTCCCGGCCCTGGTACGATTTCGATCTGATAAAAGCCATGTTTGGCGCTATGCTAGCTGCCTTCTGGGCTTACGAAGGCTGGAACAGTGTTGGCTTTTTGGGCAGTGAAATTAAGAACCCCCGAAAAAATCTTCCTTTAGCACTCTTCGGGGGAATTGCCATTGTTATATCTATTTATTTACTTGTAAACGTAACTTATTTGTATGTTTTGCCGGTTGATACCCTGGCCGGTGTTTATAAATCGCAAAACGGAATTGCTGCTGTTGCGGTTGTAAGTCAGTATGCCAATAACATTGGATTATGGCTGATAACCATATTAATTTTGTTTACCGCTCTGGGTTGTACCAATAGCACTATTTTAATGCCTCCGCGTATTTATTATGCCATGGCTAAGGACAAGCTGTTTTTTCCACGGGCTGCCGATATTCATCCAAAATATAATACACCTAATTACGCTTTGTGGTTGCAGGCAATATGGGCATCACTGCTGGTGATGTCGGGGAGTTTCGATCAGTTAACGGATATGCTTGTGTTTGCGGCTTTTTTCTTTTATGGAGCTACAGCTTTCGGGGTTTTTGTGATGCGGGTGCGGGAACCTAATCTGGAACGTACTTACAAAGTTTGGGGGTATCCGGTGGTGCCTGCTTTATTTGTTTTGTTCTGCATCACCCTTATTATCATTACGTTTTTTACAAATCCGAGAGAGGCGTTACTGGGAATTATCCTGATGTTAACAGGGGTGCCGTTTTATTGGTATTGGAATAAAAATCGGTAGGGACGCGTAAATTGCGCGTCCCTACGGTTATATTGTATACATTTTTGCCCGTTGTTCCTTCAGATTTTCATCGGTAATGTAATCGTCGTAATTCATCTGTTTGTCGATGATGCCTTTGGGTGTTAATTCGATTACACGGTTGCAAACGGTTTCGACAAATTCGCGGTCGTGCGACGACATTAAAACCACGCCCGGATAACGGGTGAGACAGTTATTGAATGCCTGAATCGACTCGAGATCGAGGTGGTTGGTAGGCGAATCGAGCACCAGCACGTTGGCATCCGAAAGCATCATGCGCGAAATCATACAACGCACTTTTTCGCCTCCCGACAGCACATTGGCTTTTTTGTAAACATCTTCACCCGAGAAAAGCATTTTGCCAAGATATCCGCGAATGTAAAATTCGCTCGAATCGTTCGAATACTGGCATAACCAGTCGAAAAGGTTCAGCTTTGTTTCGAAGAATTTGGAGTTATCAAGCGGCAGATAAGCTTTGGTGATAGTCACGCCCCATTCGTAGGAGCCTGTATCAGCGGTGTCGTTTTCGGTTATAATCTGGAAGAGCGCAGTCATGGCTCTGGGATCTTTCGATATGAAAGCTACTTTGTCACCCTTTTCTATGTTAAAATTCACATCCTTGAAAAGAAGTTCTCCTTCAACAGTTTTGCTCATATTGGTAACTTCGAGGATACGAGTTCCCGGTTCCCGGTTGGGAGTAAAGATAATGCCCGGATATTTTCGTGTCGAAGGTTTAATTTCTTCGTAATTCAGTTTTTCGAGCATCTTTTTACGGCTGGTGGTCTGTTTCGACTTAGCTACGTTTGCACTGAAGCGTGCAATAAACTCGAGCAGCTCTTTCTTTTTCTCCTCAGCTTTTTTGTTCTGCATCTGCTGCTGACGAAGCGCCAACTGGCTCGATTCGTACCAAAAGCTGTAGTTTCCGGGGAAAAGTTCTATGCGGCCATAATCGATATCGACGGTATGAGTGGCTACTGAATCCAGAAAGTGACGGTCGTGCGATACAACCAGTACTGTATTTTCAAATTCCGAGAGATAATTTTCGAGCCACATTACGGTTTCGAGGTCGAGGTCGTTGGTGGGCTCATCAAGCAGTAGGTTGTCGGGCTTGCCAAACAATGCCTGGGCAAGCAGCACACGCACTTTTTCCTTACCGCTCAGCTCTTTCATGAGCTTCTGGTGAATTTCTTCCTTGATACCCAGACCACTTAGCAGGTTTGCAGCGTCGCTCTCGGCATTCCAGCCATCCATTTCGGCAAACTGTTCTTCGAGTTCCGAAACACGCAGTCCGTCTTCATCCGAAAAGTCAACTTTTGAATATATGGCATCGCGTTCTTCCATTACCTTAAGCAGCTCAGTATGACCCATCAATACGGTATGAAGCACGGTGTATTCGTCGAATTCGAAGTGATCCTGTTTTAACACCGAAAGACGTTCGCCTTTTCCCATGATAATGGAGCCTTTGGCAGGGTCAAGCTCTCCGCTGAGGATTTTTAAAAATGTCGATTTCCCGGCGCCATTCGCTCCAATCACGCCATAACAATTGCCGGGGGTAAATTTTAAGTTCACGTCGGTAAATAAAGGTTTTTTACCAAACTGAATTTCTAATCCTGATACTGTAATCATTCCACTTAATTATTTAGAACCAGTGGCCAAATTCAAGAACCAGTATAAACGAGAGTCGATGGTTTCTTTTAACTTAAGCTTTTGATTCGTTTTATTTTTGAGGCCGCAAAAGTACACTTTTAATTGGAGAAAAATGTTATAAAATTTTATTATTTAAGACAGCCAGCATCAATAGTTGAACTCCATCACGAATTATACCTACTAAGCGGCATTTGCAATGCCGCTTGGAAAACTGGTGATTTTGCAATTCAAAATTTCAGTATTTGCAAATAGTTAATCAATTGACATAAAAGAAAAAAAGATCAAACAGGTTTTCAGGTAAAAGAAAACATTCAGATAATTGAAAATTGCAAATTTTCATGTGTTCCAAGCGGAAATAAAATTGACCGCTTAGCAGCTCCCAACATTTAACTGAGCTGGGGAATCCCGACTCCATAATAATTATATCTAATTTTATGACGTTGTTAGCCAAATTGTTAAATGAAAGAAAAGCCATTTGCCTGAGGAAATAACTAATAAAAAACACATTTTTATGGAAAAAGGGTAAGATTTGCATCTTAATTGTTAAACGGTGGAACGGAAAAATGATTTCCGGCCATTAACCAAACAACTAATTCTTCTTATATGCATTCAAAGTATGTAATGATCGGGGTTCTGCTTGTATTTTTCGGCAGAATCAATGCCCAGAATCCTGACAAAAAACCATTCAATTACACACAAACCTGGAAAAAGGTACAGGCCCTTGAAGACAGCGGCTTAAATGTTTCAGCCTTAAAGCTTCTTACAAAAATAAAAGCGGCGGCTAAAGTTGAAAACAAACCTGTCGAAATCCTGAAGACTGTTATTGTCCGGATACGGCTCGAGCAGCGGCAGGAAGAGGACGGTATTCCAGTCGCAATTCGGTTGATCGAAGAGGAATTAAAAACGGCATCATACCCGGTTAAACCAATGCTTTACAGTATTTTGGCCGGTAAATACCGGGATTATTTCCAGGGTGTTTCTTATCGTTTCGGAGACCGGACTGCTACCGAAAACTTCAAAAACGACGATATTACAACCTGGAGTTTGCGCCAGATCGTTGAAAAAACAATAGAATGTTACCAGCTTTCTCTCGCCGATGCTGAAAGGTTGAAGAAAACGCCAACAGCTGAATTAAAGGAGGTGCTCACTCCGGGAAACAAGCTGGGAAGAGC
>JAEYWD010000091.1 GCA_023429135.1 Bacteroidota bacterium | reverse complement strand
TTTCTGACAAATACACCAAGTCTAACGTTCAGATATTTTACTGTACTCCCACCGAGAAATACATATATAATGTATAGCCTTTTTCAAGCAACGGATTTCGTTCAACCGGTAGCTCAAGCTGGGTCGTACCGACCACTTGAGCTCCTATTTATTGGCGGTAGTTTTTATCTTCGTTTGTATATTAATGAAAATCCTACATCATCTATTCCTTCCATAGTATTGTTATCTTTTATTATCAATTCTTCTCTTGAATGTTTTTGACTATTTGAATACCTTGTTTTTGTCCATTTCAAAATTTTTTTTGAATCATTAAAATCGATATCAGTCATTACATATGTTAATCGATTATTTATCAAATATTGGTTACCATTTAAAAAACTGAGATATTCGCCATCTTTATAATTACTCGTTGAGTTTTCATAAATTAAATCCCAATTGCCATTCAGAAAACTTTGCAAATCAAATTTATTTGTTCTAAATCCTTTTGGAAATTTCAGATTCTTAAGTTGAAATCTTATTATATTCATTAAAATTGCAGGAATAATAAGCGATAAAAAAAGAATGGTCATTAGAATAATCGAAAAATAGCTGATTTGGAGATAAGTATTTATTGACTTTTCATACAAGTCAATTATCGGAAT
Source organism: Bacteroidota bacterium (assembly GCA_023429135.1). Lineage (GTDB taxonomy): Bacteria > Bacteroidota > Bacteroidia > Bacteroidales > JAAUTT01 > JAAUTT01. Next base: position 5,848 of record JAEYWD010000091.1, on the reverse strand, counting down.
TTGCTTAATCAATGACCATATTAATGCTCCAAATGCACTTAAAAATGCAAGAATTATTCCAGCAAATACTTTACTCCAGACTGGATCTGTCCATTTATTGTTAATCCAGATTCTAATTTTATTCATGATGTAAAATTTTCTCAAGAGTTGTCAATTTTAAAATTACCGCCAACGTTGGTGGTATGGCCAGTAAGGGATTGCGGGTGATATCCAATCAAGGCATACGGAAAGTTGAAGCGGGCTACAACCCTTTGCACACAAATTAAACCCTTATTGGCTATACCGCGTGTTATGGGTAGGTTTTATTTTTTTTCAAAATATTCATACTTTAATACATGACTCATCATTGAACTATATAATGACAATTCATTTGATTCCAGAATTATTAAATTCTTGTTTTCGTCATAAGTTCTTATTATTTCACGTACATGCTCTTTCATTTCCTTACCAGCAAAAATATCCGACCGGACATTAAGTCCATCTTTGTATGTATGCTGTGTATAGGATATAGGTTGGTTGTCTTCCCCAAAAGAAGTTTCTTTAATTAAATTTCCTGACTTATCGTAATCATTTAATATATAAATCTCCAAATTATTGGAATTATTATATTTTTCAATTCTTGTTAGTTTATCTCTTTCATATTTATAAAGAGAGTATTCAAACGAGCCAATTTGAGGATATTCTACCACTTCCTTTTCTTTTTTTCTATCTCCTGAATACGTATAGATAAAATTCTTCAAATTGATAAATCCTGATGGCGAGTTAATATTAGCATTATAGTTTTTAATCTTTACTAATTGACCTTGTGAATCATATTCATATAAATCATATTTTAATATACCCACAATTTCACCATTCTCATACATAGGGGAAGAAACTTTACTAATTCTATCTTCTTTATCATATTCATACTCTGCGACAATACTAATAGGGTCTTTATTGTCAATTGAAGAATATAGCAGAATTCGCTTTATTTTCGCACCATTTTGATCTATTAAATTATCGAGAGGATCATTTTCTTTTTGGCAACTAAAAAAGAAAATTAAAGTCAAATAAAAAAATCCTAACAATTTTACTTTTGGTCTCATGATTCAAATTATTTTGCTTTTATCTATGATGCTTAAACAATCAAAAGGTTGCGTTTTGTCTTAAACTTACCCATAACGTTACATGTATGAAAAGTTGCCGTTTGCGGAGCGATTCCCTATCAGGATACAATGTGCTTGCTGCGGGTGATAACCCTTAAACAACCAATGAACCGGCAATTTTTTATACATGATGTTATGCATCGTATTTATTTTATTGAATCATTAAGTCTTTGTAATACTTCATTTTCTGGCTTGTTCCATAAAATGGAAAGCTCATCAATCAATTCGTTACTAAATTTAATTTTAACTTCTTCAGAATCATCAAATAGTTTTATATGTTCCTTATATTCAGCAATAGCTTCTTGGATGTCCATTCTTTCTATTTCAATTTTATAATCTGTGAATCCAAGAAACCTATTAATAAAATTTGATACTCCCGATTCTATTGTTGAAATATCTATATTCTCATCAGGATGCCATATGTCTAAATATCTTGGTTTTATCCCTTCTTTATTTGTTGGAGCAGAAAAAGGAACCTCATAGAAATCTTTATCATTAGGATTGTCATAGTAAAACCAATAGTGATACGTATCATCATTTAAATATTTTATGATTGCATCAACAAAATCTCTTTCTTCTGGGTGTTTTTCTAAATCCTTCAATCCTGCTCTTAAATAGCTTTTGGTATTCAGACAAAATCTACCGATTTTTTCTCCAGATTCATAGTAGAGGTTTAAATCTTCCCAACCCGATTTATCACAAAATCCATAAATACCCCACCAAAGATTACAAGATTCCGTTTTTACTATAATTGTCATTTTGTCTTTTGTTTAATATGATGCATAACAGTTGAATAAACACACCCTATTACGTTTATTGTTATTATATCCCCAGGGCAATATCACTCTCAATGCCCCGAAAGAACTGGAAAATATAAAATTTTCATATTTTTGGTTCTGCCAGTTGATTGTTGTGTTTATTGGTGTTAGCATTTTTATTTCCGGTTTTGTATTGCCCAATTTACAATTTTTCCTTTATCGGACTGCTGTCTGTGGGGGATTTTTTTGTGTACGGCTTTTCCCCTTGTAACCTGTATTTTTTGAAAATCCTTCCTCCCTATTGCTTTTTTTTAACCATTTCCCTAAACGTTGTAAACGTTTCATTACCTGTACGATTTGACTTGAGAGTGATTACAGAAACAAAATCTTGTACGCTAACCGATAATTTAATTTTTATTGCCATGAAAACACCAACTTTCATCTTGTTTCACAAAACAAACCCTTTCGTTTATCCTGATTTTTCGTTTGCCCGCAACTGGATTTAACAGCATCACCGGACTATCGCCCACGAGTAACCATTGAACCTTTGGGTTTGCAAGTGATTTGAATCAGAATTCACAGCTATCCCTTCAAAGTGAGTAAGATTTTTACCGGTACGCTCAAATATTTGCCTCGCCAGGCGTTCGGATGCGCTCGCTGACTAATCTGACACGCTCGCTAACCGTTCGGACACGCTCGCTGACCGTTCGGATGCGCTCGCTGACTGTTCGGACAGGCTCGCTGACTGTTCGGACAGGCTCGCTGACTGTTCGGACGCGCTCGCTGACCATTCCGACAGGCTCGCTGAGTAAAGAAAAAGCACCCCCGGGGTACTATACCAGGTACCCCTTGGTGTTAAGTGGTAAAATATTCGGTTGTAACATATTCCAGCACTGCCTCGGTTGAAGTTACAGGCAACTTGCAGCTTCGGTTCTCGCATACATATAACCAGGTCTCGCCTGGTTTAAACCGATTTTCGAGCAGGGGAAGAAAGCTTTCCACGGGCGAACCGCAAATAAGCAGGTGAGGTAAATACTGCGACTCTAATTCCTTAATCTTCTCACGTGCCGAAGGTCCAGCTATTGCAACCTCGTATTGCGGATACGCCAACTCGCAGACCACCGCTGCCCATACCGGGTGATACCAGGCATACTGAGTCATCGAATCGGAGACACTTTTCAACATTTTAACTGCCCGGTCGCGATAAGGCTCATGCTCGTAATAGCGGCCTAATTCCAGCAAAACATTGGCCATAACAGCGTTCGACGAGGGAGTAACGTTATCGTGAAGCTCATGTTTGCGTACGGCCAGCGGAGGGTCCTCGTCCGAGGTATAAAAGAACATGCCAGTTTGGTTATCAGCAAAATGGGCGATTGCATGATCAGCTATTCTGCGTGCTGTTTGCAGCCATTTTTCGTTACAACTTATCTGAAATAACCTGATGTAAGCTTTGGCCAGATAAGCATAATCGTCCAGAAAACCATTGATTTGCTTCCCATTCTGATTCACTCTCCATACTTTTCCATTCTCAACGTTATGCTGCTCCAGATAAACAGCGTTAGTCAATGCCTTATCGTAATAATCGTTTATATTGAATGCGGTATATGCTTCCAGCCAGGCTTCGAGCATCAGGGCATTCCAACTGCAAAGAATTTTTGAATCCAATCCCGGCCTGATTCGTTTAGCTCTTTCTGTAAGCAATAACTGTTTGCTTTCCAATAGCACAGGGTTCTCAGGCGGAAATTCATCCAGAAAAAGAATATTCTTTCCGGGCTCCCAGTTACCTTCATCAGTAACCTGGTAATATTTACAAAACTGTTCCGAACGATACTCAAGCAGCTCATCAATTTCCTGCCGGCTCCATACATAAAACTTACCCTCTTCACCTTCGCTGTCGGCATCGAGCGATGAGTAAAATGCACCATCGGGCGATGTCAACTCTCTTTCAATAAATTCAAGGGTTTGAATAACCACGTTTCTGTAATTCCCGTTCCCGGAAATTTTAAAAGCTTTGCTGTAAAGCGATACAAGCTGGGCATTGTCGTAAAGCATTTTTTCGAAATGAGGAGCAAACCACCGTTCGTCGGTCGAATAGCGGGCAAATCCTCCGCCCAGATGATCGTAAATACCGCCCAGTGCCATTTTATCGAGGGTGAGGGTGACAAAATCAAGCACTTTTGAGTTCTTCGTCTGAAAATAATAACGGATCAGAAATTCATAAATAACAGGCATCGGAAACTTGGGCGCTCCTTTGTTTCCGCCTTCTATCAGGTCAAACGATGGCATCAGACTTTTGAAATACTTATCGATATATGCCGGGTCAAAATCCTGCAACCTTTGTGTTGTCAAAAGCGGGGAAATATCGGCCAGTCCCGCAGTGATTGCATTTGCCTGTTCAACAACCTTATCGTATTCGTTCACATAAACATGATGCAACGACTGCAGAACTTCAATCCAGTTATTCCGTGGGAAATAAGTTCCGCCATACACCGGGCGACCATCGGGGAGCGCAAAGCAGTTCAAAGGCCATCCGCCCCGCTGAGTGAGCAACTGCACGGCATCCATATACACCTGATCGATATCGGGACGCTCTTCCCTGTCGACCTTAATACACACAAAATGATCGTTCATTATTGCGGCCACCTGCTCGTCCTCGAACGATTCGTGTTCCATCACATGGCACCAGTGACAGGCTGCATAGCCAATACTTACAAGCACCAGCTTGTTTTCGGTTCGTGCTTTACCGAAGGCTTCATCGCCCCAGGGATACCAGTTAACGGGATTATGAGCATGCTGCAATAAATAGGGACTGTTCTCGTTAATTAGTCGATTTGTATATTTTGTATCTGTAATTATCATGACCTTGAAGTTTAAACCAGAAAGAAAATTATCTGTTCTATATTAAGTCGTAAGTATCTGGTCGTAAGTCGTAAGAATTACAGGCTTTCAACCAATACAGTTATTATGAGAAACAATATTTTAGTGGTTTTTGTTGGAAATGTTGTTAAGAATATAAAACATTAGAATGCAACCTAAACTTATGCATGTCGTAAGTATGAAATTTAGTTTAACCCAGTATATAGATCTTAAAAAATGAAAATTATGGTTAGAAAAATGTTGATAGGAATTGCTTTCTGCCTGATGATGGCAACTTCGTTGAATGCTCAGGAATACAAGACAGGTTTAGGCGGAAGAATAGGTTTTTTCAATGGATTTACTATAAAGCATTTTGTAAAGAACGATAAAGCATTGGAAGGATTATTATCTTTTCGCTGGAATGGTTTTGTAATCACAGGACTTTATGAGCATCAAAGACCATTAAAAGGAGTTGAGAATCTCGATTGGTTTATAGGAATCGGCGCCCACGTAGGCTTTTGGGATAGTGGTAAATATTACTATCACTATTATAACGAAAGTCACTCTATTGTTGGTATGGACCTGATAGGTGGATTGGAATATACATTCAAGGAAGTTCCTATTAACATTGGCCTGGATTGGAAACCAGCCTTCAACTTTATTGGCGACGACCACGTGTGGTTCGACGGACTTGCCTTGTCGATCCGCTATGCAATAAAATAATTACTCTGTACCAGATCTGGCGGGGCCTGATAATTCTGCCAGATCATTTTTTAACTTGAGTTCGACCTAAGAGTATCTGTGCATAATTAAATAAGGTTAGAATTCCCTTTGAATCTCTTGTACTAAGGTTAAAATACAATTAGAAATAAGGTTTTCAAAAAAGAACCTTATTTTCATTTCCACAAACCTACTATATAACTAAAAAGGAGCGATGCTTTTCATTTTAGCAAACACCCTTTGATCAAAGCATGGCGAAGCCTTAAATACTAATTCCTTGCTGGCGGCGGGCCGTTCAAGGGAAGTCGACGAAGGAGACGGACCGCGTTTCCGCCGTCAAAGACTTTTTTGGTGACTTTTTTGGTC
>JAEYWD010000018.1 GCA_023429135.1 Bacteroidota bacterium | reverse complement strand
CCCCCCCCTCCACCCATAAAACCCAAACTTAAGTTATTCCGAATGGAAGGAAATGGAATGAGGAATCTTTTACCTGCATATACCCCGATAGTCAGTAAAAAAATAAGAAAAAAATCAAGAATGCCCGAATAAATACATCCATCAGTGCATTCGTGGCCTATTTCCATAAATACAAAAATCCGGCAGAATTTCACTCTTGCCGGACCTTCATATATACTAACCAAAAAAACTAAGAAACTTCTGCAAGTTTACGGTTCATTTCGCGCTCAACAACCCAGAGGTTGCAATCCAGAACGTACTTCATAACCGATACGGAGAAATAATCGAACTCTCCTTTATGCGATTTCATACTTCCAACTACATGGTATCCCTTTGGCAAAATCTGATTTTTCATGTGCTGGAATACTTTTCCGGTGGAAATATCGTAGGTGGTAAACAAAACTGTTTTCTTTTCATTTGCCACAGGAAGCTTCTTTGCAAATTCTACCCATTCCTGATCGGGTTTCTGACCAAAAACATACTTGCCTACAGTTCTGCCTCCAAGAAATAGCATGTCGCTCTGCCTAATATCTTCTGTGGTGGCTTCTTCAATGCTTTTAACAGTGACACTCCCTTTGATACGTTTTACCCGCCTTGCAATCTCTTCGGCGAAACGTTTGGTGTTACCTTTTTTGGATTGATATACAACTAGTGTGTTCATTGTTTTCAAATTATGTTTGCGTAATTTAGAATTATGAAACGAAAGTACTCCCCCTATTGTTCATGGAAAAATTAAAATCGTTGAATCGGAAAATTTACCGGTAAACCCGGGAAAAATGAGGATGAACTGTTTTTTAGAGTCCTGAAATCTTCTTTATCTCGTTGAGTTTGTTTAAAGCCTCAATAGGCGTAAGGTTGTTAATATTCAGATGTTTTATTTCGTCGCGGATGCGCTTCAGCACCGGATCTTCGAGTTGGAAAAAACTGAGCTGAATGCCTTCGCGTTTATTGGCAATATCGTTAACGGGTTTAGCAATATTTCCCTGCTTGTTGGCGCCTTCCATTTCTTTTAAAATTTCGTTTGCCCGGTTTACAACACTTTTGGGCATGCCGGCCATACGGGCCACATGAATACCAAAGCTATGCTCGCTGCCGCCAGGAACAAGCTTACGCAGGAAAATTACTTTATTATCGAGCTCCTTGATAGAAACATTGAAGTTACGGATACGCTGGAACGATTTTTCCATTTCGTTCAGCTCGTGGTAATGGGTGGCAAAAAGCGTTTTTGCCTTTCCACCCGGATATTCGTGAATATATTCCACCATGGCCCAGGCAATGGAAATACCATCGTATGTGCTGGTACCACGGCCAATTTCGTCGAGCAGGATAAGGCTGCGAGATGAAATATTATTCAGAATGCTTGCTGTTTCAAGCATTTCGACCATAAAAGTAGATTCGCCCAGCGAAATATTATCCGACGCTCCCACCCTTGTAAAAACTTTGTCGATTACCCCAATTTTGGCACTGGCGGCTGGAACAAAGCTTCCCATCTGGGCCATAATAGCAATCAGCGCCGTTTGTCGTAACAAAGCGCTCTTACCCGACATATTCGGCCCTGTAATAATGATAATCTGCTGTTCGATCGAGTCGAGCATCACATCGTTGGCGATATACGCCTCGTCGGCAGGAAGCTGCGATTCTATTACAGGATGTCGGCCCAGTTTGATATCAAGCACTTCACTGTCGTCCACTTCAGGAAACACATATTTCTTTTCGCGGGCAATAGCTGCAAACCCCTGAAAACAATCGACGCGGGCTATCAGATTAGCATTTAGCTGAATGGCAGGAATATAGTCGGCTATTGCCGAAACCAGATCGCAAAACAACTGAGTTTCCAGGGTGAGAATCCGCTCCTCGGCACCCAGAATTTTGGATTCGTATTCTTTAATTTCTTCGGTAATATACCGTTCGGCGCTCACCAGTGTCTGCTTGCGGATCCAGTCGGCAGGAACCTTATCTTTATGGGTATTTCTAACTTCGATATAATACCCGAAAACATTATTAAAATTGATTTTGAGCGAAGGAATACCCGTTCTTTCGCTCTCCCGTTGCTGCACCTGCTGCAGGTAATCCTTACCCGAATAAAGCAAAGTGCGCAGCTCATCAAGTTCGGCAGAAACTCCCGGAGCTATTACATTGCCTTTCTGAAGGGCAACGGGCGCTTCCTGGTTCATCTCAGTTTCAATGCGTTCTCTGATGATGTTACAAGGATTAAGCTGCTCGGCCATGCGTACAAGTCCGGCCTCGCCCGATTCGCGGCAAATATTTTTAATAGGCAATACGGCATCGAGCGCACACTTTAACTGGTTTACCTCACGCGGCGAAATTTTACCAATCGCCACTTTCGAAATCAATCGTTCAAGATCGCCCACCTGACGAATCAGAATGGTGAGTTGCTCGTGGGCATCTTCGTTACCGAAAAGATAATTTACCGTATTAAGCCGTTCGTTAATGGCATTTACATCCTTAAGAGGCATCACGAGCCAGCGTTTCAGCAAGCGGCCACCCATGGGCGAAACAGTGCGGTCGATAATATCGATAAGTGTACGGCCACCTTCGTGAGCATTGTAAACCAGCTCCAGGTTACGAACGGTAAATTTGTCGAGCCAAACGTAGCGGTCCTGATCGATACGTGAGAGTTTCGTAATGTGCTTTACCTGTTCGTGACGGGTAATGTCGAGGTACTGAAGAATGGCTCCCGCAGCAATTATTCCCGACTGAAGGTTATCGATTCCAAAACCTTTGAGCGATGTGGTATCGAATTGCTTTAACAGCTTCTCACGGGTATTATCTTTGGTAAATACCCAGTCTTCGAGAATTGAAAGATAAAAACGTGTACCAAAAGTCTCCTTGAAGGCTGACTGTCGCGAACGTTCCACCAGCACTTCCTTAGGCGAAAAGCTGTTGAGCAGCTTATCGACATGTTCAAAAGGACCTTCGGCAGTTAGAAATTCGCCGGTAGAAATATCGAGAAAGGCCACACCGGCATAATTCTTCTCCAGATGCACGCAGGCAAGAAAGTTATTCTCCTTTCGCTCCAGCACATTGTCGTTTAGCGAAACACCTGGAGTTACCAGCTCGGTAATGCCCCGCTTTACAATCTTCTTAGTGAGTTTCGGGTCTTCGAGTTGCTCGCAGATGGCAACCCGCTGGCCTGCTCTTACAAGTTTTGGCAGGTAGGTATCGAGGGCATGGTAAGGGAATCCGGCAAGCTCAACAAACTGGGCCGAGCCATTTGCCCTGCGGGTAAGGGTTATCCCCAGAATTTCGGACGTCCGGACGGCATCTTCTCCAAAAGTTTCGTAGAAATCGCCCACACGAAACAAAAGTATAGCATCGGGATGTTTCCCTTTGATACTATAATACTGCTTCATCAGCGGCGTTTCAACATATTTTTCGTTTACGTCCTGACAGTTGTCTGCTTCTGTTTCAATGATTGATTTCAATTTTCCCTTTTAAAGTTGCCGGGCATAAAAATACACCAACCATACGGGATTTAGAATTTATTTTATTAACCAATGATTAACAATCAGGCAGTGAAAATAAGTCGTGGAAAACTCAGAGATTATTATGATTGAATTAGGCTCTTAAGAAATAGTTTTATCCACAGACCACAGACGACAGCTAACAGCCCATGTTACAAAAGACAGTATTGGCTATCGACTATCGTCTATGGACTAAATAGTATTGGCTGTGGACCGTGGTCTGTCCACCCGCTGTTATGACTATTAACTAAACGCCTGCTTCAATATTATGAAATACACCTTTCGGGGCTTAATTATCCTTACCAGGTTTATTAAGGGGTAGTGAAACCAGTACCTCTGTTCCTTCTCCATCTTTACTGTTAATACTAAGACGTCCGTTGTTCTTTGAAACAAAGTCCTTAACCATTATCAATCCTAATCCGGTGCCCTGTTCATTGTCGGTTCCATTGGAAGTGTGATGCTGATTCCGGATTAAAATTTTGCGAATTATATCCTCGGGAATTCCGGCACCGGTATCTTTAAAACTAATACTAACATAGCCTTTTGAAATATAACTACTCACATGAATCCTGCCGTTTCGGGGTGTAAACTTAATGGCGTTCGAAATTATATTTCTAAAAACGGTATGGATGGTAACTTCGTCAAAATAGGCTGTAAAGCTATCGGGCACACTGCTTGTAAGAGCAATCCCCTTATTATCTGCATTGGGTTTTAAAAGCAAAAAGCAATCGGCAATAACATGATGCAGACTGATAATTTTTGGCACAAGATTGATAACCTCGCCCTGAATTTTAGCCCAAGACAGCAAATTATTAAGGAGAGAAATGGTGCCTGAAGTGCTTTTTTCCAGAAGATCCACCATTTCTCTATACTCATTCGTTCCTTGGACAATGTAATCCTCTTTCAGAGCTTGCATCATAAAAATAATATTTGAAAGGGGCGATTTAATATCGTGAGCTATTATAGAGTATAGTTTATCTCTGTTTTTATTCATCTCTACTATCTTTCGCCGCGCATTGGCAAGCTCCAGGTGATTTTTAACCCTGATCAATAACTCTTCCATATGAAATGGTTTAGTTACATAATCCACACCTCCGGCTTTAAAACCTTCCAAAAGATCCTCAGTTTGATTCTTTGCGGTTAAGAAAATAACCGGTATGTCTTTGAGTCGTTCTTTCGACTTTATTAAACGGCAAACATCCAGTCCATCAAGTTCGGGCATCATTACATCCAGAAGTATTAAACCCGGTAAAACTGAGTTCAGTAAGTCCAGAGCTTGTTTACCCGAGGTTGCCAAACTTATGAGATATCCTTCATTTTTCAGGACTTGTCCTGTTACCTGAAGGTTCTTTGGATTATCATCCACAATGAGAATGTGATTGTTGCTGGTGTCCATAGCGGTTATTACTGATCATTTTTTAAGTATTAAATCGGAAATTTTATTTACAATTTCAGGAAACTCCTGTAAACTTTCTCTGATTGATTCAAGATCTATTATCTCGAGCTCCTCCTTTAACCTTCCTGCATAATTGGAGAGGTATTCAAAGTCATATGAGACAGCCAGATATTTTAATTCAGTTGCAAATTCTTCAATTCTAAAGAGCACAAGCTGATCTTTAATACTTATCCATTTGGGATAGAGATTCTCCATAATGATATTGTAAATCGCGGGTAACTTAGCAATAACTTTTGCAGGCATGTTGTCGAGCGAAATTTCATTCGGGTCGTGTTCTGGTTCAATAAGCTCAACCGGATTGTGTTTCAGAAACAGCATTAACTCCTTATATAAGGAGGCCCTGCTCACAGGTTTAAATAGAAAGCTGCTGAAGTATTCCGAATTAATTCCATTATCTGTTCCCAGGATCGAAGCAGTAAAACCAACGATTGGAACATCGTCAAAACTCTTGTCTTCCCTGATTTTTAGTGCGGTTTGGTAGCCATTCATTACCGGCATACGCAAATCTAAAAATATAAGGTCGGGATGGGTGTGTTTTAGAATTTGAAGTGCCATTTCTCCATTCTCGGCCGACAACACTTTTATATTGGAATTTTCGAGCAAACTTTCTATAATTTCGATATTGGATTTAACATCGTCCACTACAAGAATTTCTGCAGGTTCGAAAACGACATTCTGATTCACTTGTTCAATTTTCGAAACCTGGTCAGTCGGATCAACTTGGGCACAAGGAATGATAAAGGTAAATCTGGACCCTTTTCCTTCTTCACTTTTCACCGTTATCACACCATGCATTCTTTCCACCAGCCGCTTTGAAATAGCTAACCCCAACCCGGCACCTTCATAGAGCCGGTTCGATTGACCCGATTGCTGACGAAATGATTCAAATATTATTTCCTGCTCCGACGGAGGTATTCCTATTCCTGTATCTTCCACACTTATCCTGAGTTTTCCGCATCCGAACCCGTCAGTTTCAAAAGCCGCCGACAGTCCAACATAACCTACATGAGTGAATTTGATTGCATTCCCCACCAAATTAAAAATAACCTGCTTAACCCTTATTTCATCTAACATGAGAAATTTTGGGAAGTCGTCGGGAAGATGTAAGTGTATTTCCACATTCTTTTTCTCGGCTTTAGAAATAAACAGCATCCTAATCTCTTTCATAATGTTGCTTATATCGACAGGTTGATGGGAAAGCTCCATCATTCCTGCTTCAACCTTTGATAGATCCAGAATGTCGTTCAACAACGACAACAAAAGATTTCCACTGTTAAGAATGGATTTCAGCATTTTTTGATGTTGCGGAGATTCAATCTTGTGATACAATGCCTCGCTAAAACCGAGAATTGCATTCATAGGAGTGCGTATTTCATGACTCATGTTGGCCAGAAATTCACTTTTAGCTTTATTGGCCTGATTGGCCCTGTCGCGCTCTTCGGTTAACTGTCTTTCGTAATTTTTACGCTCCGATACATTCCTGACTATCGCAATTACTTCATTGTCATTCATCCGGGCCATCCGGGCTTCATAATCGTTGAGTTCGCCATTCACGGGAAGTATGTAATCGAACCGGTAGGAACCTTTACTGAGACAATTTTCTATAGCATTAATAACCTTTTCGTAAAATTCTTCCGGGAAAATGTCCTTCAGGTTTCTATTCATAAACTGTTCAGGCCTAAAGGCAAGTTCTTCGACCGAGGAGCTTCGGTAACTTAATATATCGCCATTCCTGTTAAACTGAAACAAAATATCGGGTATCGATTCCAATATTGCCCTGTTTCTGGATTCACTTTCCTGAAGCGATTGTTCCGAAATCCTCCTTTCGTAAGCATTGGCAATAATGCCTGAGAAGGTACGCAGAAGCTCAAGTTCCGATTTAATCCAGTGCTTGTTGCGCACACATTCGTCAAATCCGATAAAGCCAAAAAAAGCTCCCTTCACGTTAAGAGGATATACAATGATAGACTTTATACCCTGTGGCTCAAGTATCGCCTTGACATCACCGGGTAGTTCAGAGATGTTTTCGGAATAAATTCTGCCATTCTCTGCTATTGTCTTTTTCCATGAAGGAATTATTTCGTAGGGTATTCCCTGGAGTTCGTTTATTTGCGGGTCTATACCACTATTACACCATTCAAAGGTATTATTGGTGATAGTTCCATTCTCTGCATCCTCAAAAATATATACGCGACTTACATCAGTATGTACACCTACTTTCCGGAGGACTATATTAATTCTTGATTCAAAATCATCCAGCGAATTCAACTCCAGGGCCATTTCGGAAAGCAGCTCCTGCTGACGAAGGTTCTTCTGCAGCTTAAACTCATTTTCCTTCTGAGCATTAATATTGATATTGGTACCTACCACCCGTGCGGGAGCTCCGGATTCATCAACTTCAATCACCTTTCCTGTATCGAGAATCCATATATACCCGCCATCTTTGGTCCTGGCCCTGTATTCTGCCTGATAAAATGGCTCTTCATTACGAATATGCTTTTCAAGCTTTTCAAGCGCCTGAGGTAAATCATCCTGATGAACGAGACCTTTCCATGATTCTACATGGGGCGGAATTTCATCGGGCTTATAACCACGCATGGAGCACCACTTTTCGTTAAGCGTAAGATCATCGGCTTTCACTTTCCAGTCCCACCAACCGGCATCACTTGCCAGTAAGACCATTTCGAGGCGTTCTGAGCTATTTTTTATCTGCTTCTCATATTTTAAGGTTTCCGAAATATCGTGGTATGTGCCAATAATAATATCCTGAACTCCCCATTTGCCCCTAACAAACCTGTTCTCGTATGGCTTCTCGCTACCTGCTGAATTTAGCAACGGGATTTTAGCAACCGAACTATTCCCTCTAACAGCATCGTCTATAGCATTTTTTAACTCATTTTTCCACACATCGCTATAAAAGTCGGCTATATTTCTCCCTTTAATATAGTTATCGGGATAGCCAAGCTGAGTTTGAAAGGGTTTATTATAGAAAAAAATCAACCCGTTCAAATTAAAAACAATTATAGACTCTTGTAAGGAATTGAAAAGATTATAGAAATCTTGTCCTATGGAACAGAATGAATTGGATAAATCTCCAAAATTAAATTTACTTAAATCTGCATTTCTGCACGAAAGCCTGAACTTATCACTCATAACACATTGCCCCGCTATGTTCAAACTATTACTCCAGTCGCTCGCAAAATCCCAAAATTGGAATACCGGTAAGTTTACGGTGAATTAAAATCTTGGTTTTGTTTTTAGCCCGTTATTTAAATTTAATATAAACAAAGAAATAAACAGCTATGCCAGGTCAAAAATATTAATGCTTGAGATAGAAATCTTTCGTAAGCTCCATATAAGGAGTCGAATAAACAGAGGGGCTGGTATAAACGAATAGTTCATGAATAATCTCGGAATTTACCAGGGGAATTCTTTTAAATTCCAGTAATTCTCTGATAACCGGTTTGTCGAGAAACGATCTTACTTTCAGCCTGCGACAACATTGCAACCCGTTTAGCCAGGCTTCAGCTTCAAACTCCCTGGTATTGTGAGGAAGAATAACTGCAAATCTTCCCGCTTCAGCAAGTAAATTGGCTACTCCTTTCAAAAGGTCGGAAAAAGGGAGAGTATCGTTATGACGTGCCATTTTTTTTGCAGCGTCAGGATTTCTCAGCGAATTGGAAAAATAAGGAGGATTTGTAAGTATCAAATTGTATTTATGCTGACATTCCCTGTAATAGCAGCAAAAATCACCGTGAATAACCTCCACCCTCTGTTTCCAGGGAGAGTTTTCAACATTGAAAACAGCCTGGCTACAAGCATTGTCTTCTATTTCCAAGGCGTGAATGGTGGCCTGCGAGCGTTGCGCCATCATAAGGGCAATTACACCTGTGCCTGTTCCTATGTCGAGGATTAAACCCGGATTTTCAACCGTGGCCCATGCGCCCAGCAACACCCCGTCGGTGTTGACCTTCATGGCACATTGGTCATGCCAGATGGTAAACTGCTTAAAACGGAAGTAGGGGTTTGACATGACGGGTTGCGGGATATGAGTTACGAGTTACGGGTTGCAACGGGTTGCGGGTTGCGGGTTGCGAGATACGGGTTGCGAGATACGGGTTATACCCCCAACCCCCTGAGAGGGGGCTATAACAGCCGGTGGTAAGGTTTTAGCCTGATCGACAATTGTACTAAAGACTATCGACTTGTATTTTCTGAATTGGCTATGGACCATCGACTAAGGACTATCGTCTATTTAAAATTTCTCAAAAACTCCGAGACCGAAAAGAGCAAAATCGTATTTGACCGGATCCTGAGGATCGAAAATACGAAGTTTTTCAGTTATTTCCTCCACCGCTTTCCAATCATTCTGTTTGCGCTGTAAAAGCTGAAGTTTACGCGAAACATTGCCTGTATGAACATCGAGCGGAAGATAAAGCGCCGAGGCTGGTACTGCTTTCCAAAGGCCAAAATCCACGCCATGCTTATCTGATCTTACAAGCCAACGGAGGTACATATTCAAACGTTTGGCTGATGAATCGCGGGCAACATCCGAAACATGCCTGCAGGTTCTTTGGGCCGGGTTAAAGGATAAAAACAGGTTTCTGAAATCAGTGAGACATGATTTTATATTTCCATGTTTTTGAAATGCAGTTTCAAAGACAGTTTTCAAACCGCCATGGTGCATATATATGTTCCGAAGCGACTTTAGAAAATAATAAGTATCGTCGCGGTTAAATGTTCTATGCACAAATTCTGAGGCTCTCAAAATCTGTTCTTTAGTTGCTTCCATTAAGAAATCATAAGGCTTACCCGACATCTGAGCCATAAGCCGGTTAGCATTTTTAAGAATGGATTTGCGTTGCCCCCAGGCAATGGTGGCAGTTAAAAAGCCAGAGATTTCGATATCCTGCTGTAAAGAAAATTGATGAGGAATGGAAACCGGATCGGTTTCGATAAACGAAGGCTGATTGTAAGCAGCATATTTATATTCCAGAAATTCTTTTAATTCGGATATTGGAATTACCGGAGAGGACCCCATTTTAATTTCCGGAAATAATTTTGCCATCGGCCATCACAATTTTGCGATCGGACATATCGGCTAAAGAAAGATCGTGGGTTACAATGACAAAGGTTTGGTGAAATTTGTCGCGCAATTTGAAAAACAACTGATGTAACTCCTGTTTATTCTGAGTATCAAGATTTCCCGAAGGTTCATCAGCAAATACTACCGAAGGGTTATTAATAAGGGCCCGTGCAACTGCAACCCGCTGTTGCTCCCCGCCCGACAGTTCGTCGGGTTTATGATGGATACGCTGACTCAGTCCCAGAAAATCCAGAAGCTCCATAGCTTTTTCCTCGGCTTTTTTGCGCGAAACGTTTTGAATAAACGCAGGGATACATACATTTTCAAGAGCGGTGAACTCCGGCAATAAATGATGAAATTGGAAAACAAAACCAATATTTTGATTCCGGAAACGAGCCATCTCCCACTCTTTTAATTTCCCGATATCAGTGTTTTTTATCAGCACATTCCCGGTATTGGGCTTACTTAAAGAACCAAGAATCTGCAAAAGCGTAGTTTTACCGGCACCGCTGGCTCCAACTATAGAAATCACCTTTCCACTTTCAATATGAATATCGATACCCTTTAGTACCTGAAGATTACCGTACCATTTGGTAATACCGGTGGCGCTTATCATTGCAGAGTATTATAAAAAGAAACCGTCAAAGAACAGGATTTGAGTCGTTCACCGGCTTATTAAGGTCCTCCTTAATTTCCTGAATATCCTGTGCTATCTCCGAATTATTAACCGTGCTGGTAATATCGTTCCGAATATCTTTAAAATCCTTGGTTATATCGCCGGTTTCGGAGGTAATTTCTCTTTTTATATCATCGGCGGCTCTCTTGAATTCGCGCATCCCTTTTCCCAGCGTTCTTGCAAAGTCGGGAATTTTATTGGCTCCGAAAAAAATGAGCACAAAAAGTACGATTAAAAATATTTCTGATCCACTTAATCCCATATCGTTAATTTTTTACAAACCTAATGAAATTTCCCTCTCAACAAAAGACCTAATTTTCAATTAAATAAAAATTAAAGTCAAAAAACAAAGCCAGAATCAGTATAATAACGATTCTGGCCCGTAAATATATATTAAGAGGACTTAAAATTCAGCAAAAAGCCGAATTATTTACCCATCTTTTTAGCTTTTCTGTCTCTTGCCTGCAATGCATCATAAACAACAGGGGCTGCGTTCATAATAGAAGAGTATGTTCCTACTCCGATACCCACTAACAATGCAAAGATAAAACCTCTGATAACTTCACCACCAAAGATAAAAATAACCACAAGTGTAAATAAGGTTGTAAGTGAAGTATTCATGGTACGGCCAAGGGTACTGTTCATAGCTCCGTTAAAGAGATCTTTACGGTCGCGTTTAGGATACAAAGTTGTCCACTCACGGATTCGGTCAAAGATGATTACCGAGTCGTTGATGGAGTAACCGATTACTGTCAGCACCGCAGCAATAAATGCCTGGTCAACTTCGAGAGAGAATGGCATCACATTTTGAAGTAATGAGTATATGCCTAATACCACAAGCACGTCGTGTGTTAAAGATACAATGCCACCAAGACCAAATCTCCAGTCGCGGAAACGGGCAAATATGTAAATAAAGATTCCGATGAGTGAGAAGAAAATTGCAAACATTGCACCGACCTTGATGTCGTCGGATACGGTCGATCCAACTTTCATGGAGCTTTGACGATAGTTATCCGTAAAATCCTTAAACGTAACGTTTTGGCCGATAACCGGCTTCAATCCCTGGTAAAGTTTCGACTCAACAATACTGTCAACGTCGTTTTTGTTTTCGGCTACAGCATCAACCATGTATTTGGTAGTAATTTTTACCTGATTGTCGGCGCCAAATGTTTTTACTTCAGGAGCTTCACCTTCGAAAGCTGGGGCAAGCATGTTCTGCACCTCAACGGTATTTACATCCTTTTCGAACTTAACCACATAAGTACGGCCTCCTTTGAAGTCAACACCAAGATTCAACCCTTGGGTAAACAGTGAAACCAAGCCAAAACCGATAACAATAGAAGAAGCTACGTAGAATATTTTGCGTTTTCCAATAAAGTCGAAGTTTACATTTTGCAAAAGATTAGCAGTAAGAGGTATTGAGAAAGGAACTTCTTTGTTTTTGCTAAGTAATTGCTCGAAAATTAAGCGGGAAATAAAAATAGCAGTAAATAAAGAAGTTAAAATACCAATGATAAGTGTTGTTGCAAAACCCTTGATAGGACCACTACCGAAAATGAACAGAATTACCCCGGTTAATAATGTCGTAACGTTACCGTCGATAATAGCGGAGTAAGCGTGTTTATAACCATCGCTGATGGCAAGCTTTAATCCCTTTCCATGACGAAGTTCTTCACGGATTCGCTCGTAGATAATAACGTTTGCATCCACCGCCATACCTAAGGTAAGCACAATACCGGCCATACCTGGTAAAGTAAGAACCGCATTGAGCGAAGCAAGTACTCCAATAATAAAGAATACGTTCACCATAAGTGCTATATCGGCAATCCATCCCGCGCGGCTATAATAGAAAATCATATAACCAAGTACCAGAACAAATGCTATGATAAAAGATAACATACTTGCATTAATAGACTGCTGACCAAGTGAAGGACCAACAATTTCTTCCTGAACGATACGTGCAGGAGCTGGCATTTTACCCGATTTCAAAACGATGGCAAGGTCGCTTGCTTCATTATAATTTTCCATCCCTGAAATAGATGAATTCCCTCCGGTAATTTCCTGGGTTACATTAGGAGAAGAGAAAACCATCTCATCCATAACAATGGCGATACATTTATTAAGGTTCTCCTTAGTTATAAGAGCCCATTTTTTAGCACCTTCGGCATTCATACCCATGCTTACTTCAGCACTGGACTTATTCTGGCCATATTCAGGTGAAGCACTGGTTACAACATCTCCGGTAAGAACAGGGCGACCATCCTTGGTAGGTTTAATAGCATGAAGGTCGTACATTACGATATCGTTCCCGTCTTTACCCTGGAATTTCATTTCGCTGGGCTTGTTCGACCAGTAGAAACGAATACCATTGGGGAATAACTGGCGAACCTGAGGCAGACTGAGATAGTAATTTACAAGGGCGGTATCTTTTGTTTGTGCGAAACCAATCCGTGAACCGGAAATAGGCTGAAAAGTCTGAGGATTCACGCTAGGCTGCAACACAGCAAACAAAGGAGCCTCGTTACCTATGTTGAGTGAGTCGGCTGTTTTGGCAGTATCGCCTTTGATTTTGTTTAATAAAGCTAAACCGCTTTTTGAAGTATCGGGTTTTACATCGGCTTTAGCCTGAACTTTTAAAGTATCAACTGTTGCAGGTTTATTAACAGCGAGAAAATCTCTTACTCTCTGGTTAGCTAAATTCAGTTCGTCGATTAAATCAACATTGTCGTAAGTTTCGTAAAATTCGAGGTTTGCAGTTCCCTGGAGAAGCTTACGAACACGTTCCTGATCTTTGATACCAGGTAACTGAACTTCAATACGGCCCTTGGTATCCAACTGGCGGATTACAGGTTGAACCACACCGAATTTATCGATACGACTGCTAAGGATATTGAAAGAATTGTCGATAGCATCATCGGTCTCTTTGCGAATAACATCCAACACCTGCTGGTTGGTAGAGGTGAGACTAACTTTTTCTCTCAGCTCGAAAGTATTGAATATTACAGCAAGTTTTCCATTGGGATTGATTTGCTCAAAAGCGCGTCCAAAAAGAGTGATATAATCATCCTGGCTGCTTTTCTGCATTTCCTTGGCTCTTTCGATGGCCTTGTTAAAGGTTGTGTCCTTACTGTTATTGGACAGTGACTTTACGATATCAACAACCGAAACTTCCAGAACAACGTTCATCCCGCCTTTCAGGTCGAGACCAAGATTGATCATTCTTTCCTTGGTTTCTTTATAGGTATATTTTTTAAGCCATACAAAATTGTAAACTACTTTCCCTGAAACTGAATCCAGGTAATGTAACTCCTTTTTGTAGTCCCCGTTAGCGTAATCTTTCGCTTTCTTTTCGACGCGAAGCGTAACCAGGGTAAAAGATAATTGATATAAACATGCCAGCGATAGTGCAATGGCTAATGTTAAAATAGCACCTTTAATACGCATTATAGTTTAATTTTAGATAAGTTCTCTTTTAATCATCAAGCTTAGTTACAATTCATACCTGCTTACAAAAAGATTCTCAATTATATGAATTATTTCGAGGCTCGAATCAACAGAGCGCAAATATATAAAAATTTTTATCGTGACCTTTGTTTTATACATTTTGATAAAGAAAAAGTAATTAGTTGTTAGCAGAATAGTTTAGCAACCCTTCATTGAAGTGAAAGTAAGTTTAACATTATAGCCTGCATAATTCACAGAATCTTAACTACCTCACCCCCAGTCCCTCTCCTAAAAGAGAGGGGAGAAAGAACGCTCAAATTTAAATTCGTTGCTCTTCAAAGGCCCTCTCCTTGCAGGAGAGGGATTACCTTCGGTGAGACCGGCTTCGCCTAAGTTTAGGGTGAGGTGTTTTTAATTTGTGAATTAAACATTATAGAATTTCTTAATACTTTGACACATTACCTTTTTGCCACTAATGCACTAATGAAAAGTTTTTTCACCGAAAACTTGTTTTCGGTTATTCGTGAATATTATGCATTAACATTCTCTGTTTATTCAATATAACTGCATCCT
>JAEYWD010000077.1 GCA_023429135.1 Bacteroidota bacterium | reverse complement strand
AAAAACATAAAAGGCCGGTTCGTCACGACCCGACCTTTTAACTAACCAACAAATCCAAATTATCAATGAATCGCTAACTTGAACCGCCTTGAAATTTCTTCCCAATTAAGAACATTCCAAATTGCAGCAAGATATTCGTTTCTCCTGTTCTGATATTTAAGATAATATGCATGTTCCCACACATCAATTCCCAATATCGGAGTGCCTTTAACATCGGCAACATCCATCAGCGGGTTATCCTGATTGGGTGTGGAAGTTACTACCAGTTCGCTTCCTTTAACCACTAACCACGCCCATCCTGAACCAAATCTTGTTAAACCTGCATTCGAAAGTGATTCTTTTAATTTATCATAAGATCCAAAATATCTGTTTATCGCATCTGCCAGATCTCCTGTAGGATTTCCTCCACCGTTCGGTTTCATAATCTCCCAAAAGAGTGTATGATTGTAATGTCCACCGCCATTATTACGAACGGCTGCCGGTAAAGATGAAATGGATGCCATTAAATCTTCCAGCTTCTTGTTTTCGTTTCCTGTTCCCTGCAGAGCATTGTTTAAATTATTAACGTAAGCTCCATGATGTTTGGTATGATGTATTTCCATGGTTTTTGAATCAATGTGAGGCTCCAGGGCATCATACTGGTATTGCAATTTGGGTAACTCGAAGGCCATAATTCTTATTTTAATTTTTATACTATTTATTTCATGAACAAAGTTAATTTCTATTTAGATTAATTCCAAATAATTTAAAAGATTTTTGTATCTTTTATTCATGTTTTATAATATAAATACAAATAAAAATCCCCTGAACATGAACAGCAGCGATCTTTGTCCAGAGGATTACATTAAATACCTTATTTAACGGGCAGCTTTAATAAAAGCGTTAATATTCTCACTTGAAACATCAGGTGGCATACCTCCACCACACGATAAAACAAAATTTGTTTTGCCTTTCAGACCATTCAGCAGATCGCTTACTGCACCCGATACTTCCTGAGGAGAACCTGAAGCAAGGACATCACGCGGAGGAATATTTCCAAGTATGGTTAGTTTATTGGAAGTAGCTTCCATCAGTTCATTTACTGTCATGTGAATACCAGGATTATACAAATTGATTCCCACTTCGGGATAATATTTGACCGAAACTGTACAATCAGCATCGTTATGGAAGAATTTCACTTTTACATCGCAGTCGTACAACTCTTTCAGATACGGCATCCCAAATTCGATAAATTCAGTTTCGCCAATAAAACCAATAATATCGTCGAGCATCAGAATACCATCAATTGTTGGGAAGGTTTTCCGCTGAAGCTGGTGCCACTCCTTCAAAAAATCGGTAATTATCCGAAGAAGTTTATGCACACGTTCGGGATCTATCATCATGGCCATCATAAACTCAGTGGTTCCCATCAGAAATGAAGCAATATTCAATGGTCCACGGGAAACCGAGAACCTGATTTTATGTCCTGCTGCCTCAATCTGGGACTGAGTCCGAATCAAACGATTTAACATAAATGGTAGCAAACCATCTGTCTCAACGTTAGGGGCTTTTAGATTATCTACCTGTTCTATGTCGGTGATTATCTTCTCAGCAAAAGGAAATTCATTTCTCCAGAAAACTGTTTTGGCGCCAAAAGCCGATGGTTCGGTACACATGCCGTATTCGCTCCAGAATCCTGGCAAAAACATAACATCGGGAAATGTCTCAATTGCTTTTAGATTTGCTTTTAACCAAAGTTCGTCGCTTGTAAAATAATCGAGAATAGAAATTCCATACCATTTGGGAAGCCAGGGGCAGTCTATAATAAACCCAACCGGAATCCGGGAAGGTTGCTTGCCTTCAATAACCGAAAGCAGTTCATCCCATTGTTTGTCTGTCATAATTGAAAATGGTTGTTTTTAAAAGTTATAAGGTGGACGCTGAGGCCTTGATAGCATTGAATTAGCTTCATCGTCGTTTACAAATTTCTCAATTTTGGGATTCCAATACAACTTACGACCTAATTTCATTGCAATATGACTCAGGATACAAGCACTGGTGGAGCGGTGACCTACTTCAGCCGGTGTAATATTCAACTGACGGCTCTTTACACAGTCGAGCCAATTTGCGTGGTGGTCGGACGATTTATAAAGCGGAGTTCCGTTAGGCCCGATACCAGCAGTAAGAATATTAGGATTGCTGGCCTGAAGTGCTTTTTCGCTCGATTTTTTAGAGGTCGGATCGCTGGCGGTAGCTGAATAATTGCCGCGGGTCACAAATATCCAACCTTCGGTACCTTCAAATCGTACTCCGTTTGGAAATTCATCCGAAATCTGAACTAAAACTCCGTTAGCATATTTAGCTTCAACATTATACTTTCCGTGTACAGTCCACAATCCTCTTGTTGGATACACGGCTTTACCCGAAATTTCGACCGGACCGGTAAATTCGGTACCCATGCCCCAGTGAACAATATCCATGTGATGAACACCCCACCCGGTAATCATTCCCAGGCAGTAAGGGTCACAACGCAACCAACCCGGACGGGAATAATCAGCTTGTGGATGAACCCTTTTTTCGGTATAATAAACATAGGGAGTGGAGCCTAACCAAGCGTCGTAATTAAGATTAGACGGAATTGGCATTTCGGGTTCAACCTCACCTGCTGGATCAATTGGTAACCCGACTTTGATATTTTTAACCTGACCGATACGTCCATTGCGAACCAGTTCGCAGGCCATGCGGAACTGCTCCATGGATCGTTGTTGAGTACCAATTTGCAATATAACACCTGTGCTGTTTACAACATTGCTCATTTGACGGCCTTCGACCAAGGTATACGAAAACGGCTTCTGAACATAAATATCCTTACCGGCATAAGCAGCATCAATCACAGGTTTAGCATGCCAGTGATCGGGAGTACTGATCAAAACAGCGTCAATTTCTTTATTATCCAGCAATTCCAGATAATTACCATAAGTAGTAACATTTTGGGAAATACCTTTTTTGGTATAAGCTCCTTCGACCAACTGCTTTGCCTCATTCACTCGTTTGGAATCGAGGTCGCATACAGCAACAATTCTGGCTCCATCGTATTTTAAAACGCCAGCCATATCGTGATCGCGCGAAATACGGCCGGTACCGATTGCTCCAACATTAATACGATTACTGGGAGCATTCTTACCAAAAACTGAAGAAGGTACAATAGTTGGGAGTATCATAGCCCCGGCAGCACCTGCAACGGATTGTTTCAAAAAGTTACGTCGTTTCATATTATTAAATATATGGTGTAAATATTTCAATTATTCTGAAGCATATTTTTTAAACTCATCAGCGATTTTGGCAGTGACATTTGAGCCTGAATGAACAAGTACGCGATACTTCAATTTAACTATTTCACCCTTTTTCAGAACATTGGCTTTGTCGTCAACGGGCCAGAACATAGGTGTTGGCGAGAAGAAACCGTAGTCGCGTGTAAACCAGGGAGAAGGATACCATTTATTTGAAGGATGCTGCATAATTGCCATTCCTTCCACTTTACCGCCTCTTTTTCCAAAGCAGTCAATCCAGGGAGAAGTTTTACCAAATGTTCCTTTCTCACCTAAGCCTCCTTCGGCATTAATCATCGTTCCTCCGTTAATCACCGCCAAAGCCGGATCCATCCTTCCAGAGAATAATGAATGATTTGTTTTTTCAATCGTCACATCCAATAACATCTCCATACTCACCTCAAAATCAACCTGAAACATTTCATTTGAAGGAGCAGTAATAGTGATTTTACGTAAATCCTTAACCGGAGACATGGCACCAGGTCGTTTCCAGATACACTCATTTTCAATTACAACACGTGATCCGTCGTTTTCAATAATATCTTCACGCAAAGAAACAATCTGCCCTCTGTCTAATTCCTCTTGCCAGTAATTACCACCATTCACTTTATCGCAACCAAAGAACAAAGAACTATGATGAGGATATGTTCCATTTCTCATGGAAGTTACACCAGCCCCTGAAGGACCATTTAACGGATAAAAGAAAGGATACTTCTCGTCTTCAGAAAAAATGTAACTGGTAAAGAAAAGGTTATCTATTGTAATGTTGATTTTTGAGCCAACCTTAACAGCAGAAATTTTTGATTGAGCCAGGGAACCTGAATAAGCTAGCAATAACGTTACTAAACATAATAGTAATGTTTTCAAATTCATGAGTATTAAGATTTATGATGCCGTGAATAAGGCATCGGGTTAGTCAAATGTAAATATTAGAGGTTTGAAGATAACTCAAACCTCCATAAAAAGCAATTCTGGCGGATAGAATATCTAGCCGCCAGAACAGGATTTATTAAATATCGTCTTCGGTTGGAATGGATGTTAATGGAGGTACATTTTTAGCGTAACCATCGTATCCAAAGTTTTGGTTAATAATACCTTTAGAATTAGATTCGACGGAACTCTGAGGTATTGGCCACAATACATGATATGGACTCATTGTATATTCCTGACCATTATTAGCTTTTACACCCCGGTTGTAGAATCTGTTCTTTTCGACTACTCTGTCGAAGAAGAAATTACTTTCGCCAAAGTTCTGTATCGAATATGTTTTACCTTTATAAGGTTTACCGGTTTGAGCAAAAATAAAGGAAATACGGTTTAGCTCGGTTTTACGAGGTTCTTCCCAGAATAATTCCCTGGCGCGTTCGTCGAGAATTGTACCTATGTCGAAAGTAGCAGCATCAGTATATGGAGCAGCACCAGCACGTGTACGAACCTGATTAAGATCGGCCATAGCATTTGCAATATCTCCTTTCCACCAGTATGCTTCGGCTCTTAACAGATAAGTTTCGGCCAAACGGAATACATACCAGTCGAAAGCTCCACCCTGAGGCTGAATTCTTCTTGGGTCGGGATTGTATAATTTATAATGAGGCCATCCAAACCAGTTGCGGATAGTATCGGTAGTTAGTACTTTACCGTTAGCATCTCTGAGTTGAAGATTCTTACCATAATAAGCGCCCTTCTTTGCATTGGCATGGTTGTAAACCAAATCTTCCATGTTCATCCAGTTGTATTTTTTATGGCGGAGATCATTCGGATCGTCCCAAATATCATGAGTATGGTATGAAGTACCACGTGCACGACCAATACCACGGCCAAAAGTTCCAACAAGGTCAATAGCCTGACCGTTCAGGTCGGAGGTACCAGGACCAAAACCATCAGGGGTATAGATCATATTTGAATTGGAAACACCCCAGAAAGGAAGAGCCTGGCGCATAATCTGAAGGTCGAGACGAGATTCGATCAAATCTTCGCGCGAAAGAACCATAAATAATACTTCCTTGTTAGCTGCGATAGCTTTATTATTACACCAGTGCAAAGTAGAAATAACATCGTTACGAACAACTCCTAAGGATGCGAGGTAATTACCTTCTTCTTTCGGAACAGCTCCGAAAGGAGCCTTCATAAGGCTGTAAACTCCGCCATCAATTACCGCATTTGCCGAAGCAATAGCATCATCGAACAGTCCTAAGGCAAGATTAATTTTAGTTAATAAGTGATAGCAGGCTCCCTTAGTTACCCTACCGCGGTCTACACCATCCTTACACCATTTGGCTGCAAACTCCATATCTTTCTTAATTTTCTGAAGAACAACCTCTCGTTTTGTAGAATAGAAATCAAGTTTTGGTTCGGTTATTTCTTTACCAATAAAAGGAATATCGCCAAACTGTTGTGTTAAACGATAGTAACGGAATGCCCTGTGGAAGTAAGCAGAACCCAGAACAGCATTACGTTCGGCAGAGTCCTTGAAAATTGTTTTATCAATACGACTGATCACCACATTGGCATACTTAATACCCTTATAGCCTTCGTCCCAGTACCAGCCGATTTTATTATAGTCAACGTGATTAAGCTGAGAACTTGGAGTGATCTGGATATTCATATTCTGTGCGGGCCCAGGTTTATCAGTAGTTCCTTCAACACATACTTCAGAAAAAACAAGTTCAGTAATAATAGGAGCTCCGTCTCCATACCACTCATAACGCATATTACGTTCGCAAGCAGTCAAAGCGCCATACATACCACGCACATCCACAAAAGCATTTTCAGGTGTGAAAATAGAAAGGGGCTTGGTGTCGAGCCAATCTTCCTTACAACTTGCCAGACCCAGAATTCCAAGGGTTAAAAGCAAAATACTGAATTTATATATAGTTTTCATATTATTATCCATTTAGAATTATTAGAGACTTAAGTTAATACCTATGGTATAGATACGGGGAGTAGGACCATTAACAAGATTGGGATTACCATTACTATCTGTGTTAAATGGATCGCGATACTGTTCCGGATCCCAGAAATTCCATTTAGGAGCCCAATATCCAACGTTGCGAATGGTACCAAATATTTTCAGACCATTGATACTTACTTTCCTAAGTAAGGATTGTGGCACATTATAAGACACCGAAATATTGTCGAGACGGATAAATGATCTTTCTTTCCATACTGTAAAGTTAGCACCACCTTCAGCAGAATATATACGGGCATAATCATTGGTAGCATTATCGGGAGTCCAGTAAGGAATTATATAAGAGTTTACACGTTCAGGAAAACCATCGCGATTTTTTGCCTGATTGTATCCACCATAGTGACCCCAGTAAGAATAAGCCATCATAGAGATATTCCAGTTTTTGAATAAGTTAAATTCCTGACGGAATGTCCATCTGAATCTTGGAGTTTTATACCCCTGGAACTGATTATCGAGTTGGTTAATTTTACCACTGTTGTCAACATCTTCGAGACGGAAGTCGCCGGGATACTGACCATAAACTTTAGCCTGATCCTCTTGTCCTTTCTGCCATACTCCAAGAATTTTCGGTTCCCAGATCTGGTCTATGTCGTGACCTATAAACCATTTGTTACCAACATCGTCAGCCTCTTTCTGACCAATAACATTTCCGTTTGCATCTTTGACATCGACCATATCGCCATACAAATGCTTAATCTGGTTACGGTTTAATGAGAAATTGGCACTGATATTCCAACCAAAGTTCTGCTTACTCATAACCTTAGCATTTAAAGTAGCTTCAAAACCAGTATTTTGAATTTCACCAATGTTTGAAGTCACAGAACTAAATCCGGTAAATACAGGTAAGCCTCTGGCAATGAGAAGGTCTTTGGTGTTTTTCCGGTAATATTCAACAGAACCGTCCAGAAATCCATCGGTAATTGAGAAGTCGAAACCCACGTTTATAGCTTCTGTCTTTTCCCACCTTAAATCGGGGTTAGCCATACGATTAACATATAACTGGTTACTTTCGTAAGCAGCACCGCTAACGGGCTGATAAGGATATTTACCAATATTCATATCAGAAAGAGCATCGTACATACCAATTTCACGGTTACCATTTAAACCCCAGGAAAGGCGAAGTTTAGCATAGGTAAGAATATTGTTCTTCATGAAATCCTCCTCGGAAAGTACCCAAGCCAAAGCAGCCGCAGGGAAGGTACCGTAAGGATGTTTTTGTCCGAATGCAGAGTAACCATCGCGACGAACTGACAAGGTCACCATATACTTATTCATTAATGAATAAAATAACCTGGCCATCAAAGCGCTACCAGTATTGTACTCATCGGTACTGCTTAAAATATTCGAGGTACTCTTACCGGCAGTCATATTATGATAACCAAGAGCATCAGTTGGAGTGAATCCCTCGGTGGACATTTTATTCTGCCAACTCTGGAATTTTTCAGCATTTGCAAGTAATGTAACATCGAACTGATGAATATTGTTAAATGTCTTATTCCATTTAATAAGGTTATCTACCTGCCAGCTATAAATGCTTTTTTGTTCACGTTCTGCTTTTCCACCAAATTTCGCCCATTCTTCGTGAAGCGCCGATTGGTGATTCAGGTAATTGTACCATTCGAAACGTGGTGCAAAATTCACCTGGTAAGTAATGCCTAAAGGAAGTTTAACATTGGCAAATAATGTATTTATCAAAGTATTATAAACCTTTCTTCTCGACTGAAACATTTTGTCGTACAAAGGATGCTTAGCTCCGCGGCCAAGGTCGTCAACAGGGCTGATACGGATAGTTGTACCGTCATCCATGTAAATCGACCCATAAGGTGAGTTGCTTACAATCTTACCCCAGTCGGCATTAATATTACTTTCGTCGCGATTTGCAAACTGTGTATTAATACCAACATTGAGCCATTTGGTAATATTAGCGTCAACATTCAAACGGGCACGAATGGTGGTAAAGTCGTCGCCAACAATTACACCCTCATTTTTATTATAGCCAACTGATCCATAATACGAAACCTCATCCTTTTTCCCCGATAAGGAAATATTATGGTCCTGACGCAAACCAGTCTGAAAGACCATATCATTCCAATTCACAGTTTTACCTGCTTTATAATTCGCAACCTCTACCGGGAGAAAACCTATACGAGCCAGCCATATATCAGTGAGATCGCCGGTTTTACCGTCTCTCCACATAGTTTCTGTTACACCTTCGGGTAGTTTGGTCGGATCATCATATATATACAGCTTGTTATTAATAGCCGGATTGTAATAATTCATAGATTTTAATACATCGGTACGCCAGTTAACAAAACCCTCGGGGTCGTACACGTCCTGCAATGTAGCAATTGTTGCCAAACCAAAACTGGATGCAACATTAATAACGGGCTTGCCCGATTTACCTTTTTTAGTTGTAATAAGAACAACGCCGTTTGCAGCTTTCGCACCATATACTGCAGCAGACGAAGCATCTTTCAACACGTCAATTGACTGGATATCGTTAGGGTTGATATCTTCCATAGCGCCCTGGTAAATAACACCATCCAAAACAAACAACGGTGTATTTGAAGATGTAGAGCGTACGTTATTTTTACCACGTACCTCCATATCGCCACCACCTTTTGCAAGAGTGGAGAAACCTACCGAAAGACCGGCAATATTACCACGCAATAAATCCTGAACAGCCTGTGGCTTTTCATTTTCTATTCTATCGGTCTTAACGGAAGTAACAGCTCCTGTTAAATCGCGTTTTTTAGATACACCGTAACCAATAACAACAACTTCCTCAAGATCTTTCACATCTTCAACCATTACCATATCAATAACGGTTAATCCCTTTACAGCACGTTCCTCAGTAAGGTAACCTATGTAAGAGAACTGCAAAATTACATCCTCCGAAGGAATGTTAATAGTGTATTTCCCATCGATATCGGATATGACACCAACCGTTGTCCCCTTTACAAGAACGTTAACTCCAGGTAATGGAAGACCATTAGAGTCGGTAATCGTGCCTTTGATTGATGTCTGCTGAACAACTGAAACCGGTGATATAACAACCAAATTGTTTTCCAGCACCTTATATGTAACATCGGCATTGCTGAAAACTTTTGCAAGTATATCGTCAATGGTTTTGTCATCAGCGGTAATGGTAACTTCTCTGTTTAAATCAGTAAATTCATCATTGTAGAAGAAACGGAAGGACGATTGTTTCTCAATAGATTTAAGGACATCCCTAACTGTCTGCCCTTTAACATCTAAATTCAGTAGCGTATTCTGCGAATATACAGAACCAGATACGCTGAATGTTAACACACACAATAGTAGTACTGTAATTTTCATAATTTGTAGTAGTTTAATTGGAATAAGTGATAAGTAAACATACTTTTTCCAGTAAGAATTTTTTTTCATACATTTGAAGTGTTAGAATTAGTATTAATTTCTATCAAAAAGCTTTACAAAAGGGTGTAGGTGCGAACTACTCCCTTTTTTTCATTTAAAAGGAGGACTCATGTGTTAAAAATTTTAGTTAGTTTTTTATTCATTTCGTGTTGTTATAATTTTCTCAAAATTTGATTTTAACTTATAGTCTAATGTTAAATAAACTGAATCTTTGACTATACTATATTTGATTGGTGCTGTGTAAGTTATAACATTGAGAATCTGTTCAATAGTCTCATTTTGAAGAATCCCGGTAAACTTGTACTGATCCAGCCCGTCGTTCGCAAAATGCATTTTCATATTATAACGTCGCTCAAGCATAGGGGCGAGGCATTTAAGGGTTAATCCCTCAATAACCCACTTATCGCTCTTCCAGGAAGTATAAAGTTCTGTATTAACATTTAACTCCACCTTTACGTTATCGCTAATACTTTGATTTTTTTTCACTTCTTCAATAGCTTTATGAGCCATAATTTCCTCGCGTCCGACACTCGGTTTAATAAACACCAGTCTTTCTTTAGGTTTTATCTTAATTTGTTTGTTCTGAGTCCCCTTACTTCCATTTATTATCTGAATATCTATAATACCTTCTTCAAGGGTTGTTGTAATTGTCTTTTCCTCCGGATAGGCTTTCACATTGAACTTTGTACCCAAAGCACGGACTATCAGGTCGGAGGTATGCACTTTAAAAGGCTTTTCCTTATTTGAAACAACAGAAAAATATGCTTCTCCGGTAAGGTAAACATTACGGTCCTTCTGATCGAAATTATTAGCATAAACCAGCTTACTTCCAGCATTTAACCACACTACCGAACCATCGGGTAACTTTATTGTACTTTTAGATCCCTTGGGAACAATGTACTCAGTTGTTTTGAATTGTAAATCCTTAGGTTTGGCAATAAACCACGTTACAGCAGATGTTAAACTGACAACCAGGAGCCAAATAGCAACATAGCGAAATCTGAGAATAAAATTATTACGTTGAATTGAATATTGAGATTCCTTTTCATCTACCGATTTAATTTCGTTTTCAATTCTGTTCCAAAGCAAATTACTATCGTATTCCTGTTTGCCTGAATTACCTGCAACAACCCATGAATAAAGAAATTGATTAAACAACTTACGATTTTCGGCATTACTTTGAATCCAACTTTTCAATATGGTAAAATTATTGCTTTCTATATCGTTAGTGATATAAGAGACTATTAGTAGCTGAATGTCTTCTGGTATTGTAGTATTAAATTGCATAGTTAATCTTCTAAAAATTACAGACAATTTTTTTTTGTATAGAGACTACAAAAAGATGAAAAAAATAAAAATTATTTATAAAATTCTTCTCTAACTTTATCAATAGCCCGATAAATCTGGGTTTTTACCGTGCTTACCGAGAGATTTAATTTTTTAGCAATTTCGTTGTTGGTCATTTGATATTCACGGCTTAGTATAAAAATTTCCCTGCATTGATCCGGCAAACTTTCTATTGCTTTACGAATGATGATTTCGATATCTTCGGCTTCAAGCTTTTCAACAACAGTTTCGTCCAATGATTTAGTCTCTTCCAGATACTGCCAAAATTCTTCTGAAACCAGCATCCCAACAGAGTTATGTTTATTTTTAATCTGTTTTAACTTATTAATTGTAAGATTATGAACAGCCTGATAAAGATAGGACTTAACGGAACCCTTGATTTCAATTTGTTCTCTGTTGTTCCATACATTAACAAAAACATCCTGAACTACTTCTTCGGCCAGAAATCGATCATGAGTTATACTGTACGAATATCTCAACATTGATTTATTGGTTTGATTGAAAAGCTCCCGCAATGCGGAAATTTCCCCATCTTTTATCGATTCCCATTTTATTGAGACATCATAAGCCATCTTAAATTTAGTGGTTTATAGTTGTTAAATTAATACTATTAAACCTAATATACTACATAATTTTAAACTTAACAAAAACTGCCTGTTATCAGAAAATTTTTCACATAATCCTCTACTCCTTCTTCCAACGAACGAAAAGGTTTTGTATATCCAATACATCTAAGCTTTTGCATATTTGCTTCGGTAAAATACTGGTATTTATCGCGGATATCTTCGGGTGTATCAATAAAACTTATATCTTCCTTAACGCCAACAGCTTTAAAGGTGTTTTTTGCTAAATCGAGAAAAGAACGTGCTTTGCCTGTACCAAGATTATAAATACCGGAATTTTTACGATGTTGCATCAAAAAGAAAATAACATCTACCACGTCTTTAACATAGATAAAGTCACGAAGCTGCTCCCCATCTTTAAAATTAGGATTATGCGAACGGAACAGCTTCATTTTTCCAGTAGCCTTTATCTGATTAAATGAATGAAATATAACTGAAGCCATGCGCCCCTTATGATACTCATTAGGACCGTAGACGTTAAAAAACTTGAGGCCGGCCCAGAAATAGGGTTTTAGCTCTTGTTTCAAAGCCCATTTATCGAATTCGTTTTTTGACCGTCCGTAAGGATTTAATGGTTGAAGCTTTTCGATACTTTCGTGATCATCGTTATAGCCAAATTCTCCTAACCCATAAGTTGCAGCCGACGAAGCATAAATTAAAGGCAACCCGTATTCGACGCACTTTTTCCAGATATTTTTTGTGTATTCCAGGTTAAGCTCTTCGAGAACATCCCAGTTGAATTCTGTTGTATCGGTACGCGCACCAATATGAACCACAAATTGTATTAAACGATGATGTTCATCGATCCAGGTAAGCAGATCCTTTCTATCAACTTTTTTACTGTAGATCTTCCCTTCGAAATTTTTGTTTTTCAATGGATTGGAAAAATCATCTACAATAACGATGTCTTTAAAATTCTCATTATTCAACTTCGAAACCATATTACTGCCTATAAACCCTGCAGCTCCTGTAACTACAATCATGATAAGGTTAATTTGGAAAATCAAATGTAAGTAAAAGTAAGCATACTTCTATCCGGGATAGCGATTTTAGAAAATTTCGTAAATGTTGCACCTCTGTAATTGTAATTATTTTGACCTTCTTAAGAACAAATAGCAGAGCTTCGCATTTAAATGATTATATACCATAATTAATACAATGCGTAATTTTTTTGTCATATTCCTGCTATTCAAAATTCTTTCAGTTGAAGCACAACTCTCGGAAGGAGGAATGCCTTATTCTTTCAACCGGAACAGTTTAAAGGCTCAGGTTATAATTCCAGAATTCAAACTTCGCTCCTATAATGAAAAAAAACTGAAGGAAGAAGATGATGAGAACCCTACACCTTTTCGCTACAGCTACTTTGAAGATGTGAATATTGACATAAAAACAGGGGCTGTAACCAATATAGATGACCCAAAGGGAAAAATATGGCGTTATGCAGTTTCTTCCGAAAAGGCTTATTCGCTCCAGCTCTATTTTAAAACATTTATAATACCTCCCGGAGCAAGGCTTTTTATTTATAACAACGACTACTCAAATATTTACGGTGCATTCACAAATAAAAATATAAACCCAGATTCGAGTTTTATGATTGCCGATTTTCCCGGTCAGAAACTGTTTATTGAATATTTCGAACCTGAAAACGCAGAATTTGAAGGCATCTTAACTATGGGCTCAATAGGACAGGCTTATCAAAACATTCTGCAATTCATACAAAGTACTCAGGAGGCAGAATTTGTTGACATAAACTGTGCAGAAGGAAAAGACTGGCAGACTGAAAAACATGCTGTGTGCAAAATAACTTTCAGGATGGGAGGGTCAGGGTACCTTTGCAGCGGGGCGCTAATCAATAATACAGCCAATGATGGTATCCCCTATTTTCTAACTGCTAACCACTGTATTAGTGATACCATGGTAGCTAAAACCCTTGTTACCTATTTTAATTACGAACGCAGATGGTGTAATGGTCCCGTAAATAGCGGCCAAACTTTATCGGGCTCGCGATTAATGACTACAGGACAAAAATCAGATTACACTTTACTCAAACTAAATAATACTCCACCGGCTCATTACACCCCCTATTATGCAGGATGGGATATTGGCAATTACAACGATAATCAGAATACAAGCATTCATCATCCGGAAGGAATTGAAAAAAAAATTTCCATCGATTACGACAAGATTGTTACCTATAATTATACCATATCGTGGGACGAAGGAGAAACTACCCCGCCTTCCAGCCACTGGCAGGTAATTTTTGATACTGGCTCCACAAGGGAAGGATCATCGGGCGGCCCATTATTCAGCAAGCAGAAAAGAATAATAGGACAATTACACGGTGGTGGGGATGGTGAGGAATTTTACGGTAAGCTCAGTTATTCCTGGACCAACAATACTTCGGGTTTTGATCAGTTGAAAAAGTTTCTCGATCCTAAAAATACAGGCGTAACATTTTTAAATGGCTATTATCCTCCAAGTAATCCTCCTGATGCTTTTTTTACAACTATGTTCACCGATGTTTGCCTGAACACTCCGGTAGCATTTCAGGATTATTCGGCATTTCAGCCTACTGGCCGAACCTGGACAATTACACCCGGTACATTTACTTTTGTTAATGGTACCAATCGAAACTCCTCCAATCCTCAGATTTCATTTAATAGTGCCGGAACTTATACAATAAAATTAAATGTAGCCAATAATAATGGTAAAGATTCGCTGGTTTATACAAATGCCGTTAAAGCCGGGTCGGCCATTAAAGTAAGTATGAAGTCGAGCCTGGGCGATACTTTATGTTATAATAGTTTCGACAGCTTGGTGCTAATCGGGTCGGGTGCCGAAAGTTTTACCTGGACCCTGGATTCGCCAAACCCTCCGTTCAATTTCAGCCGTATAAATCTGGACTCAGCCATTCTAAAAAAAAATAATTTACAAATCGATTCAAGTTATTCCTTAAAGATAAGTACTCGCGGAGTTATGGGCACTTGTGCTGCAACAGCCACAAAAACCATCCGGTTTGTTAAAGTATTTAATGATAACATTGCTAATGCAGTTGAGATAGGTTTAGGTACTTCTAAACAATTTTCAAACTTATGTGCGACTATTGAACCAAATGAGCCCTTTCCTCCAGCCGATAGCTGCACCGGGGTAAAATCGTGGTGTGACGAATATGGTGATGGAAAAAGAATTGTGGAAAACAGCGTGTGGTTTACATTTAAAGGTCCAGCAACAGGAAAAGCAAGTCTAAAATCAACTGGTTTTGATAATCAGATCGCGATTTACGATGCTGCCTCTTATCAGGATATTTTGAAAGGACGATTTACTTTATTAGCTGCCAATGACGATGAAAGCGATACGGAAGCTAACCCTTTAATTCCAACAGTTAACGTTCAGCCCGGGAAAACATACTGGATCCAGGTGGATGGAAGCGGAGGAGGAACTGAAGGGGCTTTTACACTGACACTTTCAGATAAAATAATTACTTCGGATGAGGTTATTCAGGAAGATACCATTATTACAATTTATCCGCAACCTACAGGTTCGATATTGAATATTGATGGTTTGGATCCGGACAATGAAGTAATTAATGTTAAAATAATAAGCCTTACCGGAAAAACATTGATGGAACAAAGAATAAAAAACGAAGGAGATAAACTTTCGGTGAATGTTGAAAGTTTATCTCCCGGAATTTATCTTTTAAAAATTTCTCAGAACCAAAAATCGATTGTGAAGAAGTTTGTAAAGAATTAGCATCAAACTTTAAAGGCACTGATAAGACGACGAAGCTTTTTAGCTTGTTCCGACATTTTTTTCGATTGACTTGCCATTAAATCGGAACGCTCGGCATTTCCCTGAACAACGGCATTAAGCTGCTGAATTGCATTATTTATCTGCTCTACACCACTTACCTGTTCAAGGCTGGAGAATGAGATTTCCTTCACCAGATTAGCCGTTCTTTCAATTTCAGGA
Organism: Bacteroidota bacterium; assembly: GCA_023429135.1. GTDB lineage: Bacteria > Bacteroidota > Bacteroidia > Bacteroidales > JAAUTT01 > JAAUTT01. Next base: position 47,590 of record JAEYWD010000077.1, on the reverse strand, counting down.
ATTAGAGATTCAAGCTCTCTCCTCGCTGATTTGGACATTATAATGGTTGCGTTCGACACATCATTAATTTCAGTAGCTGCCAGTTTGCTCTTGTCAGCTAACTTACGCACCTCCTGAGCAACTACAGCAAAACCTCTTCCGTGCTCACCGGCTCTGGCGGCTTCAACTGCAGCATTTAATGCTAAAAGATTGGTCTGAAAAGCAATATCATTAATAACACCAACTTTATCGGCAATATTCCTGAGCGAATCAGTAGCCATTTGAAATGAATCCTTACTTTTATTTATTTCACCAACCGATTGTTGTGATATTTTTTCAGTTTGCTTTGCATTATCAGCACTTTGCTGAATATTGGCATACATTTCTTCCATCGACGACGAAACTTCTTCGGCTGCAGCAGCCTGCTGACGGGTTCCATCAGCTATATCGCCTGCGGTTTGATTTAAGAGCTGGCTTGATTCGGCAATAATTTTTGAGTTTTCAGATAAATTATGAATGATATCTCTAAAATTCCCGGCTACCTGATTCAAAGCATGAGCCAGCAATCCAACTTCATCCTTGCGTTTAATTTCGATTACCTGTGTTAAATCGCCTTCTGCCAAAGAATTCGCCATTTCAATACCTTTTTTAATCGGACGTGTAATCGTAACTGTCAACAAATACACAAGTCCACCTCCTAAAATCACAACAAAAATTATAGCCAAAGACATTACCAATTTTTCGTTAGAGATAATCTGGTTAGTGCTTTCGCCCATGGAAATAACCTTATCAACGCCCACATCAGAACTACCTTTTATATCCCACAGAATATTGCTGGCAACTTCTATCCTTTTTAGCTGCAAAAGTTTGGCTTCTGGATAGGCTGTAAGGATATTCCGGGCTGATTCTATAAACTGCTTCATGGAGGCATTATTACTTCTTCCGTAATCCTGTTCCAACCGCTGAATAGAAGATTCGAGTGAAGCCAGCTTTTTAGGTTTTTCGTTGCTCACTACATAATAAATGGTCGACATAATATTTTCCATGCGCTCAATGGTATTAAAGGAAACCGAATTACGCAACGTTTCCATTTGCTCCACATTAGAGGCAATAACTTTAAGACTTTCGACCGAGGAGTTACTCTTTGCTTCGTACTCTTCCAGTATTTTAGCAAACGAATTTACAGAGGTCTGAATATCAACAAATACAACTTTACTATCTTTTAGGCTTTCAGATTTATCTGTAATCCCAATTAAATTGACAAGCGATTGTTTAAACTTATCCAACCTCTGCTTTGCTTTCTTCATGTAATAAGCATCGCCTGTTTTATCGTACATATTCGTGTACTGAATAATATCCTGCCAGCTTTTCTCAAGTTGAAAGGACTCGTTAATAGTTGGAATGTATTCTTCTGATAACCTCTTAGTTCCTTTTTGAATAGTTCCCATATTCACAAAAGAAATAACACCAATAATTGCGGTTAACAAAACCAGTATAAAAAATCCTGCACCGATTTTATATCCAATTTTCAGATTTTTAAAATTCATAAGTTTAGTGTTTTGAAGGTTTTTTTAGCAGTCTTTACTAAGATTTCAACTTTATTTACGTAATAAAGCAAATCAGGTTAACATTTTTGATCATAAAAACGTAAATATCCCAAAATCTATAAATATCCACCATGAAAAGATCTTTAAACTACATTTTATGCCTGGTTGTGCTGGTTGCCGTTTCATGCAACAATTCCAATAAAGTAAAAGTCGGGTACCTTATCCCGAACGAAAAAAGTGAACGATACTTAAAAGAACGGGAATATTTCAAACAAAAGATAGCTTCCATGGGGGGAGAAGCATTAGTTGCATCGGCTGATTACGATGATCAAAAGCAAATTGAGCAGGCACATGAAATGATTACACAGGGTGCAAAAGTGTTAGTAGTAAATGCTGTAAACATGAATACTGCCGCAAAAATTGTAAGAGATGCCCACGAAAACAACGTACAGGTAATTGCCTACGATCGGTTGATTCAGAACTCCGATCTCGACTATTACGTTTCGTTCGATAATGTTAAGGTGGGTAAACTGATGGCGGAATATGTGACAAAAATCAGACCGGAGGGTAATTATGTATTAATTGGCGGTGATAAAGCTGACCGGAATGCAGTGCTTGTAAAACAGGGGCAGATGGAAGTATTGTCCGGGTTGGTTAAGGCAGGAAAAATAAAAATAGATTATAATGTATATGTCGAAGATTGGTCGGGCGAGAATGCCTACCAGGAAATGAAAAGATACCTCAACTTGTCAAATCAGAATCCGGTGGCAGTAGTTTCGTCGTACGATGGGATGACCACAGGATGCATTAAAGCCCTTGAAGAGGCTAACCTTGCGGGAATAGTTGCAATTACAGGACAAGATGCTGAACTGGAAGCCTGCCGGAATATTATTAACGACCGCCAATCGATGACTGTTTATAAACCATTGAAACTACTTGCCGAAAAATCAGCGGAAATAGCCTATAAAATGTCAATCGGCGAAAAAATTGATATTTCTGCAAATACAGTAAATAACGGACAAAAAGATGTTCCGGCAATTTTACTGGAGCCGCTTATAGTTGACAAAAACAATATGAAAAGCGTAATTGTTTCCGATGGTTTCTATAGCGAAAATCAGTTGTTTAACTAAACAACTTCAAGGTTATAGTCTTCCTCATTGAGGGTCTGTGCCAGCTTGGTAGCATATTCCAGATCAAAATACACCTTTGGCCTGTGTTTGGCAAACACGGGATAACGTCCAACGCCATCCTCGCTATTCAGGTAGTTATAACCTGTGAGATATAATTCAGTATCAACAATACGGATTTTATAAACAGGCCGGTGTTGGCAAATTTCAATAACTTCCTGAATCTCGTCAGGTGTAACTTCGGGATCGTGTTTTAACTTGAACTGACGAACTATTTCATCACTAAAAGGTGCCCTTGTAAAAAAAAGGTCGAAATTTTTAACGTAACATGAAAGAACACTGGTCTCATCCAGGATAATGGCAGGTTTTTGTTCATCCCCCACAATTCGTACATTGAAACCATTCGATATAAAAAAATTTAGCAATCTTTTGTTTCGGCGTATCACCAACTCCTCAAGCGACTCATTCCTGGCCATAAAATAATAATTCAGCGGTTAGGCAAATTGTTAATTAAACTGTGTTTATAGTACTGTGATAATAATTACATTAGTACCTGTTTATTAAGAGCGAAATTTAAGCAATAAAATTTGATTTAAACAAAAATTTAATCCCTCTTTAATAAATTTTGATTATCTTATTGTAGAAAATCATGAAAACAAAGAACACAAATAACGCTCTATCTCTCATTATATATAAGATTCAGAAGGCTCAAAAGGTTCACAGTTTTTTTTCGGAAAACGATAAAATTTTGATGGGCGTTTCCGGAGGAAAGGATTCTTTACTACTCCTCGAGGTTCTTGGAGCACTTTGTACAAAGCGTAAATACAATCTTCAAGTCATTCCGGTTCATATAAAAATTAAAAATATCGGGTACAACATCAACCTCGATGCCATTAATGAAATTTGCCAACAGTACAACTTACAGCTACAGGTTGTTGAATCAGATATTGAGTTTGATCCTAACCATAAAAAAGGGCCATGCTTTGTTTGCTCCTGGCACCGAAGAAAATTATTGTATTCAACTGCGCGTGAACTGGGGTGTACCAAGATAGCCCTCGGTCACCATATGGATGATGCAGTACAAACGTTGCTGATGAACATGATTTATCACGGCTCAATAAGCTCGATGCCTGTTAGCCTGAGCATGTTCCAGGGAGAGCTTGAAATTATTCGTCCGTTACTTTTTGTGGACGAAAAAGAAATCATTGAATATAAAAACATCAGAAACTTCCCGGAACTCATCAAGGACTGTCCGTATGGCTCCGATACGAAACGGAACACCATGAAGGAATTGATTGCAGAACTTGAAAAGATAAATCCTTCGGCAAAATTGAATATTTTCAGGAGTATGTCGAAAATTTTTCCGGCTTACTTACCTGAATGTGGGAAAGGAATTATCGAAGGATTGAATGAAATCCATCCCCCAAAAGGAAAAGAGGAGAAGTAGTTTGTCATAGTTTGACAATACTAATCATTAAAACTACCTGGGTTTTAGCTTTTGAAGCCGATTGAAAGGGATAACATATAATAACGGGGCATTCCCGGGTAATAATATCGTGGTGGGCGATTACCTGCAGCGGGGGCGTTAATCAGGACCATGGATGCATATTTTTCGTCCAGAATATTGTTAATAGCTGCTGATAATCTCACCTCCCAGTTAGTTTTTTCGAAAATATATCCAAAACGAAGGTTACCAATTGAGTAACTGTTATAATGTTTTGTATTACTGTCGTTCATTGGCGTTTCTCCATTGAGGTAAATTTCGGGTTCAATAAAAAACCATTCCTGTACTCTTAAGTTAGCTGATGCAAACATTCTGTTTTCAGGCACGCCAGGCAATTTATTTCCCAGGTAATTAACACCATCCTGAACAAAATCGCCAAATTTATTTGACTGGAAGTTAAATATCAGCCTATAATCGGCCAGATAAAACCATGAGGTTGGATTAAAAAACGGTTTAGCCTTTTCGATAGCAACCTCAACACCTGAATGCTTTGATTTTCCAACGTTCTTTCCAACATAAGTATCTTCAGCTATGCGTTCGGGAACAATCAGATCTTCAATAGGCATGTAATAAGCAGAAATGGAATATCTCACTTCGTTCAACAACTGTGTCCCTTTGAAACCGGCTTCAAAACTCCAGGCTTTTTCAGGATTAACATCGTTGTTAATAGTACCATCGGGATAGATAATTTCCTGCATAGAAGGATATGACAACCCATGACTTATGCTTCCGAAAATAAAATGATTCACAACTAACTGACGACTTATGGAAATGCGAGGCGAAAAGTTAACAGCATGGCTGTACCGCTGAACAGGACCGGAAGTAAATACATTGTTGTCGCTGAAACCAAACTTATTGAGATTTAAACTTAGAGTGATATAGTTTTTCAAATCGGGAGCATACTCAGCAATCAGGTAAGCATTAGCCTGGTAAATTCTTTCAATATTTTCGGCTATTTTATTACCCTTCTCTCCCACCCCTCCAATGTTTTCGTGCAGGGAAGGCTTATACTCTTCGAAAAAGGTTGAAATGCCTGGTGTAATCGTTAAACCTTCAAAACTGTCGAATTTTTTACGGAAATAAAGCTTCACTCCTCCCGACAGGTCGTTCTCACTTAAGAAATTGAACGGGCGCACCTCCATAGATTTTTTGTACAGCCCATAAGCAGTTGTAAAAGAAGAGAAATTGTGGTTGAACTTATACTGATGCGTAATTCCGGACAAAATCCGTTGTGTATTTTCACGCCCACGGGTCTTTTCCCATGTAACTGCCGCTGCTTTGGGATTATCCACAAAAGATGCGCTGTCGACCGAACTAGGAATTTCAGCTTTTACATCAGTAAAAAGTACTAAAAAACTCCACGACGATTTTTCCCCTTCCCGATTAAAATTTATCAATGCTGAGTTCCTCGTGTAATTATTGTTATCGCGATATCCATCGGAACGGACATTTTTATACCTGACTGAAACACCCGTTTTCCCTTTCATTAAACCGGCCTGAACAGCATTCTGAAATGTTCCAAAAGATCCAACACCTGTATTAAATCTGAATGAGTTCCCTTGTAAAGGAGTGGAATACAACAACAGGGTCCCTCCCAGCGCGGGACCGTAAATGCCGGCTGTTGGTCCACCAACGACTTCCATACGATCAACAAACTGTAGATCGATATCATCAATAAAAGTATCGCCTTCTCCCGAGGTTAGCGGAATATCGTTGAATAAAGCATTGATTTTACGGGTGCCGTATAGCGAACGTGTACCGATTCCACGCATGGTAATTCTACTGGTATTAAAAGTTCCTGTGTGAGCATAAATTGCCGGAATTTTATTAAGACTCTCATTGATATTAACAGGCAGAATAATATCATTGCGGTTATTAGTCATTGAATATACTGTTGCAGGGAACCGGCGGGTAACCATGTTTGAGTATAAAGCTCGAACCTCAACTTCGTCGAGCCGACTAACTTTTTCAAGCGTATCGGATTGAAGTGTATCGATAATCTGGGCGTTTAATGTGGTTATAATTAACTGGAGAATACAAACTCCTGCTATAAATCTTTTAAACATTCCTTATTCTTTTTGAGAACTTTTCTATACAAACAAGAAAAGAGAAGAATCGTTCAAAAAGGTGCTTACAACTAAAACTGATGCTTATAAATATCTACTTCATTGTCCTTTTCACTGTGTTAACATCCACATGTCCACCTTTACCGTTGATGATGCTTTTGATGATGCTTTCCTTATGGCCGCCATACAACCAGTAAATAATTTTATGATGTATGTCGTTCTCAATGGTCGCCGGCGTTTCAATGGCCTGATCGACAACAACGGGAGCTTTAAAGAAAACACAATAAATTCCAAGTCCCCATGCTTTATGACTGGTTACCCCATCGGCAACCTTATAGGAGGCGTATCCATTAACCGATACATGTTTAAAAGCTTCGGCTGAAGGAGGATCATAAGGCATTTCGCTTTGATAAAATATACCTCTCCGCCATTTCCATTCCATATGGTCTGATATTCCTGAAAATGTTCGCAAAACAAGCCATAAACCGTAACGTTGTCACCATTTACAATTAATCCGTTCTTGCTTGTATTTTTATCCCAGGCAACTTCTCTACCGTGATCGGCCCTCCAGAGCCAGGTATGATCTACAACTACATCATTACTATTTATTACCAGACAACTGGAGGTAGTTCCGGCGCCATATCCTCCCACCGCATAAAAATATCATACAAAAAGACAGGATTCACGCTATGACTCTTGCCGGTCTTGGTCTCTCCAACTCTCATAAGCGTTTCTGATGCTGTTTTACCGGCATCTACTGTTAATCCGCAAACTGTTATCCCGTCTGCATCCGAGATTTCCATTACAGGGTTACCATTTGCGGAGACCAATGTGGTCATTCCAACTCCGAGCACCAATGTCCCGGGACGTGTAACCTTAAGACTTTGATCGAGGCTATAAATGCCCGGAGTGAAAAAAATGTTTTTACCTTTAGAAAGAGCTGAATTTATTGTTTCTGAATTATCAGTTTCGGAGCGAGCAATATAAAACCCTTTTAAAGGCACTGATATATCAACCTCACCCTTTGTCCAACTAGCACCAGTGCTGTTGGTTTTGATGGCCGGTATCTGAACTTTATAACTTGATTTATCCATTACCAGGTAAGGCTTCTCTCTAACAACGGGAGTTTGTTCTACTACTGTATATTGGTTCTCGGGCCAGCGATCTTCGGGAGCATTAGGTACTCCCATAAACATAATATTCCAACTGCCCCGGTCCCACTTATTAATATCAGCATTGCGTGTAAACCATTGCTGCTGACCACCGGCTAAAATATTGCCTTCAATTTTAGAATCGGCGATAAATCCGCCACTGGCCCAACCATTGTCGTGTAACTGAATATCTCCCTTGATATGCATACGGCGTAACGGCGCTGCCTGAGACACTCCCCAGATATTTAATTCTCCTGTCGGAGTTACGATAGTAAGGTTTTCGATGGCCCTCCAGAAATTTAATGTAACATTTCCATTCTTTAATCCTTTTGAAATAATGACCCCCTCTATTACTACATCATCGGGCGATTTACCCAAGCCCAGAATATGCATGTAATAGCCCAGCTTCAGATCGACCTGGTAAGTCCCTGGTTTAAAGAACAAAGCATAACGGTTTAAACTGAATTCACTCTCTCGGGGATGCTGCAGGTTATATAATGTGTCAATCAATTTCTGAATCTCTTTCATGTCCATAGATGGATCGAACACAAAGACATTTTCTCCAAACAATTTCTGGTTATACTTAGCTGCAAAAGAAGGCAAAGTGTTTGTATTACTGCTTGTAAACTGGGCTTTTCCTGTCGGAATATACAAGCAAACGACAAGAAGTATGAGAAATAATTTAGATTTCATTTCGAAGCAAAAATTAAGTTAATAGCACGGAAAGATACAAAATTAGCCGGAGGGTAGATCGTAATTTCATTCGTCACAAATCTTACCCGTGGCTGTCAATAATTGGTTGACTTCGGTATCTATTTGCTGTATTTTTAAAATCATAGAATATTTGAATTGCTAAGCTGAAACGTTAGAGGAAAAAATGCCAAAGCCATTCGGATAGTCTTCAACCCAACCTTAAACTTATTGCGTATGAGAAAATTTACTCTCCAGCTTTTTGCTGTTTATGGAATAGTTTCGGCCATAACAGTTCATCCGTTTAATTTACTTAAAGCATCAGAAAATTCAATTGATGAAGCCCGGATCAATTTAATTGATTTGAACACCAAATCTGAAACAGATTTAAAAAAAGATCTGGTTGCCTGGTATCCGTTCTCCGGTAATTCCCTGGATGAAAGCGGAAACGAGCACCACCTTATGCTTAACGGTGTTACTTTGACAAGGGACAGATATGGAAGTCCAAACAAAGCTTACCAGTTTAGCGGTAAAAAAAGTAATCTCCCTTTTGCAGGGGCTAAAATTAAGCTCCCGGTTGCAACCTTTGGCTTTTGGGCAAAAACCGACCGAAAAAGCACAAATGTTATAACCCTCGACGCTCTCCCTGGCAAATTGGTTGTGACTGTCAGGAAAGTGAATCATAAGTTCCAACTGGAGCTAAAAGTAAAGAATCAAAAGGTCTTCATCTACGACAGGCAAATCCTGAACAATCCCGATGCCTTCAACTTTATAGCCATTGTATGTGATGGCCGTAATTTAAAATTTCTGATAGATAACAGACTTGTGGGGTCTCTAAAATTGGATAAAAAAATACTGGATCCCTACCTCCCGGCTACCCTGAAAAAAGCCCCAACGTTTTGCAGCAAAATTATACTCGACGACATAAGCATTTACTCCCGGGCCCTCAACAAACAGGAACTTGAAGAACTGTACAATCAGCAATTCACTACTCCGGAATTGTCATATGAAACACACATTAAAATTGATAAGAACTCGGCAGAAATTTACAGGACAGTACTTTCCGATGGGGGTGCCGAAATAATCGAAATGGGTGTTTGCTGGAATACAACGGGCAATCCCGATACTTCGGATAACAACACCTCCACCAAGCCGGGACATGTGGGGTTATATAAAAGTACAATGGCTGGTTTGTCACCTGGCACCAAATATTTTGTAAAAGCCTATGCAGTCAATTCCAATGGAATTGGCTACAGCGATGAAGTGTTTGAATTTACAACACTTCCAGCTCTCGATTATGGAACATTAACTGACATTGATGGTAATGTTTACCGCACGATAAACATCGGATCACAAACCTGGATGGCCGAAAATCTTAAGACAACCAGATATGCTGATGGGTCCTCCATTACTGACGGCACACTACAGCCAAGTAATCCGGGAAAGTATTATTATGTCTTTTCAGGAGATACCTTACACCGGGAAATATATGGATTGTTGTATACCTGGGAAGGTGCTACAAATTCTAATCCGGGTGCGGCATATCTATATGGTGTACAGGGAGCCTGTCCTGATGGTTGGCATATTCCTTCCTATGCCGAGAAAGAATATTTGCTGAATTTCCTGGGAGGATATGCTGCTGCTGGAGACAGGCTGAAGGAAGCAGGTGAAGCTCATTGGGATGTGCCAAATTATGGCACCAACGAAACTGGGTTTACAGCTCTTGGTAGTGGCGTTAAAGCTATGGAGGAAGGAATATACGGAATATTTGATGGTTACCGGAACCTAACTTACTTCTGGACCTCCGAATCGTATTCCAACAATCTGCCGGAGAATCCGGATTATTTTGCACCTGTGCTGGATGTAGATGGATCTGACCCACACTATTGGTCACCTTCAGTAAACTACGGGGCTCCGGTAAGATGTATCAAAAACAATACTGATTCGTATGTTACCATTCCGGAGATAACAACTTTACCGGTATCGGCAATAAATTCAAATTCAGCAACTGGTAGTGGCTCAATAGTGTCTGACGGAGGACAGTTCCTCACCATCAGAGGTTTGTGCTGGAGCAAGAGTCCGGCTCCCGATACATCCGATTACAAAACCTCAGCGTTGGATGACAAAACAACCTTTACAGCAAGCCTAACCGGGCTTAATTCAAATACCCGGTATTATGTAAGAGCCTATGGAATAACAGCGGCGGGTATTGGCTATGGTAATGAAGTAAGTTTTGTTACAAAAACAAGTACTTCAAAAGCAATAGAAGATAACAGGAATTCAACCCTTCAACAATCGACTGAAGAGAATATGAAAGAACAGCCTGCGTTCGATTTCTACCCGAATCCATCGAGGTCTCTGATTCAATTCAGAAATTTAACCGGGAATGTAAAAGTAACAATCTACGATTCGAAAGGAAAGATTCTGATTACCGTAACCATTACTAATAACATGCTCGATATCAGTTCACTTTCAAGTGGAGTTTATTATATAAAAATTAATGATGATAAGAAAACCATTACTAAAAAATTAATAAAACAATAGTTAAGTTATTTCAGTTGCAAGCTTCAAAATTGGAAACAAAGCTTTTCAATGACCTTTACCCCGGGGCGAAAAATAATACCCCCGGGGTAATTATATATCTCACCTTCTTTAAGATCCGGAAGAACTTCAAAGCTTAATTTTTCAAATTGTGTTTTTTAGACACTATTTAGAACATAAAGTTCCCAAAAAACACCTCCTATTTTCGGGGATAAGTGTTATTATAATAAGCAAGATTCCAGCCACCTCTTGTTTCATTTAACAGCTTGAAAAATTCTTATTTATGCTACAAACTGAAGGTTCAGAGCTTCAAAACACAGAACAAGTTAAGAGTGACAAAACTCACTTAAACCAAAGTTTAAGTGCTACTATAAATTCAACCACGGTATTAACTTCAAATCACTTCGATATTGAGTTTAGCGACAATACCCTTTTCAATAATCCTTTAATGGATTCGGCAGAACTTTACAGGCAGATAGTTGATACATCCAATGAGGCAATATGGGTTTGTGATCTGAATTCTCGACTGGTTTTCAGTAACCGACAAGGCGCTAATTTACTGAACTATACGTGTGAAGAACTTATTGGCAGATCGGTTTTCGATTTTGTTAGTCAGGAAGGTAGTTCCAAAGCTGAAAACTATTTTGAAAGACGAAAACAAGGTTTTAACGACCAATACGAACAAAAACTGGTTCGTAAAGATGGAAGCATTGTATGGGTAACTATTACCGCTTCGCCCATTAAGGATCAAACCGGAAATATAGTAGGTGCGCTTGGCATGCTTAACGATATAAGTCAACGAAAGATTGCTGAAATAGCCCTTATGAAAAGTGAAGAGAAATTTTCGGCAGCTTTTCGTACAAGTCCCAATTGCTTAACAATAAGCAATATCGACACAGGAATTTTACTTGATGTTAACGATACCTTCCTTTCTCTGTTTGAATGTACCCGCCAACAGGTCATCGGGAAAAATGTTCTGGACCTAAACCTTTACTCAAACCCAGGAGAAAGGGTTAGAATAATAGAAATATTAAAACAAAAGGGACGTGTCACCAATTATGGTTTAAAAGTAAAAGTTCCTTCGGGAAAGGAAAAATCTGTGCGCATATCGGTAGAAAAGCTTCCGCTCGAAGATAATAATGTAATACTTACCACCATTCAGGATTTAACTGAGTTAACACAAGTCAAAAGTAATCTGAAACAAAGTGAAGAACTGTATCGCAATCTTGTAGACAGTGCAAACAGTATAATTCTTCGCTGGCGTACCGATGGAACCATTGTTTATATGAACGATTATGGTTTCAGGTACTTTGGCTACTCACCCGGCGATTTAATTGGACGACATGCAGGAATTCTGATTCCTGAGATCGAAACTTCGGGAAAAAACCTCACGAATCTGGCTGATGAAATTATTCAAAATCCTGGAAAGTATATCCAACTGGAAAATGAAAATGTGCGAAAGAATGGCGAACGGGTTTGGGTATCTTGGACAAACAAAGCAATTGGAAAAGAAGGTAACCATGAAATTCTCGCGATAGGAAACGACATCACACATCTTAAAAAAACCAAAGAGGCCCTCAGGATTGAACATGGAAAATTACAAGCCATTATCCAGAATATGGGCATTGGTGTAATAGTAACTGATAGTCATGGCGATATAATCACTTTAAACGCCGCCGCGATGAAAATTCACGACTACCAATCGGAAGAGGAGTTTGAAGCAAGAAAAAACAAATATTTCGAAGATTTTGAACTAAGAACTTTTGGAGGTGATAAGATACCATTTGAAGACTGGCCAAATCTTCAAGCCATTGGTGGAAATTTTGTTAAATCGTATAATGCTCTTCTTGTAAACCGGCGGTCCAACTCCTCCAAATATCTAAATTACAATGTTTCGCCCGTGTACGACGATAACAATAAGCTTAAATATACCATTTTCAACATTACTGATCTCTCCGAAATACGGAAGATGAATGAGGAACTCAATATCCGGGTTAGCGAAATGGAAACAATTTTAGGCTGTATACCAGATGCCCTGATAGTTTACGATACGGAGGCCAGAATTGTCAAATCGAACCTGGCTGCCGAAAAAATCTTTCATTTTCCGGAAAAATACAAGAGCTCAGATCCGGTGCAGAGGGCAAATACCTACATAAAAGTATGGAATCAAAACGGAGTTCAGTTGCGACCGGAGGAAATGCCCGGTTACCGGTCGGCTATTAAGGGTGAAACAGTCGCTAACGAGGTGCTTTTATTGGATGCCTTTGGTAAAAAGAATTGGTATTCCATCAATGCTGTACCTGTGAAAATTGAAGGAAAGCATAGTGGTGCCGTTCTCTCAATGTACGATATAACTTCCCAAAAGAATAATGAGTATTTGCTTCGTGAAAAAGAAGAAAGATTCCGGGCTCTGGCCGATAATATGTCACAAATGGGGTGGATTGCCGATCGGACGGGAAAAGTAATCTGGTTAAACAAACGGTGGCACGACTATACCGGGATGGATATTGAAAGTATTTACAAGGGAGATTACCTTAAAATACATCACCCCGACTATGTTGAGGATATGAGGAAAAGCTATTCTGCTTCTATCTCCAGCGGAGAACCCTGGGAGGCAACTATTCCCATAAGAAGTAAAACAGGCGATTACAGATGGTTTTTGGCCAGAGCTCTGCCCATACGTGACGAAAAAGACAACATTAACTTATGGTTTGGAACCAACACCGATATCACTGAACAAAGGCTACACGAAGAAACTTTACAAAAACAGAATATTGAACTACAGAAAGCAAAAGAGAAAGCTGAAGAAAGTGTGAAGTTTAAAAATGCATTTATTGCAAATATCAGTCATGAGATAAGAACTCCTATGAGTGGCATCCTGGGGTTCGCCGATTTGCTCAAAGCTCCCGATCTTTCGAGTGAATCGAAAAATACTTATATCGATACCATCATTTCCAGCGGCAAACGCATGCTAGGAATAATTAACGATTTGATTTATATATCAAAAATAGAAGCTGGTCACCTGGAGACCTATAAAGATGCTACCGATTTGTATAAACTTCTGGACGAACTCAGGATATTTTTCCAACCGGAGGCCCGGAGAAAAAATCTTGAATTACGGATTAACGAAGCAATTCCACAAGGTAAAACAATAACTGAAACTGATAAAACAAAGCTTTCACAGGTACTGACAAACCTGATTAAAAATGCCATTAAATACACAAATACGGGCTATGTGGAATTTGGCTGCCATTTGAAAGAAGACTTTTACATTTTTTATGTAAAGGACTCTGGTATTGGCATTAAAGAAGAATACCAGATAAACATTTTTGAACGTTTTAAACAAGGTGAAGTAGCAACTGATGCGCTTGAAGGTCTAGGTTTAGGACTTGCAATTTCAAAATCGCTTGTCGAAGCTTTGGGAGGAACTATCTGGGTGGAATCAGAACCGGGAGCAGGCTCTACATTCTATTTCTCTATTCCTTACAAAGAACATGAGAACCCGGTAAATTCTAACATACCAAACAATACCGACCTTTCTTTATCTTTCCCCGAATTAGAAATACTTATTGCTGAAGATGAAGAATTTATATACTATTTTCTTGATCAGTTTCTGAAAAAAAACAACATAAAAACTTTGCATGCTAAAAATGGACGTGAGGCAATAGAAATGACAAAAGCTAATCCCAATATCAGGCTTATCCTTATGGACTCCCGTATGCCAATAATGAACGGCCTTGAAGCAACCATACAAATCAATCAGTTCCGGCCCGATTTGCCGATTATAGCCTTGTCAGCCTTCGCCAGTTCGGCCGATGTTCAAAAAACGCTTAAAGCAGGATGTGTTGATTATATTGTTAAACCTTTCGAAAAAGAAATTGTACTGAAAAAAATACTGATGTATACCGGAAATTCAATTACTCACCAGACCTGAAAAAACTGAACCAATTACTTTAACATTTCATCAAGGCAATGTAAATTTGTTCCAAACCCATGTTTATGGAAATTGTAATAATTTGCATTGCGGCATTTTTAACCTCAATACTAACTTTTTTCTCAGGCTTTGGGCTGGGAACTATCCTGGCTCCGGTGTTTGCAATATTTTTTCCGATAGATATTGCTATAGCATTAACTGGTGTTGTTCATTTCTCGAATAACCTTTTCAAAATAGCACTTGTGGGGCGCCATACCGACAAAACTGTTTTCCTGAGATTTGGAATACCAGCTATTGTTGCTTCGTTTGCAGGTGCATGGATGCTGTTAAAAATATCAAAAATGCCATCTCTGGCCGAATATGAGCTCTGGAACAAACATTTTGAAATAACGCCGGTAAAGCTTTCTGTAGCTGTTTTACTGATCATTTTTGCGGTGCTCGAAATTATTCCTTCGGTACAAAAGATACAGTTCAGCCGGAATAAACTTCCGATTGGAGGACTACTAAGCGGATTCTTTGGCGGTTTAACCGGTTTACAGGGCGCTATAAGAAGCGCATTTCTAATAAAAAGCGGCCTCACAAAAGAAGCTTACATTGCCACCGGAGTAGCAATAGCATGCGTTGTAGACATTTCACGACTTTCGGTTTATGCGTCGCGATTTACCTCTGCTAATCTTCAGGAAAACTTGTCATTACTGATTTCGGCAACATTGGCTGCTATTATAGGAGCAATTATTGGCAACAGGTTGCTAAAAAAAGTAACGCTCAGGTTTGTGCAAATAATAGTTGCAGTAATGCTTATTATAATTTCGGTTACACTTGGTGTTGGGATAATCTAATGCGCCAAAAAGCAATACCCTAGATAGCCATTAAAGCAATTCTCCCCCGGGGTGAGAAGAGAATTGCGAATAACGATTTATTGAACTTTTTGTATGGTTTGCATAAACTCAGCCATGTGTAACTGAGCATAACTTTGTATCACTGCAAACACGGGCACAAAGACAAATACACCTGCTAACAAACCTCTACCCAACGCCTCGTAATTGGATTCTCTTAACAAAACAAATAATATCCAAATCACGTTCAGTGTGATAATAATATGGGTTATTTGCGCAAAAATGTTTGCTGCATTCCATGGTACAACAAATAGTCCCATTGTTCCATAATAATATAAAGGCACTAATGCAATCGCCAGCAAAGAAGTTTTTTTAGTGACCTGAAAGCCTGCAAAACATATCAGATAAGCAATTATAGAAAGCGAACAGGCATTAAATGCCAGCCATTCGCCTATATTAAGTTTAACTACCAACATGAAGAAATATGCGCTGTTCAATAAGGTTAATAACATGAAAACAGCTAGTACATAACCTATAAATTGATTTTTTATTTTAAAACTCATAACTTAAATTTCGTAATTTATACAATTGAAAATCAGTACATCTTTTCCGATGCCAATCTTCTTCGCTTAAATGCAATAAGAAACCAATCCGGTAAATTTATTACAGAATGAAAATCATTAACCTGTGGTTTATTGAGGTTAACTATGCGTTAATTACAAATTTTAAGATAGTTTTCATTGGTCAAATTGAGCTGTAAAAGTAAATATTTTTCTTTACTAATCAACTATTCTTTATCTAAGGGGGCAGGGCGAACGCATTTAAAAAAATGATTATGTACCTATGTCGCTTAAGAACCAACTTAGGGAAAAGCAATTCTTTAAACAGCCTTTTCTCCTACTTTATTTGGGAAAAGAAAGTAGGAAATCCAAGTTTTAAAAGTTAAATGCGTTAACCCTGTCTATGGGTAACGTTTTTATTTATTATTTCAATCACTACACTATTGTCAGCATATACCTGCCACAGTTGAATTTGCCTATCATGAACCATTGCTTTCCAGGAGGCTGGGATTCTCCAGTGATTGCTCTTGTAGGTCCCACTGGCATATCCCAAAAAAACGATAATCGAATCATTTTTAAGTGTATCCGTTATCTCAATTTTATAATCGGGGAATAAGTCAAAATAGCTCATCCAGGCATTTTTCATATTCTCTCTGCCAGTCATTTTGTTGCCTTGAGAGTCTATGAACACATGATCGGTACCCATTAAATTATATATCCGATCCAAATCGGCATTATTAATGGCATCGACAAAATCGTTTGCAATTTTTAAATCCACTTTTTTGGAATTAAGGAACAATTAAATATACAAATAATTAATTGTAATTCAACAGATTTATCTAATGGGAACAAATGTTATAAATCCTTTTCTTTTAAATAAACCAGGTACCACTTGCCATTAATCAGCCGGTATTCCATTTCAAAGCTGAAACCGCAATTTTTGCAGTAAATTCCCTCAAAATACGAATCGGCTTTCTTTGAAGTTTTTACGTTAAACTCGTTTCGGTTAATTTCATTTGCGGTACCTTTAATCATCATCCATTTTTCCTTTTTCCAGGCTGAGTTTCCTTTGAGATTAACTTTTTCACCTTTAAGCGGAAATTGAACCCTGCTTATCTGAAATAAGCTGTCTTTATGAAATCGCTGATAAAAGTTATCGAAATTTTCAACTCCTTTTGCTGCAGAAGCAGGTTTTGAATTTTCATTTTTCGAAATTGGTTTACTCTTCTTTTCGGCCACAGGGTTAACCTTTCGATTACATTGAACAAGCAACAGAGCACATCCCAATATAAAAACAATCTTTCTTATCTCCATCTTTAGAATTTTAAAAGGATAAAGATAAGGAAGTTGCATTAAAAAAAAGAATTACTTATTTTTCCAGAAGAAAGGCGTAAATAAAATTAGGAAGGAAAATAACTCAAGACGGCCGGCCAACATGTCGAACGAAAGTACCCATTTAGCAAAATCTGTTAGTTCCGAAAAGTTACCAACCGGTCCCACCGATCCTAAACCAGGTCCTGTACACGACATGCTTGCTGCTGCTCCGCCCATTGATTCGAGTAATGGAAGGCCGGTAACCATCAATAAAAAGGTACTTACAACCCAAATAAAAAGGTAAATAATGAAAAAAGCCAATGTTCTGAATATAAGCTCCTCATTAATTATTTCGCCATTTAAACGAGCCGAAATAACTCCTCTTTCATGCAAAAGCTTACGAAATTGTACCGGTATATTGCGGAATAAAAGCAAATACCGGACTGCTTTAATTCCTCCGGCAGTAGATCCGGCACAACCTCCGATAAACATCAGAAAAAACAGGATAAACCAAATGAATGGTTTCCACATCATATAATCCGTATTTGCAAAGCCTGTTGTTGAAATTACAGCAGCAACACTAAAAAATGAGTGACGAAAAGCTTTCTCAGCATCATAGTTATGAATAAAAAATAGGGATAAAGCGATCACTAAAACCGCTCCACCCGTTATTACCAGAAATAATTTCAGCTCCTCGTTACCGAAAACTTTTTTAAAGACACCCTTTAATAAATAGTAATGAAGATTAAAATTTACGGCTGCAACTACCATAAAAACTGCAACAACATATTGTATGTATGGCGAATAATTTATAAGACTTGTGTTTTTTGTAGAAAACCCTCCTGATGCTATCGTACCGAAAGAATGGCACACAGAATCGAAAAGATTCATACCTCCAAGCAACAGTAATAAAACGAGCAATACTGTAAAAGCAATGTAAATCCAAAGCAATCGTGAAGCCGTATCTTTAATTTTTGGATGAAGTTTTCCGCTTGATACCGAGGACGCCTCTGCCCCATACAAATACATACTTCCTGTTCCGAAAACCGGAAGTACTACAATACTTATCACAAGAATGCCAATACCGCCGATAAGATGGGTCATACTTCTCCAAAGTAATATCCCATGAGGTAACGATTCTACCTCGGCAAGTATTGATGCGCCTGTTGTGGTAAATCCAGAAATGGTTTCGAAAAAAGCATCGGTAAAACTTAGTATGTTACCACTAAACATAAACGGAAGTGCCCCGAAAACCGAATAAACAACCCAAACCAGTGAAACTATAAGATATCCTTCGCGCTTCCCAATATCTTTTTCCGAATCGCGATAAAAATACCATAACAGCCCCCCACAAGCCAAGGTTATGGCCGATGAAAGTATAAAAGCGTACAGATCCTCACCTCCAAAGAATATGGAAACTACAAGAGGAACAAGCATAAACAGACTTTCGAGCACCAACAATAGCCCGATTACGTGCAGAATGTATCTGTAATTAAACATATTCTAACTAAAATATTTTCCTATTTCGTTCAGCGCTTTAGGTAGGGCAAATACAACTACATGGTCGTTCGCCTGAATTTCGGTAGCTGCATTAGCAATAAAACTTACTTTATCGCGAATAACGCCTCCAATTATTGCATCATCAGGAAAATCAATCTCATGGATACGTCCTTTTGTAACTTTAGAATCGGGTTGAACTACAAACTCCAGTGCTTCAGCATCGGAACCTGTAAGGCATTTGATGACTGAAACCTCTCCAGCCATGGTATGTCTGAAAATACGACTTGCCGTAATTACTTTTTTATTAATTACCGCGTCAATGCCCATTTTTTCAGCCAAACTAATGTAATCGATGTTTTCTATTTCGGCAATGGTTCGTTTAACACCGCAACTTTTAGCTAAAAGGCAGGACAGAATATTAGTCTCTGAATTACCGGTTACGGCAATAAAGGCATCCATCCGTTTAAGTCCCTCCTGCATCAGAAGTTCGATGTTTGTTCCGTCGCCGTTTATAACCAGTGTATTACTCAGATAGTTCGAAAGACGATAAGCTTTTTCGCGGTTTTGTTCAATCAGCTTAATGTTATATCCTTTTCCAATATCTTTAGCAGTTAATTTTCCAATACGGCTGCCTCCCAAAATCATAATATTTGTAATATCTACTGATTCCTTTCCGGCAGATTTCATCAGCGACTTAATACCGGCCTGGTTGGTAATAACATATACTGTATCGCCAAGCTTAAGTATATCAGAAGCTTTGGGAATGGTAGTTTTTCCATCACGGGTAAATGCAACAGGTTTATAGTCCTGCTTATAAACTTCGGATGAAATATCAGAAAAGCTTTTATTTATGAGTAATGAGTCGGGGTCGATTTTAATAGCCAACAGAGATAATTTTCCCCCGGAAAAATCAACGAGATCAGTAAATCCTGTTTGACGTAGCATGCTGATAATTTCCTTGGCAGCCATCTTTTCGGGGTAAATCATAGAATCGATCCCCAAACCAACAAAGAAGTCGCGGTTCTCTTTAGCAAGATATTCCTGATTGTCAATGCGAGCTATAGTTTTTTTTGCACCAAGGCGCTTCGCCAGAATCGAAGCTGTAATATTGATTTCTTCCGTTTGCGTGACTGCAATAAACAAATCGCACCGGCTTGCACCTGCAGTAGATAAAACTTCAAGGGATGTAGCTGAGCCTTCAAGTGTCATTAAATC
Organism: Bacteroidota bacterium; assembly: GCA_023429135.1. Classification (GTDB taxonomy): domain Bacteria; phylum Bacteroidota; class Bacteroidia; order Bacteroidales; family JAAUTT01; genus JAAUTT01. The sequence continues at coordinate 27,626 of JAEYWD010000077.1, read as the reverse complement.
TACATTTGAGCCAATTACTTTTAATTTTAACTCATCCGGATCCACAAGCACGATGTCATGATTTTCATGACTCAACATCTTAGCCAGATGCGACCCCACCTCTCCGGCTCCAGCAATTATAATTCGCATAAATACCTTTATAAAAAACCGAACAAAGTAATGATATATTTATCAAACCATAAACTCATTTGTCAATTTTTTTTATGGGCTGAAAAGTCCAGTACCCATCAGTATTTAACACTTTACAAGGGATGTTTTTCGATAAAAAATAACTCTTCAACTGAGCTGCCACAGGTCCAAAAACGTCAGATGTTATCAAAATCTGATGTGGATTGAAATATTTCCGGACCTCCGAAGTATCCTTTAGTCTGAATTTATTGATAATGAGAAGATCAACATCAACTTGTCTATTTAATTGAAAATTCCGGTTCCAGATGTATACCTTCTGATTTCCAATCACTAAGAAATTCTTGTGGAACAATACTTCCCGGTCATTTAGACAAGTATCCTGCATAAGATCTATGCGTTGGTATTCTTTGATTCTATATGCTTCACAATAGGGTTTAATGAGTTTACCGATGTTATATCCAGAATTATTGGTTAAAACCGAACTTCTGAATCCTTCTCTCACCTGCATAACAATTGCGTCGTGAGAATTGTACACAATAAACTCATTCGATTTGGCAATTCTGTAGTTTTTCACAAGAGCTTCAAAAGCAATCGCGATAAAACAAAGAAGAATAATATGTAGATAAATAACTCGCCGGTTAAATATAAACATCCTGCCAGCAACTACAATAAATAATATCAAAACGGCCGTTAATGCGGTAATAGGTATTCCGGTGGTTACAGCTCCCGGCAGATGTTCCACCCAAATAAGAACTGAATTCATAGCATAAACCGACCAATTCAGCAACCAACTTATGGGCATCCACAAGAATTTTACTGGAGCAATTACCAATGCTGCAATTGAACTATAAAGTACAAAAGAAGCCAACGGAAGGGCTACAATATTGGAAAGTATGAAATAATTGGGAAACTGATGAAAATAATATAATGTAAAAGGAAGAGTTAAGAGCTGGGCCGACAATGAAACCGAAGCTAAACTCCACCCTTTTTTAAGAAGCCTGTTATTGAAAAAAAACCAGTTATTGATGTCCTTATAAAATATCACAATCCCTAAAACAGCCATATACGAAAGCTGAAATCCGACTTCGAAAAGAGATTGAGGATTTATAATGAGTAAAAACAAAGCAGAAGCCGAAATGGTATTGTAAATACTGACTTTACGGTTTCCGGTTTCGCCAAGCATCCAAAAGCTAAACATAACCGATGCCCTTACCACAGAAGGAGTAAGTCCCGTGATGAGCGCATAAACCCAGATTACCAGTAACACTATTATGGCTCTTGGAATTTTACCATGCCGCCATAACGCCAAAGGTTTTGTAATCAATTGCAGTAACCAGAATAACAACCCCACATGCATGCCGCTAACGGCCAAAACGTGGATCATTCCGCTATTGGTGTAGGCTGACTTTAAATCCGTGTCGAGAAAGGTTTTATCTCCTACAGTGAGGGCAGAGATAACAGCGAAAGATGACTGATCTAAATTTAAGTGCCTGAAATAGTTGAGAATCACATTCCGCCATTGCAATGCTTTTATATTGATGCTGAATTTGGAATTTTCTCCAGCAACAAACCAATTGCCCGAATCGATAAATGCCTGGTAGTAAATTCCGGCCCTGTTCATATAGGCTTTGTAGTCGAATTCATAAGGATTTCCATAATTACGGATCTCCTTAAGATGCCCTTTAAAAAGAATAATCTGATTTAGTTGTGGTGAAGGCTTCGAGCTTTTTTGCAGTGCCAATAGAATTTTATCGTCACATGTATGCCAATCTCCGTTTTCGTTTCGAACTTTCAACTTTAACAAGGTTGAATAAGTACCCGGTTTCTCCAGCGGATTTTCAATTATTGTTCCCTTACCTATAACCTCATTTTCCGAAAAGAATGACCGCTCCAAACTATATCCAAAAGCCATAAAGCCTGCAACAGCAATAAAAAGGTTTAGCAGCACACCCCAAATCCACCGGACTTTGTATGTTTTCCAGGTATTTAAAACCAGAGCTATAAAAAGTATCGCAAATAAAAAATAAGACCAATATTGTGAGGAAGACGTTTTAAGAAAATGACCCGACAAAATTCCAATTATAAAAGGAAGTAATAACCGGATATAAGGTGCGCTGCGCAAGAACTCGTAAAAGCTCATGTTTTCAAATTTTTATCGAAAAAGTAAACTTCAGGACTTCTTTGTTGTTTTAGATTCAGGTTCTGTTGAATGTTGGTTCAAGATATAAAAAATATCTGGTATCCAACATATTTTTTTGGCTACTATTCCCTGGTTTAAAATTAACTTAAAATACCTTTTTTATGGCAGACTTAAAAACCAACTACATGGGATTGACTTTAAAGAATCCCGTAATTGCAGGTGCAACCAATCTGGTTTCGAATCCTGATAATATCAAAAGAATGGAGGATGCCGGAGCAGCAGCAATTGTCTATAAATCGTTATTCGAGGAACAAATACAGCTCGAACGGCTTGAACTCGATGAAGATCGTTCGGAGTATGAAGAACGTCATGCAGAAATGATTAAAATCTTCCCGGCCATTGAGCATGCCGGTCCTGCCGAATATCTTATGAACCTCAGCAAAGCGAAAGAATCGGTAAACATACCGGTAATTGCCAGCTTGAATTGTATTTTCAGCTCTACCTGGGAAGAATATGCAAAACTTATTGAGGAAACCGGTGTTGACGGTTTGGAGCTCAACTTCTATTCAGTTCCAAAAGAATTGAATGTCCAGGGAAAAAGTATTATCGATCAACAGATCGAAACTCTCAAACTGGTAAAGAATACTGTGAAAATACCTGTGAGTGTCAAGCTCAGTCCTTTTTATGCCAATCCGCTAAATGTAATTAAACAAATGGACGAAGCCGGAGCCAATGCATTTGTACTTTTCAACCGCTATTTACAGCCCGACATAGATATCACAACCGAATCGCATGTGAACTATTTCAATGCAAGCTCACAGGATGAAAACCGTATGCCATTGCGATTCGCCGGTCTTCTTTATGGAAATTTGAATGCCCAGGTTTGCGCCAGTTCAGGAATCCACACTCCGGAAGATATTATAAAAATGATACTGGCGGGAGCTGATGCCGTGCAAGTGGTAAGTATTCTATACAAAAATAAAATTGAATATTTGAGCGAACTCGTTAAAGGCCTTGATACCTGGATGGATAATAAGGGATATTATTCTTTAAAAGATTTCAGAGGAAGACTCTCAGCTAAGAATACTAAAGATCCATTTATTTACAAGAGAGCCCAATATATTGATATTATTTTGAAATCGAGCGAGGTATTTAAGAAGTATAAAATGGTGTAAGCGTGACCCTGACAGAAAGGACTCTGATCCTTTCTGTCAGGCTATATGTCGTCTATTTGCCCTGTCTCAACTTCGAAATAAGTTGTTCAACTTCCTTAATTTCATCGAACGAAAGTTGATTTATCCGGCCGATGATATTGAAAGGTTTATCGTCGCGCACCAATGTTAATAAAGGATGGTTCTCAGGTAAAACACTTCCGTTTGCCGGAACAAATTCGAGTAAATCGTGGAATATCGATAAATATACACATCACTGGTGTAGATGTATACATTATTTGAACAAATGTAAGAATCATTCCGGTAAATGAACGAGGTATTCCGCTAAAGGTTAGTTGATTTCACCGGAAGGTAAATGTTATTTTTACAAAAGTGAATATATTTTTCATAAAAGTAAGTAGTCAAAAACTACTTACTTCAACGCTTTAATTTTATATTTCACATCAACTTTACCTTTTGAAATGGCATTCAGCTTACCCGTTAAAAGTTTTCTTTTGATGGCCGAGATATGGTCGACAAGTAAAACGCCTTCCAAATGATCGTATTCATGCTGAATGATGCGCGCTTTAAGACCATCGAATTCTTCAATATGATGGTTAAAGTTTTCGTCGTCATACTCAATGGTTATTTTGGCAGGACGCGATACATCCTCCCGGATATTAGGTAAGCTTAAGCACCCTTCGTTAAATACCCATGGGTCGCCTTCCTGGTTTAATATCTTAGCATTTATAAAAGTTTTCTTAAAATCATGCATTGTTGGGTCGTCATCTTCCATCCCGGATCCATCAATAACAAAAAGGCGAATGTTCCGCCCCACCTGAGGAGCAGCCAATCCTACACCATCCGATTTATACATAGTCTCCCACATATCTTCGATAAACTGTTTCAGATTGGGATAATCGGGTGTAATTTCTTCCGAAACCCTTCTCAAAATGGGAGAACCATAAACAAAAATTGGTAAAATCATAAAAAAACTGTTATCGTTTATAACTTTCTGACTCTAAATAAGATTGCAATATAATGGTGGCACTAACTGTGTCAATCATGGCTTTGTTCTGTCTGTCTTTCTTTTTAACACCACCCATAACCATGGTTTGCACGGCCAGTTTTGAGGTAAAACGCTCATCAACCATTTGTACAGGAATTTCCGGATATAGCCTTTTAAATTGTGCTACGAACTGGTTAATGAGAGGCATCGATTCCGAAGGCTGATTGTTCATCTGTTTAGGTAAACCAACCACCAGTTTTTCAACCTGTTCTTTTGAAAAATAATCTTTCAAATAACTGAATATTTCGTGCGCGGGAATAGTAGCCAAAGCACTTCCTATTATCTTCAAAGGATCGGTAACAGCAAGGCCCACGCGTTTTTTACCATAATCTACAGCCAGAATTCTTCCCAAAACTATTTATATTAAATCTAAATTGCAAAATTAGAACTTTATTTCAATTTGTTCCAATAAAAAGAGCCCCAAACTTTAAAAAGTCGGGGCTCTTGTAAAATATCAAAGTATTAAACTTTATTTCGAGTAATCCAGGCCAGCCTGACGAACATAGCCGTTGTATCTCCATTTTGCGTTTTCTTCAGCAGCTTTGAATAATTCGGCTGCTTCAGCAGGGAACGATTTTTTCAAAGAAGAATAACGAACTTCGCTCATGAGGAAGTTTTGGAACTGCGACCAATCAGGCTCTTTTGAGTCAATTTGGAATGGATTCTTTCCTTCTTCTTCCAGAAGCGGGTTGAATCTATAGAGATGCCAGTAACCGCTGCTTACAGCAAGTTTAGCTTCTTCCTGCGAACGACCCATGCCATTCTTCAAACCATGGTTGATACATGGCGCGTAGGCAATAATAAGCGATGGTCCCGGATAAGCTTCAGCTTCCTTGATAGCTTTGAAATACTGCGACTGGTTAGCACCCATCGAAACCTGGGCTACATAAACATAACCGTAACTCATAGCCATCATACCAAGGTCTTTCTTACGAACTTTTTTACCCGAGGCTGCAAATTTAGCAACAGCGCCGACAGGAGTCGATTTAGAAGCCTGACCACCTGTGTTCGAATAAACTTCAGTATCCATCACAAGAACGTTCACATTTTCGCCCGAAGCTAAAACATGATCCAGACCACCAAAACCGATATCGTAAGCCCAACCGTCACCACCGAAAATCCACATCGATTTCTTCACCATAAACTGTTTCAGCTTCAGAATTTCTTCTGCCAGGCTACCTTTTTCTTTCGAAAGAGCAGCAACAGCTTTATCGGTCAATTCTTTCGATTTGGCAGAATCTTCCTTATTTTCCAGCCATTCAGCAAGAACAGCTTTAGTATCGGCCGACATATCCGATTGCAGAGCAGCCTTAATTTTTTCAGTCACCCTGTCTCTCATGCGATTGGTTCCGGTATAGATACCAAGACCAAATTCAGCATTGTCTTCGAAAAGAGAGTTAGCCCAAGCCGGTCCCCTACCCTCGCGATTTGCGGTATAAGGAGTCGAAGGAGCAGAACCACCGTAGATAGAAGAACAACCTGTTGCATTGGCAACAATCATTCTATCGCCATATAACTGGGTTATGAGTTTGATATAAGGAGTTTCGCCACAACCAGCGCAAGCTCCTGAGAACTCGAATAATGGCTGTGCAAACTGACTGTTTTTAACAGTTTGATCTTTAGGTAATAATGTATCCTTGTAGGTAACATTCTTTGCGAAATAATTCCAGCGATCGCTTTCTACCATTTGCGACTCAAGCGGTTTCATAACCAAAGCCTTGGTTTTGGCAGGACAAACATCGGCACAGTTTCCGCAACCGGTACAGTCGAGAACACTCACCTGAATCTTGAATTGTAATCCGTCCAACGCCTTACCGATAGGTTTAAGGGTTGCTGTGTCAGCCGGAGCATTCTTCAATTCTTCTTCATTTAAAAGGAACGGACGAATTGCAGCGTGGGGACAAACATAAGAACACTGATTACACTGAATACAGTTTTCCGATTGCCACTCAGGAACATTAACTGCGATACCGCGTTTTTCGAAAGCTGCAGTACCACAAGGGAAAGTACCATCTTCACGACCAAGGAAAGCGCTTACAGGAAGATCATCACCCTTGAGGTTATTGATAGGGAATACAACGTTCTTTATAAATTCAGGAACATTGCCATTCTGAATTACAACACCTTCCGGAGCCAGATTAGCCCATTCGGCAGGAACAGAAACTTTTATAACTTCACCACCGCGATCAACAGCAGCGTAGTTCATCTTAACAACTTCTTCACCTTTTTTGCCAAAGTCTTTAACAATGGCTTTTTTCATTTCTCCAACAGCCTTTTCGTAAGGAATTACTTCGGAAATTTTGAAGAAAGCCGACTGCATAATAGTATTGGTGCGATTACCCAGACCTATTTCTTCGGCAATTGCAGTTCCGTTTATAATGTAGAACTGAATATCGTTTTTAGCAAGATATGCTTTTACATTATTAGGAAGGTGAGCCTTGGTTTCTTCAGCATTCCTGTGACTGTTCAACAGGAAGATACCACCTTTAACCAGACCTTTTAACATATCATATTTTTCGAGATATGCAGGTACGTGGCAGGCAACAAAATCAGGTGTATTTACCAGGTACGGAGCACGAATAGGAACGTCGCCAAAACGTAAGTGCGAAATGGTGATACCACCCGACTTTTTCGAGTCGTAAGCAAAATAAGCCTGGCAATATTTATCGGTATTGTCACCAATGATTTTAATCGAGTTTTTGTTAGCACCAACAGTACCATCCGAACCTAAACCATAAAATTTAGCCTGATAAGTACCTTTAGGAGTGATGTTCACTTCGGGTAACAGCGGTAACGAAGTAAAAGTAACGTCGTCAACAATGCCCAGGGTAAAGCGGTTTTTAGGCTCGTTCATCTTCATATTGTCAACCAGTGACAAAATGTGAGCAGGAGTTGTGTCCTTCGAACTTAAACCGTAGCGACCGCCAACAATTACAGGAGCATTGGCTTTGCCATAGAATAATTCCTTCACATCGAGGTAAAGAGGTTCGCCATTAGCACCAGGTTCTTTGGTACGATCCAAAACTGTGATTCTCTTCACCGATTTTGGACAAACCTTCATAAAATATTTTTCGGAGAAAGGACGATACAGGTGAACACTGATTAATCCTAATTTCTCACCTTTTGCCGTGAGATGATCAATTACTTCCTTTATAGTTTCAGTAATTGAACCCATTGCAACGATTACGTTTTCAGCATCAGCCGCTCCGTAATAGGTAAATGGGTGATATTCCCTTCCACTTATTTTGGAGAGTTCCTGCATGTATTCTTCAATAACATCGGGAACATTATTATAAAAGCTGTTAGCAGCTTCGCGCGACTGGAAATAAATATCGGGGTTCTGAGCCATACCACGGGTTACGGGATGCTCAGGATTCAATGCTTTATCGCGGAAAGCCTGAAGTGCATTGGTATCGAGGAGACCTTTGAGAGTTTCCATGTCGGCAGCCTCAACCTTTTGAATTTCGTGAGAAGTACGGAAACCATCGAAGAAATGCATAAATGGAACACGGGTTTTAATTGCCGCTAAATGTGCAATTGCCGAAATATCCATAATTTCCTGAACGCTACCTGTTGCCATCATAGCAAAACCGGTTTGACGTGTACTCATAACGTCGCTGTGATCGCCAAAAATAGAAAGCGCCTGAGCAGCTAAACTGCGGGCTGAAACATGAAATACAGCCGGCAATAGCTCCCCTGCCATTTTATACATATTGGGGATCATGAGTAATAAACCTTGTGATGCAGTAAAGGTAGTTGTTAAGGCACCTGATTGGAGAGATCCGTGAACAGCTCCGGCAGCACCGGCTTCCGACTGCATCTCAACAACTTTTACAGTTTCACCAAAAATATTTTTTCTCCCATTAGCAGACCATTCATCTACGTACTCTGCCATTGTTGAGGATGGAGTAATAGGGTAGATTGCTGCCACTTCACTAAACATATACGCCACATGTGCGGCTGCATAGTTCCCATCGCATGTAATAAACTTCTTTTCTTTTGCCATTGTTTAATCTATATTTTAAATCGAGAGTGTGAATTCAAAAATGAAATGCTAAATTAAATCAAAAAATTGCTTCCTGATTTAAATCATTGCTTATTCATTTTGAGTCCAAATAAGAATAGTTTTGTTGTTATTTAAATAACAGTCAGCTTATTCGCTATTCATAGAAATTAAGAATTCTTCGTTTGTATGGGTTTTGTTCAAACGGTCGCGCATAAACTCCATGGCTTCAATAGAGGTCATGTCAGTTAAGTAACTCCTTAATATCCAGATTCTGCTGAGGAAATCCTTGTCAAGCAGCAGGTCTTCGCGACGTGTGCTCGATGCGGTGATGTCCACAGAAGGGTATATACGTTTATTGGATAACTTACGATCGAGCTGAAGCTCCATATTACCGGTACCTTTAAACTCTTCAAAGATTACATCATCCATTTTTGAACCTGTTTCAGTAAGAGCTGTGGCAAGAATAGTAAGAGAACCGCCATTCTCAATATTACGGGCAGCTCCAAAGAATCTTTTTGGACGCTGTAAGGCATTGGAATCCACACCACCCGAAAGAACCTTACCTGATGCAGGGGCTACGGTATTGAAAGCGCGCGCCAACCGGGTAATAGAGTCGAGTAGAATTACCACATCGTGACCACATTCAACAAGCCGTTTTGCTTTTTCGAGAACAATATTGGCAACACGTACGTGTCGTTCGGCAGGTTCGTCAAATGTAGAAGCAATAACTTCGGCATTTACGCTACGGGCCATATCAGTAACTTCCTCAGGACGTTCGTCGATCAGAAGTACGATCATATATACTTCGGGATGATTTTTAGCTATTGCATTGGCGATATCTTTCAAAAGCACCGTTTTACCAGTTTTGGGCTGGGCAACAATCAAACCGCGCTGACCTTTACCTATAGGGGCAAACATATCGACAATACGTACCGAAAGGTTTGCATTTTCACCTTTGGCAACCAAATTAAATTTCTGATTGGGGAAAAGCGGGGTCAGGAAGTCGAAAGGTACACGATCGCGGATATAATCCGGACTGCGGCCGTTAATTTCTTCTACTTTAATAAGTGGGAAATATTTTTCGCCTTCTTTGGGAGGACGAATGGTCCCAGTAATTGTATCGCCGGTTTTCAGACCGAAGAGTTTTATCTGCGATTGAGATACATATATATCATCAGGCGAGTTCAGGTAATTGTAATCGGCAGAGCGCATAAAACCATAACCATCGGGCATGATTTCGAGAACGCCTGAGGCTATAATGGTACCTTCAAATTCGACTGGTTTTTCAAATTTTCTTTCAAACTGAGGTTTTTCCTGAGGCCGTTCAAATTGTTGTCGTTGCTCAAATTGCTGCTGACGACGCTGAAACATTTCTTCGCGTTCTTTCTGACGAATTTCCGCAGGTGTAAGAGCTGGCGGAACAGGGCGCTGTTGTTGCTGTTCAGGCGCTCTCTCTTCCTTGTTAACGACAGTATCTTTTTCTTCCGATTCGATAGTATCATCAACTCTTACATCTTCTTCAGGCTCGTCGGTAGAAATAGCATCATTATCGATAATACTTTTTTCGGGAAGAGGCATCTCAAGCTGCTTGTGAGCAGGCGTAAATCCTTTAGGTCTGCCTCTACGCTTTAAATCTTGATTCTCGGGTTCGGGAGCCGGTTCAGCTTTTCTCTCTAGCCGGGTCCTTCTTGGTTGAGCATCTTCAGGTTCAGGTTTTTCCACTTTCTTTCCCTGTGAATTCTTTAAAGCTTGCTGATCCAAAATCTTGTAAATCAACTCCTGCTTTTTAAGCGATTCAACCCTGCTTATCTCTAACTCTTTCGCAATCTCTCTCAACTCAGGGAGAACCTTTTTATTCAATTCGAGGATATCGTACATAAAAATTTCAGAGAATTTTAAATTATATTTCGGTAAATGTTAAGTGTGAAAAAAAATATTTTTGGATTAAATTAAATACAGAAGAAAACTTAGGCCCTACTATCCGCATTCGGAAAATGCGATGCAATATTAATTAAATACCAAGAATTCACAAAATGAACGTGATTTTTTTTCGTTACTTAATAAAATGTGATTTTTTTTATTAACTTGGAAAAGTTTATTGATCTTAAACAAATCTATAAATCAATGCTTTCGTATCAAACATTTATTTTTTAGGATTGTTTAAACTACGAAACCAAAATTAAGAAAAAAATAAATACTAACATAATTAAATTTTAATTTACTTTAACTATTTAAAAGGACCCAAATCCTAAATATTACCCGATGACAATGAGGCAGCTAAAAATTATCAAACAAGTAACAAACAGGGAAACTCCATCTCTCGACAAATATCTACACGAAATTGGAAAGGTAGAGCTTATATCGGCTGAAGAAGAAGTGGAACTGGCGCGCAGGATCAGACAAGGAGACAATCTGGCATTAGAGAAACTTATAAAAGCAAATCTCCGTTTTGTAGTATCCGTTTCGAAACAATATCAAAATCAAGGATTAAGCCTACCCGACCTGATTAATGAAGGAAATCTCGGACTTATAAAAGCTGCCCAGCGATTCGATGAAACAAGAGGTTTTAAATTTATTTCGTATGCAGTATGGTGGATCCGTCAGTCCATTCTGCAGGCTTTAGCAGAACAGGCAAGAATTGTAAGGTTACCGCTCAATAAAATAGGATCGATCAATAAAATAAACAAAACGTTTGCTGAACTTGAGCAGCGTTTCGAAAGAGAACCATCGGTTCCAGAAATAGCTACCGCATTAGAAGTTGCTCCCGACGATATTAAGGAAGCAATACGCAGCTCCGGCCGTCACGTTAGCATGGATGCCCCACTCACACCCGGCGAAGAAGGTACCATGTACGACGTTATTCTTAGTCCCGATTCACCTGCACCCGACAGGGGGTTAATTACCGAATCGCTCCGTAAGGAAATCGAAAGAGCGCTTTCTACTCTCACATACCGCGAAGCAAGTATTATCCGTTTGTATTTTGGTCTTAATGGTAAACACCCGCACACACTGGAAGAAATTGGAGAAGCTTTTAATCTTACCCGTGAACGCGTGCGGCAAATCAAGGAGAAGGCCATTAAACGGCTGAAACACACATCAAGAAGTAAAATCCTAAAAACATATTTAGGCTGATTTTAAGAAAACCGGGCACCTGTCCGGTTTTTTATTTAGTGAATGAATTATTTTTGCAGAAAAAAGATGAATCACAAATTATCAGTATCCGTTCTTAATGCCAATTTTGGACAACTGTCGCAGGAAATAGAAATGATTAATGACAGTGAAGCCGATTGGATACATCTTGATATAATGGATGGCGTATTTGTTCCCAATATTTCGTTTGGAATGCCTATTGTTGCTCAAATAAAACAATATGCCAAAAAACCACTGGACGTTCATCTGATGATTACCGATCCCGACAGGTATATTGATGCTTTTCACGAAGCCGGAGCGGATATTCTTACAGTACATTACGAGACTTGCCCTCATCTTAACCGCACCATCAGCTATATTAAAGAAAAGGGTATGAAAGCAGGCGTTGTTCTTAATCCCCACACTCCAGTAAGTGTACTGGAAGATATTGTCGAATATGTGGATATGATCCTTCTGATGAGCGTAAATCCCGGCTTTGGCGGACAAAAGTTTATACCTAACATGTTCGATAAAGTACGTAAACTTAAAGCTTTATGCGATTCAAAAGGCGTAAACCCGTTTATTGAAATTGACGGAGGTATTGACAACAATAATATTTCGCAACTGATTGACTGTGGTGTTAATGTTTTTGTAGTAGGCAGTTTTATTTTCAAGTCGTACGACCCAATGAGTACAATCAAAGCAATTAAGACCAACAGCTTTTAGCAAATAACGCTACTTAATTTGTACACCTGCCAGCATATGACCGCAGGTTGCTTCGGAATTGACTATGTCCTGAACCCTTATCTGAAATGAATCATTCGAAAGAATAAGCTCGGCCATATAGTTCATTTTCCTGGTTTTTTTAACATATTTATTCAGACATGCCTCTTTGAACTCCCGTTTCAAAATCTTCTGATATTCTTCCAGATGTGTTATATCTCTTTTTAATTCGAACGATATACAATTACCATTTTCGTCGAAGTAATAGACATTCTCTCCATACTCATCCAAGGCTGTATAAACATAATAGTTTGCACCAACCTTATCGGGTTCTCCCATACTCTTCACAATTTTCGACTGGCTCATACCCATATAATTTTGCCCAACAACTGAAAGGGTAAAGCCCAGTGCAATGCCTAGTGTTAACGCTAAAGTTTTCATAATTGTTAGATAAATTATTTTTATCAAAACTATTCAAACTTTCGTCACCAAAACAGATGTGTTAGGTGAAATATATTTCCTCAGAGAGGTGATTTATATTACCTCAAAAGCTTAACTTTTTGTTAAAGTCACGTTAGGACTATTACCTGGGCTTATTAACGATTTCCATTATTTTTTCGGGGGTAACAGTTACCCTAAAACCAAACTGTTCATATAGGTTATGAGCATCACTTGTGGCAAGCATAAAACGTTGTAATCCCTGGAGATCGGGATGATTCATGATACTTTTCATTAATTCTTTTGCCAAGCCATGGTTTCTATATTCTTCAAGGATAAAGACATCCATCAGGTAGGCAAACACAGCATAATCAGTCAGAATTCGTGCAAAACCGATTAATTTCCCGGAACTGTCATAAACTCCAAAACACAGCGAATTTTCGATGGAACGTTTAACTGTTTCAATGCTGCGGCCTTTTGCCCAGTATGACCTACTCGAAAGATAATCGTGAATGGTTTCGATATCGAGCAAATTTTTATCGGTAGAAATTGTATAATCAATCATTAAATTTAGTTTTAGCATGAATTCCTCTAAAATGCTGGTATAAGGAAAACATTTTGTCTCTGATCGGTTTAGTTGTATCAAAAGCTTGTAACGTTTCCTTATTATTCTCAAAGAGTTTGCAGACTATCGACCAGTGTTCCTCATTATTTAACCAGTATTTTCTGTCGGAGGAGAAAACACTATTTAGAAGATCGCCCTCATAAAAGTCTCCTTCAGCCAAAATATTTTCATTCAACTGTTCTATTGCAATAGGAATCAAATATTTAAGTCCAATATTCTGACCTATCATAATCCTCAAGTCTTCAATAGTAAATTGCTTTAGTTGTTTTTTGCGAAGTCTAAAACAAGTTGTAACCAAATAACTTTCACCTTCAGGCTCCTTCCAGAAGTCTTTTTCCAAACTTTCCAATGATTTGGATAACCAGTTATTTTCAAATTCTTTCTTTTTCTTCATTAATTCTCAAAACAAGCCTGATAAACTAAGAGTTCATCAATTCTTCTATCTCACTAATGTGTAATTTATAGTGACGAAGAAAATCGATCACCATTTCCTTTAAAGAAACATTTCCATATTTGGATTCCGAATCCCACCTATTTTCAAGTTTTTGAGGATTAACATTATTAATCACATGTACCAGGTGCAAATGAATATACTTCCAAAGCTGCACCATATTTTCCCAGTTTTCAGTCTGGTAGTTCTGAATAGTAATCCAGCGATCGTTATTTCCATTTGTAGCATAATTAGGAAAGATCAGCGGATCAGGCTGATATTGCAGATGAACTATACGATGAGTATTGTTTGAAGCCGAGTCGATCATGTGGCCAAGTATCTGTTTGATAGTTCGGTTCTGGCTATTTTGCTTTTTGGTTAATACGTCCTCAGGAATTGCTATTAGCCTGGACTCCCATTCTTTTACAAGAATTAATAAGCCCTGTGTGATGGGTTCAAATTCTTTAATCATATTTTTCTTTATATAAATAACGTACCTAAAAGTTAACCTTCTCATTCAAGACGTTGGTCTTTTCTCCAATAAAAATAATAATTTTTTCTTTTCTCAGTAATCCCTTATACGTTCATCTGTTACCGATAATTCTCAGACTCCTTTCCAGTTCACCTAAAAGCGCACCTGTATGTATTAATTGCTGTTCCAACAGCAGTTTTCTGCTTTCAGGAAAAGCACTCATAGCACGAAAAATCTTCCACTTGATCAGATCGTTTGCCTTATTAGTTTGAAAACATTCCACCAATTTGTCATAAACCTCTGCCTTATAGTTATAAAAACAAATAAATCCCACGGCATCCACAGCTTCGCTTATACGTCCGGAATCTTTTTCAGCAAGCACGGGCCACAAATAAGGCAGAGCCGGAGAACCGACTCTGATCAAAATTCTACTTACAATATCTCTGGGCAATGGATAACTATCTTTTTTAAAGTTATCATCAGGAATACTTGTATGCTGGTTTACACCTAATTTACCCAATAAAGGAATTAAATAACCGCATGCCTTCTCTCCATGCGATGCCAGCGAATTGCAGATTTCAATTCGGGGGTATAGTTTTTTCTCAACTTTCAACGCATCAATTAAATGCTCAATAGCCATATATCCACAATGCGCGGTAAGAAGTCTGGCTCCCAATGTTCTGTCCACAGCCACTCTACTCTTAAGTAATTGTAGCCTTTCCGTCAACGACAAGTCAGCATTAGTATTTTCAACACCAGGCGCCAGGTAACCGCGACTTACAAGCTGAGGTGAGGTGCTTTTCATCAGAAAATAATTTTAAAGTTTAAGGACTGATGGAACCGCACATGCTTGAAAATTATTTTCATTCGTGTTTATTCGCTGGCGCTTATGAGAACGCTTCGCTCAAGTTGTGTTTTCTGAAACATGTGAGTTTCATATAATTCCCTATTAAAGAAGATTAACAAAGTTATTGCTTGATGAGGGTAAATGTGAGCTTCAGCCAAAAATAAAAAAAATAAACTAACTCCAACCCCGTGAAAAGGGGCTATAACTTTTCACGTTCATATAGGCTTTTTACAAGCTTTAACCTGCTCCTTTCCTTCCAAAACAGGAAAAATTTGACTTGGCTATCTCTATTTACTAAATTTGATCTATTCTTCTCTACAAAGCCTCATTTTCTTAAAAACTAAAATCAAAACGCCATGAAACTGAAAATTACATTCCTGTTTTTGGTATTCGGCTCTTACATTTACCCACAGACGTCGCTAGACAAAATAGATCTTACAAGCAAAAGTCACAAGCTCGATGCTAAGTTTTATTCGGGTGGTAATAAATCAGCTCCAGTCATCATTCTGCTTCACGGTTTTCCGGGAAATCAGATCAGTCCTCTTGATCTTGCTGAGCATTTAAGCATAAAAGGTTTTCATGTTCTGGCTTTTAATTATGAAGGATCGTATGATAGTGAGGGCCTGTTCTCATTCGAAAATTGCATCGACAATGTAGGAGTAGCGATAAACTTTCTCCAGGATGAGGACAACCGGAAAAAGTTTAATATTGACACGTCACGAATTGTAATTTGCGGTTACAGTTTTGGCGGAGCAATTGCACTTACGAGTGCCATTCAGAATAAAAAAATAAAATACATTGTCAGTATTGCCGGACCCGATCAATCCCTAACAACAAGGAAAAGTGGAACCGATCCGGAATTTCGGAAGTCATACTATAATAATGTCGCTAAATCATTTGAGCCCAACGGCCCATTCAGAGGCAACATAAATGAAGTTTTCGAAAGAAATCTTGTCATTGTCAATCAGCTCGATCCCATTTTAAATGCAGAAGTTTTAAAAACGCGTAAAATCCTGATGATTGTGGGCTGGCAGGACAACCTTTGTCCGTTAGAAATTAATGCGATCCCGCTTTACCGAAAATTAAGGCAAATAAATCCACAAAACATCTCCATTGCCGGATTTGAAGATGGTCATCAATTTGTTTCCGTCAGGAAAGAAATTGCCAATACGATTGAGACATGGGTAAACAAATTATAGAAGTTATGTTGCATGAGTATAGATTACCTTTTCAACTCATACTCTTTCTTTGCAGGTATAATCAATTTTTCGCTTAATGTTGGAAAGATGGTTTTTTGCTTCTTTATTAGTTTTTCCATTAGCGTCGACAAATTTCCAGTCCTTACCTGAATTAAAAGAAAACGCAATTAATGAGGATTCGCTCACAATCACCTTTTCCCCCATTTTAATCTCTATTTTTTGAGGAACAACCGCCTGTAGTTCATTATTAACATTGATGATCTCTGAAGCCTCTCCAATTTTAACAGATAAAAATTTAATACCCTGCTTGTCAAGGTCCTTAAATCCATTCTGAAGAGTTGCTATCATTTTCTGATCACCACCCATCATCTCGGTTACTTTAGGATGAGTATATTTTATAAATTCCTGAAAGTTATTGTCAATTAACAACCTACCCATTTTTTCAGCCTGAGCTTTTAAAACAGCAGAAACATTGCTATTTGTTTGTCCTTGAATATTAAACAAGGTAATCAGTAATAGAAAAGTAAATAATGCTCTTTTCATACTATAGTTTATAATGTTGATTTTTCCTTTTATTATAATCTTTTTCAACCAAATCCCTCCTATTCCCGCCACCATGAGATGGGAGGAACAAGGAGCAGGGAGTTTCCAATAGTTTGCCCCAGCTTCGAATCATTTCCTCAGGATCTACGGCAAACGGAGGAAATACTGATCGCGGAAAAACGCCAAACATGGTGTCGCCAACCACCGCTATTTCCTCATCGACAATCAGGCTCATGGAACCTGGCGTATGTCCGGGAGTATGCATTAAAAATGCATTTAAACAGACCTGCTTCAGATCCAGATAATCCTCAACAATAATATCATATTCACAGGGTTCATATCTAAATTTGTGGAAAATTCGTCTTCCAACCTGGTTCATTAAAAGTCGTGCTACGGGATTGGTTCCATCGGGAATCAGGTTATCACCGGCTGCCAGGTATTCAGCCTCCAGTTTCTGAACTATTACGGCGGAGTTAAATTTAGCTTTTATACGATGGGCATTGGCGGCATGATCAAAGTGAGCATGTGTTACGATGAGGTAATCAATAGTACTTACCCCCAGATTGCTGAGTCTATTCTGCAGCATCCCCCAGGTCAGCGAGACAGAGGTATCAATTAAGACGTTTTTATTACCCGCGGTCAGCAAAAAAACATTGCTTCTGCCTCCAATAATACGGGTAAGGGTGTAACCGCTTTTTGTTGTCCAGGTTTTCATTTCTGTAAAACCAATTCCATCTCGGCACCTAGAGGCAAATGATCGGAAAGGGTAACCCCGCTGTATGTTTTTGCTGAAAGCACTTTCCAGCTCTTTTGCGGATAATAAAAAATATAATCGATTTTTGATTTTGGTTCCTTTACAGGAATGGTAAAATCGGGAGTACAGGCGCGCAGCCACTGTGCCATACCATCCTTTATTTCGGCTGATGCGGGCTGGGCATTAAAATCTCCGGCCAGAATTGTCGGATAAGGATTATCGTTTAAAGCCCTGTTAATCGCTCTTACCTGCTCCTGCCGTACTTTCGAAGAAGTTACATCGAGGTGGGTACAGGCGAAAGTGAAAAAATTGCTGTCGGGCAATTCTACTGTTGCGACGAGCAAAGCTCTTTGTTCTTCAGGACTTGGTAAATAAATTCGTTTTGTTTCGGCAAGAGGATGCCGGGAGAGGATTCCAATTCCGTAATATCCGCCGGAATAGGGAATAGTTTTACCATAAGCGCTAAACATGCCGGTACGATAACCCAGTTCGGTGATAAAATCTTTCCCGTTCTGATGCGGCGCCAGCGAACGGTGGGTTTTATAATCCACTTCCTGCAAAGCAACAACATCGGGATTCTGAGCTTTGATAAAATCGGCCAGTTGTTCCAACGATGCCAATTCCCCAAAACGGATATTGTAACATAAAACCGTTATTACAAAAGATGTGTCGGTTGATGAAGAATAACCATGAACGGAAGGTATAATAAAATAAGAGATAATTAACAAAAAAGTAAACTTCAGAAAACGTCTCATAACTAACTGTTTTAACGAAAGAAGCAGCTTAATTCACTCCTGTCAAATGTAAATCCTTTTCTGCTAAGTTTAACTCCTTTCTGAATTTAGCTACATCCAAAGATTTCAATATCTCTACAATGTTCGGAAACCATTTCTCGTGATATCCAAAGGCAGGATTTCTCAACTCCTTAATGGCATCCTCTTTCGACCAGTTCTGAAAGATGATGCGGTAAGAGGCAACCATGCACCCCGTTCGGTCGGAGCCATGCAAGCAATGAATCAGAACCGGCTTTTTGGCATTCCGTATGATTTGCATGGTCTGCATAATGTTTTGCTCATTTATTTCGCTGGCATTCATAGTAAGATGCTCAAGAATGAGAGTTGTTCCTTTTGCTTCATCATTATCGCTGTGATAATTCCGTAAATTAAGAATCGTTCTTACACCAAACTTCTCCAGTTCTTTCATTTCCTTTTTTCCCGGTTGCTCCGACCTGTACAGGCTATCGCTTATCCGCCACAGGTTAGAGAAACCATCGAGAGCAATTTTATCGGCAACAGGTTTTTCGTAAATAACATCACCAGGTCTGCTTGTGGAAAACCAGACAAACGATATCCCAAGCGCTGCAACAACTACAATTATTATAATGACACGACGCAATTTCATAGGTTTTGTATATAGTTTCACTAAATATTCGGTACCCGTTCCATAATATTAAAAGGTGAAAGCACATTCAGGTTCAGATTGAACCGGATAAGGTCGCCATAGTTCAAATATTCGAAATCGCTCCTTTTATAAATTACCGGGAAATATACCTCGAAAAACCCTGGCTGACCAACCTTAACACCTGCCTCATATAAAATTTTGTTATCCAGATTGGACGTATAATAAGCTGTATTGCCATACAGCCGAACGAATTTAAAAATGCTTTTCGATAATAATTTAAAGTCGCCTCCAAAGGCAAAAATAAAGGAGTTGGTCATTCTAAAATACGGCAACGCCATAGCGCCTTCAACGGGCATAAACTGATGTGCCCACACTCCACCCCCGTCAAACCGGCCGGGGAAAATGCCTTCGTATTCATAATCGAAATACCCATTACGACCATTTACCATAAACGGATTTTCGAAAACGCCCGACGAATTATATAACATCCCGCCGGTAAATAATCTCAATTTTAATGGCGATTTAAAGAACGAAGGTTTGAGATTGAAAATCGCTTCCACGGAAGTTCTTCCAAAATCCTTATTCGCCTTGAAATTATAATTTACACTGGTAAGGTTGATCTTTTCGGGGTTTTGATAAGCGTAGTTCAGGTTAAACACATTGTTATATTCTTTCAGGTAAAGTATTAAAGTAAAAGGATCAGTTGCTCTCGTGAAATTTGCAAAAAGGCTGTGCTTGGGATAAAAACTGTAACTGCTGTTATGGAAAACGGCACGGGCCTCGACTTTCAATTTATTATAATTTGTATGCTCGTCGAAAGCAAACTGCAGTCCCGATACACTAAAAGACAGAATACGGATATTAGCAAAATCAGGAAAAATGTTCCAGGTAAGTTTCCCCATCCCTGCCAGCTTATTTCCTTTAAAGCCATACAAAGGCATAAGTTGATATTCAAAAGGTTTTTTAATCAAAAGGCCATTATACAATAAAGCTCCCGCCATAATTTGATTACCGCTGTTCCATCCGATTACTGGCACATATTGAATAACCGAATATTTATAATCGTTGAGTGTGGTAAAAAATTTCAATTTTACTGGTTCCGTTCTTCTGAACAGGCCTTCGGTTCTCAGATAGTTATTATTCCTGTAAAGTTCGGGAGTATTCTGTTTATAGTCAATTGCAAGCAGATTTACAGCGGTATCGGGTAATGTAATCCACTTGCTGCCTTTAAAACCGGGAACCCACTTACCGAACAAAACACTGTCATTTGAAACACCATTTATAAGCACAGGTGTTGCAAGAGTTCCTGCGTTTTTTACAAGAACCTGATTTTTATTCGTGCGTTTAATTTTGTAGTCGAGTTTGCCGGTAGTTGGAACCAAATCCTTAAAAAACCAGGTAACATCTTTGGTGGCATTCTCTTCGAATATACTTCTGAAATCTTCGGGCTGAGGATGTTTGAATTTCCATTTTTCGTAGAACAGTTTCATAATCCTGTCGAATTCTGATTCGCCAAGATAGCTCTTCAGATAATTAAAGCTCAGGCCGGCTTTCATGTAAACAATCATGCCATAATTTGTTGACGAATATTTTTCCGATGAAAGATTCATCGGCTGGTCGGTTCGATATGTAGCTGGCCCCCTGTATAATAATTCGTAGAATTCGCCTCCTCCCATTTTATCCATCTCCGTTAGTTTAGTAATGAATTTTGGTAAAGGCATACGTTCGCCAAACGATTTGTCGGGATATTCTTTTTCCATATACCTCATCTCGTAATAGGTATTAATCCCTTCATCCAGGTAAGGATAATCCCGCTCATTAAATCCCAGAATACCATATAACCAGTTATGCCCGACTTCGTGAGCAATAACCATATCAAGTGTTATATCCGATCCTCCGTCGCTCACAATTGTAATTCCCGGATATTCCATTCCACCTCCGGCTCCAAGAGGACCTTCCAGCGCTGTGCAGTTTTTATAGGGATAGTCGCCCAGCCAAAGAGAATAATTGTACACCGCATTGTGAATGTACGACGGCGCCTTTTTCCAGAATTTAGCAGCACGGCCAGGGAAGAACGACCATGTGGTAACACTTTTGCCACTATGAGGGAGTTTTACTTCGCCTTTCAGAATATAAAAATTCTTATCGGCAAACCAGGCAAAGTCGTGTACCTGACTTTCGGTGTAACGGATGGTTTTATAAACCGAATCGGATTTAGAGAGAGGCTCCGCTCTTGGAAAACTATCCCGTTGGGCGTCCTTTTCAGCTAACTGATCCAGCCATTCTATTTCCGAAGCAGTTTGCAATTCGCCTGTAGCAGCAACTTTATAATTCCGCGGCAAAGTTATGGATACATCGAAGCTGCCGAATTCGGAATAAAACTCACCCTGATCGAGGTAAGGAATGGGGTGCCAGCCTTTAGTATCGTAAACTGCCGGCTTGGGGTACCACTGGGTTATCTGGTACGACTGCCCCATGTGCCCCATGCGCGAGATACCTCCCCAGGGAATTTTTACCCGGAAAGGAGTTGAAATAGTTATTTTTTGACCACTTGCAAGCGGCTTGTTAAGCAGAAGTTTGCAAATATCGTTATGCTCCGGGTGAGGCTCTGTTTTTACGGTTTGACCATCAATAGTGAAAGTCAGAGAATCCATGTACCCACGCTTGTCCGGGTTATTAAACAAATTCTGTTGCTGGTTACCTTTGAGCTTTTGTTTGGCAAGAGCCGTATTGTTGTTGCTGTAGGCATTAGGCCAGAGATGGAACCAGATGAATGTGAGTTCGTGGGGCGAATTATTGATATATTCGATGGTTGCTACTCCATGAAGTTCGTGGCGCTGATCGTCCAGCTTTACACCGATCTTATAATCGACTTGTTGTTGCCAGTATGTCTGACCACTCATCTGAACGAATAAAAACATCAGAAACGCCAAAGAAAGAAAACTCTTCCGGGATTGATAAAAGGCTGTTGGCATTGTAAAATCCTTAAATAATTGAAAAATATTTAATAAGTTGCTAAAATAACCAAAAAGTATATTAGAAGGTGGAATCTCATAATTTTTTTAATGTTCTTCTTTTTTTACCTTGCACCGCATTTTCTGAAGACATTATCAATGAGCATTCAAATTTCTGACGAAATCCTGCTTTCGAAAATAAAGAACGACAACGGATTAGCATTTAATACCTTATTCACCCGTTATTACAAAAAGCTGTGCTATTATGCAGAAAGGATCACCGGTAATAGTGAGCTTGCCGAAGAAGTTGTACAGGAATTGTTCATCCGGATTTGGGAAAGCCGGCAAACCTTAGAAGTAGAAAAGTCATTTAAAGCTTACCTTTACCGTTCAACATACAACCGTTCGGTGAATGCGCTTCGTACTATTAAAAAGACTGAAATGGCCGACGCTGAATCAATTTATATTGAGAGCTATCATTATGCCGATAACGATATTCTGTATTTTGAACTCGAAACCAGGTTATTCGAAATCATTGATGCTTTCCCCGAAAAACAACGAAATGTATTTATATTGAAACGGTTTGACAACAAAAGTTATAAAGAAATAGCGGCTGAGCTGTCCATGACCGAGCGAATGGTAGAAAAATATTTAAGCAAATCGCTATCAGCTCTGCGTAAAGAACTTAGTGAATACAACAAACCATTACCGGGTTATTTTGTATTTTTTTTGTAGATCGAAGGGGGGAATAATCATTTTTACTGTGTCATAATTATGAATTCCTGAAAGGATTGATTTTTTAACAAACATCGACACTTTGAAAATTGATGAGATAATATTTAAGCATTTAAACGGAGAACTGTCACCGCAGGAATCCGTGAGATTCAAAGAATGGCTGGATTCTGACAGTAAAAACATTGAGAAACTGGAAGAATTAAAAGAAATTTGGGTAAAGACCCGGAACTACCCAAAACATTTTACCCCAGACGTTTCAAAAGCACTGGAGAAGGTACGCCGTATTGCCGGAGTAACCCCCGGAAACCGTATTTTACCAATTGGAAAAGTTCTTAAAATAGCTGTAACCGTTGCACTTTTGGTTGGACTGCTGGGCCTTTTACGTTATGCTTATGTGAACACCAGCAGCAAAGAAATAACTGTAATTACAGGTCCTAAAGAAGTGAAGGATTTTTATCTTCCCGACAGTACTCATGTTTGGTTAAACGCTAATTCCAGATTTAAGTATCCGGCGCGCTTTCCACAAAAGGAGCGAATTGTTCAGTTGAGCGGCGAAGGTTACTTTGAAGTCAGGCGAAATAAGCGCTCCCCGTTTATGGTCGATTTGCAAAAAAGTGTTGTTAAAGTTCTGGGGACAAAGTTCAACATCTGCGCTTATGGCAATAGTCGCAGGGCAATTGTTACTGTAACACAAGGAAAGGTGCAATATTCCTCCACAGAATCAGCATCACTTTCCGTTACTCTTTCAGCAAATGAAAGGGTCATTTTCGACTTATCGACTTTGACTCTTCATAAAGAAAATGTTATTAACAACAACTTCATAGCCTGGAAAACCCAGGTGCTTGAGTTTCATAACACACCTCTTCTTGAAGTTATTAAAACCTTAAGTTCACATTTTGGGGCCGACTACAGGGTAATTAACACCAGCAATGCGGAACTTCCGGTTAGTGCTCTTTACAACAAAAAAACGCTCAGTGAAATTATACAATCCTTATCGGTTGTTACCGATGGAAACATAGAATTACACAACAACACCATCATTTTAAAATAAGTCATTTCAAGGAATGGAGGCTGTAAACACTTCCCTTGCCCGGGCGGGAAGAATAACCACGCCTTATTGTTTAATTTTTAATTATTTAATAATGAAGCACCTATTGACCATAATACTGATTTTAATAATTCAAAAAACGTTGTTTTCGCAAAACTCCGACCTGCTGGAAACTCCCATTACTATTGAATTTAGTAAAACACCACTGAAAGATGCCGTTGAAAAAATCTGCAAAAAATACACCCTTAATTTCCTGATGGCATCGGAAGAGCAGGTTAAAACCATCACTGCTGTTTACAAGAACGAGAAACTCAAGGTTGTTCTCGACGATCTAATACGTAACACCAATCTGGAGTACATTGTACAGGGTGATCAGCTAATTTTCAGAGAAATTAAAAAACCTCGCCGAAAATTCACTTTGAATGGTTATGTAGAAGATAAGTCAAACAACGAAAGACTAATTGGCTGTACCATTGTTAACCTATTAAAGTCGCAGGGCGCCGTAAGTAATTCTTTTGGCTTTTTCAGTTTTAACCTCGACGAAGGAATTAATTCAATTCAATTTCGATACATTGGCTATGCCCAACAAACAATAAACCTTAACCTCCGAAACGACACCATGGTTTTGATAAAGCTTGTGCCGGACAAGCCATTGCAGCTCAATGAAGTTAAAATAACTGCAGATAATGCAGTTACAAGACTCGAACAGGCAAACCCGGGTGTTATGCAGTTTTCGCGAAAAGACATAAAACAATTACCAGGTTTGATGGGGGAATCGGATGTATTACGATCGGTGCAGATGTTGCCCGGAATTCAGGCACCCAACGAAAGAAGTACAGGCTTAAGTGTACGCGGGGGTAGCATTGACCAGAATCTGTTTCTCCTGGACGATGCTCCTGTTTATCAAACCTCGCATATTTCGGGACTGTATTCTATCTTTAATGTAGATGCCATTAAAGATGTAAAAATATACAAAAGCAACATTCCGGCGAATTATGGAGGTCGTGTTTCATCGTTGGTAGACATCAGGTTAAAAGATGGTGACATGCAAAAATATTCAGTTTCGGGAGGTATTGGAATTATGGCTACCGACCTTAGCGTGGAAGGTCCCGTAATAAAAAATAAAGCCTCATTTATTGTGGCAGGAAAATACTCTATTTTGAGCAATTATTACTTCCAATCGAAGTTTTACGATCTCAATTGCAAACTGAACCTGATAGTTAACGCGAAGAACAGAATTTATCTCTCGTCGTATCTGGGTAATGATGTATCCGAAATAGGAACGCATTTTTCCTACAGAAACAATACGGGATCTTTGCGATGGAATCACATTTATACCCCAAGGCTTTTCAGCAATATTTCATTGATATATAGTAATTACAGCTACCAGTCAGGAAGCACCAATAATGTAAACAATTATTACAACTATCAATGGAAGTCGGGGATTACCCAGGTCACCCTAAAAGCCGAATACACTTATTTTCTTGAAAACCATACTTTAGATTTCGGTTTTTCGACTTCGTACAACAAGTTTAACCCGGGTACGCTTGAGGGAAATAAAAACTCCATTGACAATCTCACCCAGAGCACTCCATTCAATAACAGAGTGATTTCGAACCAGGGAGTACTGGACCATGCGGTTTATATTTCCAACCAACATAAAATTACGAATCAACTTACATTCAGGTATGGAATCAGGGCAATTTTGTTCCAGAACATCGGAAATGACAATTGGATTTTTAAATTAAAGGATTACCAGGTTACCGACTCGTTTAAGGCAGCAAAAAACAGTTTTTACCATAACTTCTTCGCTATTGAGCCCCGTTTTGGCCTGAATTACAGGTTATCCAAAAATTCATCGTTAAAAGCAAGTGCCACCTATACCACCCAACAGATACAACTGCTTACAAAAACCAACGGCGGAGGTCCAATGGATGTATGGTATCCCTCAGGAGAAAACATAAAACCGCAAAAACAATGGCAGTATAGTATAGGCTACTTAAATTATTTTTTAAACAACTCATTTGAATTCAGTACTGAAATGTATTATAAAAACATGAAAAACCTGATTGATTATAAAGATGGGGCAACCTTTCTGAATAAAACATCGATATACCTTACGGATAAGACAAATTACAATTTCGAGGAGCAACTAAGAACCGGAAAGGGTTATGCCTATGGAGCCGAAACAATGATTAAAGGAGAAACAGGCCGGTTGAATGGTTTTATCAGTTACACTTATTGCCGCAGTAAAAGAACAATTGCAGGCATTAATAATGGAGAAACTTACCTTTCGCCATTCGACAGGCCTCATACCATAAACATTTTTTCGGCTTACAGAATAAGTAACAGGTTGACGATTGCCTCAAACTGGCGTTTCCAAAGCGGCATGGTTATTACTGCACCCATTTATGTATTGGAAATTTATGGCAAAGTATTAAAAGGATATTCGAACCGCAACGAATACCGACTTCCATCGTACCGGCGTTTCGATGTAAGCCTCACCTATAAAAGCAAACAAAAGACCGGGAAGAAGTTTCACTGGGAATGGAATTTATCTATTATAAACATGTTTGAACGCCTGAACTACGAATCCATCGACTTTGTTGCAGACAAGGAAAATCCCGGCAAAATTGTAATGATGGGTAATTATTATTTTGGTACCCTACCATCAATCTCCTACCGTTTTAACTTTTAACAATTAAAAAAATGATCATGAATGCACTAAAAAAATTCCGAACTACACTCTCTCAATATATTAAGTTAACCCCCTTGTTGGTTATACTTATCTCGTGTCAAAAAGAAATAAACCTTAAAATAGAAACCACCGCAAACCGGTTGCTTGTTGATGGTGAATTTACCAATGAAATGGGCATTCACACAATAAAACTATACCGGCCAGCCGGTATTCTGAACGAAACGCCCTATATTCCGGTTTCGGGGGCAAAGGTTATTATTACTGAAGGGACTGATACCATATATTTTACCGAAAACTTACAGGCCGGTGTATACAATACAATAAAAGAATGTGCAGGCAGCAGCAATAAAATCTACACTCTTTTTATCAAAAACATCGATATTGATAGTGATGGTATTCCTGAAGAATATTCCGCTAAAGGGAAAATGCCCGAGCCCATCCTTATGGACTCTCTGAAATCCGAAAAAGGGATGCATCCGGCAGATAAAACAAAAGGAATAAATAACTATTGTTATTTCAAAGCTACTATCAATGGCCCCGATTATATATACAAGTACCTGGAGGTGGATGAACAGGCAATTTTTCGTCTCAGCGAACGGCTAGGCTCAGGCGATCTGGCTCGGTTTGAAAGAGAATATAAGATAGTAAAACCTACAGCTCCGGATGAATATAAAAAACTGGGAACATTTTTGCACATTCCTGAGAAAGATACGATCATCCCGTCGGGTTCTCTCATCACATTTGTTTGTTTAAACTTAACCACAGAGCATTTTGAGTTTCTGAAAGAATTCGACAGCAACACCTCCTCTAACTTGATAGACGATAATTTTTACGACCAGATAAAAATGCCTAAAAATTTACCTACCAACATTAGTCCTGCAAACAAGGCGGCGGGCTATTTTTCGGTTTACTCCATATCCAGAATTTCGAAAAAACTCTAAATTGCTAAACTGGAATTGACGTTAAATTCTGGAATAGTTTTTGTACATTTGCACCCTGCATTTCTGGTATTTGGGGCTGTTTGGTTTTGACAGCAAGGCAAATGGGGATGTAAGCATGTCGAGCCACGTGTCAACCGCTCGTTAATCTGGGGATACAAACAATAAAAGGCGAAAATAATTACGCTCTTGCTGCT
>JAEYWD010000021.1 GCA_023429135.1 Bacteroidota bacterium | reverse complement strand
CATTAAGCCCCCTATCTCAAGCTAACTACCTCATTGTCATTTCGAATGTAATGAGAAATCTACTCATTAATTCTTATAAATATTTTTACAGGATTATGATTTTTTTAAGAAAACAGGAATTGAGACTTCCCGAGCATGAACAAAAAGGGCTGGAACAGCATCAGATCGCGCATAATCTGCATGCCGCGCTGAAGTAAATTACGTACCGACTGAACATTCATTTCCATCACCTGGGCAATGGTTTCGAACTCGAGATCTTCAAAATACCTCAAATATATGGCTTCGCGCTGACGGGATGTAAGTTTGTTTAATGCTGCAATAACCTGTTGACGGGTATCGACAGAAACCTGGTCGTTAATTAGAAAATCTTCGTGAGAGTATACAATATCCAGATGGCTCATGGCTTCGTCATTCAGAGGAAGGTTTGGCTTCTGAAGATCCATGCTGTCTACAAGATGGTTTCTTAACGATTTAAACAGATAAGGTTTAACAGACTGAACTACTTTGAGGTTGGAACGATTTTTCCACAGCTTGAGAAAAAGATCCTGAATGCAATCTTTAACCATTTCTTTATTCCCTGTCAGTTTCATACCATACCGGAATAAATCATCGTGATATTGCAGAAAGATATCAGATAACGCCTGTTGCGACCCATGAAGAAACTGTTGCCACCTCGATTGTTCGTCCATCGGTAGTTAATGGGATAAAGTGCGGAAAGTTAATAAAAATAATTTTCGAAATTCGTGGTATTCGACAAATAGGAGTTAAAACTCTTCTTTGCATGTGATTCAGAATTAATCCTCCATATTACTGACATCCTACAATTTAAACTGATTCTATATTTAGCCTTAGGAGTTGCAAGTTAAAAGCGAATAGCTATATTGTGACAAATATCATATAATTAAACAAAACCTGACATGACAAAAACTACTAACTCAACCGGATGGATAATCACATTTGCCGCTCTTGGCGTTAATCTTATTCTTGGATTGCTTTACACCTGGGGTGTATTCCAGAAAGCGCTGGTAGCTCAATGGGGCTGGACCAGTACCATGGCCTCTCTCCCCTACTCTGTTTCAATTGCTGTTTTTGCCTTTACAATGATATTTGCGGGACGCGCCCAGGATAAGATTGGCCCTAGATATGTGGCTATACTCGGGGGTGTATTATTAGGAACTGGGCTTTTAGCCTCAGGGTTAACCAAGAGCCCTACCATAATGGTTATTACTTTTGGAATTATTGCAGCCTGCGGTATCGGACTTGGATATTCGGCCACAACCCCTTGTGCCATTAAATGGTTCGTATCGTCTAAACGCGGCCTGATTTCAGGTATTGTGGTGGCGGGAGTGGGATTGGCTCCTGTTTATATTGCACCACTTACCAATTACCTTATTGAACTGTATGGTATACAGCAGACATTTATTATTCTTGGAGTTTTTGCGATAGTTGCGATTTCAGTGTTCTCGCTCTTCCTGAAAAATCCACCGGCAGGCTATATTCCGACTCAGAATAGTGCTGCACCACAAGTTGCATCAACCAAGCCCGAGATACCATGGAACGAAATGGTCAAAACACCGCAATTTTACCTTTTGTGGACTATGTATCTGCTTTCGGCTACTGCCGGTTTGATGCTGATTGGCCACTTACCAAAAATTGCCGCTACCCAGGCTGGCTGGAAGGCCGGATTTTATTTAATAGTAGTATTGTCTGTTTTTAATGCAATAGGAAGGGTTTTAATAGGTTCGTTGTCCGACAAAATAGGCCGGTCAACAGCAATGCTAATAGTTTTCGTTCTGCAGGCTGCCAACATGTTTGTATTTAGCTTTTACACCACAATCCCCATGCTCATTTTTGGTGCTGCCCTGGCAGGATTGGCTTATGGTGCCCTTTTCACTTTATTCCCAACCACTACTGCCGACTTTTTTGGTGTAAAGAACCTGGGGGTGAACTACGGGTTGGTTTTTACCGGATGGGGCATTGCAGGAGTTGTTGGCCCATTACTTGCAGGGATGGTAAATGATAAAACGGGAAGCTATTCTATTTCCTTTTATGTAGCAGGAACTCTGCTCATTATTGCAATTATTCTGGTCAGGGCTTTTAAGGCTCCCAAAAAAGCATAACATCAACCCATGTTTTATAAATGAGGTATTCGGAAACGGGTACCTCATTTTTTTCAATATTTCTACCGAGATGAGGTAGAAATAAAATATTCAGCTTCAAAATAAAAATTGACCCGCCCTAAATCAAAATCCTGGCATCCCAAGTGAAGGTTGACCCGTCCTAAGTTAAAATTTTGGCGTCCTAAGTCAGGGTTGACCCTCCCATAGTGAAAATTTCGGCATTCATAGTCAAGTTGAAACGTCCCCGTGCGGGTTTCACGGTTGTTTCCAATATCTGTAATGGCCAATAATTTTAAACCTGAAAAGGCAATCTTCCATCACCTGGCCTGCTCCAATGTTGTGAACTATTAAATTACGCTTGTCGTCCGAAGTCTTTTTTTCAACAACAATTCCGATATGGGTTATTCCTCCTCCAAGATCCCAGCATACAATTTCTCCCGGAAGGTAATCCGGAGCTGAATTAGTAACTGGCAACTTATTCCCGTGTCGTGTAAAAAACACCATCAGATTCGGAACCCGCCGGTGATCAATATTTCTATCAGGTTTGGAGAGTCCCCACTTCCGTGGATATTTTGAGAAATTAGCTTTGATATCTTCGTGAACTTCTTTTTGCAAATCTATGCCCAGTTTACGATAAGCTCGGATTACAACATCGGTACATACTCCCTTGTCAGCAGGCACATCGCCATTAGGATAAGGAATTTTAAAGTAAGAAGGGGCGTAGGTAACTTTTTGATTTGTAAGTTCCAGCGCTGCTTTTGAAAGGCGGTCACCAAAGCCGGTCTGCGAATAAACTACGGCAAACCCGAAAAGGCAAAAAAATATGCTTAAATAAAATATTCTCATAACTCGATTGGAATGTATATTTCAGTGAGCAGGTTTTCGGGCTTTGTTTGATGTGAAAAATTAAGGTACTTTTCGAAAGATGGCAAATTACTTAACCTGACATTGCTCTTTAATACCCACTCTTTATAAATATAATTGTATAAATCGAAAAGAAATTCGTAAGGACCGCGGTAACGAAATACAACATACTTACCACCGGATAATTTTTTTAATGAAATCCTACCGCTTGGAGCAATTTTTTTTCTTACAGCAACACAAATATCGGAACGGCATAAATGAGGTTCAGTTATATCAGGGTCGTCATAATATATTGAAAACACATCGGAGCGCCAACCTAACAGCCGGTTCTTTAAAACAAAATCGCCCAATTCATCCCACGCTTCAACAACTTCCGTTCCGCCATATGCCCCGCTAACCGGGACAAAAACCACATCTCTGTCGGGAATAGCTACAAATTTTGGTTTGATATCCGAAACTAGTCTATTGGATTGAATAGTATAATCAACATGCGTATTCAGGACAATTTCGCAATTATTTCTAAAATCAAGCGGTGATATACCAAATTCTTTCCCAAACGCTTTTGTAAAGGAAGACAAGTTCTGATATCCGATGTTTTCTGCAATTTCGTATAAGGGCAACTGTGTATTTCGTATTAGTATAAGTGCTGTCTCAAGCCTTGTACGATCAATATACCGGGCTAAAGACTCGTCGAGGGCAGATTTCATAATGCGGTGAAAATGAAACATTGAAATTCCCGAATACTCCGAAAGAGCCATCAAGCTGAGATCTCCATTAAGATTAACTGCAATATAATCCAGCACCTGTTTTACCGTTTGCTGATAATACGAAATTGTTTTCTCCTGCTGCATAATCTATTTGAGCGCTCTGTATCTTTTCCCCCAAAACCTGTATTTAGTCAGAGAGGTGTATACAACCAATCGCTCTACAAATTTAATCTTAATTGCAAAATGTAAAAGCCTGTATAGGATAGCAATTATTGTAAGACAAACACCAGCTTCAATCACAAACTGAACCAATTCCGATTCGGGCTTCATAAAATATTTGTCGAACACATCATACAACAAAGGCATCAGCGATCCGTAGAGCACAATTATTCCAAGAACAAAACCATGTCCGGTTTCGATGGCACGTTTAGGACAATTGCTCATACAATTCATGCAACTCTCGCATTTGAAAGTCCAGTATGGCCGGTTATCGATTTTTACGATTGCCTTAACAGGACAATTTTTCACGCAGAGATCGCAGTTATTGCAATCGTGCGAAGCATAAAAAGTTTTCGTTATAAAAAACCGGCCTACAAAATAATAAAGGAGGGCAATAGGGGAAATAATCAAATCCTGAATAATCTCACGAAGCGCCTTAAAGTTGGACCGTCCCATCAAAATCACCTCCATATTTTTTTCTACTCTCTCCTTATTTCGTTCATGAAGAAATTCCACAGTTCGTTTGTTGAGAGATGGATGCAACGACATCCAGTTAGAAGGTAAATCGACTGGAATTAAACCTCTCATAGTATAGCCTTTCAACAGTAACACCAGAGAGGAAAACCAGAAAGCACAACCTGTAAGACCGGGAGTGATAAATTTACCAATAAGCATACCCGCACGGGTGTTCATAAGAACAACATTACTTTTCCCTCTGGGGAAACGCAAAATAAAATGCATCATCACCGGAGGATAATTAAAGCCATGTATTGGCGAAACAAATATTGCAAGGGTATTTTCTTCGGGAGGTTTTATGCTGGTGCGATCAATCAGGGCTATATTAAGAATTACAGTTTGGACATTTTGCAAGGAAGCAGCTTTTGCAACCCAGCTTGCAACGTTACGGGAATTACCTGTCCCCGAGAAATAATAAATGATGATTTTCTGGTACGACATAAACTAAATAAATTATAACTGATTAAAGTTACAAATTGATCTTGCACCAGTGTTTTCCAATCTTGCTAAAATTAAAAAGGGGCGCTTGCGGCGCCCCTTAATGGGTCAATTTTTAATATCCCTCATTCTGTTTCAGGTTTTTGTTTACATCCAAAGCTGAGGTAGGAATTGCATACAGCACCTTGGTTGCTTCCGTAGCGGGCTTTTCCTGCCAAGCTTCGGTAAATCTGCCAAAACGCACCAAATCCTGACGGCGATGACCTTCCCAGTATAGTTCGAAACCTCTTTCGTTCAAAATACTTTCGAGTGTAACAGAGGTTAATGCAGGTAAAGTTTTACCGGCGGCACTTCTCTTACTTCTCAGCATGTTAACATCCAGCAAAGCACCTGGAGCATCACCGTTACGCAATTTAGCTTCAGCACGAACCAGCAAAATATCGGAAAGACGAAGCACAGGAAAATCGTTTGCAGACGAAAATTGTCGTTGTGTTTGAGGATTTGGCGCAAACTTCACCACGCGAATACCTTTCTCTTCTGTCGAATTGGTTAAACTAAAATCGGGAGTGAAAATAAGAGGCGCTCCGCCACGCGTATTAATCGCAGTTCCATCAGGTGCATACTGCTGACCAACAAGGAAACCCTGATTAAATCCAGTTTGAGATTTAATACGATCGTCGCGGAAACGGGCATCGTTTACCTTATCAAATCTGTCAACAAAAGTAGAGGTGGTTACACCGCCATTCCAGAAGCTAGTATACGTTCCAAAAATCTGATTGTAATGCAGTGTGAAGTTAATCCATACGCTGCCGCTACCCATATCTACATCGTCGCTCATGGGAACCGAAAGAATAAATTCAGGATGATCACGAACAGTGTACTGGAACATCGACCAATAATCGGTTGTAATGGAATAGTCGGGTGAGTTGAGCACTTTGTCGGCAAACTCAATTGCCTGTGCCCATTTAGGTTCACCACCATAAACCTGATAATTCAGATAAATTTTGGCAAGTAATGCATTGGCTGTTCCTTGATTTACTCTTTCGGAAGTAACTTCGGCACGTGTTTTCAATTTAGGCAATACAGCATTAATTTCTGAAATAATAAAATCGGTTGCCGCTTTGCGATCCTTCACCTCAGGGGTTTTGGAGAAATCAACATCGTTGGCCTCCCGGTAGGGAACCTGACCAAAAAGATCGACCATCAGATACATATAATAAGCCCTTAAAAAGCGAGCTTCATTAATATACTGCTCAGTTGTGGGAGTTTGAGTAAACTGTCCGATGTAATGCATGGCAGTATTGGCCCTGGAAATTCCCTGACTTAGTGCATCCCAAACATTTTTAAGACGAATATGATCGGGAGTCCATGTATGTAAATGAAGCTGCTGCCAGGCGCCATTGTCGTACCAGTCGGAACCACGGGTAGGAAATGCAGTTTCGTCCGATGAGATCTGCTGTAAGGCCCAATAGTCGTACCACTCAATGGTACGGCGAAGACTCGCATATGGAGGATTTATCAACGACTGAACGTTGTTGGGATTATTAATCAGGTCGGCGCCCAATTGCTGATCCAGTACATTTTCTTCCAGATCAGTGCATGCCATTGGAACACTAAAAACAAAAATGGCTATGATGATATATTTTGCAAATTTCATAAGCTTTGATTTTTAAAGGTTATTAAAACTGTAAGCTGACACCGAAGGTGAAAGTACGCGCCCGTGGGTAATTGGTATAGTTAATACCAAGAGAAGGAACGCCGTTTTCGTTTGCATCGGTATTTACTTCAGGATCGTAGCCCGAATAATCGGTAAATAAAAGGAGATTATTTCCGGTAACATAAAAACGAGCCATATCCAGCCAGGGAATTGCTTTAGTGCGAAGGGTATACCCCAATGTTATATTTGATAACCGGGTAAACGATCCGTCTTCAATAAATCTGGAAGAGAAAGCATTTGAATTTGCAACGGACTCTTTTGAACTGCGAACTGCCTCAGTAACATTTGCACCACTGTTAAGAGAACCTTTTACAAAGAGAGCATTAGCTGCATTATTATAAACCTTATTCCCCTGCATTCCGTACATGAACATCGAAAGGTCGAACGAACCATACTGGAATTTAGTTGTGAAGCTATAAGTATAATCGGGAAGAGCAGATCCCAGATATTCCAAAGCTTCCTGTCCGTTGGTATCTTTCTTATAAATACTCAAACCGTTTGCATCGAATCCCTGGAAAACACGGCCATAGAAGGTGCCAATAGGTTGGTTATTGGTAATAATCTGAACCCTTGTACCAGTTAATCCCTGACCGGAGGCATTACCTGTCTCGATTAAGGTAACAGGTAAATCCTGAACTTCATTCTTAATAAAGGAGAAGTTCAAACCTGCATCCCAGGTGAATTTATTTGACTTAACAAGAACGCCGTTCAAACCAACTTCAATACCATTATTTACAATCCGGAGATCTTCCACATTTTGCCATTGAGTGGTGGTAGGAGCCAGAGAGGCTGTTATCTCAAGAAGCACATCTGTAGTCGATTTATGGAAATAGTCGATAGTACCGTTTAATCTGTCGTCGAAAAATCCGAAATCGAGACCTATATCTGTTTGAGTTGTAGTTTCCCAGCGAATATTGGGGTTTGGAGTTCTGATAAACGTAATACCCGGACTGAGAGCACCATTAAAAAATCCGTTTGCTGAAGCATTGGTACCAACCGCCAGCAATGATATAGTATTGGGAATTTCCTGGTTACCCGTTTTACCCCAGCCAATTCTTAACTTCAGATTGTTAAGCACATTGTTATCTCTGAGGAAATCTTCTTCCGATAATCTCCAGGCAAAAGCACCCGACGGGAAGAATCCATATTTATTCTCGGTACCAAATCTTGAGGAGCCATCAGCACGGCCTGTAAAAGTGAAAAGATATTTATCTCTGAAACTGTAATTGATACGACCAAAAAACGATTGAAGCTCATTTTCCGACGCATTTGAGTTTGTATTTGCTGTTGAGAAGTTACCATAACGAAGATTATTGGTATAAAGAATGTCCTCGACAGTAAATCCATTTACATTTAACTCACTTCCGGTAACCATAAAGTACTGGTAAGCGTGTCCGCCCAAAATTGTAAGATTGTGATTTTCGCCTAAATTAGTGGTGTAGGTTACAAAGTTTTCAATCAACCTGTTATTTGCTGTTATTGAATTAATATTAGCTTCACCATGATTTGGCAGATAACTCAAGTCGTTATCTTGGTTTACTCTTCTCTCTGCAACTACTCTGTCAAAGCCAACATTCATTTTATACTTCAAGCCTTTCAGAATTTCGAATTCGCCCGAAATATTGGATATGATATGGTCAGTTAAAGTAACATCGTTTGTAAGATTTAACATTGCCAACGGGTTACGCTGGGTTGTGGAATATTGAAAATAACTACCATCGGGGTTATAAATCGGGTATGTGGGATTGAGTTTGAGGGCGGTCAAAATAACATCACCTTCATATCCACCCGTTTCACCAATGGGAGCTCTTCTGTCTTTCATATGAGAAGCAATAAGGTTACCGGTTAACAAAAGTTTGTTTTTAAAAGCCTTTTGTGTAACCATTATTTTCCCATTCAGTTTCTCCATTCCGGTAGTTCTTACAATCCCTTCCTGATTCTGGTAACCTAACGATGCACGGTAAGTGTGTTTTTCTGTTCCACCGCCGTAAGTAATGGTATGACTTTGAATCATGGCATTACGGAAAACTTCATCCTGCCAGTTTACACTTGCTCCTTTGTCTTCGAGGGCAGTGCCGTCGGGTTTACGGTAAGCCCTGAATTCGGCTGCCGAAAGAACAGGTAATTTTTCGCGAAGGGTCGAAACACCGGTATAACCGTCATAAGTAAGGGTTCCATCTCCTTGCTTTCCTTTTTTGGTGGTGATGAGCACTACACCATTTGCTCCGCGGGCGCCATAAATGGCTGTAGAGGAAGCATCCTTCAATACGTCGATCGATTCAATATCGTCGGGATTTAAGAAACTGATAGGATTTTTATTTGCCGAACCGCTGATACCCGAAGCCGAACCTCCGGCTGGGGTTAAGTCGGCATTATCGAGAGGAACTCCATCGACAACATACAGAGGATCCTGACCTGCGCGGATGGAGTGCGAACCACGAATACGAACTGACATACCACCACCGGGTTCACCGTTATTCTGTGAAATATTAACGCCGGTAACACGGCCTTGCATCATTTCAACGGGTGAGGTTGCAACTGCTTTATTCATGTTAGCCTCGGTAAGGCGGGCTGCAGCCCCGGTTACGTCGGCACGGCGCTGAACGCCATAACCCACAACCACAACTTCTTCCAGAGCTTTAACATCGGGAACCAAGGCAACATCAACTACTGTTTTACCTGCCATGGATACTTTTTGCGCAGTGTAACCTACATACGAGAAAACAAGCGTTTTATCCGCGCTTGGCACTTCTATATTATACTTACCATCAAAGTCGGTAACAACACCAATGGTTGTACCTTCAACCACAATATTTACTCCGGGAAGTGGCTCACCCGTTTCTGAGTCGGTAACTGTTCCCGAAACTCTGATTTGCTGAAAAACTTCCATTTCGCTGGGTGTAATAACAATCAGGTTGTTATCCAACACCTTAAAAGTTACATTTGCTTTTTCAAACAAAGCTTTTAACACATCTTCCACACGGCTCCCGTTCATATTCACGGAAACAACGCGATCCAGATCGATAAAATCGTCGTTATACAAAAAATGGAATTTGCTTTGCTTTTCAATTTCGCGGAATACATCCTTAATGGTTCTATCACTAAGCGACAGATTTAACTTAGCATTTTGTGAATATAAGCTTGCTGAAGCTTGCAAAATGCCGACCAATAAAAATACAATCGATAGTTTCATAATTAGTAAGTAGTTTGATTTGTTCCTTTTATGCGTAAAAGGATTTGGAATCTCTTTTTTTTTCATAAGTTTGTAATGGTTAAAAAATTAGACATACAGCGCTTCGGATAGACTCCCCAGAATATCGAAACGCTCGTTAGTTAAAAGTTTTTTTGACAGTTGGGAGAAGGGCATTTCTCCCAATTCTTTTTTATATCATAGGCAAAAAGTTTTAGCAGTTAATAATAATTAGTTATTCTTCATTTTTAGCAGTTTTTCGTATTTGTTTTTCAGATTGTGATTTATTTTAACTGTTACTTCCCGATGATGTATATCGAAATCTAAGGGAATTGTAAATTGAATGGCCTGTAACACCTGTTCCAGATTTTCTTCCTGAAGCGACCCTGACAACCGGTAACTTTTCAGCTCATCATCCTTGTAAATAACTTTTATATCGTAGATTCTTTCAAGAATTACCGCAAAATCTTCAAACCTTTGTTTTTCGAATACCCAACGTTTATCCTTCCACGAAGTATATAATTCTGTATCAATTTCCTTTTTGAGTTCAACACGTTCTATTTTCGCTTTTATGGGGATAGGGGTAATTTCTTTTTCTTGTGCTTCTTGTGTTTTTTCTTCAACCACAACATTTTTACTCACTTTATAAAAGCTGGCCTTCTGGTTGGGCTGCATCAGAATTCTTTCCTTAACACCTGTTTTCCCTGTACTTTCTATGCTAACACTTCCTTCCACGAGCGTGGTTTCAACAATTCCTTCCTCAGGATATGCCTTAACATTAAAGGCTGTTCCAATGGCCTTAACAACAATTCCCGACGAATACACATAAAAAGGGATCTCTTTATTTTTTGCAACCTCAAAATAAGCTTCCCCTTCAAGAAAAATATTCCTGTTTTCCTGATTATAGTTGCGTTGATAGGATATCCGACTGCCAGCATTTAACCATATTTTTGTTCCATCGGCAAGGGTAACAAATGATTTTGCTCCCCGTGGAGCTTCAACAATATAAAACTCCCGCGATTGAACCGGAACTCTATCGTTTAAATAAAATTTCCCCATAACAGCTCCCAAGGCGAAAATTAGAATGGCTATTGCGGCAACTCTAATAAAACGTAGCAGGAAGGTTTTTGGTTCGGAGCTTTCTTCCTGTTTTTCAGCAACAAAGTTGTTCTTCGATTTAAAATCCTGCCATCTGTTTTCGAGCTGTTGGCCCTCCATAGGTTTGTTAACAGAGGCAGAAATCCATATATCGCGTAAATGCTCGTAATACTTTTTGTTTTCGTTATTAAGCTCAACCCATGCCCATACCTGTTGCATCTCGCTCTCGGATGCATTCCCCTCGATACATTTCAGAATTAACTGATTAAAATCCTGACCTAAATTTTCCAGTTTCATAATTATTCTTTACAGGTTCTATGACAACAACAAGTTGATTCAGGATGACAAAAGATTTTATTTTTTTTCATAAAAAAATAGAACACAGAAATGAAGAGGTTTTGAAGAGAGACTCAACCAGCTTTATCTCAAAATCAGCCCAACAATACAGGGGAAATTTTATATTTGGAAAACTGGCAGTTTCTGGCGGATAATTGTCATTGCAGTCAATAATATCAAATTGTAACTTTGACATCGTGAAATAATTAAGCTATTTAGTAATTCTTAAAGTTCATATCATGATTAAAGTTGCAATTAACGGATTCGGTCGGATAGGACGTCTGACTTTCCGTGAGATAATGAAAAGTGATAAATTAGAAGTTGTGGCAATAAACGATTTAAGTGCTCCTTCCATGCTGGCATATCTATTAAAATACGATTCCATCCAGGGCAAGCCAGATTTAACCATCAGTCACACCGAAAATTCACTTATTGTAAACAACAAACCTGTTACAGTATTGGCCGAAAGAAATCCCGCAAACCTGCCCTGGGCAAACCTGAAAATTGATCTGGTGCTGGAATGTACAGGAATTTTTGAATCGAGGGAGAAAGCCTCTGCACATTTTACTGCTGGAGCAAAAAAAGTAATTATATCGGCGCCATCGGATAAGGATTTGAAAACAGTGGATTACAACGTGAATCATCAGATTTTGGATAGTTCCGATACATTAATAAGTTGCGCTTCGTGCACAACAAACTGTTTGGCCCCAATGGCCAAGGTTTTAAACGATAATTTCCGAATTATTACTGGCCAGATGACAACCATCCATGCTTACACCAACTCCCAACCGCTGATGGATACTCCTGATCCGAAGGTAAACTTCCGCAAATCGCGTGCAGCAGCAAATAACATTGTACCCTACACAACCGGAGCTGCCAAAGCTATTGGTCTGGTGATACCGGAACTGAAGGGCAAACTCGATGGTTCTTCACAAAGGATACCGGTACATTCGGGTTCGGTTGTAGAGTTATTTACAATTCTTGAAAAGAAAGTTACTGCCGAAGAAATTAATGAAACCATGAAAAAGGCCGCAAACGAATCGTATGGATACAACGAAGAGCCAATTGTATCAAGCGATGTTATCGGGATAAGTTATGGTTCGCTCTTTGATGCCACCCAAACTAAGGTAATTACCAGCGGCGACCAGCAGCTTGTAAAAACAGTTGCCTGGTATGATAACGAAATGTCGTTTGTGTCGCAGATGGTTCGCACCGCGGAGTATTTTGGAGGGTTATAATATTTAAAAAAACAGGAGGCAGTGAGAAATCGTACTGCCTCTTTTTAATTTATGGAAGTACCAAAACTTCTCCTGTAATCGCTGGGATTCGTTTTCATGTGCCGCAGAAATAAACGGCGCAGTCCGTCGGCATTGCCAACACCACATTCGCTTGAAATCTCGTCGAGCGTTAATTTGGTTTCTTCCAAACGACGGCGGGCAGTCTCAAGTCTTAATTTCTCAATGTACTTTGCAGGTGTGGTTCCGGTTTCGCGCAAAAAAACACGGGCAAAGTTTCGCGGACTCATAGATGCTTTTTCAGCCAGAATTTCGACAGTCAAAGGTTCGTCGAGATGCTCCACTATCCAGTTCTGAACATCACTCACTGGCTGGTAATCCACATTTTGATGCGTAAGAATATTGCTGAACTGCGACTGGTTCCCCGGTCGCTTTAAATACAGCACCAACTGACGCGCTACGGCAACAGCAATATCTCTTCCATAATCCTCCTCGACCATGGCAAGCGACAAGTCCATTCCTGTGGAAATGCCTGCCGAGGTATAAATATTGCCATCTTTCACAAAAATAGGATCTTTTTCAACTTTTACACCGGGATAATGCTTTTGAAGCTTGTCGCAAACCCGCCAATGGGTAGTTGCCCGTTTACCGTCCAAAAGTCCTGCTGCGGCAAGAATAAAAGCTCCGGCACAAATGGAACCCAGTCGGCGCACTGAGATTGATTTTTCTTTTAACCAGGTCAGAATCTCCTTGCTTACCATGTTAACCGGAGCATTAGGAATACCTGATACCAGAATGGTGTCAATTTCGTAGTTAACCGACTTAATTCCACCTTCACAAACAATGGGCAACCCTGCTGCTGTTATCACAGTCTTCGACTTTTCGGTAGACAGAACATGCAATACGTATGAACCTCCCGTTATATGGGGGAAATAATTCTCAATATAATCGGCAGCCTTTGAGAATACTTCCATAGGGCCAGCAATATCGAGGAGTGAAGTTTTGGGAGGAGCAATTAAAACAACATGCTTGATCATAATTCCAATTTAAACTGATAACCAGGCAAAATTAAGGAAATAAATTGGCAGAAAGTTGCTAAGTCCGGCAATTTCCGCATGCACACAGGCAATAATAAACAAAACTTAGGAAAGGAAAGATGATAGTTAAGAACTCATCAACGACAGTCAGGCACGAATAAAAGAAACTTAGGAATCCTTAAATGATTCTTAGGAATGAATAAACGATACCTAGGAACGAAGAAACGATTCTTAGCAAAGAATAAACGAAACTACGCTAAGAGTAAATGACACCCAGGAGCTCGTAAATGAATGTTAGGAAAGAGTAAACGAAACTTAGGAGCTCGTAAACGACTGTTAGGAAAGAGTAAATGAAACTACGCTAAGAGTAAACGATTCTTAGCAAAGAGGAAACGAAACTACGCTAAGAGTAAACGAAACTATTCTGGAGGGCAAAAACAACGTCTAACAATCTGAAATACAAAATATTTCCATGTTTTAAAAAATATCATAACAGCCGTTTACCGAACCAAAAGCAACAAGGCCAGAGGCAGGTATTCCTTCAGACTTTCGCGCAATTTAGCTAAAGCTCTTGATATTTGAGTACGAACCGTATTTACCGAAATATCCAGCTTTTGTGCTATTTCTTCATTCTTCAGATGCTGGTACCGACTCATCATAAAAATCTCGCGACACTGGGCAGGCAAATCCTGGATGGATTTTTCTATGATTTCTCCAAGTTCTTTCTCAATTAAATTTGAAATCGGGTAATCGGCACTGATAATATTCCCCTCAGCATCTGTGGACACATGATGCTTGAAGTAAAGCACATACCTTTCCTTAACCTGAACATGTTTTAAATGATTAAGACAATGATTGTAAACCGATTTAAAGAGATACGATTTAAGAGAGGTTTCCAGCTTTATCTCCGACTTGTTCTCCCATAGATTCAAAAACACTGATT
Source organism: Bacteroidota bacterium (assembly GCA_023429135.1). GTDB lineage: Bacteria > Bacteroidota > Bacteroidia > Bacteroidales > JAAUTT01 > JAAUTT01. The sequence continues at coordinate 54,699 of JAEYWD010000021.1, read as the reverse complement.
CAACAATTTCTTCAGCCGCATCGGTATCCTTCAGTATTTGTCGCGCATAATTAAGCAAATACGAAAAATATGTTTTGAAAATATACTCGAATGCTTTCTCATCCCCTTTGGCAAAAGACTCAAAAACATTTCGTTCGAACAAATTCATTGATAGTAGTGTTGCTAATTAAGAGCAGTTAAGCTAATTCAAAACAAATAAATCCCCTGACAAAATTAATCTTCTAAGTCAATCTTTCAATGTCAAAATTCACCAAACGTTTTAAAAACTCTTCCTGTGTGATTTTCTCGGTATTCCAAAAATGGTAAAAGTCGGATGTTGAAGTATCTGTTTTAAAATCGCTAATTTTTACATTCCTCTTGCAGAGTTCGTACCACTCCAAACATGTTTTCAGTTCAGGATCGAAAAAATCCCACTGCGGGTTAGGCGGTAGATATCGCCAGTACGTTATTTCATCCTGCTTGATATTTCCACGGATAACATCTTTGTAGTTATCGGTTTCAACAAATGTATTGTCCACTATCCATTGGCCATTCTCAAGCCAGCCAATAAAAATGCCATTATTCTCCTGGTATAACAACACATCCTGAAAATCGGGAGGCAGTTTTTCTTTTATTTTAGTACTGATCCATTCCATTTTTAGCACTTATTCTTTAATTGTAAACATTAATGCAAAATAAACTTCCAATGATATTATCACCGCAAATTTCGTTAATGTCGATTATTAAACAAACTTATTGCCCAAACAATATGGATACAAACCTTTTTCTTTTCATTGAACCCCTGCAAATCAATTACCTCTTCTATTTAGGAATTATATTTACAATAACCCTTTTGTATCTGGAAAGCTGCGGAATTCCCTTGTCGGTTACCTTCAGAATAAAATGTGCCGTTTCTTTCCTGTCAACTAAAGGCGCCTGAACATTCACCTTATAGATATTTTCGGCATTGGAAATTTTGATCGTTTTCTTATACGACCCCGCTTCGGGATAATTAAACCACAGAAAGCTCAGGTTATCACCATCCGGATCAGAAGAACCACTGGCGTTAAGAACAAAATTCTCTCCCGACTTCACTGTTAACTCCTCGGGATGAGCCAGAGCAGGAGCAGGCGGATGATTAGCCTCTTCAAATGACATTGTACACCAATCTATGCGTGCAGCAAAATCATTCTGAAAATCATCCCGCCATCGCCAAATCGTTGCTTTGTTGTCAGTAATCACCACCGAATCCATGCGAACAGACTTGCCATACTCGCTAGAAATGTAAGGACTATAACTATCCACCGCATTGGTCCATATGGCACGCGGCTCTGCCTCAACCGGCACGCCACCAGTGAACCCCTTATCCATTTTATCATAATCAGGCTTATAGAGCTCATAACGTCCGCCCCAGCCACCCCATTCAGGACGCTCAGGCACATTCAGACCATTGCCGATCAACGAAAGCCATGACGGTGTATCGCCTTCCATTCCATAAGCCACATCGGGATACAACGCTCCCAGTGGTCCATGTCCCTGCTGAATATTTTCAGCCAACCACTTATTACTTATGGTTTCATTATTTAAATCTTTTGAAAAAGAAGTAATGGCAATCCATGTCGCTCCCCCGTATCCGCCCGGACTTACAACATAAAATAAGTCAGGAAAAGTTTTTCTTATCCATATTCCACTGTCATCCTGATCGGAAATTGTATACACTCTCAGTTTCGAAATTAAGCGTTTGGCTTGAGCTGGCGATTTGGTCTTATTGATTTTATAAAGCGCCTGAGCCAAGGTATTAGCGCCACCCCATACCGAAACCCAGAGAGGTCGCTCGTCATCCTCTTCAAGAATCTTTATAATCCAGTCGGAGCCTTCAGAATCCTTGCCTTCACCAACAGCACTCATCCCATACAACGGAAGGCCCTGTTTTACTTTGGACAGAAGCGTTTCTGCATCAGGGAAACCCGCCTCATGCTTCACAAGATTGGCTTGCAACTTTCCATAAGTCTGGATAATTTTTCTGATGGATTCAGGATGAACCTGTGTTTTCAAATGCACAGATGTGGTGGCGACAATTCCTTTTATATCCAAATTATTAGAATATAAAAGTAAACGGATCATCGATTGCGTATCATCCGGTTCATTCTCAATGTCGGTTAAAATGACGACTCTGTTTTTTGCACCTGTTTGTGAAATGGCATTTACAGAAAACAAAACTCCAACCACCAGGCTGATTAGCAGACAAGATGCTTTCATAATATGATATGACTAATTAAAATTCCAAAACGATTTACCTCTAAACATCGCAGATTGCAATGCATTTTTTGAGCGATTCTAATTTGTCAGCTTTCGAAGGAACAAATTCCTGTCCTACAAATCCCTTGTAACCAGTTTCTACAATAGCCTTCATAATGGCCGGGTAATAAAGTTCCTGTGTTTCGTCCACCTCATGACGGCCAGGAACACCTCCGGTATGGTAATGACCGATGTATTGATTGAAATTGCGAATATGATCAATCACATTACCTTCCATAATTTGCATATGGAAGATATCGTATAGCAGCTTAAACCTCTGCGAACCCACCATTTCGACAAGAGCTGCACCCCATTTGGTTTTGTCGCACATATAATCCTTATGGCCGTAGCTGTTCAAAAGTTCCATTATTATAGTAACATTATGCTTTTCGGCCAGTGGCATTAGCTTCCTCAATCCTTTTGCACAATTAATCATACCTTCGTTATCGTTCATACCCTCGCGGTTACCCGAAAAACAAATAAGGTTAGGAACACCGGCAGCAGCAGCCTTTGGAATCATTTTTTCGAAGTCGGTAACTAACTTCTCATGGTTTTCCAAACGGTTAAAACCTTTGGGAATACCCCAATCGGTAGCATACCCTACTGCGCATTTTAATCCAAAACCACTTACAGTTGCCCAGTCTTTTTCCTGAAGCAGCTCTATGGATTCAATTCCCATCTGCACACAGGCTGCAGAAAGTTTATCGAGCGGGATATCGCCATAACACCACTGACTGATGGAATGACGTATATTTCCTTTCAATTTGGTTTTACCATCGGCACTTGCTGCAAACGTGTCAGCAAAAGGAATACCGGCAGCGGTAATTGCGGCTGCTCCGGCAATACTGCCTATCATTTTTCTTCGGTCCATTTTATATTAGTTAAGTTTATTTATGCATGATACTATTTACCGTAATTTTCAAGCAATTCCAGGATACAGCCCAAATCGGCCGATGCATCTATATAACTGTAAGCGCCTCCGTTCCACCCGCCTCTTTGTACTGTTGGCATTTTAATAGATGCAAACTTTTTTTCCACACCATTAATATCTTTCACATTAAAGGCGATATGGTGAAGGCCTTCGCCATACTTATCCAGATACTCCTGCCAGGTGCTTTTACCGCCCATAGGCTGGATTAGCTCAATCTGCAGGTTCTCCATTCTCAGAAATGCGAGTTTACATTTAGCATCAGTGGGTTTATCGTTATACTGAGTGGGCCTGGATTCATGACCTTCGGCAATGCTGATATCAGGAACAGGCATTCCCAGAACTGAAGCCCAGGCATTCCGGGCTTTATCAATATCTTTTACAATTACCGCTACCTGGGCAACTTTCTTCGATTCAACAACTGCTGAATTTTCAGCATATTTTACACCAAATGAAAAAGAGAGCCAGGAAATCCCTAAAATCAGAATTAAACCGGCTAAATTCCTGAACGATAAAAACCCCAAAAATAAATTGAACATTTTCATGGTAGTTAATAATTAGTTAGTGATAAAAATAAGCTAAATCTAAACAAAATAAATCCAAAAATGCCAATTCTGTTGAAATAGCTGTTTAAATAATATACCGGATGTTTTTTTCGATACTTTTGCTACATTATTTAACTGAGATGTATTACGAAATAAAAGACATAGAGGCCTTACCGGATGTAGTGTCCCAATTCCTAAATGACGCCAAAACACACAGACATTTTGCAATATTGGGTTCGATGGGGGCTGGAAAAACCACCTTTATAAAAGAAGTTTGCCGACAGTTGAAAGTGAAGGAAGTAGTTACCAGCCCTACATTTTCGCTTGTAAATGAATACACTTTGCCCGACAATAACAAAATTTATCACTTCGACTTTTACAGAATCAAAAAAGAAGAAGAGCTATACGACATGGGTTACGAGGATTATGTTTACAGTGATGCATACTGTTTTATCGAATGGCCCGAAAAGGCTCCCGACCTTATCCCTCCACATTTTAAGGAAATCAGGATAGAAGAAACAAATTCGGGCAAACGGCAATTAGAAGTAAATCTGGATTAAACCGTTATATTTGCTTTATAAATTGATTATATGAATGTTTAATAATAATTTCGAATAATTAATACTACTAATTGGTAATAACATGGGCAGGCAGGATTCACCACAAGGCTCTTTCAGCATTCCAAAGCAAAGCCTTATTCCTCAGGAAGAAATGCTTGAGGTAGGGAAAAAACAAAACCAGTTGGTAATTGGCATCCCTAAGGAATCGGATATTTACGAAAGCCGGATTCCTTTAACGCCGGAGGCTGTTGAAATACTGATTGGCAACGGCCACACCATATTAATTGAAAGCGATGCCGGACATTCGGCCAACTATATGAACACCCAGTACAGTGAAGTTGGGGCTATGATTGTTGACAAGGCTCAGGTTTTGCAAGCCGATATCATTTTGAAAATAGCTCCTTTATCTGTAAAGGAAATTGCAGGCTTAAAAGGAAACCAATTGATACTATCTTCGCTGCATATGCGCAACCACTCCGAAGAGTACATCCGGAGCCTGATGCAGAAAAGAGTTACTGCCATATCCTTCGAGAGTTTAAAGGATCATTACGGATGTTACCCTGTTGTAAGGAGCATGAGCGAAATTGCAGGAAACACAGCCATTTTGATTGCCGCCGAATATTTAAACAATGCCAATAAAGGCAAAGGTGTGATGTTAGGAGGCGTAACCGGCATTACCCCCACCGAAGTGGTAATTATTGGCGCCGGAACTGCGGGCGAGTCGGCTGCACGCGCTGCCTTAGGACTTGGAGCTTTTGTAAAAATAATGGATAACTCCATCCACAAACTTCAACGTTTGCAGGACCACATGGGAATGCGCCTGCATACCTCGGTACTGCATCCGCAAACGCTGAAAAAATCGCTCAAATCGGCTGATGTTGTTATTGGAGCTGTTCACCTTACCGGAATGGAACAAATGGTAATAGTTACCGAAGAAATGGTAAGCCAAATGAAAAAAGGTTCGGTAATTATCGATATCAGCATCGATCAGGGAGGCTGTTTCGAAACATCGGAAGTACGGAATCATGGCGACCCTGTTTTCAGGAAATATGATGTTGTACATTATTGCGTACCCAATATTACTTCACGTGTAGCCCGTACTGCCTCAATTGCGCTAAGCAATGTAATGGGTCCGATTCTTCAGGATATTGCATCCTCGGGAAGTATAACCCAAACATTGAAATCCAATTTAGGATTGCGTCATGGGGTTTACTTGTACAACGGTATTCTTACAAACCACATCATTGGCAACCTTCTTGATATTCCTTCACAGGATATCAATCTGCTGATGGCCGCATTCTAGAATTTAATATTCTTATCGCCAAAAGTTTATAAGCTTTGTTATCTGTTAAAGGGTTAATTAATTTTTTGCTATGAAAAAGATATTCACATATATGCTGGCAGTTTTTATAATTACAGCATGTTCCAAAGATGAAGAAAAGGCAAAAACAAGCGGTGAGGTAGCTCTTTCATCGCAGATTATGGGTAACGGAACAAATTATTATGTAGAAGGTTTTTTATTTGAACAAGCAAAGTTAGTAAGCTTTAACTTAACGTCATCTCCCATTCCCGATTTGGTTCTGGAAAACAATTTAGACCTCCAGGGAGCAAATCTGACAAGCCCTCAAAATGATGAGGCTTTTTATTTACTTGGAGAATTTAACAGTATAAACGAAGCTCAGGCGTTGTTTAACAATTTAACAGAAGCTGGCAATTACTCGTTTGTTCCAAAAGTAAATGGTATAAAATCCAATCAGGTTTATGTTTTTAAAAGTCGGAGCAATCGATACGCCAAATTGCTAATTAAGGATTATCAAGCTTTAACATTACCCACACCGCATGTAGAGGTAACAATCCAGTGGGTTTATCAGCCCAGTGGTGAAAAAACTTTCACCCAGTCAAAATAAATTACATTTCAATAAATGAGCACTTTCCTTTTCGATAAAATAGTTTTTGGTCCGGTTAAATCGCGACGTTTAGGGGTTTCGTTAGGAGTTAATCTTTTACCCACAGGTTGTAAAGTATGTAACTTCAATTGCATTTACTGCGAATGCGGGCTTAACACCCCCAACGAAATAAAAAACTACAAATTACCTTCACGATATGAAGTTTATGAGGCGCTGGAGCAAAAACTCCAGGAAATGAAAAACAACAACAAAAAGCCCGATGTGATTACATTCGCCGGCAATGGGGAACCTACAATCCATCCGGCATTTGCCAGCATTATAGACGACACCATTGAGTTACGAAACAGGTATTTCCCTGATGCCAAAGTCTCAGTACTCTCCAATTCAACCATGATTCACAAAAAAGAGGTTGTAGCTTCATTAAAAAAAATTGACCAGAACATTCTTAAACTGGATTCGGCTATTCCCGCCACAGTTCTGCAAATGAATCAACCTGCCGGAAAATTTGTACTCGACGCTTTAATTGAAAATCTGAAGCAATTTAACGGACGGCTTATCATCCAGACTCTTTTTACCCGTGGACAGCACAATGGCAGAATGGTTGACAATACTACCGAAGTGGAATTAACCGCCTGGGCTGCGATTATAAAAGAAATCACCCCGGAAAAAGTGATGATTTATACCATAGAAAGAAATACGCCTGTATCTGGTCTTCAGAAAATATCCATGGGCGATCTGACTAAAATAGCCGAGCGAATCAAAAATCTTGGAATAGAAGTTCAGATTTCGGGCTGAAGCCTACCTTTTTCAGAAAGAATGCACCAAATGCTAATCCGGCTATCTTTTCCAGAATAGTTTATTACCTGGGATCAAGCGATTGTCGGTAAATTTCATATAGCTGACTTCCAGAAACCAGAGCGAAGTTTGGAGCAAAGATGTCATCGGATATTTCTTCACATAAAGCATTTTGGCTTTATTAGTAAGCTGCAGGTCAAGTATGCGTAATTTCCCTTCGAACTGCACTCCCTGAAGTTTCCCTGCAATATCCGACTCCAATACAACCGTACCCGAAACATAAGTATTTGCCAATGCCTCCTGAATATGCCGGGATTCTATTTCTGAAGTAAAAACAAATCCTACTTCATTTTCCAGATAAGCATAAAAACAACTGCTGCACCATGGCTTGTTATCGACGCATGTTGCAAGTGTTAACACGTGATGTTCCTTAATAAATTTAACAATTCGCGAGTCGGGCAGATTCATCTGTTCACTTTTAAAACCTTATGAAATATCAACCGAACCAAATATCCAACTAAGTTCATATACACATTTCACAGAGGTAACAATTCTTTAATATACAACTCGAAGTAAATGTATAAATTTGTGACATTAAATTCAAAGTTGTTCAAAAAACCAAATTAAAAGCAATATGTTTTCAGGAATTGTAGAAGAAGCCGCCCCTGTTGTTAATCTCCTAAAAGAAAAAGAAAACCTTCACATCACCATGGAATGCTCGTTTACCGACGAGTTAAAAATCGATCAGAGTATTGCTCACAACGGCGTTTGCCTAACTGTTGTAAAAAAAGAAGGTAAAACCTACACGGTTACTGCCATTAAAGAAACCCTTGAAAAATCGAACCTTGGTTTACTTAAACCCGGCGACAAAGTAAATCTTGAACGCAGCATGCGGTTAAATGAAAGACTGGACGGACACATTGTACAGGGCCATGTGGATCAAACAGCTACATGTACCGCTGTTACCGAAGCCCAGGGAAGCTGGTATTTTACTTTCGAATACGATCCTTCAAAAGGAAATATTACTGTTGAGAAAGGTTCCATTACTGTTAACGGAGTAAGCCTTACAGTTGTAAACTCAGGTCCGAAAACATTCCAGGTTGCTATCATTCCTTTCACCTACGATGTTACAAATTTTCATCAGATAAAAGTTGGCACCGTGGTGAATCTCGAATTCGACATCATTGGTAAATATGTTGCAAAAATTATGAGTCAGCAACTTTCGAAAGCATGAGAGGAACATCGCCCAGATTAATGGCAGTTTATATCTCCCTGATTGCCACAGTGGCTTCAGGATTGGTAATCGGCAGCGAATTGCTTTTCCACGAATCGTTTCGCATATGGTTTTTGCCAATTATTCTCGGATCTCTGTTTTGCCTTATCTACTTTGTTGTTTACTACACTTTAAGCGAATTTATTTACGAAAAAATTAATCCCATTTACAAAACCATCCATAATTACAATCTGGGGCGACGCGATTTTCGCAAAGCAATGGAAACCAAGGATCAGATTTCGGTTGTCCAGAAAGATGTTTCTCACTGGGCACTGGATCAGTCGAAAGAAATTGACCAGCTAAAACAACTCGAAAAGTACAGAAGGGAATTTCTTGGTAATGTATCGCATGAATTGAAGACTCCCATTTTCAACATCCAGGGATATATTTTAACACTGCTCGACGGAGGTTTGGAAGATGCTTCCATCAACCGGCAATATCTTGAGCGGACTGAGAAAAGCATAAACCGGCTGATCAGCATTGTGGAAGATCTCGAGTCCATTTCGGGACTTGAGGCCGGAGAACTTAAACTTCTCTACGAGAGTTTCAATATTGTTACGCTGGTGGAAGATGTTTATGAAATGCAGGAAATGCTTGCCCACCGCTACGGAGTTAAACTTCAGTTTGAAAAAGGGCACGAGAAAACCATTTGGGTTAATGCCGACCGGAAAAGAATTATAGAAGCCATTAACAACCTTATTGTTAATGCAATTAAGTACAGTAAACCGGGAGGCACCATTACTGTTTCGTTTGTGGATATCGGAGATCAGATCCTGATAGAAATTACCGATACCGGTATTGGCATCGCCGAAAAGGATTTACCCCGGATATTTGAGCGGTTTTACCGTGTTGATAAAAGTCGCTCGCGCGACCAGGGCGGTACCGGACTGGGATTATCTATTGTAAAACACATCATTGAAGCACATCAGCAGACTATCAGGGTTCAATCCAAACTTGGAGAAGGATCGATATTTTCCTTAACCCTGGAAAAGGCCAAACACAAAAAAGAGGTTAAGTAAAAAACATCAGAAACTCGCATCAAAACACCTCCCTTTAGAAAGCCTGCAGCTCAGCCTCAATCTCAACAAGCAAATCGCACCGGCAAATCTCAGCCTGAACAACAATCACCGGCACTTCTCCGAACTTTTGTTTCACAATCTTCTCCACCAGGGAAATGTCCTCTCTGTATTTAACATAGGCTCTCAGGTAAACAAAACTGGTTTCCGAAAAATTAAGGGAAGGATACTGCGCAAATAAGTTTTCTTTGCTTATCAACGATTCGATATTGCGTATAGTCGAATGAGTTTGCCGTTCAACACTATCCTTATCGGTAGTGATTTCGCCTTCGATGGAAGCCGTACCAGATACCAGAATCCGCATTTCATCAGAAAATACAAGAATTCGGGCACGTTCGAATTCCGGCGCATGCTTCTTTTGAGTGGTTGTACCCACAAGTACTTCCTGCCCGTATTGGTAGGGATTGCGCTGCAAAGGACTTTCAACTTTCAGGTCGTTACAGCTTTGCTTGCAGCGGAAAGCAATAAAATCGAGCGTGAAATTTCCAAAATGTTGTCCTATTCCCGTAGCAGCGGGGAAACATCCTTTGGTACGGTACTTCTGGTAATAAGCATGCCGAACCTCGTTAAAGGATTGATAATGCTGAATTAATGCACCATTCCTTTGTTCAACATAACAAATCTGAGGAATATAGTTCCACTGCCGCACAATATCATTGAAATTTAATCCTTCATGCATTAAAATAACTTGCATCAATCCGAAAGATACATCCGCTCCTTCTTCTACCGATAGCAGATTCGCGGCTTCGAGTCCTGATGCCCACAAAACTTTATAATCATCAGCTTCGATAACAACATACGGAAACTGGTTATATGCTCTGAAAGCCAACTTGCTTCCCGCAGCAATAACTGCTGCTTCCAGACTTAATTTAAAAGATACAGCAGGCGATTGGGATACAACAGAAAAAGCAGGACATTCAGAAAACCTTTTAGAAATTATCTCACCTAGAAGTTTTTTCTCACCGGCAAAATCCTTTTCACTTTCGGAATTTAAAAAAACAGAAAGCTTAACTGGCTTAAATTCGTCACCACAAAAAAACAATAATTGCTCAATACAGCTTAAAAACTCACTATGAATGTTGCCGGGCTTTTCAGGGATAATACCGGTATATTTTATAACAGGAAAGGCCATAATACTAAAAGATTCTTTCGAATGAGGATTTTACAGCTTCCGTTTTAACTATTTCCTCTAATTTTCGAGGATCGAGATCCACTTTTGCTTTTACAAGTTCAGGCACATTGTACGATTTTAAAAAATCTAAATAAAATTCAGGATCCTTCTGAGGCAACAAAAACGGTTTATGTGCTTTCCCCTCCTTATCAATGTAGGTAAAAAACGGACGAGTGTACAATCCATCGAGGCGACGGCTGCTGAAAACCATCCATCGGCCCGATGAGGACCAGTTATGATAGCTTTCGGAACGATTGCTGTTTATGTCGGGTTTGTACATGTGCATGTTTGAAAGATCCAGGGCATAAATATCGCTGTCGTCGTGCCAGATAGTAAAGTTACCATAGGTAGTCTTACAGAACATTAAAGTTCTGCCGTCGGGAGAAATTCTGGAGAAAGAAACGCTATACCCATTTCGGGCAGCAGCTATTACTGTATCGATAGTTCCAAACCTGGCAGTAACCGTATCGAAATGAACTTTTAGCAAGTCATATTTTATATTTTCGAAATTGCGATAATGCTGATAGTCGGCACTGCAAAAGTAGAGCGAGCCACCGTCGGGCGACCACACCGGAAAAGTTTCGTACCGGGCCGAAGAAGCAATGGCATTACTTGTAAGGACTTTATTCAGTTTGATATCGTAAACTATAAGGTCCGAAAGAGTATCGATCACCTCAATTTTCCGTTGAGGAATTGCGTGAAAGCTCTGGACAATCCGGTTAACCGAAAAGGCAACAAACCTTCCTCCGGGATGCCACGAAGGATAAACTCCCGCAGATAAGGTACTGTCGGTTTTTGTATCCACTTTGGTTACTTTGCCACTTTTAAGAATATAAGTCCCTCCGTTTTGAGCTCTCATGTGAAACAACATCTCGTTGTTGCTGTTTTTACAGAATGAATGACAGTTCATACAATTACCATCACTCATATCGTTAATCATGATTGGAGTTTCGTCGAAGGTTTCGAGATTACGCTGATAAATCCCCATTTTGTTCCATGTTTCGTATCCCGGCTCAATTAACCTGTACACAAGGTAGGGATCAATACTCTCGGCAGTAACAAAGTTTATGGCATTTTTATATTTTATCCATTCACCGCTTTGCTTCAGGAAAAATTCAAGTACAATTTTCTTACCGCTATTGTCCTTCAAAAAAGCTTTCCATTTCGAAAAGGGGAAAACAATCCGGCCATCGCCCGATTTAACTTCTATTTCGTTCTCAGAGCTTCCTCTCAGAACTACCTTATATCTTTGAGCCTTGTCGCGAATAATAAAATTTAAAGGTGCAATATTCTCGGGTAACACTATATTTTGATAATCGGGAAAAGTTATCACTTCTTTATCCAACTCCTTATAATCCATAATTCCTCCACAGCCCATAACAATAAATGCAAGGCTTAGTGTAAGACTAACGGGCAACCTCTTTAAGATGCAAAACATTCCAATCAGCGTCATTTTTCCAGATTAATAAATTGCATATAGAACCAGAAAGTATTTCCAAAATCCTTATTAAGCGCTTGTGCCGCAATATTCATGTTATCTCCGTACATGTTCAGAATTTCAGCATAAGTATGAAACCGTTGCTGCGTTGCCTGACTAATGGCATATCCTTCGGGAACGATATTCTTTTTTGTTACACCGGTATAAATGATTATTGCTTCCTCGAAATGAACGGGAATCCTATCGTACCCCAATTCCTTCAACCGGTAAATATTGGCAGCAAAGCCGTTCATATTTTTAGTCAGCAGAAACGAAGCCATCACATATTCGAAAGCCATTTTGTTTCCCGGATGGTTTTCGAGCAGAGGAAAAAATCCAATATCATCCTGGCTCATGTACGAAATAAAATCTTTCCCAGGAATTAAGGACTGAAGCTGAGCGATCTCCCTATCTCCCTTTAAAAGAACCGGATCGGCAATCAACCTTTCGTAGTGAATGGCCAATTTTCTGTAAAACAAAGATTGCTTCAGAATCCGGGTGTATTTAAGAGCCACATCGTTATTGCCATTAACAATAGCGGTAACAATAAGTCGCTGCAACGATCTGGGGTTTACTCCCTTTGCTTCCATGGCTTCAAACGCCCACCTGAAAGCCTCGTTACCAAATCCTAAATAATAAAAAATCTCACCACCATAATATGGATTTACTTCATTGCGTTTCCATTCCAGCCAAAGCCCTTTGGTACCCGACTGAGGATAAAAAAACAACTGATCGCTCATCCGTCCCGTTTTGTAGAGAGCAAGATTTGTATAATAAAGCACGAGTTGATTCTTTCCCGGATATTTTCGCGATAGCTTCAAGACCTTTTCCCAGTTTGCTTTCTGAACATGAAAATCAATTTCCTGAAGTTTATTGTTCCGGGAATCGTAACTAAAGCGCAATAAAAAAAATGTCAGAGCAAGGAAAACAATGGTGCCAGCGGTTATATATTTCAAATCCCATCTGAATTCAATCTTTTTAACAATTATAGATAGAAGGATAAGACATGGCAGAAACAACATTGCTGTAAAGGAGATATATACTGTAGTTAAGTTTTCAGAAAATTCAAAAGGAGCAAAAAATGTTTCCTTCCAGGTTATGAAATAAACCCAGCTTCGCATAACAAATGGTGCAAGGGCCATTAGAATAACACAGATGCTTGAAAATAAAAACCTTCCTTTTTTTTCAGCTCCTCCCATTTCAAATAGAATGATCGTCAACCCGAAAACAAAAGCGAAAACTCCGGTTCCCGGGTAGAGAAGTATAATAAGCAACGGACCGGCTGCGTATCGTATTTTTTTTCTTTTCAACGCAATGTAGCCATTAAAAACAGTCAATATCACCAATAAAGCTGTAAAAGGAAGAAAACCGACAATTTGACTGCTTAGTGCCATTGCAAGCAGCAGCGGCGGAATAAACGGAAAAAGGAAACCGTAAAACTGATGATACCTTAAAATTCTCCGGTTAAGGATAAAAATGAGATAAGCTGTAAAAGTTACTATTGCAGCAGCCAGCCAGGGTTGTATAAAAAACTGAACAAAGAAAGAATTAAGCCATACCAGCAATCCGCCGGGGCGATTTAAAAAGGAATGGAAATAATGCCAGTTAAGCCTGAAGAATTGATCCTGCTCAAAAAACATCAGGTGATACCCATTAAAAAAATTGAAATAAATAAAGTACAACAGGAAAAAACTTCCCGTCAACAAGTTAGCAGTTAGTCGGCGTGCGTGTGTAATTGTCATTTCTGCAATTAATAAGCAACCAAAGTAACAAAATATCGAAATATGGCAGCCGGGAAATCAAAAATTAATTTACAAAACCATTATCTTACAAGAAAAGCAATGGGCTCGAGCGTAATAACCTGCCCGCCCGGAGTGCGCACATGAATGGATTCGAAAATCAGCCTGGAATCTTCTGGTAAATCGCTTAACAAACTTTTCAATGAACTATTAAACCTTTTTCCGGTGTTGAGTACTCGTTTCTCGCTCACAGAGCCGCCTTTCACTTCAAAATCTATTATTTTGTATCCGTATTTTTCAAAATCGATAGGTGCATCAATGTTGAGCGTTTCGGCCAGTTGAATAGTTGAACGGGATATAAGTCCACCCTGAATTCCCTGAACATTCGCAACAGGATGGGGCATCCGCCGCACCAGAAAGTCCGATTTGGCCTCATCAAGTAAACGCCCGTTCTTATCACGAACAATAACCTTAAGGGTTGCTAATCCTTCTGTTTCGGGCTTTAAGTAATAATTACCCGATTCATAAATTACGATCCCATTATCCACGGTCAGAATCATGGTATCAGTCGGTTCGTTATCAGTAACAATCGACAAAGCATTTTCAATATTAAGATATAAAGTCTCCATTTCGGCGTTTTTTTCACTCAGACCCGAATCGGGCTTCACTGTTCCCTGCTTTTCAACCAGACTCATAACACCTGCGGCACATCCCTGGTTTCCTTCCATAAACGAAATTACTACCTGGAAGCTGCCGGTCTTGGGAGATTCGTAGTCGAAAGTTTTCTTATTTTCATTGGTCCGACTGTCAAATGTACTGCCCACACATTTACCATTATCGAACAATTGAAGAATTGCGGTATTGCCTGCAGAAGGTTCGCTTACAATGTTATACCTATAGATAGATCCTTCTATTAGATACACATTATACTTCATCGAGGGTATGGGATTTCGCACTGTCCCCTTTTTAAGGTTAGCCCGGAATTCCCTGATAAAGAGTGCATCCTTCCCACTTTGCGCCATGGCAATGTTTACCAGATCGCTGTTGCATTGCCCAAAAACAGGAATTTGCAACAGAATCAAACCCAACACGGCTACTACTATTCTTGTTTTCATAGCTTTATCTTTTTATTTTTTTGTGGATCATAAACTATGATCTCTGCTGATATCATCACATTAAATAGTTTTTTTCCCAGTTGAAACCATGTGTGTGACAGTGAATAATGCCAGGTTTCGTTTTTGCTGAACCGGTTGTATCCAATCCGCTGACCATAATCAAGCGAACCCTCAACAAAATCGCCCGGTTCTTCATCAGTCTTTCCCGTGTTTTCTTTTAAACTTTCCATCTGATGAATGTAGTCTCCGGGATAAATCCCTTCCATAGCCACAAACACACCATTTTGGGGGAAACGTATGTTGTACTGAGATACGTCAACATCAAACCACCCTTTACCTGAAGCGGGTTTTACCACCAGAATGTCGGGTAAAAGTTCCGGGCCGGGACAACCTAAACTGTCGTTCAGCCCATAAACTCTGATTCGGAAAGGAGCCTCAGTGTTTCCTTTTCCTGAGAGAAAAAAACTTAAAGTCTTGATTCTACCTGATTTATTCTTCCTATTTTTAATAAACAGGGCTACCTGTTGTCCATGCGTGTCGAGATACAGTGATCCTACTGTCACTCCTCTATTCCCTTCCCTTTCAATATCAGCTTTTTTAACCGAAACGCCAACCGTATCAAGCTGAACAGAAACGGGAGTAAGAAATATTTTATGAAACTCCAGAGAACTCAACGCTTTCACACTCATGGTGCGGGGTTCATATCCAATTCGGTAGATGGAAATACTATCGGTCATTTCTTCGGAAGTTGCCGCAATTTCGAATTTACCATCGAATCCGGCAACAGCACCCTTTTTTGAATTTTTCACCTGAATGCTTGCAAATTCAACTGGTTGTTCCGACTCAGAAGAAACGACCATTCCCCGGATACGAAAACTCTTAACGGGTTCGGGCTTCTTTTTAATAATTATCTGGTTCGAATAGCACGAATAAATCAGGTCCTCGCCATAAAATAAGTCGTTGAGAAGTTTATTAAGCGGAACATTTTCTATTTTAAGCGAAATCATCTTCTCCATAGCTTTCAGATTACCGGTATAAGTAAAATATACGCCGTTATTTTCGCTGATTTGATCGAGCACGTAACGCAGAGGCATATCTTTCACATTCAAAGCAATATGCCTGTCAAGAAAACTCTGACCTTTTAAAAGACCCGGGGAAAACAACAGCAGCAATATGAGGTACCGGACAATCATTACTTACGCGTCACCTTATAACCTTTTTCAGTTTTTATTATTTCTATATCGTCATTTGCCAGCTCAAGCAACTCAACCACTTTTTCAACCGGCGTAGCATAGAGGGTTGTGCTGATGGGTAGATTATTCAGGCTGGTATCGCTAATTTCAAATTGTATCTGGTAATGCTCTTCCAGAGTTTTAGCTACTTCGCTGAAGGGAGTGAGACTAAATTTCATGGTTCCGGTTTTCCAGGCGAGAAAATTTTCGTCCCCGAGTTTATTTATCTTTATAAAATCACTGGTGACTGAAACTTCAGCTTCACTTCCCTTTTCAACAATTTTTTCCACGTCCGAATTAGCTTTAGTGCAAAGCACTTTACCATCTACAACTGATAAAACATTTTTATTCTCAGCTTTTCGGGCCCGCAGGTTGAAAGCGGTACCCAGCACTTTGACAGTAGAAGCCGATGTTTCGATAATAAAAACCCGGTGATAATTATGCGACACCTGAAAAAAGGCCTCTCCTTCCAGTTTAAGCCTATATTCTTCAGGGTTATATTCCTTAGGAGTATAAAGTGTACTATTGGCGTTGAGCCAAACTTCGGTTCCATCCGGCAGTTTCACCATTTTAATCTCTGCCGAAGTACTGTTTTCGGCATAAACAACCGGCTTAGCGATATCTTTCCCTTCTTTATAAAAAAACAGCAGCACCGGAAGGAGAATTACCGCCGCCACAGAAACTACTTTCAGATAATACCAAAACGACCGCTCTTTGACCTCTACCGTCCGGTCAAAATCTAATTTCCCGTGAACTCTGGACAAAGCTTTTTCGGTATCATAACTTCGTAGCCCAATATCCTGTGCCTTTTCCCATACAAATCTGGCAGCCTCAAACTTCTCTTTATTTTCGGAAGAAATATTACTCCAGTTATCAACACGCTCTGCTTCCTCCGGTGGTAATTCACCCGAAAAATATTTTGCTAAATCTATATCGGAATAACTATTATCCATTTTTTACTTTTCTATTTTTCAATCCTAAACTTTATCAGGAGATGCTTCTTAAAATCAGTGCCCCTAAAATTATTAGTACTTTTTTCCATACGGGTAGTAAAAATTCGCGCAGCTTCTGGAAAGCAATTCCCATTTGATTTTCAACAGTCTTTGGGGATATTTCGAGATACTCGGCAATTTCGTCGTACGTTAACCCGTCGTATCGGCTCAGGGTAAATATCATCCTGCACTTTTCGGGCAAAACAGATAAGCCTTTCAAAACAAAATTATTTATTTCCTCATCCGATAAAGATTTTTCCATTGGCAGATCCGCCTCCTGGATCTCTAAAAACTGTTGTTCATACTGTTTCCGGGTAGTTGTTTTTCGTAGCAGCATCAGTGCATTATTACGCACCATCTGGTATAAATAAGCTTTTAATGAACGGCTTATGATGATATCGGCCTTATTTTCCCATAAAGTAATAAATGCCATCTGAACAGCCTCTTCCGCATCATCGGCATCGTCAATAAAAAAATTAGCGAACCGGCATAAAGGCTGGTAATATCTCCTGAATAAAGCATCGAAAGCCTGTCGTTGACCCTTTACTATATTTTGAAAAAGAAGAGTATCGCTGTCGCTGTTCAATTTTTTAAAAATTAGGTTTTACAGGCATTCACAATTCTTTATGCAGTAAAAAAATAAAAGTATAATTAAAATCAGAAAATTAAAATACTTAGTTAACCGTTAAATATAAAAGTTTACATTTGTGAAAATAAAAATAAAAACATTATGAACCTTTTGATCGTATTGGGCGTAATTGGCCCCTGGCAAATTGTATTAATTGTAGCTATTATTATTTTGATGTTCGGGGGTAAAAAACTACCTGAGTTAATGAAAGGAATTGGCGAAGGAATGAAAGAATTCAAAAAAGCTACAAAACAAGACGATACTACTCCTGCAAAATAAATAATAACCCGTTATTTATTATAAGATTTACAACCTGTCACTTTTATAGGACGACAGGTTTTGTTTTTATTTTCAAATTCCAATGAGGTTTTCGCTAGTAATCCTGTCGTTATTCGTCTTTCCTGTTTTTTTGATCGGTCAGAGAATTTCCACAAAAGACTCGGTTCCGGTTTTTCCCGACCTTGTTTATGAATTCCGCTTTGCAAAACTTCACAAGACATCGGCGATAGATCTCGAATTTAACCCTCTGGTAAAAAAATATATCGAAATATTTACAATCCAACGCCGAACCGATATAGCCCGCATGTTGGGCCTAAAAGAAATCTATTTTCCCATTTTCGAAGAGTACCTCGACAAACACGGCTTGCCACTGGAATTAAAATATTTACCATTAATAGAGTCAGGGCTGGACCCGTTGGCCAAATCATCATCAGGGGCAGTAGGTTTGTGGCAATTTCTTTATCATTCGGCGACTATGTTTGATTTAAAAATAACCTCGTTTATTGACGAACGAAGCGATGTTTACAAATCGACCGAAGCAGCATGTAAATACATGAAATATCTGCATCACACCTACAATAACTGGTATCTGGCTTTATCGTCGTTTAATGGTGGCCCCGGTGTAGTGCGCAATGCAATTGAACGTAGCGGAGGCAAAAATTCATACAACGATATATGGGAGTTTTTTCCCGAACAAACCCGTAATTACGTTCCCGCCTTTATGGCAATGGTGTATGTAATGAATTACGCAAGCGATCATAACATTAAACCAATTCCCCCTCAATATACTTTCAACAACCTGGACACGGTTGGTGTACAATATAATTTACAGTTCAAACAATTGAGTGAAGTAATTCATCTGCCTATTGAAGTTATCCGGTATTTAAATCCTTCGTACAAACTCGATGTAATTACCGAAGACGAACAGCCTAACATTTTGGTACTCCCAAAAGACAAAATCAGCATTTATCTTCAAAATGAGAACAATCTCTATGCGAATTCACTCAACCGATCGCGGATACCCAATACTGATCTGCCGAAACAAAAGCTCATCTATACGGTAAAGCAGGGCGATTTTCTGCATAAAATTGCAATGCAGAACGGTTGCTCACTCGAGGAGCTGAAACGTTGGAATAAATTGAAGAACGATTCGGTTTCGGTGGGTCAAAATCTTGTGATCTGGAAAGAAGAAAAGAATGAAAACCCCAGCCTGATTGCCCGATAACTTGTCCTTGCGGGAAAATGACAAGTCGATTTATTATAAGAACAAAGAATTACTTTATCTTTGCAAGATTGTGAAAGATTTATCCATATAAAGTATGAGAGAGATATTATTAGCGGAAAAGGAAGAACAAAATATAACATCCATAATCATTGCCTCGAAGGATATAAATCTTGATGCATTTGGCTTAACAGCTCCCGAGAAAGATTACATTACAACCTCCCTGTCAAAAAAAACGACCAGCATCCATATCAACAGATATAACTACTGGTTGATTTTTCAGTTTCCGGAGGAAAAGAGTTCAGGCTTTGCTATAAACGAGGCTTTTCGTAATTCGGCCTGCCGACTTCATAAAACATTGGCAAAGGAAAAGATAACGGAGGTTCAGATTATCGATGCTGCCGAAGATACCGCACACACAAAAGCCTTTATTGAGGGATTGTGCCTGAGCAATTATCAGTTTACCAAATATTTCTCAAATAAAGCCGAAAGAGCTTTCGAAATAACAAAAATATCTCTGGTGTCCACCCGGATCAGTCAGGCTGAAGCCCACGAACTCAACACCCTTGTAAGTGCTGTTTGGTGGGCGCGCAATCTGATAAACGAGCCTGCCTCGTCCCTTAGTTCAACAGAACTCTCCAAAGAGTTCGAAAAAATGGGACAGGAAGCAGGCTTTAAAACCGAAGTTTTCGATAAAGCCAAAATTGAAACCCTAAGTATGGGTGGAATTTTAGCTGTAAACAAAGGCAGTGTTGAACCTCCCACTTTTACAGTTATGACCTGGAAACCCGACACTGCTGTAAATACCAGACCCTACGTTTTGGTTGGCAAAGGCGTGGTTTATGATAGCGGAGGCTTAAGTCTTAAGCCCACCCCCGACAGCATGGACTACATGAAATGCGACATGGCCGGAGCTGCTGCTGTTGCTACAACAATGTATGCTTTGGCTAAAAACAATGTTCCGGTTTATGTAATTGCAATAGCACCTTCAACTGACAATCGCCTCGATGCCCACTCCTACTCACCCGGTGATGTTATTACCATGTACGGAGGCAAAACGGTCGAAGTTCTTAATACCGATGCTGAAGGCAGATTAATTCTCGCCGATGCGCTTGAATATGCCAAACAATTCGAACCCGAACTTACCATCACCATTGCCACCCTTACCGGATCAGCCCACAGAGCTATTGGCGAGTTAGGCATGGCAGGCATGGGCAACGCAGATAATGCCACTTTCGAGAAACTCGAAAAAGCGGGTTGGGAAGTATACGAACGCATTGCCCGTTTGCCGTTTTGGGAAGAATATGGAGAAATGATCAAATCGGATATTGCCGATTTAAAAAATATAGGTGGAGACGTAGCAGGAGCTATCACCGCCGGTAAATTTCTTGAGCACTTTACCTCAGGTCCGTTTATTCACCTTGATATTGCCGGGCCTTCCTTCAGTAAAAAAGGAAGATCGTATCATGGAAAAGGTGGAAGTGGAGTTGGAGTGAGATTATTGTACAATTTTTTAAAAAACCAAAGTTCAAAATAAAATCAGAATATGAAAGAACATAGGCTACGTGTGGGTATTACCCAAGGTGACATCAATGGAATAAGTTACGAAGTAATCTTAAAAACACTTCTCGACTCGCGTGTTTACGAAATGTGTACACCTATTATTTATGGTTCACCTAAAGTTGTGGCTTATCACCGGAAAGCGCTTAACATGAATAACCTTTCCCTCACTTCAGTAAGGGCAGCCGACGAAGCTCATAACCGTAAGGCCAATATAATTAATTGTCTTGATGATAATGTTCGTGTTGAACTTGGCAAATCCACCCCACAAGCCGGCGAAGCCTCGTTAATAAGCCTGCAGGCTGCAATTGCAGACCTTAAAAGCAACAAAATAGACGTGTTGGTAACCGGCCCCATCAACAAAAGCAACATTCAGTCCGAATCTTTCTCATTTGCAGGTCATACCGAATTTTTGAAAGAACAGTTCGGTGCAAAAGAAGTATTGATGATTATGGTAAGTGAACTTGTCAAAGTAGCTATTGTTACGGGACACGTTCCTATTTCGCAGGTACCGTCGCTCATTACTGTTGAAAATATCATATCCAAACTGAAATTACTGAATCAGTCGCTTATGCTGGATTTTGCTGTAAGAAAGCCCCGGATCGCTGTTCTTGCATTAAATCCTCATGCTGGTGACGAGGGTCTTATTGGTCGCGAAGAGATTGATACTATTATTCCTGCAATCGAAAAAGCAAAAGAACAGGGAATTCTTGCATTCGGACCTTTTCCTGCTGATGGATTCTTTGGATCGGACAGCTTTACAAAATTCGATGCCGTTCTGGCAATGTACCACGATCAGGGACTTACTCCTTTCAAATCGCTTGTTTTTGAAGATGGTGTGAATTTTACCGCCGGTTTACCAATCGTACGCACTTCTCCTGCACATGGAACAGCTTACGAACTGGTTGGAAAAGACGTTGCTTCAGAAAATTCGTTCCGTCAGGCGCTCTACCTTGCCTGCGATGTCTATAAGAACCGATACGACTTCAAACAACTTAAAGCAAACGCAATGAAGGATGTAGATATTTCAAATCTTCAATAATTTTAAAATGATAAAAAACATTCAATAAAATTCTTTGTTTATTCATTAGTTTTTATAGATTTGTTAAAAAGAAATCTACTACTAAGATTTTACGACTGAAAAACTAATTACGGAAACTTGAATGGACGAAAGAAATTTATTGCTTGCAATAAAATGTGATGATCCTGATGCCTTCAAAAAACTTTTTTTTAGATACCGTTTAAAAGTTTATTACTTTGCTTACAGGTTTCTCCGAAATAAGCAAGAGGCCGAAGAAGTAGTTCAGGAAGTGTTTATTCGCATTTGGAATAACAGGAAGCAGCTTAATGAAGCACTTTCTTTTAATTCATATTTATTCACCATAACCAAAAATTACATCTTCAACTTAAACCGCGATAAAATTAGCCATCAGGCTTTTATTGATTTTGTACTACCATATTGTTCCGAAACCGAAAACAATACCGAAGAATCGGTTATTTACAACGATCTGGAATCCAACATTCAGCAAGCAATAGAAAGCTTGCCACCCCGACGAAAACTTATTTTTAAAAAGAGCAGAGAAGAAGGTCTCACCTACCCTCAAATTGCCTCTGAACTAAACATTTCCGAGAAAACCGTCGAAGCCCATATCCACCTGGCTTTAAAGTGGTTAAAAAATCGAACAAAATAATAATTGTATTTTATACAATTTTTCTTAAGTTAGCACCGGAATTTATTTTTCCGTAATATGCTTCAACTACAAAAATATCTTTATAGTTTTACTTCTCCCGAAGAAGAGAAAGCACTCATGGAAAATCCTAAAGTTAACATGGCTCTTTTTGAGGCATGGAATGATTTTACCGACATAAAAAATAAAGATATTCCTGACTCAAACAAACTTCTGGACAACATTATTAATAAAGCAAATATTCCCTCTCCTCAAAAAAGAACACCCAAACTCATTATTAAACTTTGCATTGCAGCCGGAGTAGCCGTTTTAATTACTTTGGGTGTTTTTACATTTCAACATTTTTACAATCCCGAAATCACTGTATACTCCGCAAAAGGGCACAAAAAAGAGCTCACCCTGCCCGATGGATCAAGAGTATGGCTCAATGCCGATACAAAAATCAGTTACCGGAAAAAATTCAACGACTCCATCAGAGAAATTAAATTAGCCGGGGAGGCCTATTTTAGCGTAGTTAAAGATCACCATAGACCTTTTATAGTTAAAACTTCCAGATTAAATATAAGGGTATTAGGAACAGTTTTCAATGTTAAATCGTACCCCGAAGACCGTACTTGCGAAACTACATTGGTTACAGGATGTGTTACCCTTGAGAAGAAAGAAAACGAAAACAGCAAAAAACCAGTTATACTGTATCCTAAACAGAAAGCAATTTTCTCACTATACAACGATAGTATCAAAATAGAAAGAACAAATTGCGAAAAAACTACCTGTTGGAAGAACGGGAAGTTGGTGTTTGACAATGAATCTATTGGTTCTGTTCTACGAAAACTGGAACGGTGGTATGGTTTAAAAGTAAATCTGGAGTTACAGAAAGATGATACCACTGCCCTTAAGGAAAGGTATACATTAATGGTAAAAGACGAAAACATCGAAGAAGTTATAAGGCTATTGCAATTAACATCGCCATTAACGTTTAGTATAAGCAGCACGGATGGTTCTTCTCCCAAATTATATAGACCGGTTCAATAAAGAAGACGACAGTCGACAGATCATTGACCGCAGCCAAAAAACACAACAAAATTAGATTGATAATCAGCGAACTGCAACTATTTTCAAAAAAATCGTAAAAAAAGTTAAAAGTGCCTTAAGGGGAAGACATCTTTTATGTGTATACATAATAAAGAAGATTCTACTAATTAACTATGGCATTTTATTTCAACATAACTTTTGTAAAAAAATATCTTTACGGCTTTACATCCGGGGAAGAAGAGGCAGAACTGCTGAACAACTCGGAGATAAACGGAAAGATGGCAGAAGTTTGGGATCGTTTCTCGGATATCAAATCGAAAGAAAACGCTCCTGATACAAATAAAATGTTTGATGTAATTAAAACTAAAGCCAACATTCCGGATAAGCAGATATACAGCATTGACCATTATACTTCAGAAAGAAAATGGCGCAGAAGTAATTTTGCTATTGCTGCATCAATTCTAATGTTTATTTCGTTGGGAATTTTCGGATTTCTTATTTTAAACAACTCTGGTCTAAATCCATATACTGAAGTAGTATCGGAAAAAGGACAACGAAAAGAGTTCACCTTGCCCGATGGTTCCAGAGTTTGGTTAAATGCCGATACCAAAATTAAGTACCGCAAAAAATTCAATCAACCTGTTCGTGAAGTTTTTCTTTGCGGAGAAGCCTATTTCAGTGTTGTAAAAGATGCAACCCGGCCTTTTATTGTAAAGACCTACAAACTTGACATTAAGGTTTTAGGCACTGTTTTCAACGTTAAATCCTATCCGGGCGACAAAACAATCGAAACCACCCTGGTTACCGGTCTGGTAAGTATAGAAAATAATACGGATAAAGAAAACAAAGCGCCGCCTGTTTTGGTTAAACCCCAGCAGAAAGCTATTTTCTCTATTTCGGCAGAGCAGATAAAAGTTGAAACAGTTAATGTTGACAAAAGTACCTCCTGGAAAAATGGTAAACTGGTCTTCGACAATGAATCAATCGATGGCGTTTTGGCTAAACTTCAGAGATGGTATGGTGTTCAGGTTGAAGTTGTAGGCAAAACCAGACATATCGAAGATAGATACACATTAACTGTGAAAGATGAAAACATTGAAGAGGTTATTAAACTGCTACAATACACATCGGGAATTACATTTAAAGTGGAAGATCTTGATGGTACTCACAAAAGAATATATGAACCCAATAATGATGATGATGAAAACAATGAAATAACGGAATAAAAAAATCGGGATATGCTGGCACATCTCCCGATACAAAAATATACATAAGCAAAGTGTTTGGCCGCACAATGCTTTTGTAAATACTTTATGTTTAACTAACTAATGCAAATGTATGAAAAAAAAGTTTAAAAGCAACTTTTCCGCGAAACGGAACAAGTGCAGTAAAGTATGTTTAATTATGAGGCTTACTTTAGTTCTTATGGCGGTATCCTTAATGCAGGTATACGCCACTGGCTTATCTCAATCAGCCAAAATTAGCTTAACGCTAAAAAATGTGTCCCTCAAACAAGCTTTGAAGGAAATCGAAAAACAGAGTGACTACACCTTTGTTTATAGCGATTCGAAAATTGATGTTAACAAAAAAGTTGATATCAATGTCAAAGACTGCGCCCTGGTAGAAGTGCTTGATCAATTAATGGCAGACTCCGAAATCCGCTATACTTCAGTTGACAATCACATTGTTCTTACTGGAAAAAGAAATTTAATTTACCGCTTACCTGCTATTACCCACGAAGCAGTTTTGAATCGTGAAGTAATCGACATGGAAGCCATCAGCCCTCTCAGAAACGTGTTGCTCCAGCAGGTTTCTGTTACCGGACAAATCATATCGTCGGCGGATGGTCAGCCGCTTCCCGGTGTTAACGTTGTGGTTAAAGGTACAACCATTGGTACTACAACCGACATTAACGGTTCATTTACATTAAACGTTCCCGATCCCAATGCAACGCTTATATTGTCGTTTGTGGGTTTCCAGACTCAGGAAGTTGCTCTTGCAGGCCAAAAGAGCATTAATGTAACATTAGTTGAAGAAACTCAGGAGTTGCAGGAAATTGTTGTTGTTGGTTATGGTACCCGCTTAAGAGGTGAATTAACAGGTGCCGTTTCAACAATGAAGTCAGAGGATTTAAATATCTCAACAGCTTCATCAGCCCTTGGGCGTATGCAGGGCCAAGTTGCAGGTGTATCAGTTACTAATTCAAACACTCCTGGTGGAGATGCATTTGTACGTGTTCGTGGGATGGGTACAATCAATGACAGTAAACCATTATACGTGATTGACGGTGTTCCTTCAGACCCAGGTTCTTCTCTTAATCCAAACGACATTGAATCTATTTCAGTTCTTAAAGACGCCACATCATCTGCTATTTACGGAACACGTGGTGCAAACGGTGTTATCTTGGTTACTACTAAAAGAGGAAAAGCGAATGACAAACCAAATATTACTTTCTCTACAAGAGTAGGTGCTTCCCAAGCCATTAACCAATATGACATGTTGAATGCACAGGAGTATGCAGAATCAGTATGGCTAAGAGCAGACAACAAAGGTGCAGCAAGGCCTAATGCTCTTTACAAACCAGATTCTAATAATAAACCTATACTACCCGACTACCTTACACCGGTTGGTGCATTTGAAGGTGATCCCGGAACTGACCCTGCTTCTTATAATTTTGTAACAAATAAGATTACTAAGGCCAATAAAGCTGGGACCAATTGGTATGACGAAATTTATCAAACCGGCAAAACACAGGAATATGACCTTTCAATTTCAGGAGGTGGCCAAAAGGCTACTTATGCTTTCTCAGCCGGATATGCGGATATTCAGGGTATTTTGATTCACACCAATTTTAAAAGGTACTCATTCCGTTCAAATGCAGATGCCAATGTTACCAATTGGTTGAAAGTAGGGCAATCTCTGAGCGCTACTTTTACTAACAAAGTTGGTGATATGGGTAATGATGGTGAAGGAGCCCCTATTTCGCAGGCTTATCGTATACAACCTATTATACCGGTTTACGACATTCAAGGATTTTTTGCCGGCACAAAATCCGGTTCAGGATTTGGTAATGCAGAGAATCCCGTGGCGATGCTAACTCGTAATAAAAACAATTATGACAAGTATTCACGCGCAATGGGTAATTTTTATGCTGAAGCAAAATTAATTAAAGGCTTAACTTTTAAATCACTTTTTGGATTTGACTATGGTCAAACAAACCAAAAATATACTACTCTGGCTAACCCTGAATTTGCGGAATCCCGTTCAAATGACGCTTTGGCCATAAACACCTTTAACAATTTACAATGGAACTGGGTAAACACCTTAGCATATGAAAAAGCTTTTGGAATTCATCGGTTAAGTCTGTTAGCTGGGACTGAAGCTATTTCCAGTACCTATACTGAAGCAAGGGCTGGGAGATCCACCTTTTTCCTTAACAGTTTTGAATATATGCAGTTAAATTCAGGTGAAGCTAGTATAACTAATAGCGGCTACGCTTCAGAATGGTCTCTCTTCTCTCAATTTGGACGGGTAAACTACTCTTTAGGCGATAAATATCTTTTAGAAATGGTAGTACGTCGCGACGGTTCGTCCCGTTTTTCCAAAAATTCTCGTTACGGTGTATTTCCGGCTATTTCAGCAGGTTGGGTAGTTTCTGAAGAAAACTTTATGGCGGGAGCCAAAAATGTAGTAAACTTCTTAAAAATACTTGGAGGTTGGGGAAAATCAGGTAATGACCGTATTGGGGATTACAATAGCTTTACAACCTTTTCTTATAATAAGATACAATCAAGTTATCCGATTGACGGATCTACAAGCGGTTTGGCAGCAGGCTTTCAACCACAACAATATGGTAACGAAGATGTTACATGGGAAAAAACTAACGCTTTTAACATTGGTCTTGATAGCCGTTTCTTAGATAACGCGTTGTCATTTAGAATTGATTTATGGAAAAGAAAAACAACTGACATGCTTTATCAGCCTAACAAACCTCAGGTATCAGGTGTTGCCAATCAACCTTTCATAAATATTGGGGATATGGAGAATACCGGTTTTGATATTGAACTGGGTTACTCAAATGCTGCTAAGGATAGCAAATTCAAATACAATGTTAGTGCAACTTTATCGCATTACAAAAATGAGGTTACCAAACTTACCGATAATGAGAAGGAATTCCTAACTACAGCAAGTGAACGCCAGGTCGACTATTCACGGGCCGCAATTGGACATGCTTTTCCAGAATTCTATGGTTATGTAGTGGATGGCATTTTCCAAACGGCTGCTGAAGCAAATGCATACCCCGAAAACATATTGGAAACAGGCTATAACAAACCCGGTCATTATAAATTCAGAGATGTAAATAATGATGGTAAAATTACTTCAGATGACAGAACCTTTATTGGTAGTCCTCATCCAAAACTCACAGGCGGTTTGAATGTTAATCTTTCTTATGCTAATTTTGATCTTAACATGGTATTTTATGGAAGTTATGGCAATAAAATGATCAATTATGTGAGAAGATGGATCGATTATGGTCAGTTTGATGGTGGCTTAAGTAAAGATGCTCTTTACAAATCATGGGGAAGTCCATATTTGGAAAATAATGCTGACGCAACATTACCAATGTATGACATAAACTCAGTGTCGCAACAAAATTCATCGGCCTTTGTTGAAGATGGTTCTTTCTTAAGATTGAAAAATCTGCAGGTTGGCTATAATTTGCCAAAATCAATGCTTAACGCAATTAAAGTTAGCAATCTGAATGTTTATTTGCAGATAACCAATTTGTTTACGATGACTAAATACTCCGGACTTGATCCTGAATATTATTCTGCAAATCCCAGGACTTTGGGACTAGATAGAGGTTCTGTACCTACGTCTCGTTCTTTTATGCTCGGATTAAGACTTACATTGTAATATTTTGAAAAATTTTAAAATAACAGTTATGAAAAAAGCAAAATATATAATTAGCTTATCTCTGATATTGACATTTATTTTGTCGTGTTCAGAGGATTTTCTAAACAAAGCTCCGATGGGATCAGCGTTCGAAGAACAGTTTTATGATGCCAAAGGTATCGATGCTCTCTTAATGGGTGCCTATGCAATGGTTGGTGGAAAAGGAGATACTTACGAAAATTGGGATATTACATGGGGAGCTTCTGTGACCAACTGGACCTTTGGTGCTATTGCCGGTGGGGATGCTTATAAAGGATCTACCGAAACTGACCAGGTTCCCATCAATGAAATCGAAAAATGGGGAATACAGACAACTAACGGTTACGCTGCTGATAAATGGAAATGGTACTTGAAAGGTGTAACCCGTTGTAATGGTGTCCTCAAAGTATTAAAGGCCGCATCTTCTAAAATAACTGCGGAACAAGCAAAACAATTCGAAGCTGAAACACGATTTTTAAGAGCTTGGTTTAATTTTGAAGCTTGGCTGGTATTTAAAAACATAGCCATTATCAAAGAAGATACTCCTGATCCAACCAAAGTCCCAAACAATGTGGATGCTATGCCTGCTATTGTTGAAGATCTTACTTTTGCCATGAATACTTTGCCTGATGTAGCAAAACAGGCTCAACCAGGCCGTCCGACCAAATATGCAGCAATGGCTGTTCTTGCCAGGGCTCATTTGCAAACATTGAATTATACTGCAGCTAAACCCTTACTTGATGGTATAATTTCCAGTGATAAATTTTCGTTGGTGCCGAATTTCTTTGATAACTTTGATATTGCTCATAGAAATAATGCAGAATCAATTTTCGAAATTCAACGTGCTATCAACAATGGTTCAACTGATGGTGGCTCAGCCGACATTGGAATTGGATTAAATGCACCTCAGGGTAGTGATATTGGAACCTGCTGTGGATTTTTCCAGCCTTCTCAAGATTTAGTAAATGCATTTAAGGTCGATGCAAACGGATTACCTTTACTCGACACCTATAATCAAACAGATTTAAAGAATGATATGGGAGTCGCTTCCTCAGCTACTTTTGTTCCTTTCACAGATGTGGTTGACCCACGTTTGGATTTTACTGTTAGCCGTAGGGGAATTCCATATATGGATTGGGGTGTAAACAGAGGCAACGACTGGATTCGCTTGCAATCAAATGGTGGTCCTTATTTACCCAATCCTAAGTCATTTTTTAAGAAAGCAGAAAAATCAGCAGCTTTACCTGGAACAGGTTGGCAAGGTGGTGTAACTACCAACAATTTCAGGTACTACAGATATAGTCATGTTCTCTTATGGAGAGCAGAAGTAGCTGCTGCTGAAAATGACCTTACCACTGCATTGAATCTTGTAAATCAAATCCGTAACAGGGCAAAAAATGGTCCCAGAGTAATGGGGTTAGTAACAACTTATGAATTACCTGGTACTGCCTATCCATTCAATGTTGATATCGACATGACGAAACCGGCTGCAAACTATAATATTCAGCCTTATACCGCTTTCGCAAACAAAGATGTTGCCATGAAAGCAGTTCAATTCGAAATGCGTCTTGAATTTGCGATGGAAGGAATGCGCTTTTTCGACTTAAGACGTTGGGGTATAGCCAAAACAGTATTGACTCAATATCAAAAAGATGATCTTAGAACCAGAGAATTCTTAAAAGGAGCAACTATTACAGACAAATCACTGTGGGCTCCGATTCCACAAGTTCAATTAGATCTTCAACCAGGAGTTCTTGTGCAAAATCCTGGGTATTAGAATATGCTGATAAATAAAAAAAGCTGCCGGAATCCGGCAGCTTTTTTTATTTATCGGCATATTTCAGAGAATCTACCCTAGTCAATCCTCCTTCATTCAATTTATATTTATATACCCGGATACATTCTGTACATCCGTAAATAGGTGAATCCAAAGGCAGATCAGTATATTCAGCAATAATGGAATTATCTTCTATTCTCCTCACCTTAAAAATATTATTCATTGTTGCGACATGATTAAACCCTGCTTCCGATTTTAATAAAACAATATGTTCCACTCTCAACGGAGCTACTCCATGGAAGACCTTAACGGGCAGAACTGCATCTGTTAGGGTATCAGCATCGATTCTTCCGTAAACAATGCCCTTTGTTTCCAAAACATATTTAAAAACCGAATCTGAGATTGAAATAATTCCGTTATTATTGGAAACGTGTCCATCTTTCAATTTACTAAGCATATAATTTTCACCGGCCTTTGTTACCATTTCTAATCCTGAATGTTCCTTAGAATTCCCGGATGGATTATTACAACTGAAAAGCAGCATCAAACAACCCAGGCCATACAAAAGAGGTTCTCTTCCCATGATTTAATTATTAGTTTGCTAAAAATAAAAAATAACTAAAAACCTTCACCTCATTCAGAATTTAAATGTCATGTTATTCTCTTTTTCAACTGCAAAGCAAGCCATAACCATATTTTTAGTATTTTAGCTACTTGAAACATAAAAAACCTTATGTACGAATTTATCGAAGGTAAACTACATGACCTGACTCCCGCCTACGCTGTTATCAAGGTTGGTGGAATGGGTTATATAATTCAAATTTCACTTTATACCTACAGTGAGCTTAACACGCTTGCCAACAAAGAAAATTGCAATTTATTCATCCATCAGGTAATCAGGGAGGATGCTCATCTCCTTTTTGGATTTTATACAAAGAAAGAAAGGGAAATTTTCAGGGCGTTAATTACAGTTTCGGGAGTAGGAGCAAACACGGCACGAATGATGCTTTCGTCCATGAATCCTGAGGAAATCCGCAAAGCTATTGCCGATGCCAATGTGAATACCCTGAAAAACATCAAAGGAATTGGCATAAAAACGGCTCAGAGAATTATTGTTGACCTCAAAGACAAACTTGGATCCGATTTAACGGGTGATGAAAATTTCCTCCTTAAAGACAATAGAAACAAAGACGAAGCGTTAAATGCATTAGTTACGTTGGGTTTTTCCAAATCGGCGGTCGAAAAAGTGCTGGAAAAAATTATTTCAACCGGAGCTCAGCATAGTGTGGAAGATTTGGTGAAACAAGCTTTGAAAAACTTATAAACCTTTCTGAATAGAAATTGGACAATTTTCTTTCTATATCCTCAAAAATTGTTTGCGCATTTTTACTTGCAGCGATCCCAATTGTCAATTCTTTTTCTCAAACTCCCGATACTTCCTCAACATCAAAAGATACAACAGCCCGGACTGAACTCGAAAAACGGTATAATTTCAGAAATAACAGGTTACCTTATTCAACCTATCAAAAAGAGCCGCTATTATTTCTGCAAACCCCTCCCAATATTTCACGCTCGGTTGATTACGACCCTAAAACAAACGAATATAAATTCTCGGAGAAAGTTGGCAAGCTCGATTACACTCCTTCTTATTCGATGAGTCTGAACGAATATAAAGCTTACGAATTTCAGTCGACAAAGCGCGATTACTGGAAACAAAGAAGCAAAAGCGAAACCGTAGACCGGAGGTCTCCGCTACTGAAAAGCATTAATATTGGCGGAGAAGCATTTGACAAAATATTTGGAACCAGCACCATTAACATTGTTCCGCAAGGATCAGCCGAGTTGATATTTGGGATAAATACATCAAAAATCAACAACCCCAACATTAGTGAAAGATTGCGAAAAACTACCACCTTCGATTTCCAGGAAAAAATTCAGATGAATGTTACCGGATCTATTGGTGACAAAATGAAACTGGGAGTTAATTACAATACGGAAGCAACATTCGATTTCGAAAATAAAACCAAACTGGAATACAACGGAAAAGAAGATGAGATCATTAAGAAAATTGAAGCAGGTAATGTTTCTCTTCCGCTTACCGGGTCATTAATCACAGGGAGTCAGAGTTTGTTCGGGTTAAAAACCGAAATGCAGTTTGGAAAACTTTACATGACAACTGTAATCTCGCAGCAGAAAGGAGAATCGAGTGTAATTGAGGTAAAAGGCGGCGCCCAGCAGGAGGAGTTTGAGTTACCTATTGATCAGTACGATGCTAATAAGCATTTCTTTCTGGCTCAATACTTCAGAAACAATTACGAAAACGCTTTAAAATCACTGCCCACGATAACTTCGGGAGTTACCATTACAAAACTCGAAGTTTATGTAACCAATAAAAGCAGCAACTACGAAAACACCAGAAACATAGTTGCTTTTATGGATCTGGCTGAAAATATAGTGCATAATACCATTCCTGAATTTCAACCGGCATTAGGAAACATAACTTTGCCATACAACGAAAGAAACGGACTTTACAATTCGGTGATCAACAGTTACTCTGCCCGCGAAATAAATGTTGTAAGTAACAAACTTGGAGCTTTAAATGGTTTTTACCTGGGACAGGACTTTGAAAAAGTTGAAAATGCACGTCGACTCAACGAGAGAGAATATACATTGAACGAAAAACTGGGTTATATCTCT
The DNA here is from genome assembly GCA_023429135.1 of Bacteroidota bacterium. Classification (GTDB taxonomy): domain Bacteria; phylum Bacteroidota; class Bacteroidia; order Bacteroidales; family JAAUTT01; genus JAAUTT01. Next base: position 21,794 of record JAEYWD010000021.1, on the reverse strand, counting down.
TTAAATACAGCCTTAAACTCCGACGAGGTTTTAGCTGTAGCGTTCGAATACATCTATATGGGTAAAACTTACAGGGTAGGTGAATTATCAACATCCGGTATAACAGCTCCCCAGGCGCTGGTACTTAAACTTATTAAGCCCACAAATCTCACTCCCAAATTACCCATCTGGGACCTGATGATGAAAAACGTTTACGCCATTGGGGCTTACCAGGTCACCAAAGAAGATTTTGAGCTTCACGTACTTTACCAGGACGACAAAACAGGAAATGCTATAAACTATATTCCCGAAAAGGAAACAAATGGAGAAATCCTGATTCGTGCTCTGGAGATGGATAAAGTTAACAGCCAAAACGACCCTGTTCCTGATGGTGTTTTCGACTATGTGCCGCTCATTACCATAAATGAATCGAATGGGAGGATTTTCTTTAATACCCTGGAACCATTCGGAAGCACATTGGACAAATACCTCGAAGGTAAAGGAATAGATCCCGCGAGAAGAAAAAAATATATTTTTACTGATCTCTACGACTCCACTCAAACAAAAGCCCGGCTGGAGGCAGAACGCAACAAGTTTAAAATCCGGGGCCGGTATCAGTCGTCGTCCAGCTCCGAAATATCGCTGAATGCGCCAAACGTTCCTCAGGGATCGGTAGTTGTTACTGCCGGGGGGATGAAGCTTGCCGAAAACATTGATTACACCGTGGATTACATGTTGGGGCGTGTTAAAATTATCAACCAGGGATTGTTGGAGTCGGGCACCCCGATAAAAATTTCACTCGAGAGCAATTCCCTGTTTAATATCCAAACCAAAACATTGCTCGGAACGCATTTGGATTATAAATTCAACGAAAACTTTGTTCTTGGAGGTACAATTCTGCACTTATCAGAACGTCCGCTCACGCAGAAAGTAAATATTGGTGACGAACCCATTTCGAATACAATTTGGGGATTGAACGGAACCTATACAGCAAAATCGCAACTCCTCACTACGCTTATTGATAAATTACCGCTAATTCAAACCAAAGAGCCCTCTTCGTTTACATTCGAGGGCGAATTTGCTCATTTAATTCCGGGACACTCTAAGCACATAACAAAATCGGGAGCCGCTTATATCGACGATTTTGAAGGAAGTGAGACCTCTTACGAAATGAAGTCGTACCCAGCCTGGTCGCTGGCAAGTACACCTCAAGGACAAAACGATTTGTTTCCGGAAGCATCGCTTACCAACGATATAAGAACCGGATATAATCGTGCAAAACTTGCCTGGTATGTGATCGATCCTTTGTTCCTTCGGAACACCTCAGCTACGCCTGCACACATCAAAAACAATAAAATTGCAAAATCCAGTCCTTTTGTGAGAGAGGTTCAGGAAAAAGAGATATTCAAAAATGTTTCCAATCCTAGTAATTTACCTTCTACACTGCAGATTTTAAACGTTGCCTATTATCCCAAAGAAAGAGGTCCTTATAACTACGACCTGAATCTTGACACGAACGGTAAGCTCCTCAATCCTGAAGATCGCTGGGGTGGTATGATGCGCGAAGTGCTCACCAATGATTTCGAAGCTGCAAATGTGCAATTTATTGAATTTTGGGTGATGGACCCTTATGTTTCCGATTCAGTAGGCAAAAACAAAGGAAAATTATATTTCAACCTTGGAAATGTTTCAGAAGATGTGCTGAAAGATTCACGTAAAAGCTTCGAAAACGGCTTCCCCAAAAATGAACTTGTGCAGAATGTTGATTCTACAAAATGGGGACGTGTTCCTGATATTACTTCTCAATCGCTTACCAATGCTTTCGATAACGATCCGGGTAGCCGCAAATACCAGGATATTGGTTTAGACGGTCTGTCGGACACCGATGAAAAACAGTTCTTTGCAAGTTTTCTCGATTCGGTAAAAAACCGGGTAACCGACCAGGCTTCCCTAGAACAGATCCTGAACGACCCCTCGAATGACAACTTCCATTATTACCGGGGCTCTGACTATGATGACCAGAAATTGGGAATTCTGGAACGCTACAAACGTTATAACGGCTACGAAGGAAACTCTCCTGCTCTGGAGGCTAATACCGATGCTACCGCTTCGGGAACCAGTCTGCCAAACTCCGAAGATATTAACCGAGACAATACCCTGAGCGAGAATGAAAGCTATTATCAATACTCAGTTGACATTTCGCGCGAGGCCCTTAAGGAAGTAGGTAAAAATTACATCACCGATATTGTAAGCTACGAAATATCCGAAGAAACTGAAGCAGGGCAAAAACAAACCGAAGTGCGCTGGTTACAGTTCCGGATTCCGATTTCGGATCCCGAAAAAGTAGTTGGGTCAATTCAGGATTTTAAGTCGATTCGCTTCATGCGTATGTTCTTGAAAGGATTCGAGGATTCAGTTATTTTGCGTTTTGCAAAACTTGAACTGGTTAGAGGAGAATGGAGAAAATATAATCTTTCGATGCGCCAGGGTGGTGAAGGCGTTTCGATACCTGAAGAATCGGACGGAACTTTTGAAATTGCCTCGGTAAATATTGAAGAAAATTCAACCAAAAAGCCGGTAAACTACGTACTTCCTCCGGGTATCGACCGGGTAATCGATCCTCAAAACCCACAACTCACCCAATTAAACGAGCAGTCGATGGTTCTGAAGGTTCAGGACTTGGTAAATGGCGACGCCCGTGCAGCTTACAAAACTATAAATCTCGATGTTCGTCAGTACAAGCGCCTTCAAATGGAAGTTCATGCCGAGAGAATTCCGGGAACCGAGTTGAATGACAACGAAATGACAGTATTCATCCGCATGGGATCCGATTACCGTAATAACTACTACGAAATTGAAGTACCCTTAAAACTCACTCCACACAAAAGCGATTATGTAGATGAAGACGATGAAGACAGACGTGCTGTTTGGCCTGAAGAAAATCGTATCGACTTTTCATTCGAAGATCTTCAACGCCTAAAGCAAGCCCGAAACGATATGATGCGCGCCTCGAATTCAAACATAACCTATACAACTGTTTTCCCTTATTCAATTGATGGCCGGCCTTATAATTACTATATCTGCGGAAATCCAAACCTGAGCAATATCCGCACTATGATGATTGGTGTTCGTTACCCAAAAACAGCAAGTAAAGAAGGTACTGCAAGAAGTGCTGAAATTTGGGTAAATGAGCTTCGTTTAACGAATTTCAATGAAAAAGGAGGTTGGGCCGCTAACGCACGCATGATTACAAAACTTGCCGACCTTGGTACCGTAAGCGTCGCCGGGAGTACCTTAAAACCAGGATTTGGGAGTATCGACCAAAAAGTGAACGAACGCAGCAAGGTTGAAATCAACTCGTACGACATTTCGTCGAACCTTGAATTAGGAAAATTCTTCCCGGAAAAATCGGGAGTTCAACTGCCCATGTATATTGGCTTTTCCGAGTCGTTTACCGACCCCGAATACAACCCCACCGACCCGGATATACCTCTTCAGGCAGCGTTGGACAATGCGCGCAGCAAAGCTGAACGGGATAGTATCATTAAAATTTCGCGCGACTATACACGCCGTAGAAGTTTGAACTTTACAAATGTCCGCATTAATAAAATGGAGGGAAAACCCCATTTTTACGACATATCGAATTGGTCGTTCAATTATGCTTTTAACGAAACTTATAGCTATAACATCAATGTGGAACGATACATCGACAAACGCTATCATGGAAGCATCATGTATAATTATACCGGAAGGCCTAAAACAATTCAGCCTTTCCAGAAAGTCAAAATTCTGAATAATAAATTCCTGCGATTGGTTAAGGATTTCAACTTCAACCTTGGGCCGACAACGTTGGGCTTCAATACCGAAATTAGCCGTTACTACAGGGAGATGCTAAACCGCGACATAAATAACTATGGAGGCGCTGTTATTCCTACCGTAAGTAAAGACTTTTTATGGAACCGGAATTATGAATTCAGCTACGACCTTACCCGTTCCATCAGAATTGACTTTACAGCTTCCAATATTGCTCGTATTGACGAGCCGACCTCCATTAACGTGGTAAGCCGCTATCATAAAGAAGAATACGATTTATGGAAAGAATATGTGTGGCGCGAAATCCTTAGCATGGGTCGAACAACTCAATATTTTCACGACATCAATGTTACCTATAACCTGCCATTAAATAAGTTCCCCTGGCTCGACTGGACATCATCGAATGTAAGGTACACGGCTACATACGGATGGGATGTTGCTCCTCAAAATGAATATAATATTGGTAATACCATAAAGAACTCAAATACTTTCCAGATAAGTGGCCAGATGAACATGACCACCTTATATAACAAAGTACCTTATTTTAAAAGACTGCTACAGCCCGCAAACCGGAAACAGGAACAGAAAAAGAAAACCAAAAAAGTTATCTACGAACGCAGTAGCATGGTTTTAACAGCCGGCGAGCCTAAAATTGTATTTCACAAACTATCGACTGATGAGGTAAACGTTAAATTTTTCGACAAAGACAACAAAGAAGTAAAGGGTAAAACCACCATTGTAAACGAAAACAAAATAGAGTTCACACCCGATAGCAGTTTGAATAATGCCAGGGTTTTAGTCGAAGGTACGGTAGAAGTTAACCCAAGTCCCTTTGTTTTTATTCTTGAAAACACGACACGCATTTTATTAGGGATAAAAAACATTTCGCTCACCTATTCGCAAACACAGGGAACCATCCTTCCAGGCTACAATAAAAATACAAAGCTTTTCGGAATGGTTAGCGACGGCAGTATGTACGCTCCCGGACTGCCATTTATCCTCGGTTATCAGGATAATGATTTTGCTCGCAAGGCGGCGACAGAATATGGATGGATTACAACAAGCCAATATCAGAATTCGCCATTTATAATGACACATAATGAGACATTTACCGGCCGCATTCTTTTTGAGCCTTTCCCCGGATTTAAAGTGGAGCTGAATGGCCTTCGTACTTACTCCCGGAATGAAAGCTCCTACTGGATTGCCGACTCATTAACCGGCGCCTTCCCTGACGATACACGGGGATATACCCGGAATGGCAATTTCAGTATGACCATCATTTCCCTCGGAAGTGCATTCGAAAGATTTACCAGCAAAAACTATGAAAACTCTCCAACTTTCGAGAAATTCAAAGAAAACAGATATCGGATTATTAGTCGTTTAGCTGAAGAAAGACATAAAATTGACGAGGCCTACGACCCTCGAATAGTCGATGGTGTTGCCGACGGATATAACGAAAATGCGCAGCAGGTTTTAATCTCGGCATTTTTAGCAGCCTACGGAGGGACGAGTCCCGAGAATGTGAAGCTGAAAAGCATTCCTACTTTCTGGGACATGCGACCAAACTGGCGTATAACTTTTGACGGACTTTCAAAGCTTGAATTTATTAAGAAGTTTGCCCGGTCGGTTAACTTGAACCATTCCTATAAATCAACTTACAATATTGGAAGTTACCTGTCGAATACCGATTTTTTCGCCGATCCTAATATCGAAAGAGGATTGAGCAATTTACGCGACCTGCAAAATAATTTTCTGGGACCTCTGGAAATCAACTCCGTTTCCATCTCCGAACAGTTTGGCCCGCTTATTAACGTTGACGTAGCATGGAAAAACTCTCTTTCGACCCGTTTTGAGTTACGAAGAACGCGAAATGTTAACCTGAGCCTTTCGAGTTACCAGGTTACGGAAACAAGTAACAACGACATTGTTATCGGTAGCGGTTACAAGTTCAAGGATGTTCAGTTTATATTAAAATCGGGCGACGGGCAAAAATCGTTCAAGAGCGATCTCAACCTTGCCGCCGACGTTTCCATACGCGACAACAAAGTAATTATCCGCAAGTTGGAAGGAGCTCCACAGGCTGCACAGGGTCAAAATGTTGTTACAGTTAAATTTTCGGCCGATTATAACCTTTCCGAAAGTTTTAACCTCCGTTTCTTCTACGATCGTATTGTAAACAAACCATTTACATCCATCTCCTACCCTACTGCCAATACAAATATTGGTTTCAGCGTTCGGTTCACACTTGTTCAATAGCAGTTTTTCCATTGAATAAATTTGGTTATTTTTGACCTTTCTTTTTAAACACAGAATAAAACATAAAAAAATTCTTGACATGAATATCCCCCAGAATTTGAAGTATACCAAAGATCATGAATGGATCCGTATAGAAGGTAAAGAAGGTTATGTAGGAATTACCGACTATGCCCAGGGCGAACTTGGCGATATAGTTTTCATCGAAATTGAAACATTGGACGAAAACCTTGAAAAAGAAGAAGTTTTTGGAACTGTTGAGGCAGTAAAAACTGTTTCGGACCTGTTTATGCCGGTTTCGGGCCGTATTGTGGAAGTGAATTCCAAGCTTGAAGATAATCCTGAGCTTGTAAATAAAGATCCATATGGTGAAGGCTGGATGGTAAAAGTTGTTTTCGAAAAACCTGAAGAACTCAACGACCTGATGGATGCTAAAGCATACCAGGACATGATTGGAGCATAAATTCTTCAAAATAAAAAATAATAGCGGGGGTTTCTTATCTCCGCTTTTTTTATTTTTACCCGGCTGATGCTTAGTTCATAATACTTAATTACTATTAGATTTGAAACTTCTGTCGTTTTTAAAAGAAAAGAAAGCCGGGGATCTCGACGCTCCTTCAACAACGCTGCAACACCGGGAAATTATACTTCGCAAAAAATTCCTGAAAAAACTTTATGTTGACTGGTATACATCAATGCTAAAGGAAACCGAAGGATTACCTAAGGGAAAAATTGTTGAAATTGGCTCTGGCGGTGGGTTTCTAAAAGAGTTAAATCCAAGCATAGTCACCTCCGACATTTTACCTTTTCCACATTGCGACCTAACATTCTCAGGTGAACAAATGCCTTTTGGCGACAACGAACTCTCGGCAATTTTAATGATAGATGTTCTTCATCACATCCCCGATTGCAGAAGTTTTTTCCGTGAGGCTCTACGGGTATTAAAAACAGGTGGAAAAATTATCATGATAGAACCTGCCAACACTTCATTTTCAAGATTTATCTTCAAGAACTTCCACCACGAAAATTTCGATCCCGAAACTAATAGCTGGAGTTTTCCGACAAGTGGTCCCCTTTCAGGTGCCAATGGAGCTCTGCCCTGGATTATTTTTACGCGCGATTACGGCACCTTTAAATCTGAGTTCCCTTCATTCTCCAGAGAAAAAGTCAAACACCATACACCCTTTGCTTATCTGATCACCGGCGGACTTACCTTTAAATCGCCCCTACCGGGATGGACGTTCCGCCCATTCAGATGGCTCGAAGCAATGTTGAATCCCTTCAACAGGTACCTGGCAATGTTCCAGACAATTGTTGTGGTTAAGAAATAAAGATCTGAAAACTAATAAACTTAGATCATTTCCAATACCTTAAAAAAAAGACAATAAGGGTAAGACATATTTGCTGCCGTGATGTTGGTTTCGAAACACGATTAGCTTAGTAGAAAAGCACACAAGAATATTTTAACCTAATAATCTAATATTTAACTAAATTATTTACATCCCAATCATATTAAAATCTACCATAAAAAAGGCCGGATCTCTCCGGCCTTTTCAGTCTTACGACTTATTACTAATATCTTACGACTAATTACAGTTTCTTCTTCACTTCAAATTCAGTGAATCCTTCGATCATATCACCAACTCTGATATCGTTGAAGTTGTGAATATTCAAACCGCACTCGTAGCCACTCGACACCTCTTTAACATCATCTTTGAAACGTTTCAGAGATCCAAGCTCGCCGGTATAAATCACTATACCATCGCGAATAATGCGAACTTTCGATGAACGGAGTAATTTTCCTTCTTTCACGAAGCAACCCGCAACGGTTCCAACCTTGGTGATTTTGAACGCTTCGCGCACTTCAGCCATACCAGTAATTTCCTCCTTGATTTCGGGAGAAAGCATACCTTCCATAGCGGCACGAATTTCTTCAATTGCATCGTAAATGATGGAGTAAAAACGAATATCGATTTGTTCCTTCTCAGCTAGCCTACGTGCATTCACCGAAGGACGAACCTGGAAACCAACAATAATAGCGTTCGAAGCCGTTGCAAGTACAACATCCGACTCCGAAATCTGACCAACTGCCTTATGAATTACATTCACCTGAATTTCCTGAGTCGAGAGCTTAATAAGTGAATCGGACAACGCTTCAACTGAACCGTCCACATCACCTTTCACAATAATATTCAACTCCTGGAAGTTACCAATAGCAATACGACGACCAATTTCATCGAGGGTAATATGTTTCTTTGTCCGTAAGCCTTGCTCACGCTGCAGCATTTCGCGTTTTGAAGCAATATCTTTAGCTTCCTTAATATCTTCGAGTACATTAAATGTATCACCAGCTTGAGGAGCTCCGTCGAGACCAAGAATCAAAACAGGCATAGCAGGTCCGGCAGCATCAATCTTCTGATTGCGCTCATTGTACATGGCCTTAATATGTCCAAAATAACTTCCGGCCAAAATTACATCGCCAGTACGTAAAGTCCCACCCTGAACCAGAACAGTTGCAATAAATCCGCGGCCACGGTCGAGCGAAGACTCTACAACAGTACCGAATGCACGTTTATCGGGATTGGCCTTTAAATCAAGAAGTTCGGCTTCAAGAAGAACTTTTTCAAGGAGAAGGTCGATATTCAACCCGCTCTTGGCCGATATTTCCTGAGATTGATACTTACCACCCCAATCTTCAACCAGATAGTTAAGATTAGCAAGCTCTTCCTTAATCTTTTCAGGATTAGCCTCGGGTTTATCAACTTTGTTAATTGCAAATACAATAGGTACACCGGCAGCAGATACATGGTTGATTGCTTCCTTTGTTTGAGGCATTACACCGTCATCGGCAGCAACAACAATAATGGCCACATCGGTAATAGCAGCACCACGGGCACGCATGGCGGTAAACGCTTCGTGACCAGGTGTATCGAGGAATGTTATTTTTCGACCGTTTTCAAGTTCTACGGCGTAAGCTCCGATATGCTGGGTAATACCACCAGCCTCACCGGCAATTACGTTGGCACTACGGATATAGTCGAGAAGCTTGGTTTTACCATGGTCGACGTGACCCATAACAGTTACAATAGGCGGACGAGGCAGGAGATCATCCGGTGTATCTTCCTCAACACGGATAGCTTCCTGAACCTCAACACTGATGAACTCAACTTTGAAGTTAAATTCGTCGGCAACGAGTGCCATAGTTTCAGCATCGAGACGTTGGTTGATGGAAACAAACAGCCCCATGTTCATGCAGGTAGAAATAACTGCTGTAACAGGAACTTCCATCATCGAAGCCAGTTCGTTTACCGAAACGAATTCAGTAACCTTTAAAATATTTTTGTCGCGCTCAGTCTGTTCAAGTTCCTCCTGCATACGATGACTTACGATATCGCGTTTTTCGCGACGATATTTGGAAGCCTTTGATTTACCCTTTGAGGTTAACCTTGCGAGAGTATCTTTAATTTGCTTTTGTACATCTTCTTCGCTGACTTCCTGACGGATGGGTCTGCGAGCTTTATTATTACGATTATCCTGAGGTTTTTGATTATTATTGGAACCAAACCTGGGTTTATTCTCACCCTGCTGTTGCTGTCCTTGTTGCTTTTGATCCTTAGGAGGAACCGCAACTCGTTCATTATCCTTACGGATGCGTTTACGTTTCTTCTTTTTAGCGTCGTAAACATCCGAGGATGCAACAGGTTTTTTGCGATCGTCAGCCGATGGAAGATCAATTTTCCCGACTACTGTCGGTCCCGATAACCGCTGCGCTTCGGCACGAATAATCTGATCTTCCTGTTTTGCAGGTTCATTAACGTTGCCCGAATGTCTTCTTTGATCATGTCTTTCAGGACGTTCCCTGTCGGGACGATCAGACCGATGATGCTCACGAGGTTTCTGATCATGTCTTTGCTCCTGACTACGCGGTTCCTGCTGGCGCTGACCACCTTCAGATCTCCGTTCCTGGGATTGCTGCTGAGGTCTTTGTTGTTGATGCTTTTCCCGCCTTTCTTCATCGCGTTGCTCTTTGGTCTTTTTGGGAGGCCGCGTTCTGAGATTGATCGAATCAAGGTCTATCTTACCTACCACACGAATATCTGATTCAAATTCAGCCTTGGCGGTAATTACTTCATTATCCTGCGAAACTTCGCTATCGACATTGTTTACAACCTCAACCTCATTCACCACTGGCTGTGGTTCTTCCTTAACAACTGCGCCTGACGGCTTTTCAACCTCCTCGGCGGCCGGTTTTTCAGGAGTCTTTTCAACCTTAGGTTCAACAATTACAGATGATTCTTTAGGCTTAGGTATTTCAGCAATCACAGGTTTTTCAATTGGTTCTTCAGGAGCTTTTTCGACTGGTTTTTCGGCCCGAACTTCAACTGGTTTTTCGACCGGTTTCTCTGTCACTTTCTCTACGGGCTTTTCAACGGGCTTTTCAGGAGCCCTTTCAACAGGTTTCGCTTTTGGTTTCAAAGAATCAAGATCAATTTTACCAATAACTTTAACCTCAGGTTCTTTAATATCGCGTTTAGGCTCCGCCAGCAGAGGTGATTTTTTTCCGGTGCTTGTATCTTTAATGAAAAGTTCCTTTTCAATAATTTCTTCCTCTTCCGGTTGGCCGGATGTTTCTTCAATAGTAACAGTTTCTTTCTTCTCACGAAGAGAGCGCAGGTTCACTTTTTCCGATTCTTTTTTTGCATTGATATCGGAGCTGTATTCTTTTGACAGGACATCGTAAAGCTCAGGAGCCACTTTTGTGTTAGGGTTTGGGTCTATAGTATGCCCTTTCCGTTTAAGAAAGTCAACTATAGTGGAAATCCCTACATTGAATTCCCGTGCTAATTTACTGAGTCTCAATTCTTTTTTATCTGTCATAAATTAATCCTGTACGTTTGTTAAGCCTTTGTTATTGCTGCGCTAAGTTAATATATATCAATATACTTATTCAAATTCGGAACGCAGAATTTTAAGTACATCGCGAATAGTTTCTTCTTCCAGATCGGTCCTCTTCAAGAGTTCTTCAGCGCTTAAGCGTAAAACACTTCTGGCGGTATCGCAGCCAACAGCTTTAAGCTCATCGATGACCCATCCTTCGATTTCATCTGCAAATTCGTCGAGATTAACATCATCCTCCTCTTCTTCATCGGTTTCACGATAAACATCAATTTCGTAACCTGTTAACTGACTTGCAAGTTTAATATTCAAACCACCTTTACCAATAGCCAGCGAAACTTCATTTGGTTTCAGATAAACCTCGGCACGTTTAGCACTTTCGTTTATTTTTATAGATGAAATTTTTGCAGGACTCAAGGCACGGGAAATGAATAACTGATTGTTATTGGTAAAGTTGATAACATCGATATTTTCGTTACGCAGCTCACGAACAATACCATGAATACGGGAACCTTTCATACCAACACAAGCTCCAACCGGATCAATGCGTTCGTCATAAGATTCAACAGCAACTTTAGCTCTTTCCCCAGGAACACGTACAATTTTTTTGATAGTAATTAAACCGTCAAAAATTTCTGGCACTTCGAGTTCGAAAAGTCTTTCGAGGAAAATTGGCGAAGTACGCGAAAGAATAATAAGCGGGTTATTATTGCGCATTTCAACGCGAAGCACAATAGCTCTGATATTATCGCCCTTACGGAAATGATCAGAAGGTATCTGCTCATTTTTAGGAAGGATAAGCTCATTACCATCATCGTCGAGAATTAGAATCTCTCTCTTCCACACCTGATAAACTTCGCCGGTAATAATTTCTCCTATACGGTCTTTATATTTTCCATAAATGTTACCTTTTTCAAGCTCCATGATTCGAGAAGTCAGATTCTGACGAATCGCCAGGATAGCGCGGCGGCCAAAATCGGCAAGTTTTACCTCATCGGTAACATCTTCACCTACTGCATAATCCGGATCAATCTTCAATGCTTCTGAAATTGGAATTTGCAGATTCGGATCAGAAATTTCGTCGTCCTCTACAATTTCGCGATTTCGCCAGATTTCAAAGTCACCTTTATCGATGTTGATAATGATGTCGAAGTTCTTATCAGTGTTATACTTCTTAATCAACATATTACGAAAAACATCTTCGAGAACACTCATCATTGTTGCTCTGTCGATACTTTTGAGTTCTTTGAACTCGGAAAATGTGTCGATTAAATTAAGGTTTTCCATATTCCCAAATTTTGACGCTTAAAAATTTATTATCGCTTTGATAATTTTTATATCGTTAATTAATATTTCCTTTTCGGCAATCACCATTTCAGGTTTCTTTTTGCCCTCCACTTTCATTTTTTCCTTTATTTCAACTTTAACCATAGTATTATTAGCATCCAAAAGCTTACCGGTATATTTGGTGCCTTCCTTTAAAAGAACAGAAACCTGGTTACCAATATTTTTCTGGTACTGCTGTGGGACTTTAAAAGGCTGACCCAAACCCGGAGAAGAAACTTCGAGTTCGAAATCTTCCACGTTCCGATTGAGTTTGGTTTCCAGTGATGTGCTAACCATAGCACATTCGTCGATTGACACTCCTTTGAAACTGTCGATCTCGATCAGAATTTTATTTGAAGGCTTAACAGTGAGGTCTACAAGGAAAAGATCTGTTTCCTCGAGAATTTCAACTAAAAAATAATTAACTTTTACTCTGTCTATCATATACTAAAAAAACAGGGGACTTTTGTCCCCTGGAACTTTTCGAATCAAAAATCGATGCAAAAGTATAACTTTTTATAACATATAGCAATAGGATGGTAAGAAAATGTTCGATTAAGCTGAATAACTATCCCTTGATATTTAATATTTTTATAAAAAAAATCCGCGATAGTTGACTATAAGCAAATAATTACAATAGAACCAGGAAAAAGAGGTGGTAAACCCTGTATCCGGGGAATGAGAATAACCGTTGGCGATATTCTGGGCTGGTTGGCTTCGGACATGACCATACAGGATATTCTTAATGACTTTACAGAACTTACAGAAGAGGATATATATGCAGCTTTGAGCTATGCAGCGGAAGGAGAAAATTAAAATAAGGGAATAAGGTTAAATAATATCTCAATCATTTGTACTAAGGTCAAAATACAATTTTAGAAATAAGGTTTTCTAAAAAAGAACCTTATTTTCATCTCATCTACCTTAGTAGAGAAACCTACCAGGCTATTTCAACCTTATTATCTGGTATTAGCAAATTTATTTACATCGAACTTAGATTAGCTCAGCATCATCTTTGCCTTCTTTACTGCCTCTACGAAATAATCCACCTCCTCAAAAGTATTATAAAACACCATTGAAGCCCTGATGGTACCTTCGATATTATATTGCTCAAGCAAAGGCTGGGTACAATGCGAACCGGTACGAACGGCGATTCCCATCTTATCGAGAATCATTCCCATGTCGTAAGGATGAATATTATCGACCAGGAAGGAAATAATTGAAATCTTATCCCTTGCATTTCCATAGATCCTGAGCCCATCAATTGCCTTTAGTTTTTCAGTGGCGTAAAGTAGAAGCTGATGCTCGTATTCAGCAATTTTTTCCAACCCGAGCGATTGAAGATAATCCAGAGCTGTACCCATACCAATTGCCGAAACAAAATTGGAAGTTCCGGCTTCGAATTTGAAAGGAAGTACATTGTAAGTGGTATGCTCAAAGGTTACACAATCCACCATATCTCCACCGCCCTGATAAGGAGGCAAATCGTTCAGCCACTGCTCCTTTCCGTACAAAACTCCAATTCCGGTGGGACCATACACTTTATGACCGGAGAAAACGTAAAAATCGCAATCCAGCTCCTGAACATCAACACATGCATGCTGAATTGCCTGAGCGCCGTCAATCAAAACAGGTATAGAAGCAGAGTGAGCAATTTCGACAATTTCTTTAACCGGATTGATTGTTCCTAATGTATTGGAAACATGATTTACTGCAACAAGCTTTGTGCGCTTGTTCAACATTGTTTTAAAAACGTCGAGCCTAAGTTCGCCATCTTGTGTAAAAGGAATAACCTTCAGTTGAGCTTTCTTGCGTTCACACATCATTTGCCAGGGAACAATGTTGGAGTGGTGCTCCATCCCGGAAATAATGATTTCGTCGCCTTCGTTCACATATTTTTCACCAAAAGAAAAAGCAATGGCATTAATAGATCCGGTAGCCCCGCTGGTGAAAATAATTTCCTGCGAGAACCTGGCATTAACATAGTTCTGAACGGTATGCCTGGCATTTTCGTACATCTCTGTAGATTGCTCGCTCAGATAATGTACACCGCGATGGATACTGCTGTATTGCTCCGCAAAAAGCCTGGTTACTTTCTCAATAACATCCTTAGGCTTTTGGGTTGTAGCTCCGTTGTCGAAGTAAATAAGTGGCTTCCCGTAAACAGTTTGAGAAAGTACGGGAAAATCGGCGCGGATCTTGTGTATATCAAAATTCATTGAAAGCTCTTATTTATTTACAATACATTGCGCAGTTGTTGCAGCGTGACAATTCTCCCCGTAACCGTTTATCAACGAGTTCCCCGATACGGATCTGCAGAGGATCTACCTGTATTTTCTTAATGACTTCATGGGCAAAAGCGTACATCAGCAACAATCGTGATTCGCGTTCGCCGATTCCACGGGAGCGCAGATAAAACAATGCATTTTCATCAATTTGCCCCACAGTTGCGCCATGGGAACATTTTACATCGTCGGCATAAATTTCGAGCTGCGGTTTACCATTGGCCCGGGCTTCATTTGTCATTAGGAGATTACTGTTACGCTGATAAGCCAGGGTTTTCTGTGCATCTTTACGAACAAGAATTTTGCCGGTAAACGAACCTGTTGACTGATCATCCAGCACACCTTTATACAACTGATTACTTGTACAATTTGGTACTGCATGATCAATAAAAGTATAATTATCAACATGCTGTTTACCATCGGTTAGCAACAGTCCCAGCGACCAATTTTCGCAATGTTCTCCAGCAAGGGTAACATAGAGGTTATTACGGAGCAACCCACCGTGCAGACTTATATTATTGTACAAAGCATTGCTATTTTCCTCCTGACGGATAAACACATGCGATATGTGAGCAGAATCATTATGCTCGTTTTGCATGCGGAAACATTCAAAATGAGCATCGCGGGCAACAATAGCTTCGCTTACGCTATTTGTGAGATACTTATTCGAATTAAGTGTATGATCGCATATAACAACCTTTGCAGAACTATTCGGCTCCAGAATAAATAAATTGCGATGCTGAACCATCAGTTCTTCATCGGCAAGTAGAATATTTATTATCTGAACCGGTTTGTCCAGTGTTTTCCCTTCAGGAACATAAAGAAAAACGCCATCGCGGGCCATAGCTGTGTTTAAAGTAACATAGCTGTCGTCGCTGGTGATATATTTGGAAAGATGTGCCTCAACCAGGTCGGGATATTGCTTTACAGCCTCAGCAAGGCTTCCCATAATTATCCCCCCTGGTAAAGTAACGAGCGGCTTTTGGGAATCGTAATAAAATCCGTTTAATACAATCGCCAGATGCGTATCCAGGGCAGGAACGTCGCACCGGAACATATCGTTCATATTAAACGATATAGGTTTTTGAATGATATGCTTCTTGTATCCGTTATTAAAATAAGGCTCAAGAAATGTATACTTGTACATTTCGTTCTTTTTTGCCGGAAAGCCAGCCTGGTTCAACTTTTCGGCCGATTGTTCCCTTAAATTCCGGATAAAACCCGGAACATTTTCAAGAAATATATCCTTATGCTGCAGAAACAAATCAGCATAACTTTGTGTACTCAATGTTTCCATGTCCTTTTCTTTAGATCTTTACCTCTTCGCCATTGAGTTTCATATCGGCTTCTTTCTTAATCCAGTCGTACCCCTTTTCTTCGAGTTCCAGCGCCAGTTCTTTAGTTCCGGTTTTAACAATACGACCATTATAAAGCACATGTACAAAATCGGGTACAATATAATCGAGCAAACGCTGATAGTGCGTAATTAAAATTGTGGCATTATCCTTATTTTTTAGCTTATTTACCCCGTTGGCAACAATGCGGAGCGCATCAATATCAAGCCCGGAATCGGTTTCGTCAAGAATCGAAAGCCTAGGTTCCAGCAAAGCCATCTGGAAGATTTCGTTTTTCTTCTTTTCGCCACCAGAAAAGCCTTCGTTTACCGAGCGATTGGTGAGGTTGGAATCTATCTCAACCAATTCTTTTTTCTCACGCATCAATTTCAGAAAATCGGATGCAGATAAAGGTGCCAGACCTTTAAACTTGCGGTGTTCGTTTACGGCAGTTTTTAAAAAGCTTGCCATACTAACACCAGGTATTTCAATCGGATACTGGAATCCGAGGAAAATTCCTTTGCGGGCGCGATCTTCAGGAGCAAGCTCAAGCAAATTGTCACCTTCAAAACTTACTTTACCTTCCAGAATATCATAAATATCGCGACCTGCAAGCACCGAAGCAAGTGTGCTCTTACCCGATCCGTTGGGTCCCATAATTGCATGGACTTCGCCAGGTTTAACCTCCAAATCTATTCCTTTAAGAATCTCTTTCCCGTTTATTGCTGTACGTAAATTTTTAATTTTTAACATCTTACTCTATTTGAGAAGCTGTGAATTTGAGAAGTCAGAAGTAAGAAGTTACATATCAGCCTTAATAGCTCTGTAATAGCCATTAAGCAACTTGCTAACATCTTCTAACTTTTCTTCCATCTTCAAACATGCTTCATTATTTATATATTCTAAATCTTTTGATAATATAACATAATATTGACATTCGTCGATTGATCCCTGTGAAATATTGAAAAATCGCAATTTATCAGGTTTGGACCTTTTTCCATATCCTTCAGCAATATTTGCGGCTACTGATACAGCAGCCCTTCTAAACTGCGAAGTTAGTCCATACAATTCTTATTTAGGGAAGGCTTTTGAATGCTTATAAACCATTAATACGAATTTATGCGATTCCTGCCAAACTTTTAATTCCTGAAATTTTCTTGAAGGTGTCATTTTAATTAGGTTTAAATAAATAAAAGAATAAATCTACACCTTTTAAATACACCTTCCTCTATTCACAAATTCTCAATTCACAAATTCTAATCCCACATTCTCATCCCACACTTCCTTCCAGACTTATCTGGAGCAGCTTCTGGGCCTCTACTGAAAATTCCATGGGAAGTTGGTTGATAACTTCCCGAACATAACCGTTCACAATCAAACCAACAGCATCTTCGGTACTGATACCACGCTGGTTGCAATAGAATATCTGATCCTCCCCAATTTTCGAGGTAGTGGCTTCATGTTCAATCATCGACGATTTATTCTCAACTTCGATATATGGAAAAGTATGGGCACCGCATTTACTTCCCAGCAACAGCGAATCGCACTGCGAAAAATTACGGGAGTTTTCGGCGTTTTTCATCACCTTCACTAAACCGCGATAGCTATTGTTGCTTTTTCCTGCTGATATTCCTTTGGAAACAATGCGGCTGCGGCTGTTTTTGCCAATGTGGGTCATTTTGGTTCCTGTATCAGCCTGCTGATGATTATTTGTAACAGCCACTGAATAAAATTCGCCTACGGTATTATCGCCGCGCAAAATACAGCTAGGATATTTCCAGGTTATGGCCGAGCCGGTTTCCACCTGTGTCCACGATATTTTGGAATAATTGCCTTTACAAATTCCGCGTTTAGTTACGAAGTTGAAAATACCACCTTTCCCGTTTTTATCGCCAGGATACCAGTTTTGCACCGTGGAATATTTTATTTCGGCACGTTCGAGCGCAATTAATTCCACCACTGCCGCGTGAAGTTGGTTTTCGTCGCGCATGGGGGCGGTGCAACCTTCGAGGTACGAAACATACGCCTCGTCGTCGGCAATAAGCAAAGTCCGCTCAAACTGACCTGAATTGGCTGCGTTTATGCGGAAATAAGTCGAAAGTTCCATGGGACAGCGCACTCCTTTCGGAATGTAGCAGAAAGAGCCGTCGCTGAAAACGGCTGAATTCAATGCCGCAAAATAGTTATCGGTGTAAGGAACAACCGTTCCGAGGTATTTCTTTACCAAATCGGGATACTCCTGAACCGCCTCACTCATAGAACAGAATATAATGCCAAGTTCGGCGAGCGTTTCCTTAAATGTTGTTTTCACCGAGATACTGTCGATCACAGCATCCACAGCCACGCCAGACAGATGTTTCTGCTCGTCGAGCGGAATGCCAAGCTTGTCGAAAGTTGCTTTCAATTCCGGGTCGATCTCGTCAAGACTGGCATATTTGGCCTGCTGACGGGGAGCCGCATAATAAATAATATCCTGATAATCAATCTCAGGAATTTGTAAATGTGCCCATTGGGGCATCTTCATATTTTGCCAATGCCGGAAGGCTTTTAAACGAAACTCAAGCATAAAATCCGGTTCGTTCTTCTTTTTCGAAATTAACCGGACAACATCTTCATTTAAGCCTTTCGGTATGGTTTCGGTATCGATATCACTAACAAAGCCATATTTGTATTCACGCGATGTTACCTCATTCAATATATCATCCTGCAAATCGCTCATTTTTCTTAACTTATATTACAATCTATTTTATTTAGATTAATTCTAAATAATCGCAAATATACGAAACAAAATCAAATATTCATACCGATTGACTTAATTTTGCCCTTTCACTCTTAAACAGAAACCAATGGCAGAGCGGGATAAAAAGATTACGGAACTGAAAGAACTCGGAGAATTTCAATTGATAGAAGCATTAACCAAAGATGTTCAGCTCTACCATAAGTCGACTATTAAAGGAATTGGCGACGATGCCGCTGTTATCGATGCCGGCAACAAAGCGTTGGTAATGACTACCGATATGCTGATGGAAGGCATTCATTTTAATCTGATATACACACCTCTGAAGCATTTGGGATACAAGGCTGCCGTTGTAAACTTTTCGGATATATATGCTATGAATGCAAAACCAAAACAGATGGTTGTATCGATGGCAGTTTCGGGAAAATTTACATATGAAGCGCTGAAAGAATTATATGCCGGAATAAAACTCGCGTGCGACACCTACGAAGTCGACCTGGTCGGAGGGGATACCACCTCTTCCATCACGGGAATGGCACTTAGCATTACAGTAATTGGAGAAACAGCGAAGGAAAAAGTAGCATACCGAAACGGCGCCAAAGTAAACGATCTGATTTGTGTTTCCGGTGATTTAGGCGCCGCATATCTGGGTTTACAAATTCTTGAAAGGGAGAAAAAACTTTTTGAGCAACATAAAGGTTTCCAACCAAAGCTGGATGGATATGATTATGTATTGAAGCGCCAACTGAAACCTGAGGCCCGAAAAGACATTATAAACTTCCTTGAAGAACAGAAAATAGTTCCAACTTCGATGATTGATATATCCGACGGTTTGTCATCAGAACTCCTGCATATCTGCTCGCAAAGTGTCACCGGCTGCAAAATCTTCCAGAACAAAGTTCCCGTTGAAGAAAGAGCCGAAGCGGTTGCAAACGAAATAAACCTTGAGCCTCTGGTTTGTGCTCTAAATGGCGGTGAGGATTATGAACTTCTGTTTACTGTTCCTCTGGAAACTTACAAAGAGATTGCAGCCAATAAAGAAATATCCATTATTGGACACATAACCGATAAAACTGAAGGCAGGTATATGATTACCGAGTCGGACACGGCTATTGAACTCAGAGCCCAGGGCTGGAATGCTTATGACGGAGAAAGTAATTAAACTTTGTTACCAAGCTTTAGCTTATTATAAAAAGCTTCGCGATACGAATCACTTACGGGAATCAGATTCCCCTGAATTTTGATCCTGTGACGTTCTATGCTTTCGATGTGCTTTAAATTGACAATGAAAGAGCGGTGCGTTCTTACGAATAAATTTCCCGGGAGAAGTTTTTCAAGTTCAGAATAGGTAAGTGAAGTAAGGATTTTGCCTTTGCGGGTCACCAGACACCAAAAATCGCGCATTCCTTCGATGTAGAAAATATCATCGGTTAACACTTTTAAAATTCTGTAATCGCTTTTCACAAAAATATATTCAGCGACATCTTCTTCTTTAATTGCAGAGTTAGGTCTGGATGTAGCTTTGAATACCGCCTGCGAAAAACGCTCGAAAGAATAAGGTTTTAGTAGATAATCGATTACATTCAGCTCATAACCCTTCAGCGCAAACTCGCTATGAGCAGTTGTAAGAATAACCTGTGGTTTTAACGGCAGCGATTCCAGCAACTGAATTCCGGTCATATCTTTCATCTGGATATCGAGGAAAATCAGGTACGATGGGTGTTCCAATATAAACTGAGCTGCAGTTGTGCAACTTCCAAACGATGCCTCGAGTTTCAGTTGGGGTAACCGGTTAATAAAACCCGTAATTTTTTCAAGCGCTAAAGGCTCGTCGTCAATGGCAATACATTTAGCAATCTCCATTCAATAAGGTATTTCAAGATAAACTTTAAATTCGGTATCTGACGAATTTACATCAAGCTCACATTTTTCCCCGTAAATTAATTCCAATCGGCGGCGAATATTTAACAGACCAAGGTTTCCAGGCCTTTTTGCATCATTTGTCTTCGCATCCATGGTATTTATGCAGGTAAATAATAATTTCTGATCCTGAACCATAAAATGAATTTCGATTACGGGCAACTTCTCAATGAATTTGGAATGTTTATATGCATTTTCGACAAAAGAAACAAACAACAGCGGAGGTACCATTGCCAAAGCTGCAGAACCATCAACTCTGATTTGAGTGTATCCTGGGGTTGTTACCCGAAGTTGCTCCAAATGAATGATGTTATGAATGTTATGAATTTCGTTCTCCAGGGGTACTTTCTCGTTATTGGTATCGTAAAGCATGTACCGAAGAATCGAAGAAAGCGAAATAAGAGCATCGGAGGCCTTTTGCGGATCTTTGAAAATAAGTGCATCAATATTATTGAGAGTGTTAAACAAAAAATGATGGTTCAACTGCGAACGGAGCATTTCAAGTTCAACTTTAAGTGATTGCTTTTCGAGTTCAGCTTTCCTTTCGGATTCGGAAAACCAGCTTATAAAACCTTTTAATAAACTCCCGCAATTACCGATAATAAAAGATCCCAAAAACGATGGGAAAAACATAATTCCCCGAAACACGGTATTGTCCGGGAGTATAAAAAAACAGAAAATACTAAAGAAAAAAGCAGAAACAACGAAAGTTGAAACCACAGAAAGTGCCAGATACCTCAGGTATTTGCGTTGAGAGCCGATTTTAAAAATCCAAAGGTAATGAAGATAAAAAATAGTTGCAGCCCAAACTCCATTAAGGAGGACGACAAGGAGATGATTAAAAATAAAGTCGAACCCTTCGCTGAGTTTAAAGCTGATTAATCCGGCGAACAGAAAATATGTACACCAGAAAAATACATGAAGAATAACCTTTAAAATCCAATGCATCAGAAAAAAGTTCTAAAACTATCAATTACTTTCTACGGTTCTAGCCAACTGCTTCAATACCGACCGGATAATCAGCTTATGAAACGGTTTGATAAAAAAGAAATAAGCCCGTCCGGTAAAATTATGGAATTTCACTATAGTTATGGAATAAAGGTACTTATTTTCACCATCACTCTTCAGAAGCAGGGAAGATTCAAAATTCAGATGTTTATCATCCTCGCCAAATACAATTTCGTTTTCATTCCGTGCTGTAATGATAAAGAATCCAATTCTACAGCCTTCTTTCAGATCATTTTCCGAAAC
>JAEYWD010000118.1 GCA_023429135.1 Bacteroidota bacterium | reverse complement strand
GATTATTTATGACAAAAAATAAAAATGCACAGCCCACAACACGCTATAAATGCCATTTGGCCTGCATTACGAATTTTAAATGTAGTACTTCTATAAAAATTATTAACGGTTTGAAAGGATTGTACTCTGAAATGCCAAACGGCACTTATAGCCAACGTTGGTGGCAATTGCAATAAAAATACATGATAATTTAGTTAAGTATGAACACGATTCTAAACGAATTTTTCTTAGTTACTATTCGAGGACGATTTGCCTATTCGATATGTTGTATTGAAAATGCAATTGAGGTAATGGATAAAGAAGGATTGGAATGGTTTGAAGTTTTTGAATTTCTTTGGCTTTATCCTACTGCCAACGAGATAAGGGATTTGGGGCTTTGGCACGAAAATGAATCAGAATTTATTCCTTTTTGTGTACTTGAAGACTTGCCATATGGCAAAAAAATGTTTGATCATCTGACAGAGGAAAAATATTTGAGATTACAAAAGATATATAATAAGTGTAACCCAATTATATGTGAATTGATTGACATAACAGCATGGATCGGAATACAAGATTTGTATGGAGGTGTACGTAATGGTTCTCCGACTACATTAAAATATTTGGGAGAGGTTATTGAGATAATGAACAAGCTCAAGATTCCATTACCTGATAAGGAGTTCTTTAAACAGTTTTCATATCCATTAAATCCCAAGTCAGACTGGGAAGTTTGGGGTGACAGAATTCCAATAGAAATACTAAAACAAAGATCGAAGTGGATCGGGAATGTATTATGAGAAGCATCAGCCACCAACAGTGCATATATTTTATTGGGGTTGAATCGTTAATTTTAAAGTAATTACACTAAATTAGCTTCGTAACGTGGGATATTGAATTGCTTTGAAATCCCCAGCAGCCCGATAAAATATTTTCACATTTTGGTGATTACTTTTTCCCCAAAACCGGTATAATAGTATACCACATTTACAGTGAGATATTGAAAAAATTGTAAATTGGGTAGGAATTAATATGCCTAACGAATTGGCGAAATTACAAGCAATTTTAAGAATGACCATCACACTTTCGTATTAAAAAAAATATGGAAAATATAGAATCTTATTTTGATAATAATTTTTACAATTTAGATAGGCAGGCAATATTTTCATTAAATAAACAAGATAATGGACCAATTAACAATGTTATTTCTAATTTAAAAGATCATTGTTATGGAGTTCTTATTTACGATGACAAGGAATATATTGAATATTTCATATTCTATATTGATAATCATGACGGACTTAAAGGTGTTGGACTGATGCTAAATTTAAAACTTAATTTAACAACACGAACTGTATATACGATTGAGTTCTGCAAATTAGTAAATGATAGATTTCCATATACTGACGTTGTTGATACGTTTAATACTATTCAGGTTCAGGCTCGCAGTGTCTTTGAGAAAATGGGATTTTTTACTTTCGGGAATGAACTTGATAAAATTGTGAAGGATAGAAATGCAATTGCTATGGTTCCAGGATCAAAAGGTATTCTTAAGTTCCCAACATTTGACAAGGTGAGTTTATATCGTTGGTTCTTTGACGAGAGTGAAGAATATGTCGAGATTGATGAGACGAAAACAAAGAAAGTATATTTATTGCTTGATTCCGTTAATAATCTAATAAAGATTGGTCAGAGTCTTAATCCTAATTTACGGGAAAAAACTTTACATGGAATTTCTCCAAAATGGGACATAATAACTACTTGGATAGCCCCCGTCTCTGAAGAAAGGAAATTACATAAGCTATTTGAACATAAACGTAAACGTGGAGAATGGTTTGACTTAAGCTTTTCTGATTTAAAAGTGATTAAGGAAAAGATGGGAAAATATAAAAATAAAAACTGCTTGTAATAAATAGGAGCTCAAGTGGTCGGTAAGACCCAGCTTGAGCTACCGGTTGAACGAAATCCATTCTTCAATCGGAGCACCAGCGTCTATGTATTTATCGGGGGTGCTTTACTTGTTGTAAGGACCTAACTCTAGGGTTTTGGCAAGATATAGTAAAAAGCTATAATCTTAGATCATTGTAATTGCTGTACTATCTTTCTTTAGTTCAGCAATAAGTAAATCAATTAATTCATCTCTTTTTGTGCCTGTAATCATGTATACTTGTTTAGGCATTGGTGAACCCTGTTCATAAACCTGTTCAGCTAATCTTAAGCTTTCCAAAATCTTGTTAATCTTATCGTTCATAATATTGTTTTATAATAAAGACAGTGTTATTTATCTTTTTTCAGCTTCTTTAATTCTTTCTTAATTGAAATGATTTCATAGTTTAATTCCTGAATTGCTTTCAGCAACACTGGAACAAGCTTCGAATTATCATGCAGGGCAAAACCTTCGAGTTATTGCAGATTTCAGGAAATTGAAGTTGAAGTTCCTGTGTTATTACATCAATTTCAGATTGATTATTGATTTTGTTTTAATACTTGACAACATTTAGATCCTGAAGTTTATCAAGTACATTTTCAATTTGTTGGGGTGTGTTAATAAGTCTGTAATCCATATCTTTATTTTATAATAAAGACAGTTATTTTATTTTTGATTAACTTTCTGGCATTCAACAAAACCGACTATGAAAAAGCTTTTATTGATTCTGTTCATCTCAACACTTGCATTTACTATTCATGCAACAACAAGTGATTCTTTAACACTGGTACAGCTTAAACAACAAGTTCAGGCGCAAGATTCAACCATTAAAGCAATGCAGGTAAAATTGAATGAAGTTCAGATTCAGAAGGATTTCTTCAGTAATGAAATAACCATAATGACTGCAATTTTTACAGTTATTGTAGGGCTATTTTCAATTGCTCTTGTTTATTTAATACCGCAAAATCTAAAAAAAGATTTTAAAAAGAAGTTTTCAGAAATGAAAAATAAATTTGCTTCTTTGGAGAAAGATAGTATAAAAAGAAAAAATGAATTTGAAATTTTTAGTCACCGAGCAAATGGTAATTTTTTAGCACTAATTGCAAAACTCAACCTTGATAGTAAACATTATTATGAAGCACTATTATATTATTTAGAGTTCTTATATACAGTTGCAGTTTTTGAAAAGGATAGATTTTCTGTTGAGAATTATAAGGAATACTTTAATTATTTCTTCTTGAATGTAAATGATGCAATTTTAAACCTTAAAGTAAAGAATAAGGATAAGGATAGTATTAAAGAGGACTTGGAAACAATAAATAGACATTTAGATAAACTTATATCTATTACAAGTAATACTCTTAAAAATAAACTTATCAAAACAAAAGAGATGATAAATATTGAAACATGGAAAATTATATCCAATCAATAATATCATTTATTCTTATCAAGCACTTATATTGAATTTACACACACAACATAGGAAGATTAAATATAAGCTAATACAACTATCTTAAATATTAATATACCGGTCAAATTCGTGTCTTTCCTCAGTATATCCGTTTTCCTTTAATGTAAGTGCAACCCAGGATGAGCTAAATATATTAGTTCAGGCCGATATCGGAAATTGCGTTTCCGCTTGGAATATTGCCGAATTTGTAATTCGGTATTTGGAATGGTAGGACTATCAGGCACAGGTATATAATTATATTGTTGTTCGGATTTGTTGGTTGATTAAAGATTTAGGCTGTAGGCTATAGGTAAAATAAAGACAAGGCTATAAGCTTAACAATCCTCCTGGCAAAGACATTCAAAGGAGACTGAGTAAAAAGTAAAAAACTAAACACCAAGACACGAAAAAATATAATTAATAATCGATTGTTTGTGTCTTGGTGTCTTCGTGTTCAATTTGGATTTTCGACCTTTCACGCACCCTTGGGTGAGGTTTCCCTAAAGCCGAAATCCTTATCTAAATCCTATGTGTCGTAGAGACTGTTAATTACCAATATTTTTCTAAATTGCGCCGGATTTCTAAAAAACTAAAACGAAAAACTAATATGAAATTGAGGATTAAAATTTTTGCGTTTGCTCTTGTCTGTGTTATTGTTGGGAATGCGACAGGGCAGCAAAATCAAAACATTGAGGAGCGGATTGAATCGTTGATTAAAAAGATGACACTGGAAGAAAAAGTAGGAATGCTGCATGCTAATTCTTCTTTTACCTCGTCAGGTGTACCGCGGTTAGGCATTCCGGAGCTTGTAACCTCCGACGGACCTCACGGCGTGCGTGCTGAACACGGACGAGGCTGGAGCCAGTTAAAGAATGTAAACGATTCGGGTACTTACCTTCCTGTTGGCATAGCACTCGCTTCTACCTGGAACTCTGAGCTGGGAGTCGAATTTGGTAAGGTACTCGGCAGCGAAGCTAAATTCCGCGGTAAGAGTGTAATTCTTGGCCCTGGAATTAATATTATGCGTACGCCTTTAAACGGTCGTAACTTTGAGTATCAGAGCGAAGATCCATACCTGATTTCACGTATGACTGTGGGATATATCAAAGGTGTGCAAAGTCAGGGAGTATCGGCTTGTGTAAAGCATTTTCTTGCCAATAACCAGGAGATTGACCGTAACTTTGTTGATGTGCAGATGAGCGAACGCGCCCTGCGCGAAATTTATCTGCCGGGATTTAAGGCTGCTGTAGTAGAAGCCGACGTTAACACGGTGATGGGTTCTTACAATAAGTTCCGCGGACAGTATTGTACGCATCATGAATATCTTGTGAATAAAATTCTGAAGGGTGAATTTGGCTTTAAAGGTGTACTTATGAGCGACTGGGGTGCTGTTCACAACCGCATGGAAGCGCTTATGAACGGAACTGACATTGAAATGGGAACCGACCTCGGTCCTGTGGGTCTTAATTATGGCAAATTCTTCATGGGTGATACTGTTGTAACACTTGTAAGATCGGGCAAAGTGCCGGAGTCGGTAATCGACGATAAGGTGCGCCGCATTTTACGCGTGATGTTTAAATCGAGCGTGTTTACCAAGGATTCTCCAGGGGAATATGGTTCCGAGGCGCATATTGCCGTTGCTAAAAAAGTAGCTCAGGAGTCGGTTGTGTTGCTAAAAAACGACCAGAATATTCTTCCATTGAATGCAGCTTCGGTTAAGTCAATTGCTGTTATCGGAGCAAATGCAACACGCAAAAATTCGATGGGAGGGGGCAGCTCTCAGGTGAAGGCACTTTATGAAATTACCCCACTGCAGGGTTTGAAAAATCAGGCTGGAAATGTTGTTTATAATTATGCTCCGGGTTATGAAATAAAACGTGGCGCTGTAACCACTCCCGAAATGATTCAGCAAGCCGTTGAAGCTGCGAAAAAATCGGATGTTGCTGTTATAGTAGGTGGCTTTACTCATGGATATGACTATGCCGTTTGGAGCGATAATGCCTACGGTGCAGAAGATACTGATAAGCCTAATATGAAACTGCCGTTTGGTCAGGATGAACTGATTAAAGCCGTTGTAAAAGCTAACCCTAACACCATTGTGGTTTTGGTAACCGGCGGACCAGTGGATATGACTCCCTGGATAAAAGATGTAAAAGGTATTGTTTCTGCCTGGTATGGCGGTATGGAAGGTGGAAATGCTCTTGCCGAAGTAATTTTCGGAAAAGTAAATCCGTCGGGCAAACTCACAGTTACGTTCCCAAAGGTACTTGAAGACTCGCCGGCTCACAAACTGGGCGATTATCCCGGAAAAGATAAAGTAGCCGTTTATCGCGAAGATATTTTCGTGGGCTATCGTTATTTCGATACCTATAAAGTTGAACCTCAGTTTGCTTTTGGGCATGGTTTATCGTACACAACCTTCGATTATAAAAACCTTAAGGTGGAAAAAGCTTCCAATGGCGAAGTGAATGCTACCTTCAGCATTACCAATACCGGCAAAGTGTTCGGAGGTGAGGTAGCGCAGGTTTATGTGCGTAAAAATAAATCGCAGATAAAACGTGCTGACAAGGAATTGAAAGGTTTTCAGAAGATTTTCCTGCAACCCGGCGAAACTAAAACGGTAACAGTTAAGTTGAATACCGAGGCTTTCCAGTATTTCGACGAAAAGCAGAATAGCTGGGCAACCGAAAAGGGTGATTATTCAATTCTCGTAGGTGGCGCTAGCAATGCAATCAGGTTAAATGGCATTGTGAATTTGTAAGAATAGGAACTTTTTTAAGAGTCAGTTATTATCAGGTAGAAAGGCGATAATAACTGACTCTTTTATTTTTGCGAATTACCTGGAGAAAATGGAGGATAATGGGTTGATGACAGGGACTATTTTTTCTATGTCCTTTTGTCTTGACACAAAAGGACCACAAAGTCAAGGCTTCTTGAATCCTTCGACAAGCTCAGGATGACGGCTAAAAATAATAGATTTGACTACTGCGGGGGTAAACTCACTACAACACTGCTTTGCCAGGTTAACTGCCATTAATTAGGTTTTCTGCTTAAATGAAAGATGTCTTAATCTGCCCGCTCAGACAAACCCCCTCATGACGCCAAATCTTTTATTTTCTTAACGCCATTTTCAAAAGGCCGGTCCCGAACCGTGGGCATTTCGGTTTTGCCGGAACTAAATATTTCTAGACGATAATGAAACTAAAAAACAAAATGGGCAGGATAAAGCGCCAAAATAATTATATTCAATATATTTCACTGAAAGTAGAACCTGACTTAGCTAAGTTAAAATTGTTAAGGAATTAACTTTGCATTCTATTTTACCTATTTTTGAGGGATCTTTTCTTAATAAAATGAATTACTCTTTAAACGATTTGTGGAACAGAATCAGGCTGGGTGACGAGAATGCATTCGACATTTTGTTTAAGGAAAATTATGCAGCCTTGTGTAATTTTGCATTTAGAATAATCGGCGACCTTAAAGATGCCGAAGAAATTGTTGAAGATGCTTATTTATATCTGTGGCAAAATCATGATACAATCATAGTCAAAGAATCGGTAAAATCGTATTTATATCAGGTAGTTCATAATCTGGCCGTGAATCGGCTGGAGCATTACCGGACAAAAAAATACTCGACCAACAAGCTGGCGTCAGCTACCGAATGGAAATTTATTCATAACACCTATACCGTTAACGATACCCTTATCCAACGTCTGGAAGCTAAGGAGACAGAAGTTTTAATAAAACAGACTATTGAAAATTTACCTGAAAAGTGCCGGGAAATTTTTCAGATGAGTCGTTTCCAGAACATGTCGAATGAAGAAATAAGTGAAAAACTCAATATTTCGCAAAATACTATAAGGGTTCAGATATTCAATGCATTAAAAATTATAAAAGAGGTATTGAAGAAAATGAATATAATTTTTTTGCTTTTTCAATAAACAGCAAGAGAAAAATCCTGACATATTAAACAAAGCATTTTATGATTATTGATTCACAAATACCGGAAGAGATTTCGTTGCTGATTACCGATTTTTTAAAAGGAGTAATTGACAATGATGGGTTAAGCACTCTAAAAAAGTGGCTTGAGGAAGATGAACTACATCTGGAACAGTTTAATAATCTGAAGTCGGCATGGATAATGAGTAATACACCTATTGCTTATTCTCCTGAGAAAATTGAAAGTGAACTTGCTCATTTAAAAGATACTCTCGGAAAATCGGACAAGCCCAAGGTATTCTGGACTTTCTCGAAAATAGCTGCGTCCTGGATTGTTATACTTGCTTTGGGAACAATTTTAGGATTGATGTTTCGCAGCAATACTCTGGAAAGATCTACCATCACTACTATCACGGCACCGTTAGGTTCCAAAAGTGTTGTTGATCTGCCCGATGGTACAAAAGTTTGGATAAACGCTGGCAGTAAAATTTCGTACAACAATCAGTATGGCAAAACCAACCGTGATTTAGATCTTATAGGGGAAGCATATTTCAGTGTACAAAAGAATGCTGAAGTCCCCTTTAGAGTTAAAACTTCCGACATTATAGTGAAGGCTCTCGGAACCAGGTTCAATGTAAAGGCTTATCCAAACGAAAAAACAATTACAGCAACACTTGAAGAGGGAAAAATAAGTATTACATCGGTGAATAGGACGATTGAGCTGAAAGATGCTGAATTGAAGCCTAAGCAAATGATTACTTATATCAGAAAATCTGATGTGAAAGAAGCCGGAAAGACTGAAATTAATAAAGTAATAACTGCCAAAGAAGCGGACCCGTTACCCCAGGCCAATGTTTCTTCGGAAGTTAGAACGGAGTTGATTACATCGTGGAAGGACGATACCTGGATTATTGAAGGCGAACCGCTTGGCTCCCTGGCGCCCGTTCTCGAGCGCAGATATAACGTTAAAATACGATTCGATTCCGAAAAGATTAAACAATATAAGTTCACTGGAAAAATTCAGAACGAAACCATTGAGCAAATTATGGCAGCTATGGTGCTCTCGGCTCCTATTAATTTTCAGATGGATAACAATTATATAAGCTTGCAGCTTAATACAAACTTACTGGATAAATTCAGAAAAAATGTAAACTAATTACTAACTAAAACTAATTACATGAATACATCATAACGCTCATCAAATACCCGAAAGAGAAAAGGAGAAATAGTCGTTACCTACTTCTCCTCTAAGTCTTGTTAACATCCTAGTGTAGAATTTTAACGTTCAAATTTATGAAAAAAAAGTTGAATTGGGATTTTTATTCCCAAATACAATATCCTTTTAAGAAAATACTACTAATCATGAAGCTCACACTACTATTATCTGCTGTGCTGTCATTCCAGATCTCTGCCTCCGTATTTTCGCAACAAATTAAAATAAATCAGAATACCAAAGGTGAAACGTTGCGTAATGTTCTTAAGATCATAGAAAAAGAAGGGAATGTACGTTTCTTTTATAATGATGAATATGTTCAGTTGAATAAAATAATTTCGCAGAATATAGATGCAGGTACGCTCGATGATATTCTTGGCGAAATTTGTGGTTCGGCTGATCTTACCTATAAAATAATGGATAAAAACTTTGTTGTTATTTATCCTTTGGAAATGATCCAGGCAATCAAAGTAACAGGTACAGTTACCGACGGTTCCACAAAAGAGCCTTTGCCTGGCGTAAATGTACTTATTGAAGGTACAACTTTGGGTGTGGTTACTGATTACAACGGACATTTTTCTATTGAAGTGCCCGACTCAAGGTCGGTTCTGGTTTTCTCCTCAGTTGGATATTTAGGTGAAAAATTTACTGTGGGAGAAAACTCTGTTATAAATGTCCAGCTTGTACCCGATATTAAGGCTTTGGAAGAAGTAGTTGTTGTAGGTTACGGTACACAGAAGAAAGTAACCCTGACAGGAGCTATTTCGTCGGTTAAAGGCGACGATATAGTCTCGACCAAAAACGAAAATGCCCAGAACATGCTTGCCGGTAAAATAGCCGGTGTACGTGTCACCCAGAAAACTGCCGAACCCGGATCGTTTAACAATAACTTCGATATACGTGCTATGGGTTCTCCTCTGATTATTATCGACGGAATTCCACGCACCAATGACGATTTTCAACGTCTCGATCCGAATGATATAGAAAACCTTTCCGTCCTCAAGGATGCTTCGGCCGCTATTTATGGAGTGCGCGCCGCCAATGGCGTCGTGCTGGTAACTACCAAGAGAGGTACAAAGAATAAGCTGGAAATGAACTATACAGGTTCATATACCTGGCAAATACCGTCGGGGCTTCCAGCAACGGTTGATGCAATTGAATACATGACTTTGCGTAATGAAGCTGCAATGCATAATGTTAATGGCGGATCTCCTGTTTTTAACGATCAGCAGTTCGAGGATTACAGAACTGGTAAAAAGCAAAGCACCGACTGGTATCCGCTTGTTTTTAGCAAATATGCCCCACAAACCATGCATAACCTGAGTGCAACCGGCGGAAACGACAGAACTACTTTCTACGCCGGCTTGGGATATCAGTATCAGGAAGGGTTTTTCAAATCGAGCGATCTCAACTATACCAAATATAACCTGAGGTCGAATATCACAACTAAAATTACCGATCGTCTAACTTTCGACCTGAACCTCAATGGAGTGATGGATGAACAGGATCGTCCATATCAGGATTCATGGTGGATTATCCGGGGTTTCTGGCGTCAGGGAGCTCATATTCCTGCTTATGCAAACAACGATCCTACAAAACCTTTTCATGGCCTGATAGAAGGCGATAATCCTATCTCGTTTATGGATAGTGATATTGTTGGTTATAAGGAATATAATAAAAAATGGCTGCAATCGTCGGCCAGTCTGAGATACGACATTCCGGGAGTGAAGGGATTATTTGTGAAGGGTTTGTTCAGTTACGATTATTATGTATCGAGTACAAATCTTTTTCAGAAGGAATATGCCCAATACCGTTATGATGAATCTACCAGTACATACACAAAATTTTTGCGTCAGTCTCCTAACCGCATCAAACGCGAAGCTTATTTCAAAGCCCAAACGCTGAGTCAGGCTTCGGTTAATTACGAAGGAACCTTTAATAAGCATAATGTTTCAGCACTTGCGTTATGGGAAGTTCAAAAACGCACAAGCGACAATTTCTTTGCCCAGAGAGACCTCGTGCTTCCGCTGCCCTATATTTTTGCCGGGAAAGCCGAAGGTCAGCAGGCTACCATGAACACAGGCTCCGATGCTCTTTACGAAGATGCAAACCTGGCTCTTGTTGGGAAATTCAATTATGGGTTTGACAATAAATATCTTGCCGAATTTTTATTTCGTTATGATGGTTCCTCAAAGTTTGCAGAAGGATCACAATGGGGTTTCTTTCCGGCAGCTTCTTTAGGATGGCGTATTTCCGAAGAGAATTTCTTCAAAAGCATTTCTGCTCTGTCTTTTATAAGTAATCTGAAAGTTCGCTCTTCTTATGGTAAAACCGGCGACGATAATGCTTCAAGATACCAGTTTGTGTCAGGATATAATTATCCTACCAAGTCCGATTCCCGTAATTTTACCGGTGGCTATGTTTTCGATGGCAGCTTTAATGCCAGTGCCGATAATAAAGGTATTCCAAACCCTTTTATTACATGGTATACAGCTAAAACCTTCGATATAGGTCTGGAATTTGAGGCATGGAATGGCTTACTTGGTTTCTCCGCCGATTATTTCAGTCGCAACCGTCAGGGCCTTCTGGCAACACGCAGTGGAGGTATTCCAACAGTTGTTGGAGCTGGACTTCCGGAAGAAAATCTCAACAGCGACCGCACGTATGGTTTAGATCTTGAACTTTCCCACCGTAGCAAAATACAGGAATTTCATTACAATTTAAAGGGATTATTCTCGATTGCACGGGTACAACGTCTGCATGTAGACCGCGGTCCATTAGGGAGTTCATGGAGTAACTGGAAAAATAATCAGAACGATCGTCTTCAGGGAGTTCACACCGGTCTTCAGGGCGATGGGCAGTTTTCATCCTGGGGAGATATCTGGAACAGCCCCATCTATATTGCCCGTAATACGGTTATTGGCGATTACAAATACGAAGATTGGAACGGCGATGGTGAAATTAACGGCAACGATGTTCACCCGATACGTTACAACCAGTATCCTTGGATGAACTTCAGCCTTATTTTCGATGCCACTTACAAAGGTTTCGATATGAACCTGCTGCTACAGGGGTCTGCCATGAGTTCTCTTGTATATGGCGAACAGCTTCGTGTTCCAATGTGGGGAAGCGGCGACTCAGGTGCAATGGAACAGTTCATGGACCGCTGGCATCCGGTTGATCCCAAGGCCGATCCTTATGATCCGGCCACTCAATGGGTAAGCGGTCATTATGCTTACACAGGAAGTCTGCCCGATGAAAATTCCACTTTCAATGTTGAAAATAGCGCTTATTTACGCCTGAAAAGCATTGAACTTGGGTATACAGTTCCTTCCAAATGGATGAACAAGGTTGGAATCAAAAACTTCCGTGTTTATGCAAATACCTACAACCTGTTCACCATCACCAAGGTGAAATATGTTGACCCTGAACATCCTAACGACTCTTACGGATATTTATATCCCCTCAACAAGAGTGTTTCGGTAGGTTTAAACATTAAATTCTAATAAGTTACTGCTATGAAATTGAAATATTTTTTAATCTCAATATTGGTGTTTGGAAATGTCCTGATCTCATGTAAGGATTATTTGGACATATCTCCTATGAATGTTGTAAAAGATGAGGATTTGTTCTCCAGTACTGCAGGTATGTCGGTGTATTTGTCGCGTATCTATAGTCAGATGCCTTTCGAGGACTTCAAATATTCTCCTGCCCGTCAGTTTTTCGACGATTGGCTTGTTACTCCCGGTACTAACGAAGGCTCTTCTATTGGTCGTGATGCCGGTACAGCTATGACTTCCGAAGGATGGTCGCGCAATGGAGCTTACTGGACACGCGCTTTTAACCTTCTGCGCGACGCAAATCGTTTGCTCGAAATTCTTCCTTCGTACAAGGCTAACTACAGTGAAGCAGATTATAATCACTACATTGGCGAAGCCTATTTTGCACGTGCAATGGTTTTTTACGCACTGGCGAAACGCTATGGAGGTGTTCCTTTGATTACTTCTGTGCTAAAATATCCTGAACTTCCGGCAGCTCAGCTTGAAGTGCCACGTTCTACAGAAGAAGAGACCTGGAACCAGGTTTTGGCCGATTTCAATCTGGCTATAACAAACCTCTCTGCTACAAGTCCGAAGCGGGGGTATGCCAATAAATATGTTGCTTATGGTTTTAAATCGGAAGCCATGTTGTTTGCTGGTTCGGTTGCCAAATACAATAAAATAACCGGATTTGGTGATAAAACCGGTGTAAGGGTTATTGGTTTCGATCCCAACTCGGCTGTCGCTGCTTCAGTTAAGTATTACAGGGAAGCATACAACGCTGCCCGCGAAATAATGAAATCGGGTAAGTATTCCTTGTATAAGAAAAAATGGGCAGCTAACGACAAAGAAGCTCAGTATAATAACCTTGTTGAGATGTTTTTCGATCTGGGAAGTTCCGAGAATATTTACATCAAAGAATATAAGTATCCCGATTTAGCTCATGGTTTCGATGCTTATAACATTCCACGGCAATTAATGGGCAGCAACGGATATTCAGCCGGAAATTGTCCAACGCTCGACTTTGTAGAGTTATTCGACGGTTTTGCAAAGAACCCCGACGGCACCATTAAAGTGTTCGATGAAAATGGTAAATACCTGTTGTTTGATAAAGTGACGGATATTTTTGCAAATGCTGAACCTCGTTTGCGAGCCAACGTTATTTGGCCCGGCGATGTTTTCAAGGGTGAAGTTATTGAAATCCGCAGAGGTATTTTTACCGGTGATGCTACCAATGGTATTGCACCACTAAGAGTGATGAACGGTGGAGCTCCTGATTATAATTTTTCGGGTCCGGCCAACTATAACCAGGTAGATGCATACAAAGCAACAGGAGCTTTTGCTGGTGAGAAATCACTTTTCCTGTCGCAGAATGGTACAACCCACGAAACCGTCGCCCTCCCAGGCGGTACCACTATGAATGCCGGCGGTAAGAGCGGACCTTTTACTTCCGACAATACTTCGGCTATGACAGGTTTTGTTATCCGCAAGTGGTTAAATCCCAACATGCCTCAGACTTTAGTGCTCGAAGCCCGTTCGGAACAACATTTTATACTGATGCGTTATGCCGAGGTTCTGCTCAATGCCGCCGAAGCCGGATATGAGCTTATGCTTGCCGGCGAAGCTGCTCCTGAAGGCGATAACTTCCAGCAGATAGCTTTTGATGCTGTGAAAACAATCCGCGAGAGGGCAGGAGCTAACGCATTAACAGGTATTTCTGATTTAACCGGGATTGATGGTCTTAATATCATCCGCAAAGAACGCAGGAAAGAACTTGCTTTTGAGAATAAAATCCTATGGGACATTCGTCGCTGGAGAACCCAGCATTCCGAAATTCTCAATGGTTCTACCCAGGCTGATGGTGCCTATTACAAGGGTTTGTATCCATTTTATTCTTCAACAACAGGTAAATATTTCTTCGATGCAGGTTTTGAAGAAGGCCGCCGTCGTTTCCGGATGACTGAACAGGAGTATTATTTCGCTATTCCGGGAGGCGAGGTTTCAAAGAGCCCAGTGATTGATCAACAACCTGGACGTTAGTTGTAACTCTCAGTAAACAAATAGATACGATAATTGAATTATCAAAATATAAAGACATGAAAAGACTATTTTATAGTATATTATTTTGCTTAGCTGTTGTTTCCTTTAATTCCTGCGAAATCGACAATTATGATGAGCCGGGGGAAACAATCAAAGGCAGAGTGGTTGATGCTGCAACAGGTGAACTGGTTTTAACCGATCAGGGCAGCGAAGGAACACGTGTACGACTCAGAGAGCTTAGTTGGAAAGAAACAAATGTGCCCGATAACTTCGATTTCTTTT
Source organism: Bacteroidota bacterium (assembly GCA_023429135.1). Lineage (GTDB taxonomy): Bacteria > Bacteroidota > Bacteroidia > Bacteroidales > JAAUTT01 > JAAUTT01. The sequence goes on along the minus strand of JAEYWD010000118.1, from coordinate 91,119 downwards.
GTATGAAAGAAGGTATTTTTCAGAATACGAAGGTGTTTAAGGGTCATTATAATGTGCGTATTGATGGCGCTTTTATTCCGCTACTCAGGAAAAATGCCGCCGGCGATACTATTGCTGATGAAACCCAATATCTGGATATTAATGGTGTTACCGAAGTTGAATTCAAAGTACAACCTTTTCTGAAAATTGAATGGGTGGGTGAGCCAACTGTTAGCAATGGTCAGGTTACAGCTACAATAATTGTTACAAGGGCTGTAAGTCCTGCTGAGTTTAAGTCGAAAATTGAACCTATGGGCGGATACAATGATAATATGCTGAATGTTACCGACGTGCGTCTGTTTGTTAGTCAGGTTCCGTATGTAGGTTACCGCGATAAGGACGACAGGTATACCCAGATTATCAATTATAGCGGTAATTCATTTGAAGCGTTGCTAGGGAAACCTATTACAATTACTTCAAAAGGTGTAATTCCGGCAGGCAGAACTGTATTTGTCAGGGCGGCTGCCCGCATTAATTATGCCACCGAAAATATTATGAGGCATAATTATAACGCCGCAAAAAAGGTTGATATTCCACGATAATTAGTTTGTTAGTTTACAGTAGTAGTGTAGTGTAATGTTTGGAAGTCGTTTCATGTAAATCATGAATGACTTCCATCATTTACTATAGATCATTTACTATTGAATGACAGATTTCAGTTATTCCTATTAGTTTGTTTTATATGTTTGCTTTTGTATACTTAACCTTCAATAGTATTTATTTAACTTAACCTGAAATTGATATTTATGATGAAAAAGTCATATTTTCTTCCTTTAATCATATTCTGTTTGCTGCCATTATGTGGTTTCGCGCAGCAACCGGGCAAAGTAACCCAATCAAGAAGCTCTGAAAAAACAACCTTTCAAACTTCCGGTCAGTGGAAACCTGTTACCGATGTGCGGTCTGATGTTGCCATTGTTTACGGGGCCGACGACCGGCGTGATATGACATTTGAGCAACGGGTACAATCATGGCGGGACCGTGGTTATACCGTTCATTTTATGACAGGTATTGCCTGGGGTAACTATCAGGATTATTTTACCGGTAAATGGGACGGTGTAAAGCATCTCGACGAAGGACAGGTTACCCGCAAGGGAGACACAATCTGGCATGGGCGGATGGTGCCATATATAGTTCCCTCGGCAAACTTCATTAAATACATGAAGGAAAAGCATATCAAAAGGGTAATCGATGCAGGAATTGATGCTATTTACCTTGAAGAACCCGAATTTTGGGCCCGTGCCGGTTACAGCGAATCGTTCAAACGTGAGTGGCAGAACTTCTACGGATTCCCATGGAGAGCACCGCACGAGTCACCCGAAAATACTTTTTTATCCAATAAGCTCAAGTACCAGTTATATTACAATGCGTTAAACGAAGTTTTTACGTTTGCCAAAGAATATGGGAAAAGTAAAGGAATGAACGTTCGTTGCTATGTGCCAACACATTCGCTTGTAAATTATTCTTCGTGGCAGATTGTAAGTCCGGAGGCTTCGCTGGCATCGCTCTCGTGTGTGGATGGCTATATTGCCCAGGTGTGGACAGGTACCTCGCGCGAACCGACTTATTACAATGGCTTACGTAAAGAGCGGGTTTTCGAAAATGCCTTTCTGGAATATGGTTCCATGGAATCCATGACCCGACCAACCGGTCGTAAGATGTTTTTTCTCACCGATCCAATTGAAGACTGGCCCCGCGACTGGGCCGACTATAAAAAGAATTATCAGGCAACTTTTACAGCTCAGTTGCTTTACCCTATGGTGGCCGATTATGAGGTTATGCCATGGCCCGACCGTATTTACGAAGGCTTATATAAGACCAGCGCTAACACCGATAAAAAGGAGCGTATTCCCCGCTTTTATTCCACACAAATGCAGGTGATGGTAAATGCCCTGAACTTTATTCCTGTATCGAATAACAAGGTAAGCGGCTCTGCAGGTATTGGCGTTGCTATGGCAAATTCGCTGATGTTTCAGCGGTTTCCTACTCACGGTGGTTACGAAGATCCCCAATTCTCCAATTTCTACGGACAAACCCTACCGTTGCTCAAGCGTGGTGTTCCGGTGAGTCTGGTGCATCTCGAAAATGTTTCGTATCCCGAAACCTGGAAAGATGTAAAAGTGCTGATACTTTCGTATTCCAATATGAAGCCGCCAACAGCGGAGGCTCACAAGTATATTTCGCAATGGGTTAAAAACGGCGGAGTTCTCGTTTACTGCGGAAGTGATAACGATCCTTTCCAAACCGTGCAGGAGTGGTGGAATACCGGTAACTTCCAATTTAAAGCACCTTCGGAACATTTATTTGAGTTGCTTGGAATTGACAAAACGGCGAAAGATGGTACGTTTGCTTGTGGTAAAGGAACCGTTGTCGTTATTCGACTGGATCCCAAGGAATTTGTTCTTAAGGCTGACGAGGATAAATCGTTTATTGATTTAGTAAAGCAGATGTATGAGCAAAAAGCAAAGGCCGGCGCTCTGACTTTCAAAAATCATTTCTCCCTTAGCCGAGGACCATATGAACTTATTTCGGTAGTCGACGAAAGTGTTAGCTCAGAGTCATTTGTTATTAAAGGAAAGTTGATTGACTTGTTCGATCCCACACTTCCTGTTTTAAGTGAGAAGACTGTAAATCCTGGCGAACAGGCTTTTTTGTATAATATCGAAAAAGTTGCCGATGCACGCAGACCACAGGTTCTTGCTGCTGCATCAAGGGTTTATAACGAAAAAGTTGAAAAGCGAAGTTACTCTTTTGTTGTAAAGAGTCCGCTTAACACTACTAACGCCATGCGTGTTTTGTTGCCATCGGAACCTAAAAAGATTACCGTTACGCTGGTTGATGGTAAAGTTGTTACTGATGTTGTAAGTTCATGGGATACTTTAGGGAAAACGTGTTTTTTGAGTTTCGAAAACTTGCCCGATGGTGTTAATGTTCATATTCAATGGTAATTATTGTTGACTAAACCTACATGTTATGTATAAGATTTTTGGTTTTTTGGTTGTGTTTCTGTTGAATTTCAAAATTGCTGGTTCTCAAATTATTTGGAAAATTGGCGAAAGCAACAATTCCTCTGCCGACCTGGCTCTTGGTCCATCGGATTACAAGAATTTCCTCAGCAAGGATTTTGGCTTCGAAGACAGGTATTACCTCGTTGGCCAGTCTTCTTCCAAAACCGATTTTCCTTATATTTTACCTGGCCCCGACGATTCCTGGGGAGGAACAGGTGGAACATCGGGCTGGCGCACACACGAGGTGAACATATTATTTGGAATTGCTGATATGCCGGCAAAAGGAAGTTACAAGCTGGTTATCGATCTGATAGATTCGCATCCTAAAAAGTCGTTGTTCAAGGTAAGTGTTAATAATCAGCACACTAAATTTTTGCTGAAAGGCAAAACCGATGCTTCGCTTACAGGAACCATCGATCCTTCTTCGGAACGCATTCTCGAGATTCCTCTTCAGGGAAATGTGTTAAAAAAGGGTGGTAACTGTGTCTCCATTACCATACTTGAAGGTTCCTGGGTGGTGTTCGATCAGGTCCGGCTTGAAGGCCCTGCTGGTGTGAAACTCACCAATAACAGGCAGGTGTTTGTACGCTCGGTAGCACCTGCCAATTATGAACTGCAAAAAGGCAATGTCAGGATTCAGCCTTTGCTGGTCGATGTTGAGCATCTTGAGGGTACTCCTTTACTGGAAGCAGAAGTAGATGGGAAGAAGGTTTATCAGACAAGACTGGACTCAGCCCGTTATCAGTTCGAGGTTCCGGTTCCTGCTGTTTCCAAAGCAAGGGAAAGCAGTTACCGTATTTTGGTTAACGGTGATGTTGTGGAAACAGGTACATTTAAACGTTCTCCGCAAAAATTGCAGACGTTGGCCGATTATGTGGATACCCGCATAGGGACAGCACATTCCCGGTGGATGATTGCTCCCGGACCCTGGGCCCCATTCAGTATGGTGAAAATCAGTCCAGACAATCAGAATATGGGCTGGCAGGCTGGCTATCAAACTACTTTCGAAACTATGGGTTGTTTCAGTCATATCCATGAATGGACTATGGGTGGACTGGGTATGATGCCAACAAACGGCAAACTGCAGATTAAAGTTGGCGATCAGTTCGAGCCCGACTCAGGATACAGGGCCCGAATCGACAAAACCACCGAGGAGGCTCCGCTGGGTTATTATAAAGTTTATATGCCCGATACGAAGATATGGGCCGAAGTAACCGGTACCACCCGCTGCAGTTTTCAGCGGTATACTTTCCCGGGCGAAAAGGACGACCGGGTGATGATTGACCTGCACATACAGGCTGAATACGATTATCAGCTTAAAAATATTGAAATTGTGAAAGTGAGCGATTACCGGCTCGAGGGAAGAAGCCACCAGATATCGCCCCGTCCGCATGTCTGGAGTAACGATGCCGACCAGGAATATACCATCCATTTTGTGATGGAGTTTGACCAACCCATTAAGAAAATGGGTGGGTGGCTCAATAACCATGTGTCCGAATTGCCGGTTATAAAAGGAATAAATCTTAAAGATGCAGGCGCTTACGTTGAATTCGATACCCAAAAATCGAAAGTAGTAAATGTTCGCACCGGCATCTCCCTGGTGAGCATTGAAAATGCAAAAGAGAACCTGGATGTTGAAATCACAAAACCTTTTGGATGGAATTACCAGGCTGTGGTCGAAAACCAGATGAAAGTCTGGAATAGTTATCTTTCAAGAATTGAAATCACAACCGATAATAGGCTCGAAAAACTACGGTTTTACTGTAATTTTTACCGTTCGCTTTGCCGTAATACCTGGAGTGATGTGAATGGCGAATGGATTGCTCCCGATGAAACAAAACAGAAATTTACCAATCCCGAACATCTTGCTTTAGGATGCGATGCCTTTTGGAATACCTTCTGGAATCTCAATCAGTTCTGGAATCTGGTTACACCCGAGTGGTCGTCGAAATGGGTGAATTCCCAGCTTGCTATGTACGATATTAATGGCTGGTTGGCTAAGGGTCCTGCTGGTATGGAATATATTCCGGTGATGGTTGCTGAGCACGAAATTCCGCAGATGGTTTCGACTTACCAGATGGGTATCCGCGATTTTGATGCGGAGAAAGCTTTTACAGCGATGAAGAAAATGCAAACAACCCCGGCCACACAGGTAGCAGGTGGTTTTGCCGGTAACCGCGACCTTGTTCCTTATCTGAAGAATAAATATGTTCCGTCCGACTTAGGCAGGTTTTCCAATACCCTTGAATACTCGTACGACGACTGGACACTTTCGCAATATGCAAAAGCCCTTGGGAAAGAGGATGATTATAAAGTCTTTGCCGATCGTGGTACCTGGTGGAAAAATGCTTTCAACCCGCAAAACGGTTTTGCTCAGATGCGCGACAGCAAAGGTGCTTTTGCCGATCCTTTCGATCCTTTCCAAACCGGCCGCAATCATCATTATGTGGAAGGAAATGCATGGCAGTTGAGTTATTTTGTTCCGCAGGATGTGCCTGAACTTGCACGTCATATCGGTAAAGATAAGTTTGTTGAACGTTTGCAATGGGGTTTTAAAGCCAGCGAACCCTGGAGATACAATGCTCCTAACGATCAATACTGGGATTATCCTGTTGTGCAGGGAAACCAGCAGTCGATGCATTTTGCTTTTCTCTTTAACTGGGTTGGTTACCCGTGGTTAACACAGCACTGGAGCCGGTCCATTCTCGAAAGATACTATGGCTGTGGACTTGCCAACGCATACCTGGGCGACGAAGACCAGGGACAGATGAGTGCCTGGTTCATCATGGCTTCTATCGGATTATTTCAGACCGATGGCGGTTGTAATGTAAATCCGGTTTACGAAATAGCCAGTCCGCTTTACGAAAAGATTGTGATTGATCTTGGTAATCGCTATGGCCGTGGAAAACAATTTACAATCGAAGCTCGAAACGCATCCCGTAGAAACATGTATGTTCAGAGTGCCGAACTTAATGGTAAGAAGCTGGATACCTTTCAGTTCCCGGCATCAGAGCTTTTAAAAGGTGGCAGTCTTATCCTGCAGATGGGAGATAAACCCAATAAGAACTGGGGGAAATGATTTAGTAGTAAATCGTAGGTCGTAAGTCGTTAGAAAACAGCCAAAAGAGTTAAGAGGAATTAATTGAATTGCTAAATGAACATGGGATTGAGTTTGATGAAAAATACCTGCTATGAAATATTTAACCACTACGCGGTTATGGAGGGCTGTACTTCACTTACACCGGGTTGCACCCGGCGCTATTCATATTTAACCGCTCCGCGGTATAAAGAAATTTCATTTATTAAAATTATATAATAGATCAATCTAAACCCTTAATTCGCTTTATTTAGTCGTTAGAAATAACCAAAAGAAGGCTGGCGCGCGTTTGTAACGCGTGCCAAATTTTCAAAATAAATATAAAAATGAAAAAAAGTATTTCAGTATTGTTTCTTCTGGCCCTTGGTTGTTCGCAACTTTTTAGCCAACAGCTTAAAAAGCCTGCCGATTATGTAGATCCCAACATCGGAACTGCTCATTGTCGCTGGTTCTTTTATACCCCGGCAGCCATGCCTTTTGGAATGGCAAAATTAGGCCCTTCTACCGATGCTCATTTGGGAAATCCGGATGGATGGCAGGCCGTGGGGTACGATTTCAGGCATACTTCGATTGAAGGATTTGCTAATTTCCACGAATTTCAGGTGGGAGGGGTGGTGCTGGCGCCAACCGTTGGCGGATTGCAAACCGTTCCCGGAGAACTGGATAAACCAGATGAAGGATATCGTTCGCGTTTCGATAAAAAAGATGAAAAAGCCAAGCCAGGATATTATTCTGTTTTACTGAAGGATTATGGCGTTAAAGCTGAACTTACTGCAGCCCCACGGGTAGGATTTCACCGGTATACTTTCCCCGAAACTGATAAGGCAAATATTATTTTCGATATTGGAAATCAACAGGGGGAAAGTGGTAAGGTGAAGGATGCTCAGGTTACCTATACCAGCGATGGCCGCATTGAGGGTTACGTGGTTACTTCACCCGTTTATGTCAACAAATATCAGCAGGGTGCCGATGTAAGAATGTATTTTTCTGCCGTAATGAATAAACAGCCTTCCTCGTTCGGCAGTTTTGTAAAAAATGACCTGAAACCCTCCAAGCGCGAAATGAAGGGCGTTGGCACCGGTATGTATTTTACCTTCAAAACTGCAGCAAATGAAGCTGTCGAAATTAAAATTGGTCTATCGTATACATCCATTGCCAATGCCCGCTTAAACCTCGAAGCGGAAGCCAAAAACATGAATTTTGACACCGCTCTGAAGACTGCTTCCAAAACCTGGGACGAATATCTTGGAAGAATCACTGTTGAAGGTAAGAACGAAACTGATAAGGTAAAATTTTATACCGGTTTGTTTCATGCGTTGCTGGGAAGAGGTTTGGCAAGCGATGTAAACGGTGCTTATCCTAAAAATAATGGAGAAGTGGGACAGATCTCACTTGTGCGCGGTAAGCCTGTTCATAATCATTATAATACCGATGCGATCTGGGGCGCTTTCTGGAATCTTACGCAATTATGGGCTTTAGCTTATCCTGAATATTATTCGGATTGGGTGCAAAGTCAGTTGCTTGTATATAAAGATGCCGGCTGGCTTGGCGATGGTATAGCCTGCAGTAAATATGTTTCGGGTGTAGGCACTAATTTCACCAGCCTGGCAATTGCTGCTGCATACAACTGCGGTATCCGCGACTTCGACGTTAAGCTGGGTTACGAGGCTGCCCTGAAAAACGAGCTTTCATGGGAAGGAAGGGTGGAAGGCGCCGGAAAAATGGACGTAGGCCAGTTTGTGCAAAAAGGATACTGTCCTTTCGAGGATCATCTCGATATGAAAACAACGCACGAAGGTTCAGGATTTGGGGCTTCACATACGCTCGAATATTCCTTCAGCAGCTATGCGGTTGCTCAGTTTGCGCTGCTGTTGAATAAAACCGACGACTACTCAAAACTTATCAATTTATCGAAAGGCTGGAAAATCCTGTACGACCCGGAAACAAAACTTATCAGGCCAAAAAACGGGAAGGGTGAATTTATTCAGAAATTCGATCCTTTGGCACCATGGCGCGGATTTCAGGAGGGCAATGCCGTTCAGTACACATTTTATGTGCCTCATGATATTGATGAACTGGTGAACCTTCTTGGAAGAGAGACCTTTAACAACCGGCTCGACAGCATTTTTACCGAGTCGCAGAAACATATTTTCGGAGGCGGTAAAACAGTCGATGCCTTTGCTGGTCTTAAAACGCTGTATAATCATGGGAATCAACCTAATCTTCATATATCATGGCTGTTCAATTTCTCTGGTAAACCGTATCTGTCGCAAAAATGGGTACGTGCCATCTGCAACGAATTTTACGGAACCGAAGGTATCCATGGGTATGGTTATGGTCAGGACGAAGACCAGGGACAGCTTGGCGCCTGGTATGTGATGTCGGCCATGGGCTTATTTGATGTAAAGGGTCTCACGGAAATCAATCCCAAGTTTCAGATAGGCAGTCCGTTGTTCGATAAAATAACTATAAAGCTCAATAAAAAATACTACAGGGGTAATACTTTCTCCATAACAGCAATCAATAATTCTGCTTCCGATATTTATATTCAAAAGCTTTTGGTGAACGGAAAAGAATCTTCGGAACTGATGATCCCTTTTCAGGAAGTGGTGAAAGGAGGGGAGCTGAAAGTGGTTCTGGGCAAAGAACCGCAGATCAGGTAATGAAATGGGATAAAGTATTATGCAGCTACTTATAAAGAGGCTGTGTGAAAAGTGCCGGACACTGAGCCTATCCAGGTGCGGACACTGAGCCTGTCGAAGTGACAATGAGGATTCGACAGGCTCAACCTCCGGTTATAAAAAATAAGTTAAACCTTCGGTTCCCAACCTTTCTGGTATTCTCTGGCCCAATGTTTCTTCTGAACTTTCTCTTCCATCAGATGTCCATTGGTGGTATTAACAGCGAGAGGTCTGTTTCCTTCTTTATAGGAAATATTTGCCAGGTGGCACATCAAAGTACTTGTAACACCTTGTTCGAGCGATGAGTTTAATTTCTCCTGTCCTCTGATTGCTGCAAAGAAATTTTGAGGATGAAGGGCATCCAAACCGTCGCCCGATCCTCCCAGGGCTGTACCATGGCTCTTGGTTGCAGCTTTGCTTTCCCTGATTTTTTTACCGGTAAGATCAAAGACTTCGTATCCGTCACGATCTATCAACGCAGATCCTTTGGTTCCATAAACAACAGTACCGCGGTCGCGGCCGTATGTTTTGTACCCATTACGGCACTGGCATTTCCATTTTATAAGTTTATCCTGAGGGAAAGTAAATACCACATCCATAGTATCGTACATAGTCCAGCCATCGTCTCTGAAGTGATTTTTGTAAGCAAACGATGCAACCTCTTTTGGAAACTGAACCTGTAGGGCCCAGCGGGCAATATCTAGTTCGTGCATTGCATTGTTTCCCGATTCGGCAGTTCCAAACTGCCAATACCAATGCCACATGTAGTCGGCCCAGATATCCATAAACTCGCCTCTGGGAGCTGGTCCCTGAAATAATTCCCAATCCAGCCATTCGGGAACGGCAATCTTTTGGGGATTGTTAACCCTCCCACGGTTGGCGATGTAAAAAGTTTCGGCTTCGTAAACATCACCCAGTTCTCCGGCATGGATCTGCTGCATAATTTCCTTGCTCTCAACAGATGATCGTTGTTGGGTTCCAACCTGAACCACCAGGTTTGAGTGCTTCTTCTGATAACGCAAAAGCGCTTCACCTTCATTGGGATTATGGGTTACTGGCTTTTCAAGATACAAATGTTTTTCAGCTTCCATGGCCATCCAACCTCCCGGGGCATGCCAGTGGTCGGGTGTCATATTAAAAACGGCATCCACATCTTTATCTTCCAGAATCTTACGCAGGTCCTTCTGGGTTTTTGGAGTGGCTCCAAAAAGATCTTTAATACGGGCTACAGCTTTATCCTGACGCCGACTGTCAACATCACAAACATAAGCAATGTCGATGTTGGAACAGGTGGTTAAAGCTTTCGAAATAGGATCGAAACGGCGGTTACATCCCCAAAGAGCAACCCGGATGCGGTCGTTTGCTCCTTTTATTCTCGAATAACTTTTAGCGCTTATTGTTCCTCCGGCCATTAATAAACCTGCCGAGGCCAAGCCTGTTGTCTTAAGAAAATCTCTCCTGGTTTTCATAGTTTAATTTTTAGTATTCAGTTAAGTTAATTATTCAGAAAATAATGTTTTTCTAAATATGAAATTCGTGATTATTAAAGATATAATAAATGAGCAATAGCTCAAAGCAGATTCCTAAAATCAAAAAATTATCTTGTAACCTTAAACTCGTGTTTCCCCGATCCAACACCCTCGATTACCAGGTATTTACCAATCTGTTTTCCTTTAATAACCTGTCCATCCATGGAGAACTTTGCCTTTGGATACCAAGGTAAATATACATCGGCAGTAGTATTGGCCGGAGTTTCCAGCTTCATGGAAAAACTTTTTGATGGTTCATTTACAAACGACATATGCACATTGCCACGAATGGTAGGGCAAATAATTTCAGCGTGCTTTAAAGTGGCCGGCTGAGGTTTAATAATCATCTTGCGGAAACCTGGCTCCAAAGGTTCAATACCCATGAGTTTACGCGGAATAAGGTTTGCGGGTGCAGCTCCCCAGGCGTGATTCCAGTCTTGGTTAGGTTTGTATTTGTTATCCCATGCTTCGAGAGAGATGGTGGACCCCACGCGGATCATATTGTACCAGCTTCTTTCGGAGGTGGAAGCCAGCAATCCCAATCCATACGCCGCGTTATTCCCGTTGTAGACAGCCTCCAGCAGAAATTGGGAACCGTACACGCTGCAAGCCATGCCGCGCGATTCCACAAAACTGTTTACTTTATCAACATATTTCTCAGGAACAAGGCCAAATGCAAGCGGAAACATATTTGCATGAAGCGAAGAATGATCGGTACCAATACCATCCACGTAAATGCCTTTGTTTTTATCGAGAAGCTTTTCGTTAAAAGATTGCTTCACTTTTGCGGCCTTCTGGATAAACATCTGTTCATCATTGGTTTGCCCAAGAACTTTTGCAATTTGATGCAATGCTGTCAAAGCCTTGTAATGGTAAGCGTTAACAACCGTATTTATATCCTTAAATACAAATCCATCGGTTTCGCCGGGTTCCTTTTTTCCTAAACCTAAAATACCACTCTGAGGCCAGTCTACTATGTCGCGAAGATTGCCTTTGAAATGAATGGATTCCAGTACCTCAGGCGCTACTTTTCCTGTTTTGGTACTGATTAATCCGGTTTCGTCGGCCAGGGGTAACAATGCCTTCGCTTTTAGATCGGTGTAAAAATGATCCAACGACTCCTTATTTCCTGTGTACAAATAATCGTACCAGGCCATGAGTACCGATTGTAATATCCATTCTGTAGGCCAGGTTGGTTTGCGGATAAGATATTCGTGGGTATAGCGTCCAATGCTGTATTCGCGGTCAACACCATAATGGCAGAGCTGATTGATTACCGCATCGGCTTCGTATGGTATTCTTTCGCGATCGCCATCAACATAAACCCCTAGAAAAGATGTAGCTTTAATAGAATATTTGCAAAGCTCCCAAACCTGGTTGAGTACTGTGTCGGAGCTGGAAAAATGCGACTGTGACTCGTTGAAAGGGTAAAAAGCTATTTCCTGCACCAGTTGATTTTTATTCAAAGAGCCTGAATAGCCTTCGAGTTCGCAGTAACGAAAAGGAGTAACCTCGCCAATGTACGCCGGAATGAGCACTGCTTGTGGTCCGGTGTTTCTTTTATCGGGTGCAACAGCAATTTTATAGGTATTCCAGCCAGGTTTCAAAGCAAGTTTATATTTGGAATAACGGATAGTGCCTCCCGGATTTCGGCTTACCCGGCCATCTTTCATATTTTCACCCAAGTGTACTATTATGGTGTCGTTCTCGCTGCTGCCATATAACGAAACACGCAACTGCGCAAAAGCCGCTTTCCCAAAATCTGCAAACCATGAGGATTGATCAATGAGGTTTACTGAAACCGGGTAAACATCCTGCTTCTGAACCGGGTACCGGCTGGTGGCGTAATTGCTTAATACCGGAGCAGTTTTAAACTGACGGATTTGAGAAAATGAAGACTCCACTCCATGGTTATCCCAGGTTTTAACTTTCCAGAAATAAACGGTATTGGGCTTAAGATCAGAACCGTTATACACTATATTCACTGACTGGTCGCCGTTGACTATCCCCGAATCCCAGCAATCACCTTTATTTGCCGTAATATTCTCCAGGGTTGAAGCAACAATTATCCTGTAAGCTGTTTGTAAGGTGTTGTTCTGGTCGGAATTTACGATCCAACCGAAAAAGGGCTTCTTTTGCTCAATTTCGGCAAACTGAAAATTCTCTATACTTCCAACAGCTTGGAATAATGGTGTGTTTACCGGATAACCATTTAGATAAACCCTGTCCGCATTGGCAAGGAAATCGACGGTTAAGCCGGTTGGCTGGCTTTTATCAGCAGTATTGCCGGAATTAAAAGACATTAAGCTGGCGAATGTCAGAACAATGAGAGTAAATAAGCCTATAGTTTTTTTCATTTGTTTCTGTTTTAAGAGTTACACTAATTCATTTTTTTACTACTTCAACCAGGATTTCTTCTCCTGCTTTGGTTTTGACCTCGTATTCATACCAGGACTTCAAAGGAATTCTTTCAACTTTTACTCCCGGAGTTACAATGGGTTGGCCGGGACGCTGGTTTAACCAGAAAATCTCGGTTGAATTGTCATGAGCGGTTTTCGAACCTTTGATTTTTAGCTCTTGCCAGGAACGAATGCGGCATGTTCCTCCATGAATGGATTTAATTCTGGCACTTTTTAACAAATTATTTTCCCAGGTCATGTTAATTTCAAAGCCGCCACGAGCCATTAATCCACTTACAGTGCCGCTGGCCCATGCGTCGGGCAAAGCTGGTAAAAGATGAATGGCCCCGTTGTGCGACTGGAGTAACATTTCGGCAACGCCGGCAGTATAACCGAAGTTTCCATCAATCTGAAACGGCGGATGCGCATCGAGCATATTAGGGTATAACCCACCGCCTCCCTGGCTTTGCTGATCTCGGAACCCAACAGGGTTGAACAGATTGCTGATGATGGTGTAAGCGTGATTTCCATCGAGCATGCGGGCCCAGAAATTAATTTTCCAACCCATTGACCAACCTGTGGCTTCATCGCCCCGTAACTCAAGCGTACGTCGTGCGGCGCTGAATAGCTCGGGAGTGTTAACAGGAGTGATCTGATTGTTGGGGTATAACCCGTAAAGATGAGATAAATGCCGATGTTTAGGCTCGTTTTCTTCAAAATCGGACTGCCACTCCTGCAATTGGCCTTTGGCCCCAATTTTATAAGGCAAAAGCCTTTTCAGCTTATCGGATATTTGAGTGCGAAAGTCAGTATCAATATTCAATAACTCCGAAGCTGCAACAACACGTGTAAAAATATCTTGCACCAGAGCCATATCCATAGTTGTTCCCATGCTCACCTGTAAAGATGTTTTATCGGGAGGGACTAAAAAACCATTCTCAGGAGTTGTGCTGACAGGTGTTACCAAAAATCCTTCGCCATTATCCACGAGCCAGTCCGAATAAAACTGGGCAGCGCCTTTCATCATTGGATAGGCTTCGTTTCGAAGAAAGTCAGAATCTTTTGTATAGAGAAAATGTTCCCACATGTGGCTGGTTAACCATGCCGGAGACATAGGCCAGAAAGCAGCCCGTGGCTCACCATCGTTGGGAAATGTCTCGCGCCAGATAGAAACATTGTGATGTGCCACCCATCCGTTCCGGTTGTACATTTTCCGGGCAGTTTCTTCGCCGGTTACCGACATTTCTTTAACCATTCTGAATAATGGCCCGGTACATTCTGAAAGATTGGTGACCTCTGCAGGCCAGTAATTCATCTCTGTGTTGATATTAATGGTATAGCCGCTATTCCATGGGGGTATTATTTCAGCATTCCATAATCCCTGAAGATTTGCAGGTTGTCCGCCTTCGCGCGAAGAAGAGATCAGAAGATATCGCCCGTACTGAAATAAGAGAGTTGCCAGCTCATTATCTTTTGAGGTTTTAAATTCGGCAATACGCTGGTCGGTCGTCAAACTCGACCGTGATGGTGAAGTTCCCAGGTTTAATTTTACCCGTTTAAAATACCTCTGGTAATCGGCTACATGATTATTCAGGAGTAAATGGTATTTCTTTGCCGATGCATTCGTTATAAATTCTCGGGCTTTGGCATTGGCGTCAATTCCCTCACGGCTCGGACTTTTGTCGAAGCCGTTGTAACTGGTTGCAGCAGCAAGAATCAGATAAACATCGTCGGCTCCTTTTACATGAAGCCCGTCCGTATCGGAGACAACGGTTCCTGTTTTGGTAATAGCTTTGAGTTTGGTTTCAAAAAACATTCCTGTGTTGCCAATCTCATCTCCATAAAGAATTCGTTTCTGAAATTTGCGGTTTCCATTTGCATCATACAGTTCAGGATGTTTATATTTTTCGCCGTTTGCTTCAATCTGTTCAAAAGTCCTGCGTTCGACATACCCGGGGGCCTGACCGGTCATTCGTAAGCCTTCGTTAGCATCAACGAGTTGCATGGCAGTAGGGTGCTCCGATTTAAAGGAAGCAGTAAATTCAATTGCACCGGGCTTATCAGCTCTTATTCTGATTACGATTATCCTGTCGGGATTACTTGCGAAAATTTCGCGAGTGTAACGAATTCCATTCTGTTTGTACGAAACCCTCAATAATGCGCTATCGAGATCGAGCTCTCGTGAATATTCCGAAATGTTACCTTTAGGAAATTCAAGAAATAAATCGTTCATTGGCTGGTAATACTGATGGAGTCTTCCCAGCCAGTGCTTCTTTACAAATTTCTGAGCATCGGCATATTGTTGATTACGCAGCATATTTACTACTGTATCGTACGATTTTGTAATGTCGACATTTTTATAGGCTGTTGAAGGCTCTCCACTGTAAAAAGTACATTCGTTTAGTTGAAGATGTTCTTTTTCAGCTCCGCCGAATACCATAGCTCCCTGGAAGCCATTTCCGACAGGTAAGGCCTCATTCCAGTTAATAGCTCCGGTATTGTACCGAAGTTTAAGATGTTGTCCGTGTGCGGAAACGGATATTAAAACAAGAAAACACAAAAAAGCAATGCTAAATACTGCAGGCCTGGCCAGATAATCAGTTGAGTAGAGTTTCATAAATAAGTAGTTTAAGCGACTTCAAATTATAAAAAATAACAGACTTGGACAAGCAATTGGTAAATCGGCCAATGTAATTGATTTTAAATCATTATTGTCTGGTAAAAAATATTTTTGAGAATTAATGAATAGATTTACCTTCGGTGAGATCGCTTCGCTCATTACATTCGAAATGACAATGAAGTGGCTAACTTGAGAATTCCTAAAGCTTTGTCATTAGCACCGTAGGGAGAAATCCGTTATTTTTACCGGATACCAATGATTTTAAATTTTAAGTTAAATTTGAATTCTTTATCAGGCTTTTTTAAAAAGCTTCATTATTTTAAAAATTAAAAACCTGACCAAAGCCAGAAGAACATAGATGGTAAGTCCTAACATTAATACGATTCGAATCTGGGAATAGAGCTCTTTCCATTCAGTTTTATAAATCACAATTCCCAGAATATTTAATCCGAAGGCGATTACAAAACTGATAATCAGATACAAAATCTCAGTTTTTTGTCTCTTGACAGTTATATTGATATCTTTCATTTTAAGCAAAGTTTAGATAAGGTATTTTATATTTATCGGGGAAAGTAACCATGCTTTGTTCTTTCATAGCCTGTAATCCAAGCAGTGCCAGTACCGACGAATAATAAGCCTCTTCCACCAGGTTTGCATGTTGTTTTCCGGTAAGCACCGCACTGCAGAACGATTCAACAAGCTGTTCCGATCCATCGCCAGCAGCGCCAACTGACGATGCTCCTTCAGTTGTCATCACGTTATCCATGATTTTGATACCCTTATTAACTGTGGCTGTTTCGGGAACCCAGCTTGCGCCTGCAACGGTTATTTTATCGAATACTGCATGTTCTATGTTATTCACAAGCTGCATAATGCCAGGAGCAGGTTTCACCTCTTCGAAATAGTATCTGTTGTTTTCGGGTTCTATGGTACCTTTATGGCCAAGAATCTGTTCTTCGAGGCCATTGAATTTATTGGAGATATTCGACTCGTAAGTTAATTTCACTCCATTGGAGTAACGATAAATCAGATTTACGTTATCGTAAACTTCACGGCCATCTTTCCAGAAAACAATATCGCCATATCCCATCACCGAATCGGGAATCATCTTCAGGGCCCAGTTTGCTACCTGAAGCTGGTGGGTGGCAAGTTCGGTCATCAAACCACCCGAGTACTCGCTATACAAACGCCAGTTGATCTTCCGCTCGAGCGATTTGTCGGGTAAAGGTCTCCGCCAGTCGTTATTCCTGAACCAAAAAGTTCTTATTCCGGTGATATCGCCAAAAACTCCCGAGTGAACCATTTCCATCGCCTTGATATACTTAGGATCAAATAATCTCTGCTGACCAATGTATAGTACCTTTCCTGTTTCCCTGTAAGTATTGTACATGGCAAGACAGTCGTCGAGAGTCAACGCCATCGATTTTTCGCAAAATACATGCTTGCCGGCACGCAATGCATCCATCGTAATATGTGCATGCTCATATAGGGGTGTTGCAATAATCACACCTTGGATTTCGGGCATTTCAAGAAGTCTGCGGTAATCGGAATGAAGTTTGGCATTTGGTACCAGGGCAGAAGCAGCTTTCAGATGAAGCTCAAAATTATCGCATAAAGCAATAATGTCGGCATTTTGCGTGCGCAGCAAATTATTTATATGATATTGACCCCGCGACCCTGTTCCAATAATCCCGAGCTTTGCTTTTGGTCCGTTGTTTGTTTTTTTATCAGCCGGGCTGCAACTTTGCAGAATCGGGAAAACAGACAGGGCGATAGCGCTTCCTCCAACAATCCCCACATCTTTAATGAAGTCACGTCGTCCCAAGGCTCCGTTGTTTAATTCAGTATTTTTCACAGCAATTGTTTTATTGATAGATATAATGATATCTGTTAATACTAGTGTTTACTTAAGTCAGGTTGTAATGATTCAGCGCAAACGATTGCTCGACAAAATAAATGGTTTTTTCATTCGAAATTTATTTTATGATATTTTTTTTTAAAACACACCTCACTTTTTAAACTAATTTATCCCTTTTGTAAATTGTTGGTAAATATTGATAAAAGTTAATGCGTTTTAAAGGGGTTAATCCCTTTTTTTAACATATTTTCGCAATACCAATCCCAATAAATCGTCACATTATGAAATCTTTTGTTTTTTTATTAAGCATTCTGCTGATAGCTTTAAATGTTTCGGCAATCAATGAGGATTCACTGTACCTGGTTCAGAACTATACAAAAGCTGAATACCAGATTTCCATGCGCGATGGAATACATCTTCATACTATTGTTTATTCGCCTAAGGATAAAACTATAAAGTATCCGATTCTTTTCAACCGTACGCCATACAATATAGCACCTTACGGAAATGAGTTCGGATTTAGCTTCCGCCGTGGTCTTTTTCCGGCATTTTTAAGAGAAGGTTTTATTTTTGTATATCAGGATGTCCGGGGGAGGTTTATGTCGGAAGGTAAATATCAGCATATGACTCCTTTTATCAAGGATAAGAAGAAGCCTTCGGATGTTGACGAGAGTTCCGATGCATACGATACAATGGACTGGCTCATTAAAAATTTGGATAATCATAATGGCAGAATAGGAATGTGGGGTATTTCTTATCCGGGATTTTATACATCGTGCGCTGCCATTAATGCCCATCCGGCTTTAAAATGTGTATCGCCCCAGGCTCCCATTGCCGACTGGTATTTCGATGATGTTCACCATCACGGAGCATTTTTTCTGACTGCAAATCTCGACTTTTTTGGGGTAATGGATTTACCAAGGAGAGGCTTTACTAAAGATTGGACCCGTCCATACAACTGGAACACTCCCGATGCCTATAACTTTTTCCGGGATCTGGGTCCGCTGAAAAACGTTAAAACCAAATATTTTGGCGACAGCATTGAGTTTTGGAATGATATTACCGAACATCCCGACTATGACGAATTCTGGCAGAAAAGAAATATTCTGCCTCACCTGAAAAACATCAAACCTGCTGTGATGGTTGTTGGCGGATCGTACGATGCCGAGGATCTCTATGGAAGTTTCAAGACTTATAAAGCTATCGAAAATAATAACCCAGGTACTAAAAACTCCCTTGTAATCGGTCCGTGGATTCATGGTGGCTGGGCCAGGACCGACGGATCTTACCTGGGTAATGTTTCCTTTGAAAAGAAGACCTCATACTTTTATCGTGACAGCATCGAACTGCCATTCTTCAACTTTTATCTTAAAGATAAAGGATCGCTCAGTTTACAGGAGGCTACCATGTTCATGACCGGCAAAAATGAATGGAAAAAGTTTGAAGCCTGGCCACCTAAAAATCTCGATAGAAGGAAATTATATCTCGGATCCAATGAGCGTTTAACTTTTAATCCGGAGAATTCAACCTCTTCGTTCGACGAATTTACAAGCGATCCTAAAAAGCCGGTACCTTACACTGAAGATGTGTTTTTTGGAATGACAAAGGAATACATGACCGACGATCAGCGTTTTGCTTCCAGTAGGCCTGATGTGCTGATTTACACAACAGATGATTTACAGGAAGATATTATTCTGGCCGGTCCGCTGATGACCCGTTTAAAAGTGTCGACCACAGGCAGCGATGCCGACTGGATTGTGA
This sequence comes from Bacteroidota bacterium, assembly GCA_023429135.1. Classification (GTDB taxonomy): domain Bacteria; phylum Bacteroidota; class Bacteroidia; order Bacteroidales; family JAAUTT01; genus JAAUTT01. Next base: position 72,127 of record JAEYWD010000118.1, on the reverse strand, counting down.
AGCTGATTGATGTTTATCCGGCGGAAGCGTCCGATAATCCCTCCACCCGAAAAGGAATGAAAATGGGAGGCTACCAGCAGATGGTTCGGAGCGAAGTGATAAGAGGCCGGTACAGGAATAGCTACGAAAAACCCCAACCATTTACTCCCGGCAAAGTTGAAGAAGTAAACCTGGAATTGCAGGATGTGCTTCATTGTTTTAAAAAAGGTCATCGTATTATGGTTCAGGTGCAAAGCACATGGTTTCCACTGGTTGATGTGAACCCTCAAAAGTATGTTCCCAATATTTTTAAAGCTGATACGGTTGATTTTATAAAAGCCAACCACCGGGTTTATCACGATAGTAAAAACCAGTCGTATGTAGAGGTGGGGATTTTGAGGTAAGTTTTAATGTCAAGAGGCTGTCTAATTAGTCTATAGCCGGAGGTTGAGCCTGTCGAAACCTCAGTGTCCGGTACTTTTTACACAACCTCTTAACATTTACACATTGTTTTACCGAGATTTTTACACTGCCGACTTGTTTTACTTTTTCGCTGCGGCACTCACCACAATATTTTCAGCGGCAATCTGTTTCTGGAATTGCACAAGATAATCGAACCACTTTGTCTCGTTGGTTATTACTCCAGCCTTGTCCCAACAAGCACCAGTATAATAAACAAAAGGAGTGTTCTTATCCGAATTGCTATAAGCGATAAACTGATTCCTGCGAACTTCCATCCTGGAAACCGGTGATGGAATAATGATACCCACGCCCGTTGTGCCATCTTTTCCATGTTCGGGTTCCCAGTAACCTAAAATGCCTACTTTTTCGTTCAGCAGCGCTGCGCCAGGTTCAGGACGTTTAATAATACCTACCACCACAGGAAGGTTATCGCCATCAGCGTATTTGTATTCAACAGTTACCTTGTTCAATTGACTGCCGGCGTCGAGACTTACCGTTTTGGCAGCAGTTACCTGTTTTCCGGCCACATCCCAGGCATCGTAATTTAACTGAAAAGTTGTGCGTAATGGTCCGTTATCCAAAACTTTATAGCTGGTGTAGTTTTTCGAATACCAGATGCTGTCGTTTAAGAATGGCATTGCGTTTCCGGCACCCAGCGTTAATCCAACATGATAATAATCCATACCATCGCCATGATCCACGTGATATTCGCCGCGTTTGTACCGTTCGTTGATAATAAGTTTGTCCGTTCGTTTTACCCAAACATCGATACCAAAGGCATTTTCTTTGGGCGTTTTTTCCAGTTCCTTCCCGTACATACGGAAAGCAATTTTATCATTTTCCCAGGCAAAGTCTTCTTTTCGCTCGGGAACAAAACGTCCGTAAGTTTTAGCAACAAAAGGAGCATGTTTTCCTTTTTGCAAAAGCAATTTTACACCATTGTTTGCCTTCAGGTCCACCTGAACCAGGAGGTTCTGAATTTCTTTTCCGCCTAAAAATTCGTATTGGTAAACAACTTCCGATTTTGTGGCGACATTGGTAATTTTAAGATTAGCAGTATCAACCGAACTAAAAGCAGTTTTAACTTTATCCCAGGGTATTGAAACTACTTTCCCAATATAAGACTGACTACTCTTGTTTTCGATGGTGATTATCTGCCCTGTAGCTATCTTGGCGATGCATAACAACGCCAGGCCTAATTGCAATGTTTTCGTTATCATAATTCAACGTTAATTAATATTTCGCTTAGCATTCATTTTAATTGCTATTGTAAAATTATAATATTTTTTGGGATAGGTATGATTAATGTGGCTTTGGGGTGTGTTTTATGAGATAAGTCGAATGAAATAAGGTTTGATCGTGTATCAGAATAGTACCCTTCATCCATGTTTTTAGTTAGTAATGAATAATAAAATAATAGTTTTGCAAAGAAATGCATATTCAATTTATTGAATTAGACTCTTTAGAAATAGGTTTGTCCACAGTCCTCAGACCACAGGCGACAGCTAACAGCCAACAAATTTTAAAAAATCAGGGTATTGGCTAAAGCAGTATTAGCTGTGGACCGTTGACCGTGGTCTGTCGACCCGCTGTTATGCCTATTAACTAAACGCCTGCTTCAATCAATTTAAAAGAAAGTACTAATTCCATTTCTTCTTTCAAGAGATATGACCAAAATGTTCATTTTCAATTTTAGTTTTCTTAAGGATTAATTTACTTAGAATTACTAAGTTTGCATCTCTCTTAATCTATGGAATGGAAAATCTAACTTTGGTAAAGGATTTGGTCAGGCGGATTGCTGAAGACGATTCTCATGCTTTTACTGAATTTTATGAGCTTTACTATTCAAAAGTTCTAAGTTTTTCCAGATACTTCTCCAATTCGGCTACCGAATGCAAAGAAATCGTTTCGGATGTTTTCTTTTATCTCTGGATGAACAGGAAAAAACTACCCGACCTCCAGAACATTGATGGTTATTTGTATACGTCTATACGTAATCAGGCACTGAAGTATATAAATCAAAATAAACGCTTTCCTACTGACCAGCTTGAGGATATCCCTCTTGATATTTATATTGAAACAAATTCGCCGGAAAAGATTTTGATTACTCATGAGCTTAAAACCATTATCGAAAAAGCAGTAAACGAACTTCCCAACCGATGTAAATTTATTTTTCTGCTTATTCGTGAACATGGGTTAAAATATAAAGAAGTGGCTGAAATGCTTTCAATTTCTGATCGCACGGTTCAGGCTCAGATGATCATAGCCACAAAAAAAATCACGGAATCGGTCCGGAGTTATTACCCTAACTTATTAAAAGGCAATACATTCCTTCTATTGCTGTTAAATTTCAAAAAAAAATAGATTTTCTTTAGGCATATTTTACATTTTATGTCTCTGTATAAGAAAAAGGAATTATGCTCAACGAGAAAAACGGGATATGGGACATTTTGGCCAGGTCGTCTTCAGGTGAGCCCTTAACCGCTCAGGAAAAGGAATTACTCGAACAATGGCAAGAGGCCGACCCCAAAAACAAAAAAAGTTTTGAACTATATTCAAACCTTTCATTTACGGAGAAGATCACCTACAACCCCTTGGAAAAAGAAGAAATTTTAAGCGATTTATTTTCCCGCATAAATACCAGGAAAAAAGTTCAGTCGCGTATTATGCTATATGCCTCGGTAGCTGCTTCGCTGATTGCAATTATAACATTCTCAGTTATTTTTTATCAGATGGGTAAAAGAAAGGCTTATACCTACCCGGTTGTAAGCTATGCTTTGGATGGATCTCGGTCGAAAGTCGTTTTACCTGATGGTTCCGAGGTTATTTTAAATGCAGGCAGTAAAATTACTTATCCCACCAGATTTTATGGCAAATACCGCCTGGTAGAACTTAATGGCGAAGCTTTTTTCGATGTTGTTAAAGACGAAAACCATCCGTTAATTGTAAAAACCGAATCCATTCAGGTTATTGTTTTGGGAACCCGTTTCAATCTGAAGTCCTACTCAACTGATTTGTTTGTTGAAACTACCCTGGAGAAGGGACTTGTTAAGATTATTGAGAATAAAAACATGTCCAACGAAATAACCCTAAAACCAGGTGATCAGGCTATTTTCAGTAAAACTGCCGGAAATTTTAAGGTAAATATCGTAAATCCCGGAGAAGCATCGGCCTGGCAATATGGTAAATATTACTTCAGGTCCAAATCATTTAAAGAAATTGCTGCTATTCTTGAAAGAGGGTTTAATGTCAGTATCGACATTCAAAGTAAAAAGTTACAGGAAGATATTTTTTCAGGAGATTTTGTACGAGGAGAAAGCCTTGAACAAATTCTCAGAATAGTGCAGCAGAGCACAAAAATGAAATATCAAATAACTGATCAGAAAGTAATTATAACAGAATAACTAAATATCAAACAAAACTAAACTTTAAAGCATGGATACATCCTGAAACAAAAAACAATAACCGGAAAATGCTCCAACATTTCCCGGTTTTAACCTAGCTGTAATCGCATTGGTATACACATTACAAACTAATAATCGATGTAAAAGTATGAAAAATATCTCAAACACTGGGAATGGAATCCCTTTTTACTTAAGGAATAAACTACTCATAATTATGAAATTGACAATTACTTTATGTTTTGTCTTTAGTTTTACCCTTTCGGCTGTATCTTATTCACAAAAGACCGAATTAACTCTCAATCTGAAAAATGCCCGACTGGAAGAAGCTCTGAACACGATTCGCGAACAAAGTGAATTCTCTTTCTGGTACAAGGATGAAGAAATAAATCTGAACAAGGTGGTAACGGTTCAGATTACTAAAGGCAACATATCTAATGTATTGAAAGAGATTCTGAAAGATCAGGACGTTTCTTTTGCTATTATTGACAAGCATGTTGTTCTGTATAGGAATGCAAGTGGAAACAGTTCTATTTACGGAAAACAGCAGCAAAAAGTGACCGGAACTGTAACCGATGCCACAACCAGAGAACCGTTGATTGGGGTTAACATCACACTTGAGGGAACTACCATTGGCTCTGTTAGCGATGTCGATGGGAAATATTCAATAGAATTACCATCGGATAAAACGGTGCTGGTATTCTCTTTTATAGGCTATAACAACGAAAGGATAGAAGTTGGAGGTCGGAGTACCATTGACGTTACTTTAGTTCCCGACATCAAAAAGCTGGAGGAGGTAGTAGTAATAGGATACGGTCAGGCCAAAAAGAAAGATCTTTCGGTAGCTGTATCTTCGGTTAACATGGAAAAAATGAAAAGCAGGCCAGTAAGTGCTTTGGGCATGATTCAGGGACAAATGGCCGGTGTTACTATTACAAGTAATGGTGGCGATCCTCTTTCGCAGCCTTCTGTTACAATCAGAGGTCAGGGTTCACGTTTCGGCGATGAGGTATTGTATGTTGTTGATGGTGTTCCTGGTGCAAAATTCAACACCGATGATGTTGAGTCCATTACCATTTTGAAAGATGCTGCTTCTGCAGCTATTTACGGAGCACATGTAGGATCCGGAGGGGTTATTGTGGTAACTACCAAAAAGGCTCAGGAAGGTAAAATTAAAGTAAATGCCAATATTTACAGAGGTTGGCAGCAGGCATGGAAAGTACCCGAAGCCCTCACCGCCGAAGAGTATAATAAAGTTATGACCGATGCGGCAAATAACGGCAATGGTAAAATACCTTCGGTTACTCAGGCATCTATTTACCCTTACGGGCAAACTACACGTACCAACTGGACCGATGAAATATTCCGGCTTGGCAAAACCGAACATTATGCACTTTCGCTCACAGGAGGTACAGAAAAAATAAAAACACTGGCATCAGTTGAATACGACAAAAAAGAGGGAACATTACTGAATACTTTTTCCAATAATTTTGGTGCTCGCATGAACGTAGACTTCAAAGTCAATTCAAAACTGACTTTCACTCAACTGGGACAATATAACGTATCCAATGGTCAGGGGGGAGTAAATACAACTGCCCACACCGGTGTTATTGCAGCCGCCATGTTTATGCCATCCTCGGCTCCGGTTTATGAATCCAACGGCATTTACAGCGGAACTGTTCCCAGGGAATACGCTGCGTTAGGGGTTGCCGGCGACTATGGCGAAGTCCAGAATCCGGTAGCTACTTTAAACCGTCTTGACCAAAACCGTCCCGATCAGTTTATTCTTTCATCATCGTCGTTAACCTATAAACCATGGACAGCTTTAACTGTTAAATCCACCTTTTCAGCACAAAATCACCAGTCCAGATACGAAGATTTTGTTTCGCAGGTACCGGAAATAGGTAAAACCTATTTGCAAAACTCAAGAACTCTCAGCTCCGGAAATGGGAAAAAATGGCTGTGGGAAAACACACTTACTTTTACCAAAACGCTTGGGCAATATCATAATTTAACTGCTATGGCAGGCTTTACATCCGGTTACGAGGACTGGAGATATGTAAGTCTCACCGGTTACACTTTTGCCAGTGAAGATGAAAGTTTACGGTTGCTTGTAAATGCCTCCGATTTTTCGAAATCAAAGCCTGAAGAATATTATTGGGAAGAAACTCAGGTATCGTCGTTTGGCCGATTGTCGTATTCCTTTGCCGACCGGTATTTCCTTACAGGAAGCTTACGTTACGATGCCAGTTCCAAACTATACAAAACCCAGCGCGATGGTATTTTTCCTGCTGCATCAGGTGCCTGGAAAATTTCGTCCGAATCGTTCTTTAAGGAAAATGTACCATTTATTAGTCTCTTTAAACTCAGAGGAAGCTGGGGACAAATTGGTAATCTTGCCGGAGTGCCTCGTGGTTATACCAGTGTATTGTTAGCATCAACCGGTAGTTTTACATATTTGGGTAACAATGCACAAACCAGTATCGACGGATTAGGTCTAGCTACTTTTGCTAATCTTGATCTTACCTGGGAAACTTCAGTTCAAACCGATATTGGTGTTGATGTCGGATTATTTTCGGACAAACTGAACTTTGTTTTTGACTATTTCAACAAAGAAACCAAAGATGCCATTGACCTGGTACCTGTAGCTTCTGTTGCGGGTATTTCCGAATCGCCCTATGGAAATGTGGGAGATATCACCAATAAAGGTTATGAGTTTGGGTTAAATTACAACAACAGATTTGGTAATTTCAATATCTCAGTAGGTGCAAACTATTCGTATCTCGAAAACGAAGTAAGCTCACTGGGCCAGCAGGATTATATTGCTCATACCGACTATCAGATACGCAGCCTCACTCCTCTAAGGTCGAAGGTAGGTCAGTCCTGGTACTCCTATTATCTGTTCCAGACCGACGGATTGTTTCAATCGGAACAAGATGTGACAAACTACACTTTTAACGGCACACCTATCCAACCCGATGCTAAACCCGGAGACATTAAATACAAGGATTTAAGTGGTCCGAACGGTGTTCCCGACGGCACCATTAACGAGTACGACCGGACTTATATGGGAAGCTACGCTCCAAAACACACCTATGGCTTTAACATTAACGCGGAGTATAAAGGGTTTGATTTAGGAATTCAGTTTCAGGGCATTGCCGGAGTTAAGGTTTTTAACGCATTTAAAGTACTCACTATGGAAGGAACCCAAGGATGGAACATGTCCAAAGATATTCTTGACTCCTGGACTTACGATAAATCATCCGGCATTCCAAGAGTCACCAACCAGGACAAAAACCTGAACTACACACGTGCTTCCGATTACTTCCTGGAAGATGGTTCGTATCTGCGACTAAAAAATATAACCCTTGGCTACACAATACCTCAATCAGTTCTTAACAAGGGTAGATTAAAAGGCAGCAGTATACGTGTATATGCCAGCGGGGAAAATGTGCTCACCTTTACAAAATACGGAGGGATGGATCCCGAAGTTGGTAATTACGGTCTGGACGGAGGTAAATACCCTGTTGCCAGAGTATTCAATATTGGTGTAAATGTTGGATTTTAATAAAACCAGTCTATGAAAAATTTAAAATATATAATCGTATCATTTCTTGTTGTGTTTTTCGCATCGTGCGAAGAATTTCTGGAAACCACTCCTTATGGCGCTCCTTCTTCGGCAGTTTTTTGGAAAACGGCCAGTGACGCAGAGAAGGCAGCCGATGGCTTATATTTCTGGAGTAATATGGAAGGCATTACCGGCCGCGGAATTATGTGGTACATAAACGCCAGCGACGATATGGTTACCGGCAGAAGTAAAGGTTATGCCGATAATATTAAAAACTTCAAAGCCGATAACGGAAGTGATGCCAGCAATAACTGGCCGGTAATGTACCAGCTTATTAAACGCTGTAACGACATTCTGAAGTTCGTACCTAATATGAATATTGACGAAGCGGTTAAGAATAAAGTACTTGGTCAGGCATACTTTTTCAGAGGATGGGCTTATTTATGGCTTGCACCCCATTATGGCGACAATAAAACAAATGGAGGCATTCCAATTGTTACCGAAAAAACCGCTATTGAAGAAATTGATCAAGCAAGGCCAGCTTCGGTTTCGGCAAACTATGATCTTTGCATCAGCGATTTTAATACCGCTGCCGATCTTTTACCATATTTTGATGAATGGCCTGTTGAGCAATACGGACGACCTCATAAAACAGCTTGTTGGGCCTATGCTGCCAAAGCAGCGCTATACAATGCCCAGTACGATAACTCTTACTACAGCAAGGTTGTTGAATATACTGATAAAGTGATTACCAGCAAAAAACATGGTCTGCTCACAAACTACGCCGATGTTTTTAAAATGGAAAATAACTGGAGCAAAGAATACATCTGGTCGTGGACAAGCAGCGAAAAGGACGGGTCCAAATTCCCAGGTGTTATAATTGATAATAAAGGTTGGGGCCTTTACAATGGCTGGGGGTATTTTATGCCTACACTCGAACTTGCCAAAGAATTCGAAAAAGGCGATACACGCAGAAAAGTTACGGTTCTTATGCCGGGAGATTCCATCAAATTCCTTGGCCAGAAATGGAAATACGGGTTCGACAAAGCCAACGCATCTTTTTCGGGGATGATGTTCAATAAATTTCTGGAACCATTTACTTACAATGATGCCATTGGCAAATATGTAAACCCCAATGGTGATAATATGACAACACGGTTAAATATCCCGATGATACGCTATGCCGAAGTTCTGCTATGGAAAGCTGAAGCTTTGATTTGGCAGGGCCAGAACGGAGATGGTCCGTTGAATGAAGTTCGTGAAAGAGCTGGTCTTTCTCCCAAAACAAATGCAACAAAAGACGATCTCAAGCACGAAAGGAGATGCGAACTGGCCGGCGAACACAGTAACCGTCACTTCGACCTTGTTCGGTGGGGCGATGCTCAGCAGGCATATGCCAAAGAACTTCACGGTTTAAAGGTGGTTTCGGCTGCACAGGTAGATACAATCCAGATATGGAGTACACGCACCTTCGACCCTGCAATTAACCATGTTTGGCCCATTCCATACAATGAAATTTCAACAAGCAAGAATTTAAAACAAAATCAAGGTTACTAATTTACAGGAGGCTGTCTGAAATATATTCGTTCTGCGATTCGGTTGTTCTTTTTGTTACGTTTGGAACCAATATGCTTCGCAGGCCTTTTCAAACAGCCTCCCTTTTCATTTTTTATTTGTTTATAACCAGAATTAACTTAATCATTGCATTAAAAAGTTCACGATCCGATGAAATTTATCCTTTCCTTTCTTGCGGGCATCGTTATATTCATTCAGGTTGAAGCCCAGGCATATTCCACATTAAATGCTCACTCTCACAACGATTATGCAAACGAGATTCCTTTTTGGCGGGCATATTACAGTAATTTTGGCTCTATTGAAGCGGACATCTTTCTGGTATATAACCAGTTATTTGTAGCTCATACAGCGAGAGAAATTAAAAATGAAAGAACATTAGATGCCCTTTATTTACTTCCACTGAGAACAATTTTTGACCAGAATGGCGGAAAGGCATGGGCTAACAATGAAGGATATCTCCAATTGCTGATCGATATTAAAACCGAAGCTACCTCAACCTTAAAAGCGCTTTCCGACGAACTGGCCAGATTTCCTGATGTTTTTGATCCAAAAGTAAACAAACATGCCGTAAGAGTAGTAATTTCGGGCAATACCCCTGCTCCTGAAAATTTTGTGGACTTCCCCGATTTCATCAGCTTCGATGGAAGAATAAATATAAGTTACAATGCCAGTCAGTTAAATCGGGTAGCTATGTTTAGCGAGAACTTTGCCCGGTTTTCGAACTGGAATGGCAAAGGAATTATCCCCGCTTATCAACAGAAACGAATAACAGCTACTATCGACTCAGTACATAGTCTTGGAAAGAAATTCCGGTTCTGGAATGTTCCCGATAATATTAACGGATGGAAAGGCCTTATCAATCTTAAAGTCGACTTTCTGGGAACTGATAACATCTCCAAAATGGCACAGTTTCTCAATACCCGGGGAAAATCAGAATATACTGCTACTGAACAGCACGAAGTTTATACACCGGCTTTTGGCTATCTTAATAAAAAGGGGAAAGTTAAAAATGTGATTCTCCTTTTTGGCGACGGCATGGGATTGGCGCAGCTTTATGCCGGATATACCGCCAACGGAGGGAAGCTCACCATATTTAACATGAAAGAGATTGGGTTCTCCAAAACATCCTCGGCCGACGATTATATTACCGATTCTGCTGCCGGCGGTTCGGCCATTGCAACTGGCAAAAAAACAAAAAACCGAAGCATAGGCGTGGATACCACCGGAAAATCATGTCCAAACCTGGCTGAGTTATTGTATCCCAAAGGACTAAAATGCGGAGTAGTTTCGGCCGGTGATATTACCGATGCCACCCCGGCAGTGTTTTATGCCCATCAGGTCGAAAGAGACTGGTCCGAAAGAATAGCCGCCGACTTTATGAACAGCAACATCGATGTATTAATTGGAGGTAATCCGTCGGCCTTCAGCAAACGTCACGATAACCGCAATTTACTGACGGAACTTGCTGGTAAAAATTATCAGATTTTAACCGACTTCAATGAAATCGATCAGATAAAAGCTGGGAAAGCTGTTATTCTGGACGATAGTGCAACCCGCTCAAAGATCAAAGGACGGGGCGATTTTCTGAGAATATCGGCACAAAAAAGCATCAGTCTTCTTTCCAACCCTAAAGGATTCTTTCTAATGATTGAAGGGGCCCAGATTGACTATGGCGGTCATGCCAATAACATACAATATGTTGTGCGCGAAATGCTCGATTTCGACCTGGCGGTAGCCGAGGCTCTCAGATTTGCCGATAAAGATGGCGAAACCCTGGTTATTGTTACTGCCGATCACGAAACAGGCGGACTCACCTTACTGGGCGGCGATTATTCCAGAGGAATGGTGGACGGCCAGTTTAGCTCTACCGATCATACAGCAGTAATGGTTCCGGTATTTGCATATGGACCTCATTCGGAAGATTTTCGCGGAGTGTACGAAAATACTGAGATTTTCCTTAAGATTCTCAACCTATTTAAACCGGTGAAATAGAACCAGAAACGGGAATAAATATAAGTGAAAATTGGTATATATTTATTATAAGTCTATTAGCGACTCAAAAAACAGGATCAGTCAAAAAATATTGCTAAGAAAATACCTTTTTCATAACGTTGACAAGAGTTTCAAGCTTATTAAACCATTTTTCAAATAGTCAACAAATTTTATGAAAACAATTACTAAGATCACTAATGCTTCAATACTGCTGATGATGGTTTTAGGATTCTGCCTGTTACTGGACTGGGCAGCCAACCATGATATATTGAATGATTATGCCAGTAAAAGTGTAATAATCAGGTTTATGCCCGATAAGGCAAGCCTGCTTCCCGAATGGACAAACACCTCAATGGAATGGATGATAATACATTTGAGTTACTTAGCACAGCTTGCTGTGACAATTACCATGTTTGTGCTTCTCCTGAAATTAAAAGGCAGATTGCAGGAGCTGAAATAATAACCTTAATTATCCGATTATTTATACTTGATCTATATAGCTCTTTTTTGGTATCTTTTAGGAACAAAAAATTGAGAAGAGGGTTTCTATTGAAAAATGAGTTGGTATTTCATAAATGGAGAATTGGGAAATAGTATTACAGAATCACTTATTAGGCTTCGCAATTTTATTATTCATTGTTGGAATAATTAACATATGGATTGCCTGGAAGCTCAGTAAGGAAATAATTAAAGGCAAAAAGTATCCCGAAGATGTCGAAAATGATTTAAGAAGCCGTGTTGCCGACCAGATTGAAGTGATTAAAAAGGAATCCTGGTAAGCAGGTATTTTCTTTTCTACAGTTTTATCGAAAATTTCTTCAATCGCTCATCCAGCATATTTTCGGGCATAATCGATTTAATTGTATTCGCCACAGCGTTTATTACACGCTCCTTTATAAAGTCCTTTCGGATTACAATAGAAATCTCCCGAACTGCTGGTGGATTTGTTATTTCACGAACATTCAGCTTCTGTTCTTTGGATAAAAAGGGAAGATGCAATTCCGGTATCACAGAATAACCTCCGTTCTTATCCACAATCCTTATAAGGGTTTCTATGCTTCCGGCTTCATAGGTGTAGTTAAATTCAACAGTATTCTGGCAGAAGTTAAAAATCTGGCTCCGAAGACAATGCCCTTCCTGAAGAATCCAAAGGTTTTCGCGGGGTAAATTCTGCGCCGATAATGGAGTGTCGCGGAACGGGTTATCTGCAGCAAAATAGGCTATAAATTTTTCATAATAAATGGGAATTTCATAAAAATCGGGCTGTTCAAGCGGAGTTGCTGCAATAAACATATCTACCGTATCTCTCTGAAGAGCTGTAATCAGAGACCCTGTAGGCATTTCGTGGATGGTAAGTTGTATTTGTGGACAGTTAAATTTGAAATTGTGAATCAGCTCCGGAACCAGGTAAGGGGCAAGGGTTGGAATTACTCCTAGTTTCAACGGACCGGCAAGGCTATCTGTTTCAGTAACAACAAGTTCTTTCATCTTTCGAATTTCGCGCAAAGTTACTTCGGCCTGCTCAATCAACCGCTTTCCCATAGAGGTGGGTTCTACCGGGTGTTTGCTGCGATCAAATATGGAGACATTCAATTCCGATTCCAATTTCTGGATCATCAAACTCAATGTGGGTTGTGTTATACCGCATTTCTCCGATGCTGTAACAAAATGCCTGTATTTATTTAAGGCTACAATGTACTCAAGTTGTTGAACTGTCATATGTAATTAACAAAATCTATACAAGTATAAATAATATTTATTTGATTTATACTTGTGGAGACGATAATTTTGATTCGAAATAAAAAATAATCACTCACTAAAAAATAGAATTATGTCACAAATTGGAAAACAGATTGTAGATTTTAAAGTGCAAGCTTTTGTAAATAACGATTTCAGATCAGTTTCGAAAAAGGATGTTTTGGGAAAATGGTCGGTATTCTTCTTTTATCCTGCCGATTTCACTTTTGTTTGTCCTACTGAACTTGAAGATTTAGTTAATAAATATGGCGAGTTCAAGCAGGCAAACTGTGAGATATACTCAGTGTCGACCGACACACATTTCGTTCACAAGGCATGGCACGATACATCCGACACAATCAAAAAAATTCAGTATCCGATGCTTGCCGATCCTACCGGAATGCTTTCAAGAGGTTTTGATGTTATGATTGAAGAGGCCGGTTTAGCCGAGCGTGGTACTTTTATAGTAAACCCCGAAGGTGAAATTGTAGCTTACGAAGTGGTTGCCGGAAATATTGGCCGTAATGCCGATGAGTTGCTACGTCGTTTACAGGCATTGCAGTTTGTGGCAAGTCATCCATCCGAAGTTTGTCCTGCTAAATGGAAACAAGGTGCCGAAACCTTAAAACCCAGCATCGACCTGGTTGGGAAAATCTAAATAATACTAACCGCCTTTGGAGTGCCGGATTATTCCGGCCTCTCTCAAATAAAATATTCATCATATGTTGGAACAATCGTTAAAAGACCAAATTATCTCACTTTTTGAAGGACTTAAAAGTAATTTCACTTTTCAAATTGCCGTAAAACCTTCACACCCAAATAGAGAAGAACTTATAAATCTTCTACAAGAAGTTGCTTCCTGCTCATCAAAAGTAAATTGTAATATAGGAGAGGGCGATTCCTTATCGTTTAAAATTCTAAAAAATGATACTCCTTTAGCATTTGAATTCAAAGCCGTTCCTACCGGCCACGAATTTACTTCTCTGCTTCTTGCCATTCTTAATGCGGATGGGATTGGCAAGAATCTTCCTGATGAAACCATTAGTCGGAAAATTAAAGCACTGAAAGGTCCCGTTGAGGTTAAAAGTTACATTTCCCTTACCTGCACCAATTGTCCCGATGTGGTTCAGTCAATAAATGTAATGTCAATACTCAATCCTGATGTAAATCATGTAATTGTTGATGGTTCCATAAATCAGGAAGAAGTTGAAAAATTAAATATCCAGGCTGTGCCTGCTGTTTATGCAAATGGAAAGTTGTTGCATGTTGGCCGATCGTCTCTTGGCGAATTGCTTGCGAAACTGGAAGAACTGGTGGGTTCGGAGTCTGAAGTTGTGCAAGTTTCTAATAAAGAGTATGATGTAATTGTTGCTGGCGGCGGGCCTGCAGGAATTTCCTCGGCAATTTATTCCGCGCGGAAAGGATTCTCTGTGGCACTAATCGCCGAAAAAGTGGGTGGTCAGCTTACCGAGACCCTTGGAATCGAAAATATGATTTCTGTTTCGCAGACCACAGGAAGTCATCTTACGGCCAATTTGAAACACCATTTGGCCGATTACCAGGTAGATATTTATGAAAACCGCAAAATAGAACAGGTTGACATGCAGGAAGGCTTAAAAGAAGTGCAGACATCTATGGGAGAAACCCTGAAAGCTCCAGCCCTGATTATAGCAACAGGTGCAAGTTGGCGAAGATTAAACGTACCTGGCGAAAATAATTATATTGGCTCAGGAGTTGCCTTTTGTACTCATTGCGATGGTCCTTTCTATAAGGGTAAGCGGGTAGTTGTTGTAGGTGGTGGAAACTCGGGTCTTGAAGCAGCAATAGACCTCTCTTCAATTGCATCGGATGTAACGATACTCGAATTTATGAACGAGCTTAAAGGAGATCAGATTCTTCAAAGCAAACTTAAAACTTTATCCAATGTAAAAGTAATTACCAGTGCCGAAACATTAAGTGTGGAAGGAGACGGAACAAAAGTTACCGGTCTTGTTTATCGAGATCGGGAATCAGGAAACACCCAGTTACTGAGTACGGATGGTGTGTTTGTGCAGATAGGATTAACAGCTAATAGTCAGGCGTTCCGCAACCTTGTAACCATTAACCGTACTGGTGAGATCCTTATCGATGCACATTGTCGTACAGGAAAGGCCGGAATTTACGCAGCAGGGGATGTATCCACCGTTCCATATAAACAAATAGTGATTGCCATGGGAGAAGGAGCTAAAGCTGCGCTCTCAGCTTTCGAGGATAGAATTAAAGGAGCTTTAAATTAAGTTTTTCGACAAAAGAAGAGTTTGTGTTGCTGATGTTTTTATTCTGCAGCAAAACTCTTTTGGGTTTCATATTATAAAATATTGTACATGAGTACTTTATAATTATTGATATTCAGGACGGCAGAAATCTTTTCTTAATAAAATGTTAAAATAAGTTATAATCTATAATCAGGGCAAGGTTTTTGCACCTTCTCCATATATCTGCAAATTATTTTTAATCCGCTGTCAATCAATTGGATTTTGAATGAATGTTAGATGAAATTTTTATATCAAACAATTTTATTGTGTTTGCCGTATACATGGTAAACTTATCTCAGAAAGGTAGGGTGTATTATGAAAAGCAGGTTGATATTTGTGGTAGACGATGACAGGTTAATTCAAAACTTGCTGGAATATACCATCTGCAGCAAGGAGGGAGTTGAAGTTAATGTTTTTAAAAATAGTGAAGATTGTCTTCAAAATCTTGAAAAAAAACCTGATGTAATAATTCTTGATCATCACTTTATTTCGGACGATAAACCCGTTATGACTGGTTTGGAAGCTCTGGTTGAAATCAGGAAAAGAGAAAAATCGGTGCCTGTTATTATTTTGTCGGGTCAGAATAATGAAACTTTAATTGAAGAATATTATAAAAAAGGTGCTACTTCGTACATCTCCAAGAAGGGCTATTTCATTAATAATTTGCTCGAGACATGCGATCGCGTGCTTTAATTATGGATTATTTGACATCGGTAATTTTTACATTTTTAAAATAGAAGTTGATTATATCTGTATAGGTTAATCCTTTTTTTGCCATATTCATAGCTCCATCCTGGCATAATCCCACGCCGTGCCCATATCCTTGGCCCTTGATATGAACAGTATTATTTTTTATGTATATCTGAAAGTACGACGATTTTAAATTCCAATCTGCACGTATTTGTTTTGTAAGTATGGAGTCTTTGTTATTCCGGTAATAGTTAAGCCTGCTTTTATTTTTAATTTCAAATGAAGAAACCGGAATTCCTTGTGTTTTAAAATTATGATTATTCAGATATTTTTTCCACTCGTGCAAGGGTATCTTTACTTCCCAGTTAGAGTTGGGCATATTCTGGCAATGAGGATCTTTAACCGGAACAAGATAATTTTCCTGTTTTAACCAAATATTCATTGCCGATTCCGTTTCTCCCCCGCAATTTGCATGAAAAGCAGCGGTAATAGGATTGTTGGTTTCATCCACAATAACATTTCCTGCTGTTTTAATAGTCGACTTCAATATGTATCCGGTAAATGGAGTACAGCCTTTATAAGCCTGACAGTGCACCTCGTCGCAAAGGTTAAAGCCTTCTGTTTCGTGACGGTTCATGTGGCTGTACATATAAGTCCGGCAAAGTAAAGCCTGTGCCTTGTAAAACTCCGATTGAGCGTTTATACCGCTCTCTGCTTCCACAACACCTGCAATATATTGTTCATTATTAATTTCGTTCAAAATTATAATTCTGCCATATTCAATTTTCAAATGTATGTTGCCAAAGTAATTTCGTGCACTTGCTTTTGGCTCTATGGGAGCAATCCTGAGCCTTGCGGTGTCATTCTTTGGAGTAATGATTAATTCTTCGAAACAACCAAGTAGGCCATTTTCATCGGATAATAAAAGACTTTTATCGTATAGAGAAATGTAGAAAATTTTCCCCCGTGTAAATAAGGCAACAGTTTCCTCTTCACAACCAATAAGGTAATCTCCTGTATATGATGAAATAATCAGCGTTTTTACAGGGAGGCTGTTGAAGGTACTTACCCGTATTTGAGCTGTAATTTCAAATGAAAACAATACCAATATTATGCAGAGGGTGCTTCTCAAATCTAAGTGAGTATGTTGTTTTTCATATTGGTTAGCTCTTTTATCATCTTGTCTGCCACTCGCTTCGAAGCTCCTGACCCGCCGCATTTTTCGCGTAAAAGCTTATAGTTGTCGAACATCTTATTACGGTATTTTTCATCATGTAAAAGCTTATCCAGTTCTGTGGAGATATTCTGAGGTAAATTGAACTGAAGAAGCTCCTTTACTACTTCCTTATCCATAATGATATTAACCAACGAAAAGAATTTCACCTTAACAAAATGCCGACCTATCTCGAATGTAATAGTACTGGTTTTGTAACACACCACCTGGGGAACATTTAAAACTGCTGTTTCGAGCGTTGCAGTTCCCGATGTTACTACTGCTGCCCTGGCGTTGCGGAGAATAGAATACGTTTGACCGAACAGTACCGGAATATTTTTGTCTCCCAGAATTTTATTGTAATTCTCCATGCTCATGGATGGTGCTCCAGCAATAATCACCTGATATTGAGGGAAGCTTTCAGCGGCTTTCAGCATTTCGGGTAGAATAAGTTCGATTTCCTGACGACGGCTACCGGGAACGAGAGCTATTATTGGCTTATCTGATAATTGGTTCTGATTTCGGAAAATAGTGCTATCGGGCAGGGTAGGAAGCTTTTCTTCAATGGCATCAATCAGCGGATTGCCGGCAAAGAATGCCTCGTAATTGTGCTTTTTATAAAAATCGACTTCAAAGGGAAAAATAACAAACATGCGGTCTACAAACTTTTTGATCGTTTTGACCCTTGATTCCTTCCATACCCAAACTTTTGGAGAGATATAGTAGAAAACGGGAATGTTCAATGTTTTTGCAAATTGTGCTATCTTAAGGTTAAATCCTGCATAATCGATTAAAATAACAACATCGGGCCGCCATTGTGCTATGTCGTTCTTGCAGAGTTTCATATTTTTTGAAATGGTGCCGAGGTTTTTTATCACCTCCCAAATTCCCATAAAGGCTCCATGTTTATAGTGCATCACAAGCTCGCCACCTTGTTCCTGCATAAAATCACCACCAAAGTAGCGGAATTGAGCATTGGAATCGACAAGTTTTAAACCACGCATCAGGTTGGAGCCGTGTAAATCGCCGGAGGCTTCGCCGGCAATAAGGTAATATTTCATTACTTGAATAATTAATAAGGTTGCAAGATATGAAATTATGTTGTGGGTTGAAGAGGGTAGGTGTGAGGCAATACCAAAAGAATCAATAAAATTACCGTTCTGCATCATTAAACAACCACTCTGCAACATTAAATTGCTCCTGCGCAAACCAACATCTTACTTTGATGCATCATTTTAAACTTTAAGCAAATGAAAAATCTGGTTATTCTTTTTCTGGTCCTTTTTCCTGGTCCTGCATTCAATCAAAGCAGGAATGTTAACGAGCTGCTATCTTTACAGCCCTCGTCTATCAATTACAAGCCCGAAATTCAGAATTACAATGTTACACTGAAGTGGCAGAATCTCGATGCGATTAACGGTAATAAATTTAATTGCAACACAGTTAAAGCACTTTTTACAGTCGACCTACCCGGCGATAGCGTACGTTGGAACAATGTTAGGCTCGATTTTGCCACCGATTTCAATCAAAAGGAATTCGATGGAAAAGAGTTGCCTGGCTTTGATTATTTTACCTATAAAGGTGTTAACATGGATTTTCTTCGTGTGGATTTCTATAAAAAATTACCGGCAGAGCATATTGATATTGCTCGTTGGCTGGTATCGGATGCCATTCAGATGAAAGGGCTCGCCTGGTATGTATTCGATAGTATGCGATATAAAAAGGAGTTCATTCCTAAGGTACTGACGAATAGTGATATAAAATTTGAAAATTGGGTAACTTTTAGCAGTCGTTACCAGAAACTTACCTGGAGCAGTATTGCTGAATATAACAACGAAATATGCGCTGTGGTGCAGTTCCAATCGCTTTACAATCCTCTGGAAATTAACAATGCCACAACCAAACTGAAAGGACGGTCGCTGTATTGGGGTGAGATGTGGATTTCGCTGAAAGATAAGCAGGTTGAATATGCAATTATGTACGAAGATGTGGTTTTTAAACTGAAAAGCGATAACTTTCCGCAGGAACAATTAATAGATTTGCAACGAGTGGTTAATTTCGAAAAAGTAAAGCCATGAAGCCGAAGAATAAAACCTTGTTCGGGATTGTATATTATGGAGGAATTCTAGTTGTAAGTCTGATAATTGCAGCTAATAATATGTACAGATTTAACGGGAAAGCTTTTATTCCCGAAACAATATTAAATACAGCCGTCATTTTCCTAATGTCTGTTGTGATTGGACATTTGGCGCTATTCCTGTTAAAAAAGGCCGATACTTTAAAACCTCAGGAGTTACGGAGAAAAATTCTTCCTGGATTTGTAATTTTTTTGGTTCTTATTGTTGTAATTGCCAATCTATCGGTAACTGTTGGCGTATTTGTATGGTATGTGGCAAAGGGATTGGACCTTTCACAATTTATCCCGAATGTTATTGCAAACGACCTTGCATTTGCAAACAGAAGTTTGAAAGTACCCTTATTCATATTTTCTGTTCTTTTCTTCTTTATTCTATGGGGGAAGGCCAGTCGGAACGAAATCAAACTGCTCGAAGAAAATTTTCAATACAAATATAAATTATTGAAATCGCAGGTAAATCCTCATTTTCTTTTTAACAGTCTGAACACACTTTCTGAGTTAATTTATTCTGATGTAAAAAAAGCTGATTTCTACGTTCAGAAGCTTTCGGATATTTACCGGTATATTCTGGATAATGAAGACGTCGATTTGATTACGCTCGATAAGGAAATTTCCTTCATATCCGACTATTTTGAGCTTCAGAAAGTACGCGACGACAATAAAATTTCGCTTGAGATCCAACTTTCAAACATTGAAAATTACAAAATCATACCCGTTTCGTTGCAGGTGTTGATCGAAAATGCGCTTAAGCATAATTCCCGCTCGATTGAAAGACCGTTAATGATCACAATTTCCCTGACTGACGATTTTGTGGTGGTGTCGAACAATATTCAGCGGAAAAACATTTTGGAGAGTTCTACACAAAAGGGCCTTGGCAACCTTAATGAGCGGGTAAAGCTTATTTGTGGAAGAAGTTTGGTTATCAGTGAAGAAAATGAGCGTTTTACAGTACGAATTCCGATAATCAAAAACTAATGAAAGTAGTAATTATTGAAGATGAGCAACCTGCAGCCCAAAAGCTTTTGCGTTTGCTTAGGGTGATAGAGAGCGACTATGAAGTTGCGGCCATTTTACCATCGGTTGAGCAGTCAGTTAACTGGCTGCTCATAAACCCTCATCCAGGTTTGATTTTTATGGATATTCAGCTTGAAGACGGTATTTGCTTCGAGATTTTTGAGAAGGTTACATTAAAAACTCCTGTGATATTCACTACGGCTTATAACGATTATGCCTTGCGGGCTTTTAAGGTGAACAGCATCGATTATCTGCTGAAACCGCTGACTGAGGACGATCTCAAGGTTGCAATCATCAAATACAAAGAAGTATTTGCACGACCTGATTATTTTTTAAGAATTGAAAATTTGATGAATCAGCTTCAACCCTCAACAAAAGAGCGGTTTTTGATAAAAATCGGGGAGCATTTCAAATCAATTCAAACCGACGATATAACATGCTTTTACATCAAAGAGAGGTGTAATTTTATTTCTACCTGTAAAGGAAAGAATTATCCGGTAGATTACTCGCTCGATAAAATCGAAACGATGATTGATGGGCGTAGATTCTTCCGGGTAAACCGGAATTTTATTGTGAATTTCCATTTCATACGCGATGTTGTTGCTTATTCGTCGAGTCGCTTGAAAATTGTAGTTGAAGGTTTTGCTGAGGAAGAAATTATTGTTAGCCGTGAGCGGGTGGGCGATTTCAAAGATTGGATGGACCGGTAGATTTTTTTTTGGAAACTCCTTCAAAAAATTTCTTTGCTTATAAGTTGTGTTACAAATGCTTTTCCATTGATATTCTGCGAACAAACCTGGGATATAGCCGTTCCTTTATAAAATTTAAAACTGCAGGTTATGAATAACACTCAAAAATATGCCCTAATTACAGGGGGTACAAGTGGAATAGGTTACGAACTGGCAAGGTTATTTGCGAAAGATCGTTATAATCTGGTAATTGTAGCCCGCGATCAGCAGGAGCTGAATGCAACTGCCGAAGAGTTTCAGAATGTTTATGGTGTTGAGGTATATACCATTCAAAAGGATTTGATGCAGCGCGAAGCTCCTTTTGAAGTATATAACGAGGTTATCTCAAGAGGAATTCAGGTGGATGTGCTGGTAAATAATGCCGGGCAGGGTCAGTATGGTTTATTTATCGATACCGATATTAACCGGGAGCTGGATATCATCAATCTTAATATTGTCGCCTATGTGGTGTTAACCAAATGTTTCCTCCGAGATATGATTGCCCGCAACGACGGGAAAATCCTCAACGTTTCGTCCATTGGAGGGAATATGCCGGCTCCGCTGCAATCGGTTTATCATGCAACAAAGTCGTTCGTTACTTCATTTTCGGAAGGTGTTCGACGCGAGTGCAAGGATACCAATGTAGTTATAACAGCATTGTTACCCGGAGTTACTGATACCGATTTCTTCCGCAAAGCCGATATGGAAGATGTTAAAATGGTAAAAGAACAAAATCAGTCCGATCCGGCTGAAGTCGCCAAAGATGGGTATGATGCGCTGATGGCAGGTAAGGACAAGGCTATATCGGGTTTCAAAAATAAAGCCATGGTTGCCGGAAGCAATATTATGCCCGATACCGCAGTAACTGCCTACATGGATGACCAAATGCAGCCAAGCGAAAAGAGTGACCGGTAACAGGATATTATTTTGAAAAACTGGAATTTCTCATGCCTGTTGAGCTGCTTCTCATCAATATCGAAGGCTATTGCTTAGAGGTGAAAAACTTTATTGAATAAGGTTGTGTGGAAAGGTTCAAAAAACTTAGGTTTCCATGCTAAACATTGGCTTAAAATGCTCAGTTTTATTATGAATATCAACTGATTTGGCATATTTAGCAGAAGAAATCTGACAGCTAATTAACTTTTCACGCATCCTTATTCACATGGTTGTCGCCAGCATTTAATCGTTACTGCTGCCGCAAACATTTTACTACGTTAGTTTATAGAGTATTTATCTGATTTAATGCAACTTAAAATTTAATCAGAATTAAATGGTCATTAATGGAATTATTCCAACCTTGGAATATTTTGGAAGTAAAAATGGGCAAACATCAAACTATGAAAAAATTAATATTTGTCTTTGTTACAGTTTTTTTGTTTGCTTCAGGTTTAGAAGCAAAACCCGGAAATGGTTCCAATGATTATAATTCGAAAATTTATTGGAAAGCAAAGTCGACATTTATTGAGGCCAATTACAAGGAGTCTTTGTTACTGTTTAGCTATTTGTTGGATCAGAACCCCGATGATACTGAGCTAAATGCCTATGTTGGGTTGTGCTACAAGTACTTATCTAAAGAAAAAATAGCCAATTTTTACTTAGAGAAAGTAAAAACAGATCACTCTATGTTTATCCGTTTGATTTTAGAGGATATGCGTTCTTCCAGGAATTCTGCGCTTCAATAAATTTCAACAGTAAACATTTAAAACATTGGACTCCTAATTATAGGAAAGCCATTTATTATTATCTTTCGGGAAACGTTAAATGCATTTACAATGAGATTCCCGATAGCCCATGTCTCCACTGAGTGGAATCCTAAAGAGGATTATACACTTTATATTCTTATGGATCCTTATGTGTATACCAGCAATGAGCACATTCTGAATGAATTTTACCTAAATCATAAGTTTGTCGATTCCGAAGGGAATATCTATAAAATTGTAGATAAACGGTTACCAACAAGCTGGTGGAGAAAAACTTTTCATTTTTTACCCGATGTTTACCGCGTTACCTTGTTGTTTTATAAGACCGACGAAAAAATGGATATTGAGCAGGTGCGAAGTTTTGTTCATAAGCAGGTAAGTAAAAAGGCCGAGGATACAACCCAATGGATAGGGCATATTAAAAAAGCCAAAACCATTCAGGATATCTTAGGAGGGGAATAAACTAAGAAATGGAATATTGGGAATCGCGCTTTAAGAGCGAAGGAGTTATGTGGAAGTTTGAGCCGGCTGATTCTGCTCTAATAGTCCTTAAGATATTTCAGGATGCCGGTTTACATAGAATTCTTATTCCTGGTATGGGCTATGGTCGAAATGCCAGGATTTTCCGCGACAATGGCTTTGAAGTAACAGGTATCGAAATCTCCGTATCGGCAATTCAGTTGGCCAGAGAAAGCGGACTTTCTTTTAAAATGTATTGCGGATCTGTAACTCAAATGCCTTTCGATAACGATTTATACGATGGCATTTTCTGCTATGCTCTTATTCATTTGCTAAACAAAGCAGAGCGGAAAAATTTCCTCATAAACTGTTATAATCAGTTGAAATTTGGAGGAATCATGATATTTACAGTAGCGTCAACAGATATGAGTTTATATGGCTCAGGGAAAAAGCTTAGTGAAAACCGGTTCAGAATATCGAAAGGACTGGAAGTTTACTTTTATGATAATAAGGCTGTGGAAAAGGAATTTTCTGGTGTTGGATTAACCGAATACCGCGACATTGCCGAACCTGTTAAGTTTATGGAAAATCAGGAACCAATTCTGATGAAACTTGTAATTTGTCATAAACATACAGATAAATGTTAAAAAACTGGACACCTGTTGTGAAATTACATAAATTTACACCTAATCCAAAATATAGAGTGATGAAGAGAATCCTTGCAATATCCGTTTTCATAAGTTTTGTTATAGGAACAAGTTATGCTCAGTCTCTCGATTCAATTGCCAGGGCATTTTCCTATAAAAAACTAATGGGTACCATTGATAGTAATTACCTGGCTTTTAAAGGGAACCTGGATTTAAACAATGTTTTAAAGAATCCTGCAGAAAGAAAAGATCAGATGTTAAAGTTTGCCTTGCATGATCGCCTTGGAATGGAAGGCTACATAATTGATTCGCCTGTTGATAATATGCCCGTTATGATCCCGAATGGTAATTTTCCAAACAGAAACTTTCTGCCCGATCCTTCCCATCAATACCCAATGAGAATCAAAAGGCTGGATTATATGCATACACTAACGCTGGATAAATAAAAAGGACCACAGACGTCTGACCTCAGTAAAATTTAACAGCCTTTTAGTGTGCATTTGCTCATAACAAATATCGGCTATCGACCTGAATTATTTTTTCATCAGTTGACATAAGGTTGTCACTTTGGTAATTTATATTTGGTCAAACAAATTTAAATTATCCTTATGTCAGTAAGTGTGTTCGACAGTAAAATGGTTGTCCCCGACAACAAAATGCTTGTCTATGAACTTGGCGAATCCATCCAGTATCTAAATCTGATACAATCAGAAATTCAAAATAAATTTGGTGATCTTACCCCTGAGTGGAAACATTATGGCGCGAAATCTGGATGGATACTGAAATTGTTTTCAAAAAAGAGAAATGTTCTTTTTGTAATTCCTCTGCAGGGGTTTTTCAAGGTTGCTTTTACCTTTGGCGATAAAGCTGCAAATAATATACTTGAGGGCAATTTTCCCGATTCTAAAAAAGAAGAATTGGTTGCTGCCAAGAAATTTGCCGAAGGAAGAACCATCCAACTGGAGGTAAAAACTGCAGGCCAATGCGAATACATTCTGGAGATAATCCATATTAAAATGAAAAATTAGCAAAAAATGGACAAAGCACTTATCCTTAAAAAGAAATATGATGCCGGAGAAATTAACGGATATCAACAGGCTCAACCATTTTTGGAAATGTCGGATCTTGTCAGGGAGCTTTTAACCGATTTCGATTTCGACATGCTTAACCTGTTGAACCGACTTACCGAAATTGCCGAAATCCCCTTTGCCCATCAACTCCCCAAGGTGCGGAGCTGGCTCGATAAATTTGTCGAATTGGGCAGTTGTTCCGACGGTTTTTCAATAACAGGCAAAGGCGACGATATGCTTTCGTGCTACAATGCAATGGCAACGAGTGTACTCATTCGGATGCATTATCCTGTTATTGAAAGAATACAGAAGGGAATTGAATGGATTCTGAAATACCAGAATGTTGAAAGAGGTACACCAAATATTTGGCCGGGAAACAGAGCGCTAAAATATGGCGGTTGTCTTAAATCGACCCCCTGTTATATTGGTGTGGTGAAAAGCATGATAGCCCTGAGCGACTATAGAATACAACCCTATTACAAAAGTAACGAAACGCTTGAGAATAAACTCAGAACAGGATTGAATTATATTCTCGGTCATAATCTTTATAAACGACAATCCAACGGGAAGCCGATTACCAGCGACATAGAAAAGATTACCTATCCTTTCTCATATAAAACCAATGTTATTGAACTACTCAGGTTGATGAAGGATAATAACCTGCTTACTGATTCCCGTTGTGACGACGCCAAAACCTTACTCAGGAATAAAAAGCATAAAAACGGATACTGGCAAATTAACTCATCGTACACTCCGAAATGCTGGTTGACTTTCGATAAGGTAAAAGAACCCGGATGGTGGGTGAGTTGCGAGATAGAGAAGTTGCTGGAATAAAATTGCCTTATTCCTCCTCTTCCCTGATGGTCTTAGAATTTTTCCCTTCCACCACAATCACAATTTCGCCTTTGGGTGGTCTGGATTTGAAATGCCCCAGCACTTCGGCAACGGTTCCCCGAACTGTCTCTTCGTGCAGCTTGCTTATTTCGCGCGATACCGAAACTTTCCTTTCCGATCCAAAATACTGCTGAATTTCTTCCAAAGCTTTTACCAGCCGATATGGTGATTCATAAAAGATTATTGTTCTGTCCTCGTTTGCCAGCTCTATCATTTTTTTCTGACGTCCTTTTTTCTGAGGAAGAAATCCTTCGAAAATAAAGCGGTCGGAAGGAAGGCCACTTGTTACCAGTGCAGGAACAAAGGCTGTTGCACCCGGCAAACATTCTACCTCAATGTCCTGGTTAACGCATTCGCGCACAATTAAAAAACCCGGGTCGGAAATGGACGGAGTGCCAGCATCCGAAATCAGAGCTATGTTTTCGCCTGCGTTTAACCGCGAAATAATAGCTTGCAGGCTTTTATGCTCGTTAAATTTATGAAACGAAGCCAGTTTCTTATCTATCTCGAAATGCTTCAGCAAGAAGCCCGATGTGCGTGTGTCTTCAGCCAATATTAAATCAACCTCTTTAAGAATACGCAATGCTCGCAGAGTAATATCTTCCAGATTACCTATTGGTGTTGGGACTATATATAATTTCCCCATTTTCTTTGGCTTCTATATATTGATAAATGATTTTGTACAATTTTTCGTAGGCGTTGAATGGCAGTTTTTCAAGCCTGTCTTCAGGTACATGGTAACCAACTTCTTTGCCATCGGTCAGGATAAATAGTGCCGGAATACCTTTCTGATGAAATGGATAATGATCGCTTCCCCTGGAAGTGCTTTTCATCTTTAATTCGAGGCCGAAATTATTTACTTTATTAATGGTATCGAGCAATGCAAACTCTTTTTTATGTACCGATCCGTTAAAAATGTTTACGCCCCCCGAGCCGGTTGCTACCATATCGAAATTTAGAACCTGCTTAATTCTCGATAAAGGGAAAAGAGGATTGGCCACATAATGCTGTGAGCCGAGCAAACCAGCTTCTTCGCCACTAAATAGCATAAATGCATAAGAATAGTGACGATTCGGTTTTTTCGAGAGTTCCCTTATAAGATCCAGCACCATTGATGTACCACTTGCATTGTCGTTTGCGCCAGGGAAATAATGGGTTTTTCCCATTCGTCCCAAATGATCGTAATGTGCTGTAAATACAATAAACGTATCGCTTTTTCCCGGTAAATAGCCAATTACATTACGGGCGTTGTGCTTAATAAGTTTTTGATCGACTTTCACCTTAATTTCAGATACATTGGCAGGCAAAGATTTGCGTCGCACCGTAAACTTTGTGTATTTATTAGCAAAAGTTCGTATGGAAAAAATCATACCTGTATCGGCCAATTCTATTACACCTTTTGCTCTCATAAGATTTCCCGAAATGGCATCACGCATACCCTTTCGGAATTCATTCTTACCCCAACCAAGGGTATCGAGCAATATAAAACTGTTCGAATGGTCGGCGGTAAAAAAGGCTTTTAAGAATGTAGTATCCTTGTTTACTTCGTTTAAGCCAAAATGTTCGATCCTGAAATTACCTTTTACACCTATGGAAGCAGGATTGACATAAAAATCGCGAGTCGGCTCAAGCTTTTTTCCGTCAATAACAACTTCCATTTTTTTTGGGAAGGTATTTACATCGAACTGGTAATATTGATAATAATCTTTTCCGAATGGCTTTAATCCAAAGGTCTCGAATTGTTTACTCAGGTATTCGGAACTGAGAATATCGCCTTTATTAACGTATCCTCTTCCATGAAATTCGGGCGAGGAAAGTTTTTTGATATTTGATTTTACGAAGTCGAGGTCCTGAGCATTTATATGTGCCGAAAGGGTGATAAGAGTCAGGTAGAGAAAGATATTACGCATTGTGCTTTCTTTTTATAAGTTCAACCAGTTTGTTAACCAGGGGATCGCTCATGTCCCAGGCAAATTCTTTTTCTACTATAGAAATAGCTTCTTCATAGTTTGGAGCACTGTTCAAGCGTTCAATTGTTTGATTGTACAGCAAGTTGTTGTTTTTAAATAACTCGCGGATAAATACAAACTTATCATTCAGGTTAATAGCCGATTGAATACTGGGTATGGGAGCCGACTTGAGCTTCGACGAAACATCAATAACAGTGCGGGTTTTAACTGTTTCGTTAATTACCTTGTGAGTTTGGGTGAGTTTTTCGGCTAAAATTTCTTTTACCGGTTCTTTTGGTTTTTCAAATTTCTCGGTTTCAACTTTTGTTTTCGAAACGGTCACTTCTATCACCTGTTTTACAGGCTCAGTTTTTACAGGAATTTCCTGAATAATGGGTTTGGGTTCTTCAATTAGTTCAATTGTTTTGTCAAATGTAATTTCATGAACAGGGCCGGGAACTGTAATTTCAGGCTCCTGGATAACAATGGGAGTAACTTCATTAATTGTAAAAGGTTTCTCTTCTGTAACAGGAGTAACTTCAGTGTTTAATCGTTTTACATGATCGTAAATCTGCTGCAACTTACGTTGAACCAAATCTTTCTCAATAGCCGGAACATTTTCCATATCGCGCCATCCCTGCACATAACTTTCGAGTTGATATATTTCTTCAATAATGCTGCTCAAAATATTTTTTTGATTCATCATGCAATATTTTTATATTTATAGGAATGATAGAACGTCATAACCGAACCTGATATTTTATCTTTCGGATGTTGAGTTTCAGAAATTAAGCTTTAATTTAGAACCCAAAACCAGAAATTAAACATCAGTTTTCTGAAGAACAAACGATCATTTATCCTTTTAGTTAACTTTGTAAAATTAATAATAATCTTTTTGGTACTGTAATGTTTCCTGAAAATGCCACGAATCCTGAACAAAGAGGATGGATTGAAGTAATTACCGGTTCGATGTTTTCGGGAAAAACAGAAGAATTGTTACGACGGCTGCGCAGGGCGGTTATTGCCAAACAGAAAGTTGAGATTTTTAAACCTCGAATCGATAACCGGTATTCGTTTCAGGAAGTTGTTTCGCACGACATGAATTCTTTCCCGTCAACTCCGGTGGATGTTTCAGCTAATATACTACTTCTTACTGGAGGTGTTGATGTTGTTGGAATAGACGAAGCCCAGTTTTTTGATCCTGGACTAACCGATGTTTGCACAAAACTTGCAAACCAGGGTGTGCGGGTGATTGTTGCAGGACTGGATATCGATTACAAAGGTGTTCCTTTTGGCCCTATTCCCTCGTTAATGGCTGTGGCCGAATATGTGACCAAAGTTCACGCTATTTGTTCCCGATGTGGAAATCTTGCCCATTATTCTTTTCGTACTTCAGAAAGTTCGAAACTGGTGGTTCTGGGTTCCCAAAATGATTATGAACCTCTTTGCAGAAATTGTTATAATAAAGCCTTAAGTAAATAAAATGCAATATAAAGCCCACGAAATTGCATCGGTTATTAAAGCCAGATTAATTGGTTCCAGGGACTTTCTGATCCGGGATATTGTTATCGACAGTCGCACACTTACATCGCCCGAATCGTCGATGTTTATTGCTATAAAAGGTGAGCGGCACAATGGAAATGCTTTTGTTGCCGATCTTTATCAAAAAGGAGTACGTTGTTTTCTTGTAGATAGCTCAGTTCAAAATTTTGAAGAGGAAGCCTCATATCTTATAGTTGAGAATACTATCGCAGCATTTCACAAACTTGCTGCTTTTCATCGCAAAAAGTTCGATATTCCGGTGGTCGGAATTACCGGAAGTAACGGAAAAACTATAGTAAAAGAATGGATATACCAGAGTTTGCATACTTCGTTGAATGTAATTCGAAGTCCCCGAAGTTTCAATTCTCAGGTTGGAGTTCCCCTTTCTGCATGGCTCATAGAACCTCAGCATCAACTGGCAATACTCGAAGCAGGGATTTCTAAGCCCGGTGAGATGGAAAAGCTCGAGAGAATTATCCAGCCTACCATTGGAATATTCACTCATTTAGGAGAACCTCATCAGGAGAATTTCGCGGGTTTTGAAGAAAAAGCTGTCGAAAAGATGATGCTTTTTAAAAATTGCCAGGCATTAATTTATTGTGCCGATCACCCAATTATCGATAGCTTTGCCTGTTCAGGAGAATACAGCCATTTGGAAAGATACTCATGGTCGTTTAAAAAGCCTGCATATCTACAAATTCTAAATATTGAAAAACAGCAAACCCAAACCCAGGTCACATATTTTTTTAAAAACGAACAAGGCCGCATAACCATTCCTTTTATCGACGATGCTTCAATTGAAAATGCTTTTCATGTAGTTACTCTGTTGTTTTATCTTGGATATTCAAGTGATTTTATAGCCACGAAAATAAAGAATCTCGCTCCGGTGGCTATGCGGCTTGAGTTAAAACAGGGCGTAAATCAATGTACTCTTATTAACGATAGTTATAATTCCGATCTAGGTTCGTTATCCATAGCATTGGATTTTCTTGTTAATCAGCGACAGCATAAAGAGAAAACTGTAATTTTATCAGATATTCTACAGAGCGGACAATCGGGCGAACTTCTTTACAAGGAGGTAGCCTCGCTGGTTAAAAACAAAAATATTAATCATTTTATTGGTATAGGCCCCGAGATAAGCAGGTTCAAACATCTGTTCGATACTGCGAGTGAGTTCTATCCTGATACCAGTTCATTTATTTTCCGGATCAGGAAGGGAATGTTTATCAATCAGGCAATTCTGATTAAAGGCTCCCGGTCTTTCGGATTCGAAAAAATTGTAACTGCCCTCGAGGAAAAGGTTCACGAAACGGTACTTGAGATCAATCTCAATGCAATGATTCACAACCTGAATTATTTCCGCTCGCTGCTTAAACCCGACACAAAGCTGGTTGCAATGGTTAAAGCTTTTTCTTATGGCAGCGGAAGTCACGAGATTGCTAACTTACTGCAGTTTCACAGAGTCGATTACCTGGCAGTTGCTTTTGCCGACGAAGGAGTAGCACTTCGCGAAGCAGGAATTACGATGCCCATTATGGTTATGAATCCTGAAGGTCATAGCTTTCAGCAAATTATCCGCTATAAGCTGGAGCCCGAAATTTATTCATTCAAGGTTTTAAAGGAATTTTTAAAAGAAGCAGAGACTGAGGGTGTAACCGACTTTCCGGTGCATGTCAAGTTGGATACGGGAATGCACAGGCTTGGATTTCTGGAGCATGAAACCGATTTGCTGATAGAGAAACTTCAATCGCAACAAACCCTGAAAATAGCCAGTGTTTTCTCTCATTTGGCAGGTAGCGACGAAGAAGCGCTCGATTATTTTACACAAGAACAGATTGCCATTTTCGAGAAAAACAGTTCCAAAATTGTAAATGCATTTTCATACAAGATATTTCGCCATGTTTTAAACTCGGCTGGAATTGAGCGATTTACGTCAGCTCAATACGATATGGTAAGGCTTGGAATTGGATTATACGGCATAAGTTCGGCTAATGGCGCTTTGCGTCAGGTGAGCAGACTAAAAACAGTAATTCTCCAGATAAAAGAAATTCCTGCTAACGAAACAATTGGATACGGTCGCAAGTATAAAGCCACTGAAACAATGAAGATTGCCATTCTACCCATAGGTTATGCTGATGGAATTCATAGAATTCTGGGGAATGGCGGCGGAAAGTTTTATGTAAACGGCAAACTTGCCCCTTTAGTAGGAAATATATGTATGGATATGTGTATGATAGACTTAAGAGGAATTAAAGCCGAAGAGGGGGATGAAGTAATTGTATTTGGAGATGAATATCCAATTACAGAAATTGCAGCTCAAATGAAAACTATACCTTACGAAGTATTTACCAGTATTTCGCGGAGGGTTAAAAGAATTTATTATCAGGAATAGTATGGGAACACCTATATCGGCAGTAATTATTACCTACAACGAAGAACTGAATCTGGAACGTTGTCTTCGTTCGTTGCAAGGTATTGCTGATGAAATAATTGTTGTTGATTCGTTCTCGACCGATAGAACTATTGAAATAGCGCACGATTTCGGGGCTCAGGTGTTTCAGCAGGTATTTTTGGGCTATGTGGAACAAAAGAACTTTGCACTTTCCAAAACCAATTACCTTCATGTTCTTTCTTTGGATGCTGATGAAGAACTTTCGGAAAAGCTTCGTGAATCAATACTCGAAGTAAAGGAAAACTGGACTCACGATGGATATTACTTTAACCGGCTAACTAATTATGCTGGTAAATGGATCAAGCATACTAGCTGGTACCCGTCTAAAAAACTTCGGTTATGGGACAAGCGAAAAGGTGAATGGGGAGGAATGAATCCTCACGATAAATTCATTCTGAAAAAAGGTTACTCAAAAAAATATCTGAAGGGCGACTTGTTGCATTTTCCTTACTCCAGTCCTGGTCAGCACATGAAAAAGATAAACTCGTATTCCAGGATTTTTGCTGAGTCCCATTTTTTTAAAGGTCAGAAAAGGTACTGGTGGAGTTTACTGGTAAGGCCTGGCTGGCGTTTTTTTAGGGATTATATAATCAAACTTGGAATTCTGGATGGTAAAACCGGCTTTAACATTTGCAGAATATCTTCATACGAAACTTTTCTGAAATACAAGAAGTTGCTGAATCTCCAAAGAGAGAACAAGAAAATTACAGGCGATATTTGCTTTTTTAACGGGACAAAAACCTGGGGAGGCGGCGAAAAGTGGTATTTTGAAATGGCATGCAGGCTAAGAGAGATGAATTACAAAGTAGTTGCAGTTGCCAATATACAGAGTGTTCTTCTTTTAAAGCTCAGGTTAAAGGGGATTCCTGCTTTTTCCGTTAGATTGAATAATTTGAGCTTTTTAAATCCTTTCACTGTTTTTAAAATCTATCTGTTTCTCAAACGTTCAGGAATCAAAACGCTAATCATAAATCTGTCATCCGACCTGAAAGTCGCGGGACTTGCGGCAAAGCTTGCCGGAATTAAAACTGTAATTTATCGCCGTGGTAGCGCTATTCCTATCAGGGACACCGCTCTTAATCGTTTTATTTTCCGTCATTTTGTAACGTATGTCATAGCAAACTCTGAAGAAACACGACGCACTATTGTCCAGAATAATCCGGGAATCTTTGATCAATCGCGCATAAGGGTTATTTATAACGGTATCGATCTGGACGAATTTGCTAAATCGAGTCATCAACCTATCTACATTCCCGAAAACGGAGAGTTTCTGATTGGCAATTCGGGCCGTTTGGTGCATCAAAAAGGACAGAAATACTTGATTGATCTTGCCTCCATTTTGAAGAAGAAAGGATATAAATTTAAGATTCTAATAGCTGGCGATGGCGCTTTGAGAGAAGAGCTGCAAAAATATACCGAAGCGCTTGCTGTTCAGGATAGAATTGTATTTCTAGGATTTGTAAAGGATATCAGAGCATTTATGGAACAATTGGATGTTTTTGTTCTTACATCGCTGTGGGAGGGCTTTGGTTATGTGATTGCCGAAGCCATGGCCTGCGGAAAACCTGTGGTTGCCTTCAACAACAGCAGTAATCCCGAGCTGGTGATGAATGATGAAAACGGATTTTTAGTTCCTTTCCCGGATATTGACATGTTTGCCCAACAGGTTGAAACATTGCTGAACAACAAAGATTTAAGACAAGCAATGGGCGAAAAATCAATGCAAATCCTGAATAATAAGTTTACAATTGATAAAACGGTTGAGAAGCTGGAGAAGCTGCTGATGGAGTGCAATTAGTTTACACGTCATGAGGCTGTGTAATAATCCATAACCGGAGGTTGAGCCTGTCGAAACCTCATCATAAATCAGTAAGATTACGCTTCGACAGGCTCAGAGTCCGGCACTTTTCACAAAGCACTCTCTCTACAATCGTTAGACTTTAAGAAATATCTTCTTTTTATACAGGAAGTAAAGGAATAACCAGCTTACTCCCACATAAAGCATTGCTCCGATAAAATGTTGCCACAGTTCTGGCATCGGTTTTATTAAACCCCCGAAGAAATAACGGGTAGTGCTTTCGAAGTCGATCATGCCAGCCTGGGCCAGGTAAATTGTTATCGGGTTTAATCCAATCACAATAAAGAAGAATGCCCACTTCTGGAATTTCCATACATCGATGATGATGTAAAAAATGGAAAGGTAAACAAGACTC
This sequence comes from Bacteroidota bacterium, assembly GCA_023429135.1. Lineage (GTDB taxonomy): Bacteria > Bacteroidota > Bacteroidia > Bacteroidales > JAAUTT01 > JAAUTT01. The sequence continues at coordinate 38,411 of JAEYWD010000118.1, read as the reverse complement.
CACCCTCCGGCAACCAACACAAAAGAACTGGACCAGAGATTTTTATTTACAGGAAACAATGGATTCCAGAGCCAACCAAGAGCTATGGACAGAATTCCGGCAGCAAGAATATAAAGCCCTTTTTTCATCGGGGAATACGATTCTTTGGGCTGGGTAAGGAATTTTCCGGTAAGTATGCCCATTATGGCTGTCCCCATTGCTGGAATTGTTGATAATATTCCTTCTGGATCATGATTTCCCTTATGAAGTCGGCCCGGAAGGAGCATTCTGTCAATATATCCTGCTAAACTGCCTTCCTGAGTCAATACCCCGGCGCCGTAACCCGGAACAGGGATAAGTTTCATCATGGCCCAATACCCAATGAGAATAGAGCCGAGCCAAATGATCAAACCTTTCGTATTTGTATTTACAAAAATTATTGCTGCAAACATCCAGGCTAACCCAATCCGGCCAAGTACCGAAGCGTATCGTTGAGTGTCGAAATCGAACCGGAACAATCCGTTATAAACAAAGCCCAGCAGAACCAATAGAATTCCGCGGAAGATGATGTGCTGGTAAATTTTAACTTTCGAATCGCCTCTTTCTATCCTCCTTGAAAGGGAGAATGGCATGGTAACGCCTGCAATAAACAGGAATAACGGAAATATATTGTCATAAAAAACAAAACCATTCCATTCAACATGTTCCATCTGGGTTCCGAGCCAGATCATCAGAGACCATTGAGTTAACTGGGCAAGTGCATGAATAATGTTCTCGCCACCCATTATCCAGAACATGTCGAATCCACGAAGAGCATCGAGCGAAACCAGTCTTTGTGGTTTCTTTTCTTCGGTCGGGTTCATAATTACAGCACTTTTATTTTAATATTCCTGAAAGAATTGCTTTGTCCATGATCCTGGATACCAATCTTTCCGGTCTTAGCTGTTCCAAAATCCGGGAACTCTTTCCATTTCCCTTCTTTAATACGCTTGTTCCAGTCTTCGGTCCAAAGATCGTATTCAACTACCAATACACCGTTGAGCCAATGCTGCGCATGCTTGTTGTTCACAACAATTTTTGAGGTATTGAATTCGCCAATGGGTTTCAAAACCTTTTTGGTGGAATCGGCAAGGTACATACCATAGAGAGCTGCCGTTTTCTGCCAGTCTTCAAGTTTTTCAGGAAAACCTAGATCGTCAACAAGCTGATATTCCGGAGCAATGGCGTAAATCTGAGGGTACTTACCTTCTACAGCATAGTAGAATAGACCACTGTTTCCACCAGGAGAGAGTTTCCAGTCGATGCTCAACTCGAAGTTTGTGTAATCTTTATTTGTAACAATGTCATTGGCAAAGTCGCCGCCCTGACCTAACGAAATCAGTAAACCGTCCTTAATTTCCCAGCCAATAACCGAATCTTTGTTAAAAGTGTGCCAACCATTGAAGGTTTTACCGTCCCAGAGCAGTTGCCAACCATCAGCAACTTCCTGGGGTGTAAGGACATTCACGCTATCATTAGCCACAGCAGCCTCCTGTTGGGCCGGTTTGGGCTTGCAGGAGAAAGTCAGCGCAAGAGCGCCTGTAAACACCAGTAATAAAAGGTTTTTACGCATAAATAGTTAGTGTTAAATTATAAATAAAAACTATTGATTTATACCTTGCATAGCACAGCGTGCTGCACCTATGAATCCTGCTTTCTCACCAAGTTCGGCCTTAACAACCTTCACCTTAGGGACATTGGCTTTGAAAACTATATAATTGATCACTTCCATCATCGGCTCGTAGAAAATCTGCCATGCATTTGCGATACCACCGCCTATTACTATTTTGTGTACTCCGGTAAGATTGATCATATTAGAAATTGCTACACCCATTGCTTTGGATGCTTCTCTGAAAATCTCCATCGAGAGTTGATCTCCTTGCATTGCAGCATGAGATATGATTTGAGGAGTTATTTTATCGAGTTCGTAAGCTCTTAAAATACTGGACGGATTGGATGGCAACTTTTCAGTTGTGATTCTCTTTAATCCATGTTTACTAAAGTAAGCTTCCACACAGCCATTGCGGCCACAGCTACATTTTGGACCTTCGAAATTGATAATCATATGGCCAAATTCTCCCGAAACATCGTTCAGGGAGAAAAGTTTTCCGCCAGTGATTAGGGCCCCGCCAACTCCCGATCCGAGTGTAACCATAAACATATCGTTACTTCCGGCTCCGGCACCAATCCATTGTTCGCCCAAGGCGGCCAGGTTGGCATCGTTTTCGAGAAATACAGGGAGGTTTACTCGTTTTTCCAGTTCTTTGGTTATCTGAAAGTTCTCCCAACCCGGTAGGTTAGAGGCCTCCAGAATCTTTCCAGACTTAACATCAAGAATACCTGGAACTCCAATACCTACAGCTATAGCATCGTAATCGGCGGCATGACTTTTTCGTAACTCGTTAATGGTCAGCGCTACTCGTTCCATAGCACTTACAGGGCCCTGGTCAACATTTGTACTAATAACTTTTTCTTCCAGAATCTGTCCGTCGAGTGTTACAGGGCCAACATTAATAGTAGTTCCTCCCAGGTCAATACCAAAATAAATCTGCTTCTTCATAGTATTTTTTTTATCGTGTTTCTAATTGGTCTTTAGCTTTTAACAATCTCCGAACGCTCTTGATGTGTTCCGAAAATTCCTTGTAGTTCATATCCTTAAGGTAAATAGCGCCATAAGCTCTTTTTAACATGGGATTGGGGCTGTTATAAAAATAATCTTTGCCCAAAAGTAATAATAATTGATTATGTTGATCCACCCAAATCTTTTGAGCTAATTCGCTGAATGTTCCATCGAGTTCGAAACTCGGGAACGAGGCTGATTTCTGGCTTGTAAAACAGCTTACAAACATGTTGTGCAATACAGCAAAAGCATTGAGTGAAACAGGAATAATTTTGTTCACACCTGTGGGCTCATAGCGCGACCAGATATTGCGATATCCCCAGATGCGGATATTCATTTCGGGATGATTTTCTACATATTTATCGATAGCATCAGAAAGCGCAATTAAAGTTTTGTAATGAGTGTCGGGGCCGCTACCTTCAGGATCGAGAGCAAGAGTAATGATGGAAGGACGGATTCTTTCGAACATATTCAGGATTGGCATTACATCAAGCTCAAAATCAGGGTAAGATGGGAAAATATCGTCCGAATAGAAATGTAATCGGAGGTGTGAAACATGATCCATACTGATACCAAAGTGAGCCCACACCAGTTCGGCTTCGAATTCGCGTAGCCAGCCTTTTATCAGGTGGAGAATTTCGGGTTCTTTGCGACCGGGTTCCAGGCTTACAACCATTTTTTGAAGTTCCTTAACCTGTGCTTCTAAGGCTCCTAAATCGTTTATTTTCATATGATTCATGAAAAGGCGAGCCAGTCGTGTCGATTTATAGTATTGCTGAAGCTCAATCTTTTGTGCCGCAATTCCGTTCAGGTAGCCGGTTATATCGTCCTGCGCATATTTATAATCGGCTAGTCTCCCGTGTTCCATCAGGCTTTTAAGTTTTCCGGCAGAGAGTAAGCCCAGGAGATAACTCAGGCATTCGTTCACATAAGTATTGGTAACCGCTGTAAACCCGCTTGTACAATAGCAGAAATGGTTATTATTGAACTCCGACCTAACCAGGTGATGTAAAAGCGGGAAATATGCAAGTTCAATATCGTCGTGATGCGGGGCAGTGTGAACAATTTGCTGGTTTAAAGGTATTTTTATACCGGCTTCAATTTTTTCAACCAGATTATTATAAGTTTCTTCAGCAAGGACATCCAGTGATTTACCGCTCAGTTCACATGCAAGCTTCCATTCGGCAATTTCGCTGCAGGCTTTTTCCTGATCGAGTTTAGTGATCTCCATCAGTGAAATATTTTTTGCTTCAGCACCTTTTACAATGAGTTTCTCAATAAATTCGGGAGTATATTTTTTTTCTTTATAAAGCTTTTTAATGTTTTTGTCGTTTAACCGTAGCTTCGTATTTGCGCTCTTTGTGATAAAGAAACGGGCATTGGGGAGTTTATGCAAACTGCTTGCCGGATATTCCAGACTGGGCTCTTTTTGAACGGCATCGGCAACCACCTGACTTTTCGATTCTCCTGCAGCAATAATTACTGAAACAGCCTGAGGATTATAGGTAATGGTTTCCAGCCCCATGGTGATTACGGCTTTTTTTCTCACCACTTCAATTCCGCCTAAGTCGGAAGCTGCTGCTGCCTGTGTTTCGTAATTTATGTTTGTAAGACGGGTATGTGAGTGATGACTTGAACCTCTTACGTTAAAAGCAATGTGTCCGTCAGGTCCGATACCTCCCAGGAAGAAGCCAATGCCTCCCAGATTGCGGATCTCGTCTTCATACCTTCCGCAAAATTCATCGAATAGTTTGATGGTTTTATGTTTCAAAAGTTCCTGCTCTGTGGAAGGTTTTTTGATACGAAGGCTCAAATCAATAATACCATCAGGGAAAACAGCGTCAATATCCTGAATATCTCCAACTATTCTTTTTTGAGCTTCTGAAAAATGATGGGTATTGATCAGGTGAGTTTTTTTAGGATCGAAACCAAAACCTTCGATGTAGTATTTCTTTACAAAGAAAGTGAACGAACGTTCATGCTCCGGCTTTATTGGGAAAAACTCGTCGAGTTGAAAGAAATGCAAAGATTTAAAATCGGGCTTCATTTTACTGTCGAAACCTATTTTTGCCAACAGACCATTTTTTAACTCTTTGTCCCAGTTTGCGAGATAATATTGCATCCACTTTATAAAAAATTCGGGTGTTCTGCCTGTGGGTAAAGCTACTACACCGCCAGGATTCAGGCATACCCACTCGAGAAAACGCAGAGCGGTTAACTGTCCAAGTTCAACATAATTGTCTACCTGTATCACCGGGATTTTGAATAAGGAACTACTTTCTTCAAAATCGTTGTTCAGGGTTTTGAAATAATCTTCTACCTTACTGCAAACGTTGTAATTCATATGATTGGTGGTTTAATTTTCAATTAATTCGCTTAATAAAAGTGCTGTTGCTCCTGCCGCAACCGAGAATTTACCAAATTGTGAGAATCTGATTTCGGGCATATAATACCCATGTTTCAGGTATCCGCTGGTTTTTTCATGTGCAAACGGTATAATATATTTCCGCAATAAATCTTCCTGCAGGGTAATATCACCGCCTAGTACAATCAGGTCAGGATTAATGAAACCCACAGTACGGGCTATTTCATCAGCAATAACTTTACAGATTTCTTCAATGGTAAAGGTGGAGAGCGGACATCCTTTTTTGGCAAAATTCATTACATCCGATATTTTAATATCCTCAATTTTTGAATTCTGAAGCAAAGGGTGATCATCTCCCATTTTTTTAATTCCTTTCTCAATTATCGAAGGAATTTTTGGAAGTGGATAGAATATTTCACCGGCAGCACCGGAAACTCCGCTATAAAGTGTGTTGTTAATAATCAGTCCGGCTCCAAGGTTTTTTGCTCCCTGGTTATAAGTTATATACACAATGTTTGCAGGAAGTTTCTGGGTAGGTTCGGTGTACCATTTAACATCCATGGCTCCGGCGTTTGCATCGTTTCCAATGGTGAACCTTAGTGGTAACTTGCTTTCCAGCTTCAGCTTCAAAGCAAAATTTTCGACACCCAGTGCAGCAGCATAATGAATGTGACCGTTCTTACTATCAACCATTCCGGGAACTGCTATTCCTACTCCAATGACATTTTCGTATGGTATCTGGTTTTTCTCGATGGTACCTGTAATTGCTTTTGTAAGTTCTTCTATCAGGTTTTTATCGGTTATCCTGGCAGTTGGTATATGTTCTCCTTTGTCGATAAAGTTACCTTCAAGTCCTACAAGTACAATTCTTATTTTATGAACAAGAATTTCGAGGCCTATCACAAATCCTTTGTTGCTTTTGATTTTCCATAGAGTTGGCTTTTTACCTCCTTTGGTGGTCGATTCGCCGGTGCCACTAATCTCTATTAAACCTTTCTCATCCAGGTTTCTCAAAATATAAAGCACGGTAGAAGGTCGCAGGTTGGTAAGCCTGGCCAGCTCAGCACCCGAAATTTCCCTGTAAATCCTAATCAGGTTTAGTACCTGTTTATGACTGTTTTCTGTAAGACTTAAAAGACCTGTTATCACTTTACTGTTTGTTTATTACATATGTTAATAAGATCCAGAATCTCCAAAGGATTTGAAAACCTGTAATTTGCCGGAATGTTTTTGTTTTTGGTACCCCAGAGGGCCAGCGCGAAATCAACTCCGGCCGATGAAGCACATTGCGAATCGTAAATTGTATCACCTATATATATTGTCTCTTCTGGCACCGCCCTGGCCATTTCCATACATCTTAGGATAGGTTCCGGGTTGGGTTTGTGCTTTAACGTATCGTTGGCACATACCACATATTGAAAATATTGATTCAACCCGAAAGGGATGAAATCCTTTTCGTACTCGTGTCTTGTTTTGGATGTCACAATTCCGGTTTTTACACTGGAATTATGAAGGCATCTTACGGCCTTTTCGATTTCAGGAAATATGCTGATGTAAGAAAAATATTCAGAAAGGTAGTTGTCCCATTTCGCAAGTGCCTGAACCGGATCACTTACTTTCAGCATTCGCAATGCTTCTTTCCCAGGAATTCCCAATATAAATGTTAATTCTTCGGTGGAATAGCTAATGTTTCTCTCTTCTTTCAAAAGTTTTTGCAAAGCACACAGAATGGCTTTTTCAGTATCCATTAAAGTTCCATCTATATCGAAAATCACAAATTTGTACATAATTTATTTGTAAGTTTGTTCAATGAATGAACAAACAAATATAAATTCTATTTTGCAGAATGTCAATTTTAGGTGGGATTTTTTTTAATTGATTAGAAAAATAAAATAACTATTTTTACGCTTTAAATGTAGTATTACTCATTGTTAAAGTGTTATCAAACTTAAGGTTAATCTTTTGTTTTACAAAAAAGGATGACCTTGTTTTGATCACGAACAAAATGTTAATACAGAATAATATAACCAAAAATTTACCATGGAAAAGAATAAATTTTTTCTTATTTCTTTATTAGGGTTATTTTTTATTACGACGCAAGGGTATTCCCAAAGTAATAAAGCATCGAAGGCCGAAGCAGCTTTCAAGGCGGGGGAATATACTTTTGCTATCGATCTTTATAAAGCTGCATTTAACAATATCAGTGATAAAAATAATAAAGCTGAAATATTAAACAGAATTGCCGATTGTTATCGTCTCACAAACGAACCTGTAAAGGCCGAATTGTTTTATACAAAAGCTATTGGCAAAGGAGTTACTGATCCTATGGCATATTTCTATCTGGCTGAAGCTAAAAAGATGAATATGAAGTATGAAGAAGCCAAAGAAGAATATAAAAAATATAAAGAGCTTTCTTCTGATAATTCAAGAGCTGATCAGGGAATTAAGTCGTGCGACCTGGCCATGAAATGGATGGATAATCCAAGTGGTTATCAGGTTGATAATATGAAGTTTTTCAACTCAAAAGCCAATGATTTTGCTCCTGTTTATGCTTCGGCCGATTATGGAACGGTGTATTTTACCTCCTCTCGTGATGGATCCACAGGAACAGCACAACATGGTGCAACCGGACAAAATTTCTCCGATATATATGTTACCCGCATGGACAGAAAAGGTACATGGAGTGAGCCCATTCCGCTAGGTGAAAATGTTAATACCGAATTTGAAGAAGGTACACCTGCTTTATCGAAGGATTTCAATACAATGTTTTTTACCCGTTGTAAGAAGGCTAAAAATCAATCTTTCGGCTGTCAGCTTTATTATGTTGAACGCGATGGAGATAGTTGGGGAAAGGACAAGATGATTGAAGTTTCGGGCGATACGGTTGTAATAGCTCACCCGGCCATCTCAGCCGACGATCAGACGCTTTATTTTGTGTCCGACATGGCCGGTGGGTTCGGTGGAAAAGATATCTGGAAAGTTACACGCGCCAATAAAGGTGACGAATGGAGTAAACCCGAAAATCTCGGTGCCGATATCAATACCGCTGGTGATGAAGTATTCCCGTTTGTACACAGCGACGGAACTCTCTATTTTTCATCAAATGGTCACGTTGGAATTGGAGGGCTTGATATTTTTAAGGCAAAACAAAATGCCAATGGCAGTTGGAAAATTGAAAATATGGAGTCTCCTATAAATTCAAATGGAGACGATTTTGGTATTGTTTTTCAAAGTGATGTTGAAAAGGGATATTTTTCATCCAGCCGCACTACCCGTGGCGATGACGATATTTTTAGTTTTAATCTGCCTCCGCTCAAGTTTAATCTTTTAGGAGTTGTTAAAGATGAAAAAACTGATCAGCCTATTGCCGAAGCCAATGTTAAATCAGTTAGCAGCGACGGTTTAACTGTTGATATCAAGACTGACAAAAACGGAGCTTTCAGAATGATCATGAAAGCCGCGACCGACTATGTTTTGATAGGTTCGAAAGAAGGTTACCTCAATGGAAAAGAAAGAGAGACCACAAAAGGATTAGATAAGAGTAAGGATTTCCGTACGACCATTTACCTGGCTTCTATTGCTAAACCTATTGAGTTACCGAATATTTTCTACGATTTTGCTAAGGCCGATCTTCGTCCCGAATCTATGGTTGCCCTGGATGGATTGGTGGAAACCCTTAACGATAACCCGAATATTACCATTGAGCTCGGAGCACACACCGACTCCCGCGGTAGCGATGTTGATAACATTTCTCTCTCGCAAAGAAGAGCGCAGTCGGTTGTGGATTATCTTATTCAGAAGGGAATTGCCACAGACCGCCTGACAGCTAAGGGTTACGGTGAATCTGCTCCGAAGACCGTGGATGCAAAACTTGTTCAGCAATATCCATTCCTCAAGGATGGTGTGATTCTGACAGATGATTATATTCTCAAACTTCCTGATTCCGATCTTCAGGAAATTGCACATCAGGTAAATCGTCGTACCGAGTTTAGAGTTTTGCGAACAGATTATCAATCTAAAAAGAAATAATTCCTGGAAAGATATTTATGTCGGGAGAATCAAGATACAATCAACGTGGGGTTTCCGCCTCCAAGAGCGATGTACATGCAGCTATTAAAGATATTGACAAGGGTATTTTCCCGAAGGCTTTTTGTAAGGTCATACCCGATATTTTAACAAACGATCCGGAGTATTGCCTTATAATGCATGCCGATGGCGCTGGGACTAAATCATCCTTGGCATATTTGTACTGGAAAGAAACCGGCGACCTTTCTGTTTGGAAAGGCATAGCCCAGGATGCGCTTATTATGAATGTCGACGACCTGCTTTGTGTTGGAGCTGTCGATAATATTGTTGTTTCTTCAACTATTGGCCGTAATAAGTTATTAATTCCCGGCGATGTTATTTCTGCCATTATTAACGGAACTGAAGAGCTGCTGGCCGAATTACGGGAGCAGAACGTGAATATCTATTCAGCCGGTGGAGAAACCGCAGATGTTGGCGATCTGGTACGCACCATCATTGTCGACTCAACGGTTGTTTGCCGCATGAAAAGGAGTGATGTGATTTCCAATCACCGCATTCAACCGGGCGACGTTATTGTTGGCTTATCGTCATGCGGTCAGGCAAATTACGAGAATCAGTATAACGGCGGCATGGGCAGTAACGGTTTAACCTCGGCCCGCCACGATGTTTTCTCGAAATATCTTGCCCAAAAATATCCCGAAAGCTTCGATCCTGGCGTGGACGAAAGTCTTGTATATTCTGGTAATTATAAATTGACCGATATAATCGACGAGCTGGGCATTGATGCCGGCAAGTTGGTCTTATCGCCAACTCGTACCTATGCTCCGGTTATTGCTAAAATTCTTTCGGAATACCGCAGCCGTATTCACGGAATGGTGCATTGTTCAGGCGGAGCACAAACTAAAGTGCTGCACTTTGTAGACAATCTGCATATTGTAAAAGATAATCTTTTTGCTGTTCCTCCGCTTTTCCGCATTATCAAGGAACAGTCGGGCACTCCCTGGGACGAAATGTATAAAGTGTTTAACATGGGTCATCGATTCGAATTATATGTGGAACCCGAAATGGCCGAAACAATAATTGAAATATCGAACAGCTTTGGCATTGATGCCCGTGTTGTTGGATACTGCGAAGCCTCTGCAGGGAAAAGCCTTACTATCCAGAGCCAGTTTGGTACCTTTAATTATTAGGGATTTAGGGGTGTAGCTGTTAGGAGATCTGCAACCTGCAGTTCCTGCATGTTCCAAAGAATGTATTTAATAACAATTAGATTGTCTTTAAATTTATTAAATTTGCCGTCCAAAATTTAGGAGAAAGTTATGAGCGATAATATGATACTGGATAGACTCGAAAGTGTAAGACTACGCTTCGACGAGGTTTCGCAAAAAATTACCGACCCCGAGGTAATTGCCGACATGAAAACTTATGTGAAACTTAACAAGGAATATCGCGATATTGAACCATTGGTTAAAACTTACGAAGATTATAAAAATGTACTGAGCAATATCGAGAATGCCCGCGAAATTTTAGCTACCGAAAAGGACGAGGAAATGAAGGATATGGCTAAAATGGAGCTCGATGAATTAACATCGCGGCTTGGTCCTCTCGAAGAAAATATAAAATTATTATTACTTCCTGCCGATCCTGAAGATGACAAGAATGCCATTATGGAAATCCGCGCCGGTACAGGAGGTGACGAAGCCAGTATTTTCGCCGGCGATTTATTTCGAATGTATACAAAATATGTCGAATCCAAAGGCTGGAAGTATGAGGTTACAAGTATTTCCGAAGGCACTGCAGGTGGTTTTAAGGAAATTGTAATGAAGGTTTCGGGCGATAAGGTTTATGGTATTTTGAAATATGAATCGGGTGTACATCGTGTTCAGCGTGTACCAAAAACCGAGACCCAGGGACGTATTCATACTTCGGCTGCCACGGTTGCAGTGCTTCCTGAGGCCGATGAATTTGATATCGAATTAAACATGAATGATGTCCGCAAGGATACCTTCTGTTCTTCAGGTCCTGGCGGACAGTCAGTTAATACAACTTATTCGGCTATCCGTTTAACACATATTCCTTCGGGAATTGTGGTTCAATGCCAGGACGAAAAATCGCAGATCAAAAACCTCGAAAAGGCCATCGGTGAGTTGCGTACACGCCTGTATAACCTCGAATATCAGAAGTATATCGATAATATTGCTTCGAAGCGTAAAACCATGGTTTCTACAGGCGACAGGTCTGCCAAAATCAGAACATATAATTATCCGCAGGGCAGGGTTACCGATCACCGTATCAACCATACGGTATATAATTTACCGACCATCATGGATGGCGATATTCAGGAGTTTATTGATAAACTTCAGGTAGCCGAAAACGCAGAACGATTGAACGAAAGCGCAAATCAATAATACAGTTATGGATAGCAGGCAGTTGTTTGAAAATATCAGAAGGAAAAAGAGTTTTCTATGTGTCGGACTGGATACCGACATTACTAAAATTCCTCGTATTGTGCTTGAGGCAGAATATCCGCTATTTGAGTTCAATAAAAGAATTATTGATGCAACTGCAGACCTTACAATTGCATACAAACCCAATATTGCATTTTACGAAAGCCTGGGAGCCGCAGGATGGATTAACCTGGAGCTCACAGCCAATTATCTGCGCGAAAAATATCCCGACATTTTTCTCATTGCCGACGCCAAACGCGGCGATATTGGTAACACTTCGAAAATGTATGCCAGAGCTTTCTTTGAAAAGAGCGATTTTCATGGAGTTACCGTTTCGCCTTATATGGGTGAGGACTCCGTAACACCTTTTCTGAGTTATCCTGATAAATGGGTTATTCTGTTGGCTCTCACTTCAAATACCGGAGCTTTCGACTTTCAGTTGATGCAGGAAGAAGATACAAAAAAACGTCTTTTTGAAAAAGTAATAGAGATTTCGGCCAAATGGGGAACTGTTGACAATATGATGTATGTTGTTGGCGCTACCAAGGCAGAAATGCTTGCCGATATCCGTAAGCTTATTCCTAACCATTTTTTACTTATTCCGGGTGTGGGTGCACAAGGTGGAAGCCTTGAAGATGTGGTTAAATACGGTATGAATAAACAGTGCGGACTTATTGTTAACTCTTCTCGAGCCATCATATATGCCGACTGTACCGATCGTTTTGCTTCGGTAGCCCGGGAACAGGCTTTGCTGGTTCAACAGGAAATGCAGCAGCTTCTCAAACAATATAAGTTAATATAAGTCGGGTCAATTGGTTGGTAATCTCCTGAAAAGCTTTATTGTTTTTCAGGAAATTGATTTATATTTATGCCTGAACCAAATCCATTGGAATGACCGAAGAGCTTCTTAAATTTCTCTGGAAACACAAACTATATTTGCCCGAATCGTTAACATTTGAGGATGGTTCTGCTATTGAAGTGATTCACCCAGGAGAACATAATCACGATGCAGGCCCTGACTTCTTTAACACCCGTATAAAGGCCGGAAACACCATTTGGGCAGGGAATGCAGAGATTCATGTACGCGCATCCGATTGGAGCAGGCACAACCACAACGCTAACGACGCTTACCAGAATGTAATTCTGCACATTGTTGCCGATAACGATATTGAAGTTAAAAACAGCAGAGGTGAGATTATTCCGACAATAACTCTCAGATGTAACGATGCGATTATTGCCCAGTACAACTACCTTCTCCAAAACAGTCTATGGGTGCCGTGCGCAAGAAATATCAAAGACATTGATCCGTTTGTTATTTCCTTATGGATGGAAAAGCTGGGAATTTCCCGTCTGGAAGAAAAAGCGAAAGATATTGCAATACACCTCGATCAAACTCAAAACAACTGGGAAGAAGTTTTTTACAGGATGTTACTCAGAAGTTTCGGTTTTCACCAGAATAGTCAGCCTTTTGAGCAGCTTGCAAAATCCATGTCATACAGAATCCTGGAAAAACATGCCGATAGTTTATTGCATACCGAGGCATTGCTATTTGGGCAAGCTGGTTTTCTAAGCGAATTATTGCCTTACGACGATTATTTTTTAAAGCTTCAAAAGGAATATAAATATCTTTCTGGAAAATATAATATTAAGCCTCTTCAACGGCATCTGTGGAAGTTTTTACGGATGCGTCCCGGAAATTTTCCTACAGTACGATTGGCTCAAATAGCTTCTGTTATTCACAATCGTTCAAAGATATTTGCTTACATCCGCGAAACCGAATCGCTGGAACAGCTAAAGACACTGTTTGCTGTATCTCCATCGGGCTATTGGACTAATCATTATATGTTTGGGAAGGTGTCGCGTCCAAAGGAAAAAACGATCGGGGAGGAGTCCGTCGAAACAGTGCTGATTAATTCTGTAATCCCCGTTCTTTTTATGTATGGGAAAAAACTGGGGTTGGAACAATTTCAGAATAAAGCGCTCGATTTTCTTGGCCAAATACCCGCTGAGAAAAATTCGATCATTGAAAAATGGCAAAGCGTAGGGGTGAAGGTAAATAGTGCTTTTCAAAGTCAGGCCCTGTTACATCTTAAAAATAGTTACTGCGACCGGCATCGCTGTCTCGACTGCAGCATTGGTAGCAAAATACTCTCCAATGCAGCAAATTCAGCTAGTTAAAGATAATTGAGGTGTTGTCAACATAAACCTTGGTTAAAGGTTATAATTATACAATGTCTCAATTATGAATAATACGGGTTTTATATTAATTCATGGCGCTGGTTTAGGTAGTTTTATCTGGGACGATCTTAAGAATAAATTAGCTCTTCCATCCATTTCTGTCGATTTTCCTAACCGGCACGCCGACGAACAAACTAATGCCGGTTTGCACCTTAAGGATTATGTAGATTCTATTGTTAAACAAACAGAAAACTCGAAATTTGAGCGGTTAATTATTGTTGCCCACTCTATTGGTGGCTGTATTGGTTTGAAAGTAGCTGATTATTTCAAAACCCAACTTGCAGGATTTATTGCCATTAGTGCGGCTATTCCTTTAAATGGAGGATCGTTTATATCAACACTTACTTTTCCGCAGAATTTAATCATGCCGCTGATGCTGAGATTTGCCGGAACAAAACCTCCAGAGCATGCAATTGTTAACGGAATGTGTAACGATGTCTCGGCAATTAAAACCGAGATGGTTGTTAAAAGGTTTACGCCCGAGTCTCCTTTTTTGTTCACCGAAAAATGTGGGGCTCCAATACCCGAAACCCGGCGATTTTACATTAAACTCGATCTCGACAAAGAGTTTTCTCCTTCTCTTCAGGATAAAATGGCGATAAATCTATCGGCGCAAAAGGTAAGTTTTCTGCGAAGCGGACATTTGCCCATGTTAAGCCTGCCCGATAAGCTTGCAGCAACACTTAATGGTTTCGCCAAAGAAATAGACAAGTAATTATCCTTTTTCGAAAAGTTCTATCATTTCGCCCGCGATACTCAGGTTGGGCGGACGATTCGGCAAACTCCCCCTTGTAAACCAGGCAGCTTCCACAATTTCACTCTCGTCAATCACCACCGGTTGATCAGGGTCAGCCTCTGCCCAGTAACCAATCATCATAGAACCAGAGAAAGGCCATGGCTGACTTTTATAATAACAAATATTTTTCACATCAATGCCAACCTCTTCCTTTACTTCCCGGGCTACGGCATCTTCGAGCGATTCGCCAATATCGGCATAACCTGCTACCAGGGAATAAAAGTTACTTCTGAAGTTTTTACCGCGTGCAAGAAGAATCTTATCGCCTGCAGTAATCGCAACAATGATAGCAGGTGAAATCCGGGGATATACAGTTTGACTGCACTGCGGGCACTTTATGGCTCTTTCGTCTATTTGTACAACAGTTTTATGACCGCAGTTTCCGCAGAATTTATTCTGGGAGTACCAAGTCATGAGCTGTGAGCCAACAATACCGATCCATGCGATTTCCTTTCTTTTTAAAGTTCTGAAGAAATTCATTTCCTCGAACAGAAAATTACCAGTCTCAATTTCTGGAATATCTTCAATCCAGAAACAATTCCGGTTATCGATTGAAAAAAGAAATACCGATTTACAGTCAGCACTAATCTCCTGAAGGATTTTACGGGTTGGAATTTCGGGCTCGTCACCGTTGTTTACGAGCATCAGCTTATTATCTCTGAAATAGAATATCAGATCGTCGGGAGAATTGGAGGATGGACAATTATGTCGGTTGCTGAAAATGTGCGGGGCTATATCCTGAATCATACATTTTTGGTTGAAAAATTGTAAATTTAGAAAAGATGCGCCAGTGAAGCAAACAAATCTTACAATTGCAGCATTTTGTAAAAAATTAATTTTAAAACGAAGGAAAATCTGATTTTTGGTTTCTAACAATTGTGATAAATTAAAAGCACAGCATTATCTTTTGATGACCGATAAGGAAATTATAAACCTCATTATCGAGGGCGATCGTAATTTGTACAGGAAAATTGTTGAACGTTATCAAACAATGGTTTTTCGTATATGCATTGGTTTTTTGCATAACAAGAACGATGCAGATGATCTCTCTCAGGATATTTTCATTCAGGCTTATACTTCATTATCCCGATTCAAAGGAGACTCAGCCTTTTCAACATGGTTATACCGTATTGCTGTAAATGCCTGCTTAAACAGAACCCGTAAAGCCAAATTTCACTTTTTACGGGTTGGAGATTCAGTTGAAACAAGGGAAATCAGTATTCCTATTGCTCACTTTGATGAACCCGATAATATCTTGATGCGCAAAGAACAGGAAGAGATTTTTCAAAAGGTTTTGGATTCGCTGAAAGAGAATCAGCGGACCGCAATTGTTCTAAGTAAATACGATGATCTATCGCAGCGTGAAATTGCCGAAATAATGGGTATCTCTGAAGGGAATGTTGAGTCGCTGTTATTTAGGGCTAAAGCTAATCTCCGGGAAAAACTGGCGACTTTTTATAAAAACCGGATCAAAACGAAGGAAATTTGATGAAATTGTTTCAAATAATAAAAACAAAATAAAATGGACTGCAAACTTTGTGAAAGAGAATTAGAGGCTTACCTTAAGGACAGGTTAAGTTCCGGGCAGCGTTCTCAGGTTGAAATCCATCTGAAGGAGTGTGAAAGTTGTTCTCAAAGTTTATTTTTGGAAAAAATTGCCTTTGACGTAATCCAGGCTGAAAAAAAGATATCGCCAGATCCTTCTTTGGCCGACAAGGTCATGGGCATTATCAACGATGATAATGCCACGACGGATGACCACAAGGTAGTATCTATGTTTCCGTCAGTTCTTCGCAAGGTTGCTTATACTATTTCGGTAGCGGCTGCTGTTTATATCGGGATTGTTGCTGGTAATTTTTATCTGGCGGAAGATTCTGTTCCTGCAGAAATGTCCTACATAAACGATGTGCAAATTGAGGCTGTAAATTTATTTATCAATGAAAACTGAATCGAAACTTAAATGGCTCGTGTGGGTGGTTGTAATCCTTGCAATCCTCAATATTTCTACACTAGGAACCATTTTGTATAACCGCTATTTTTCGGCAAGCAGAACTGAAGTAACCGGTGTTAACAGGATGCGCATGAAAAAAGATCCTGAAAATTTCAGTGGCCGGTACTTCCGTGATAAATTGAACCTGGATAAGGCTCAAATGGAAAAGTTCCGGGAGATTAATTCGGTTTTCAGGCAAAAAGCGCACGATATTACGTTAGATCTTGCCTTAATCCGTAAAGAAATGTTAACTCAGCTTGCAGCTCCTCATAGTGATACAATAAAACTGCATCTGCTTTCCGACTCTGTGGGCATGCTCCATGCAGAGCTGAAAAAAGTATCTTTCCGCTATTATCTTGACGTTAAAAATATTTGCCGACCCGATCAGCAGAAAAAACTTCAAATTATTTTCAGGGATGTTTTTATCCAGGATATGCCTATGCGTCGTCCTGGTCCGGGAATGGGGCCAGGCCCGCATGGAAAGCAGAGAGGTATGGGACCTTCCGGCAATTAACCTAAAGCAACATCGAGCACCATCATTACTGCGAATCCTACCATTACTCCGATTGTGGATAAGTCGGTACCATCGCCTGTTTGCGATTCAGGTATAAGTTCCTCGGCAACAACAAATATCATGGCACCTGCTGCAAACGAAAGGGCGTATGGCAGTATTGGAGTCATAACGGTTACAAGATAAGCACCTACAACTCCAGCTATGGGTTCAACCACACCCGACAACTGTCCGTAATTAAAGGCTTTTCTTCGTGTAAAGCCTTCTCGCCGTAAAGGGATGGAAACGGCAGCACCTTCGGGGAAGTTTTGTAAACCGATACCAATAGCAAGGGCTACAGCACCAGTCAATACCCCCACATCAGGACTATTGGCCAAAGCACCGAAGGCTACTCCAACAGCCAATCCTTCAGGGATATTGTGAAGAGTTATTGCCAAAACCAGTAAAATACTTCTGTTCCAGGATGTTTTTATACCTTCGGCTTTGTCTCTGGCAAGTCCGAGGTGAAGGTGGGGAAGAGTGCGGTCTATAATGAACAGGAAGGCACCGCCGGAAAGAAACCCTACTAATGCCGGAACCCAGCCGATGCCACCGTTTGTTTCCGACATTTCAATAGCCGGCTTGAGCAATGACCAGAAACTTGCAGCAATCATTACCCCGGCAGCAAACCCGAGCATCAGGTTCAGTATTTTCTTATTTAATGTTTTAAAGAAAAAAACCATTGAGGCTCCTGCAGCAGTTACTCCCCACGTAAAGAGAGTTGCCATTAAAGCTAATAATACCGGATTAATTTCTAATAATTTTTCTATCATATTCCTTATATCAATGAGAATGCCCTCAAAAGTAAGGAATATTTAAGTAACCCATTGCAATGTTATAACAAGTAGCAGAATATTTATAAACAATAAAGCCGCACCAACTTAGCACCATGGTTATGGTAACTATAAGTGATGAGGCTTCAGCGATATTGCAATTCTTTTTGTATTTACCGTCGTCCGAATTATGTCGACTGTCAACCTACTTTATTTCTTATAAAATATCGAATTAAAGAAATGTTCCATTTCCTCGGCATAATAAACGCCATATTTGTAGAAGGTTTCCTTGGTGCGTGCATCCGGTTTCCAATCGAAAAAAGCATGTCCGGCTCCACCAACCTGAACATATTCAGCCTCCTGACCGGCTGCAACTAAGGCATCGACATACGATTTTACCATTTCGTCCTTTATCAGAAAATCCTTGGTACCTCTTGTGAGATAATGAGGAACAGCCCGGTCTTTCAAGTTAGGAATGTGATTTATAGGCGACACTGCATTTTTCCAGGTATCATCTGCTGCCGGATCGTCCGAAAAATGATTTAATCCGCCAAATACCCCGTAGCTGGGAGCCGCAGCTTTAATAGCCTCCATCAGCTCATTACGGACTTGCTCGGGTGTTTTGTTTTTAGGTATATAACTTGGCATAAACTCAAACACGCCTGCATTTTTTCCAAAGCCTCCCGATCCGATCATATTGGGCATTGTAGCAGCTACTGCAGAGAGATGACCGCCGGCGCTGTCGCCCGTTACGCCTATTCTTTTCGGATCGCCGCCATATTTTGCAGCATTTTCGTAAATATGGGCAATTGCACCAAAAACATCTTCAATTATATTTGCCATCGTATTGCCTTTTTCGTCTCCATCAAGTTTCCCTGCCCAACGATAATCAATACTGAATACTACGTATTTGCCATTTCTTACAAGTTCCCGTGCCAAACCCCGCATAATGTCTTCAGTATTGGAACTCCATCCTCCTCCGTGAATTATAACGATACATGGTAGATTTTTTGCTTTCTCGGGTGCAAAAACATCGTATTTTAAAGGTTTTTTACCTGGCTTGGCATACACAACATCCTGAGTAACTTTAATTCCGGCTATGGCATCTTTTTCGATAAAAGAAGCTCCGATATGTTTTTCCTGGTCAACAACTACTTCAAATTTTGGGGTCATGGACTCATAATACATTATACCCCACCGGCCTGGTGTTGAATAGTAGCCGGCATCGAAAGCTAAACCCGGAGCAGGTGTTGCGGTTACTGTGATTTTTGTTCCGGCAGGGTAATTACCATCGGCAGGTACTGGCGGATCGAGTTTTATCGAACCGTTTACAGGTTGGTCAACGGTTACCTTAAAAGTGGTTTGCCCAAAACTGAGATTCATTGAAGTTAAAATTGAGATTATCAGGACTGAAAGGTAGAATTTTATTTTCATAATTTATAGGTTAGAAGTTAATATATGAACGATGTACTTTTGTAAAAATATTAATAAATTCCTAATTCTTTAATGGTTATCGTTAATTATTGTGTTAAAAATACATTATTTAGAATAGGAACAAAAAAAGGCTGTCGCACCAGCAACAGCCTTTTTATATGGAGTGTTATCAATAGGCAAATAAGGGAAAACCTTTCATCAACTGGTTTACTTTTTTCCTGACTTCGAGAATATAACTTTCGTTTTCAATATTTTTTAAAACGTCGTCAATTAAATCTACCACTTTCATTATGGTGTCTTCTTTCACGCCTCGGGTTGTAATGGCAGGGGTTCCAACTCTGAAACCTGAAGTGAGGAAAGGAGAACGACTATCGAAAGGTACCATATTTTTATTGATGGTTATATCGGCTTTAACCAACGCATTTTCAGCCATTTTACCAGTCATTTCAGGAAATTTGGTGCGAAGATCAATTAACATAGAATGGTTATCGGTTCCGCCCGAAACTACTTTGTAGCCTTTATCTACAAACGATTTAGCCATGGTTGACGCATTAGCAATTACCTGACCGATATATTCCTTGTAGCTTGGACTCAAAGCCTCTCCAAAAGCAACAGCTTTTGCAGCAATTACATGTTCGAGAGGTCCACCTTGAATGCCTGGGAAAACTGCTGAATCCATTAATTGTGAAAGTGTTTTAAGTTCACCTTTTGGTGTTTTGATACCCCATGGATTTTCGAAATCTTTTCCAATCAGGATCATACCGCCGCGGGGACCACGGAGTGTTTTGTGAGTGGTTGTTGTAACAATGTGGCAGTGTGGGAAAGGATGATTTAGAAAACCGGTACAAATTAAACCGGCAGGATGCGATACATCGGCCATTAAAATAGCGCCAACTTTATCAGCAATAGCTCTCATGCGGGCATAATTCCAATCGCGTGAGTAAGCCGAAGCTCCGGCGATAAGCATTTTGGGCTTTTCGGCCAATGCTACACGTTCCATTTCGTCATAATCTACACGGCCAGTGCTTTCTTCAACCTTATACGAAGTTGCTTTAAATAGTATTCCTGAATAATTTACCGGAGAACCATGTGTTAAGTGACCGCCGTGCGAAAGATCCAACCCGAGAATAGTATCGCCAGGCTTGAGAATTGCCAGCATAACTGCGGCATTTGCCTGTGCCCCGGAGTGAGGTTGAACGTTTGCCCATTCGGCGTTGAATAATTCTTTTGCACGATCAATGGCTAATTGTTCCGATTCGTCAACGTGTTGGCAACCACCGTAATATCTCTTCCCTACATAACCTTCTGCATATTTGTTAGTCAGGCACGAGCCCATGGCCTCCAGGACCTGGTCGCTTACGAAATTTTCGGAAGCAATTAATTCAATGCCACTTAGCTGCCTTTCCTTTTCTTTTTCAATTATAGAAAAAACCTTCGTATCTCTGTTCATATATGTGTGATTTGTTTTAGGCTTTCAAAGGTAGGTCTTATATTAGTTTTATAAAAAAATCAGTGAAAATTTTCTACATTAAATTTTAACACTTGTTAATTTATTGATAATAAAATAGGTATAAGACAAACGGAGTTCTTATTCCGAAGTTAAATATTTGTCAATTTCTTTGATCAGAATTTCGAGATGAATGGGTTTTGAAATATAACCGTTAAATCCCGAAGAGATACATTTTCTTTTATCGTCAGGAGAGGCATAGGCAGTTTCGGCAATGATAGGAATGTTGGGATTAAGTTCTCTAATTACCTGAAGAAGAATGAATCCTGAAATATCTTCGAGCTGTAGGTCCATCAGAATTAGATCCAAAGGATGGGTTTTTACTATTTCAAGCGCATCTTTACTGTTGGATGCTGAAAATATCAATATTTTAGTTGAAGCAAGGAATTCTTCAAAAAGAATTATACTTGTAACATCGTCATCAACAATTAATAAAGAATATTTGCTCCAGTCGCGTTCCAACTTCTTTGTTTTATAATTCTAACGTGAAAATTAATGTAAAATATGAAAATTTTCAGTGATATAAAACATCTTTATTTGTAATATCGGTTACATTTTGAAATTAGTGTTTACTTATTAGGTATGTTTAATTGTAATTAATGAACAGCAATAGCTAGAAATAGCTATGAAATTTGAATGAATTTGCAATTTTGCGGGCCTTGGTATGAAGTGTATAGATTTATTTTATTCAACAGATTTAGCTGGGATTTTGAACCAGGAGGAGAAAGAACTATTCCTAGCCAACAGTACCTTGATTACTTACAGTAAGGGAGATTGTCTGGTTAAGAAAGGGGAATTTGTAACCGATACAATATTTATATGTTCCGGATATGTTAAGGTGCATCTTGATTTCGAAAGAAAGAACCTGATCTTATCGGTAATTGGAAATAAAGAGTTTTTAGCACTTGGCTCTATGATTTTTGAGGATATTCAACCTTTTAACCTTACAGCTATCGAAGAAACAATCGTTTGTCTTACCGACATAAAAATCATGAGGGATATAGTTCATAAAAACCCGAATTTATCCAGTTATATTCTCAAAAGTTTGAATTATTCGATGCTGTATTATGTTAATCACAATCTGGTTTCGCTTACTCAAAACAACATTCACGGACGTTTGGCGCATGTTATACTTTATCTGGCCGAAAACGTTTTCCAAAGTACTTCTTTTGATATTTTACTGTCGCGAAAAGAATTATCCGAGTTATGCAATATTTCGCGCGAAAATGTTATTAAAGTTTTATACGAATTCGACCGCGATGGGATAATTCAGTTGCAGGGTAGAAATATTCAAATTAACTCTCTTGATAACCTGAGAAGGATAGCAAATCATGGCTGAAAAGCCTTATCTGATCTTAATTGTTAAAAAACAAATATTCCATTTATTTAATTAACAAATTACATGCATCTTTGTCCTAATTACGATGATGTAATTTTGATTTTAATATTTATAAATGGTAAATTTTCAAAAATTCATTTTGCCGAATGGGTTGGTTGTTATTGTTAATGAGGATCATTCTACTCCTTTGGCGGCTATGAGTCTTCTTTATAAAGTTGGATCGAGAAACGAAAATGAAAACAGAACAGGATTTGCTCATCTTTTTGAACATCTTATGTTTGGAGGGTCGCTGCACATTGAGTCGTTTGATGAGCCTCTTCAGAATGTTGGAGGAGACAACAACGCATTTACCAGCAACGATATTACCAATTATTATCTTACGCTCCCGGCCGAAAATCTGGAAACAGGGTTCTGGCTCGAAAGTGACCGGTTATTAGGTCTTAAATTTTCTCAAAAGTCTCTTGATGTTCAGAAAAACGTGGTTTGTGAAGAATTCAGGCAACGTTATCTGAATCAGCCTTATGGCGATGCCTGGCTGCTTCTGAGGCCTGAAGCTTACAAAGTTCATCCTTATAAATGGCCTACCATTGGAAAAGATATTTCACATATTCAGGATGCCACCCTGGGAGATGTGAAGAAATTCTTTTATGGATTCTATGCTCCAAATAATGCTATTCTTTCTGTTAGTGGAGATGTAACTGTAGACCATATACATGATTTATGCAACAAGTATTTCGCACCCATCGAAAGCCGTGTTCTTATAAATTCCAAAATACTTCAGGAGCCTGAACAAACCTCAGAAAGGATAATTGAGGTGAGGAAAAATGTTCCTTACGATGCAATATATATGGTTTATCATATGCCGGCACGCATAAATTCCGGCTTTTATGGTTTCGATATAATATCCGACCTGCTTTCAAACGGTCGGTCCTCAAGATTGTATCAGAATCTTGTTAAGAAAAAGCAGTTGTTTAGCGATATAAATGCCTATATAACCAGCGATTTCGATCCGGGATTATTTGTATTTTCAGGTAAACTGATGAAAAATGTTTCCATGAAACAAGCTGAAGAAGCAATTCTGGAAGAGGTAGAAAAAATAAAGAACAACGAATTTACCGATGAAGAACTTCAGAAAGTAAAAAACAAGTACGAAGCTAACATTCAGTTTGCTAACGTTAATATTATGAATAAGGCAATGAATCTCTGTTACTACGAAATGCTGGGAGACGCAGCTTTGCTGAATTCGGAAATTGACAAGTATATGGCTACTGGCCGAAAAGAAATAATCTCATTGGCTAAGAGCACCTTTGTTCCTCAAAATTGCACCAAATTATATTATTACGCTGAATAAACTTTTGATATGAATCAGTTAGACAGGAAGGTGATTCCGGCAATAAGGAAAATTGAGCGGTTTAATATTATTGAGGCTCAGAAATTTGGGCTCGATAACGGCAATACGGTTTATACAATCAATAACGGGGATCAGGATATTCTAAAGGTTGACCTGATTTTTCCGGCAGGGAACTGGTATCAAACTGCTCCTTTGGTTGCTTTTGCTGCCAATAATCAAATGTCGGATGGTACAAAGGCTAAATCGGCATCAGAAATTGCCAATATAATGGACTATTACGGTGCATATACCAATTTTAGTGTTGATAAGGATAACGCAAGTGTTGGCATTCTTGTGCTGAAGAAATATGTTGATCAGGTAATGCCATTATTTCACGAGGTCCTCACCCAGCCTGCTTTTAGAGAATCGGAGCTTGAGATATTTCGCAATAAGCACAAGCAAATATTTGAAATTGAACAGACTAAAGTTAAGAATACTGCCCGTGTTAAACTTTCCCAGTTAATTTTTGGGAACAATCATCCCTATGGCTATTCGGTTAAAAAAGAAGATTTTGATTTTTTATCTTCTGCAAGGTTAAACGATTTTTTTAATTTAACCTATAAGCTCCCTCAGGCAAAAATTGTGTTATCGGGCAAAATAACCAATGACGACATCGGAACTATTAATAAATTTTTTGGTCAGGGAAAAAAGCTAGATCAACCTGAAAGTGCCAAAGAATTCAGCACTCACCCAGCCGCCGACAGAATTTGTTTTATCGAAAAGGCCGATGCTGTGCAATCCGCCATCAGAATAGGAAAGATATTTCCGAACAAACTTGATCCTGATTATACCGGTTTAACCGTTCTGAACGTTATATTAGGTGGTTACTTCGGTTCCAGGTTGATGAAAAATATCCGGGAAGAAAAAGGATTTACCTACGGAATAAGTTCTTTACTGGTATCTTTTATACATTCGGGATATATGGCCATAACTACGGAGGTGGGGACAAATGTTACCTTTGAAGCTGTTGCCGAAATTTACAAGGAAATGAAGAAACTGCGCACAGAACTTGTGCCACGGGAGGAACTCGAAAGGGTTAAAAACTATATGCTCGGCGAAACTGTAAGGATGTTCGACGGACCTTTTGCTCAGGCCGATAGTTTTATATCCATACTCGATTATAACCTTGCTTATGAATATTATTATAACTTTATCTATCAATTAAACAGAATTACTTCGGATGATATACTTCAACTTGCCCAAAAACACCTCAAAGAGGAGGACTTTTACCAGGTGGTGGTTGGGGCTCCTATGTAAATGGGTTTTTATATCATTTCTTCTTCTTTTCATTGTTGTCAAGGCTGGTGCCCAAACTCCTGATCCCCCTGTTTTCGATTACGTCAGTATAAATCCCGATAATGGTAATGTTACTGTCCATTGGAAACCGAGTCCAAGTAGTTGGGTAACCGGTTATATAATTCAGGAAGAACGTGAACCCGGCAAGAGTTATCCGATTACTACCGTTAATATTACTTCTCCTCCATATTCCCATACTTTCTCTTTTCCCAAAGTTCTTACCTCTACAGTAAACTTCAACATTGTTGCTACAGGAGGTGTTGGTAAAGAAAGCCTGAGAACTGATCCTTCCCATAGTACTTTATTTAGCACGGCAGTTTATGATAGCTGTAAGTCAGCTATCATTATTAAGTGGAAACCTTATATAGGGTGGGGAAATAACCTTACAGGATATAATGTTTTTCTGATAGATGAAAATCTGGTAATTACAAAGTTTGGAGATGTTAATTCCAGTACATTGGAATGTATAGTTCCTGGAATAAAACAAAATACCAATTATTGCTTTTATGTTTCTGCTGTTCGAAACGATGGAGTTGCTTCATTTTCGAATAAAGTTTGTATTTCTACAGATGCACCTTTGCCACCTACCTATATGACAGGCGAGTACACCCGCTATTCCGGTACCAATCAGGTTGATCTTCACTTTAGCGTCGACCCGGCAACCGTGAGCGATGCCTACCGTCTTTACAGGACTGAAGCCGGAGCTGATAAATATACTTTACTTGCCGAACTTCAGAAAACGGCAAACGGAACCATTGATTATTCAGATGCGATTTCTACAAATAAAATTTATAATTACAAACTCACCTATGTAAGTAAATGTAAAATTGAAGGAGTTAGTTCAATTCCTGTAAATAACATAGTTCTTAAAGGTAAAACCGAATCGATGACCAATAAGCTCAACTGGAACAGCTTCGAGAGCTGGGCGCAGGGAACAAACGAGGTGCAGGTTTACCGTTCCGAAGGTGGAACCGAACAGCTTTTGAAGAGTCTTTCGCCCGGAGATACAGAATATTCGGATGTTATCAATGGGCAGGATCAACTATCAGGCGATTTGTGTTATCAGGTTAAGATTATCTCGAACCCCGACGTCAATGGTAATAAATTTACATCGGAGTCTAATATTTTTTGCGTTAATATGACCGGAGAGGTTTATGTTCCTAATGCATTTACACCCGATAATAACGGGAAGAATGACCTATTTAAACCAACTTTCGCAGTATTGCCTTCGAAGTATAAATTTGTAGTTTACAACAGGTATGGTGCTAAAATTTGGGAAACAAGCAATACGTCAGAAGGATGGAACGGATTGTTGCCTGACGGGAAAAAAGCTTTGGAAGGAACCTACATTTACTATATAAAAATTGAAAATGGTGCCGGAAAAGTTCATGAAGAGCGCGGCAACTTTAATCTTATTTACCCGTAGAATTCCAGGCTGAATAATCTTGTAATAATGTTAAATTTGCAACTTAAAATTTGAGGTTTTAAGCATGGCTGTTCTTACAGAAGCAGAAGAACTGGAAATCAGGCGGAGATTCGATGACCTCCTTAGTGCTTGTGTCAGGGTTCAGACCGAGGAAGACAGGAATACTGTTGTTCGGGCTTTTGAACTTGCTCACGAGGCTCATAAGGAAATGAAGAGGAAATCGGGAGAGCCTTATATTCACCATCCTATTGCTGTAGCAAAAATTGTTGCGCAGGAAATAGGCTTGGGAACTACTTCTATTGTTTGCTCGCTGCTTCACGATATCGTAGAAGATACCGATTATACGCTCGAATACATCGAAACTAATTTTGGCTCCAAAATAGCCTCTATTGTCGACGGGCTTACTAAAATTTCGGGAGTATTCGACAAAAATTCATCGCTTCAGGCAGAGAATTTCAGGAAAATGTTGTTGACTTTGTCGGACGACGTTCGGGTTATTTTGATAAAGCTGGCGGACCGCCTTCATAATATGCGCACGCTTGATGCGCTTCTTCCTCATAAGCAGATTAAAATTGCTGGCGAAACCATTTATTTATACGCTCCTCTTGCTCATCGTTTAGGGCTCTACGCCATCAAAACCGAGATGGAAGATTTAAGCCTCAAATACCGGCATCCTAAAATTTACAATGA
Source organism: Bacteroidota bacterium (assembly GCA_023429135.1). GTDB lineage: Bacteria > Bacteroidota > Bacteroidia > Bacteroidales > JAAUTT01 > JAAUTT01. The sequence continues at coordinate 11,506 of JAEYWD010000118.1, read as the reverse complement.
AATTATTAATCGGCTCAGCGATAACGAAGCTACGCGACAGAAGCTTATCGATGAATTTATCAAACCAATAAATGAGCGGTTAAATCATTTAAATATCACCCACGATATTAACGGCAGGTCAAAATCAATATATTCCATTTATCACAAGATGCAGCATAAAGGGGTTCCCTTCGAAGAGGTGTACGACTTATTGGCCATCAGGATAATATTTGATCCCCAACAAGATGTACCTGAGAAAACTCAATGCTGGAATATTTATGCCATTATAACTGATATTTATCGTCCCAAACCTGAGCGTATCCGCGACTGGGTAAGTACTCCCAAGGCCAATGGTTATGAAGCCCTTCATGCAACAGTGATGGGCCCTCATGGGAAGTGGGTGGAAGTTCAGATAAGAACCCGCCGTATGGACGAAATTGCTGAACGTGGGTTTGCTGCTCACTGGAAGTATAAAAACGTGCAATCGCAGGAGTCGGAGCTTGATAAATGGTTGAAGAAAATTCGCGAGATGCTCGACAATCCGAATTCGGATGCTCTCGAGTTTCTAGATGAATTTAAGATGAATTTGTTTTCGTCCGAAATTCATGTTTTTACTCCCAAAGGACAAATAAAAGCATTGCCTAAAAATGCAATTGCCCTCGATTTTGCTTTCGAAATTCACTCGGAGATTGGCAATTCGGCCATTGCCGCCAAGGTAAATCATAAGTTGGTTCCCTTAAACCAAGTGCTTTTCAGTGGCGATCAGGTGGAGATTCTAACTTCTGATAAAAAGAAATCGCAAAAGGAATGGCTCGAGTATGTTGTTACTGCCAAGGCCAAATCGGCAATCAAGGATTCTATAAAGGTTGAAACCAAAAACCGCATAGAACTTGGAAAAACAACGCTTGAGAAAAAGCTTAAGGAGCTTAACCTTACTCCAAGCTCACGCATATTTAAAAAGTTGCTACCCGAATATGAGGTAAGTTCCAAAGACGAACTTTACAGTAAAATAGGGAGTAACATTATTCTGCTCGACGATTTGGCCAGGGTTCTCAAAAAAAACACTAAAAACAAGTGGATACGTTACTGGGAACTTCAGTTTACCAAAGTGATTCCAGGCGTTGGTAAGAAAGATGATGTTGATGATGATATTGAAGAAACAAATGGTCGTATCGATCCTAAAGCTACTTTCATTCTTAAAGATACTGAAGACGGATCGGAACCGAATTATAAACTGGCAAAGTGTTGTAACCCCATTCCCGGCGACGATATAGTTGGGCACAGGAGTGCAAACGACGTAGTTATTATTCATAAATCCAGATGCATCAACGCGGTAAAGCTTGTATCGAGTCATGGAGAGTTGATAGTACCTTCCAAATGGACTACCTATAAAATTCTTTCATTCCTGACCAGGGTTGCCATACAGGGGATTGACAGGTTCGGAATTTATAACCAGATTACGCAGGTGATTACGACTAAGTTGAATGTTAATATCCGCACAATTAACCTGGCAAGTCATGACGGTATTTTTGAAGGTTATTTGGATTTGTATGTTCATAATGCAAAAGATATCGATTTTCTGATTTCTACCTTATTGAAAGTTAAAGGGGTTGAGTCGGTAACCCGTATAGAAGTTGTTCAGGAGTAATCTTATTTTTATTTAGTCTACACACGTATTAATTGGAAAAAAAATTTTATTTTTGGATGTTATTTATAATTAGACTAAGTTATGATTCAAGATAGTACCAAAGAAACTGTCAAGAAGATATTTACTGAATACCTCGAAAAAAAAGGCCATCGTAAAACCCCTGAACGGTACGCAATACTCGATGAAATCTATTCGCGCGACAGTCATTTCGATATTGAGTCGCTCTATATTTTTATGAAAAATAAGAATTATAGAGTCAGCCGGGCAACCTTATATAATACTATCGATTTATTATTAGACTGCAATCTGGTGGTTAAGCATCAATTTGGAAAAAATATTTCACAATTCGAAAAAGCCTATCAGTGCACCCAGCACGATCACCTCATTTGTACCCAATCGGGTCAGGTTATTGAATTCTGCGATCCACGCATTCATGAAATTATAAAAACAGCCTGCGAATTACATAACTTCGATCCATCGCATCACTCCCTCTACATTTACGGCGTAATTAAAGATAATGCAAACGGCAAAGAGAAAAGGTAACTTCCGTGCAGGAATTTGATGTTCCTTTGCATATAAACTTTTAAAAAACTTTTTCACAGTCCGGTTTTGAATACCATTTATTTGTACCTTAGACCTCCGGTAAGAAATTTCAATTATTTGCAAATGTGTACAATACCAAATATTTGATATTGTAGTTGAGGCATGTTCATAAAGTTTTATGTGCCGCTTAATTAAAATTCAGAATATTAAAAAACTTTGATAATGAAATTAGACGTATTACTTGGCCTTCAATGGGGCGACGAAGGTAAAGGAAAAATTGTGGATGTATTAACTCCAAAGTATGATGTGATTGCCCGTTTTCAGGGTGGTCCAAACGCCGGACATTCTCTGGAGTTTAATAATATCAAACATGTTCTGCACACAATACCTTCGGGTATTTTTCATAGCGAAAAGGTAAACATCATCGGAAATGGTGTTGTTATCGACCCTGTTGTTTTCAAGAAAGAGATTGATGCTTTAAAAACGTTGAATGTAAATTTCAGCAATTTGTTTATTTCGAAGAAAGCGCATCTTATCCTTCCTACTCACCGCTTACTCGATGCCGCCTCCGAAGCTTCAAAAGGTGTAAGTAAAATCGGGTCCACTCTTCGTGGTATCGGACCAACATATATGGATAAAACCGGTAGGAATGGTTTAAGAATAGGCGATATTTTTGCTCCCGACTTCAAAGAAAAATATAACTATCTTAAAAGCAAACATGCCGATATTTTAAAGCAATATAATTTCGAATACGAACTCGAAACGAAGGAAGCTGAATGGTTCCTTGGAATTGAAACTATTCGCCAGTTCCAGGTGATCGATAGTGAATATTCGATGAATAAATATCTTTCCGAAGGTAAGTCAGCTCTTGCCGAAGGTGCTCAGGGTACCATGCTTGATATTGATTTTGGATCGTATCCCTTTGTAACATCTTCGAATACCATTTGTGCCGGGGCCTGCACAGGTCTGGGAGTTGCTCCAACCCGGATTGGAGAAGTAATGGGTATTGTTAAAGCTTATTGTACCCGTGTTGGAAGTGGTCCTTTCCCTACTGAATTAAACGACGAAACTGGCGAAAATCTGCGTAAGATTGGTCATGAATTCGGTGCTACAACCGGAAGACCTCGCCGCTGTGGCTGGCTTGATATTCCTGCTCTTCGCTACTCAGTTATTATTAATGGAGTAACGCAGCTTATAATGACAAAACCTGATGTTTTGTCGGGTTTCGATACTATCAAAGTATGTACTCAATATAAAATAAACGGTAAATTTACCGATCAGCTTCCATATGATGTAAATGTTGAGATTGAACCGGTTTACAAGGAATTTAAAGGTTGGAAGCAAGACATCACCAATGCTCAAACGGTTGAGGATTTACCAGTTGAACTTCTTGATTATATTAAATTCATCGAAAAGGAAGTAGGTGCTCCTGTTACTATAGTTTCTGTTGGACCCAACAGAACTCAGACTGTTTTCAGATAGTTCCTGCGAAATAGATAAAATGGCTGTGTGAAAGAAGCCAGACACTGAGCCTGTCGAAGTGCATTCTCACTAATTTACAATGAGGTTTCGACAGGCTCAACCTCCGGCTATTGACTAAATTACACAGTCTCTTTTATAGATTAACTTGTATCAGATTTTTTCGGTCTGATTTTCCTGGACTGCGTTCGAAGGCAGATCCAGACCATATCCCGATGTCTTATCTTCTTTCTTGAGAAGAAAAGCGAAGGCCATTCCTAAAAGTCCGAAACACGCAAACATAATCATGGTAGGAGTATAGTTTAAAACTGCACCATTTTTAAGATCCTCGGGAGAAATTCCAGGATTTGTTGCATCCAGTATTGAGCCGGCAATAATGGGTACTATAAAAAGCCCCAGGTTTTGCAGAGAAAACATAGTGCCATACGCCGTCCCAATTTTATTAACACTTACAATTTTTGCCACCGATGGCCACATGGCCGATGGTACAAGAGAAAAAGCAATACCAAGAAATGCTACAAGAACATAGGCGTTAATGGTTGTAAAGGCAAAAAGCAAATGAATAACCGTAAGCATTAGCGATCCGAAAATCATAAATAGTGCACCTTTTCCTATTTTGTCAATTAATGCTCCGAAAATTGGAGTGAAAACAACCGTACCCATGGGTAACCAAAAAGCAATGAAACTTGCGGTATCTAAAGGAACATTGAATTTATAATGAAAAAAATCGGTTGCATATTTCAAAAAGGGGAAAACTGCAGCATAAAAAGTAATACAAAGTGCCGCAATAAAAATAAATGAACGGTTGGTAATAATGGCATAAAAGTCTTTGATATGGAATTCATCTTCCTTAGTCATCAATTTTTCATGACCTATTTGTTTATCGAGTTTAATATCAATTACTAAATAAACGAGAAAGGCTAACAAAGCTATTGAGAGGATAACAACGGCAAGCCAGATGGGTTTTGTCCAATCGGGAATTAGTAATTTAGGGCCTATGAGAATGGATAGAGCAGTACCAATTCTTGCAATACCCAAATTCACCCCAAATGCAAGCGCAATTTCTTTCCCTTTAAACCATTTCACAATGGTTTTACTTATTACTACTATGCTGGTTTCGGCACCCAGGCCAAAAAGAAGCATGCCAAAAGCCATCATTTTTACCTGCGGTGAAAACTTTGGAAGAAAAGAACCCATAAATTCATACCCCCAACCACCATTGCTATAATATTGAGTTGTGCCGTATGCTGTAACAAAAGCGCCAAGGACCATGAAAACAACAAATACCATCCCGGTAATGCGGATCCCGATTTTATCGAGAATGATTCCCCCAAGTATGGCCATCAGCAGAAATGTGTTTGGAAAGGCGTAAAAGCCCTGCACCCAGCCATAATCCTCCGACGAGAAGTGAAGTTGTTCTTGTAGGGTAGATTTTAAAGGTGAAAGAGCGTCGTAAAAATAGTAATTGGCAGCCATCACATAGCTTATGAGCAATAATACGCCCCATCTGGCTGTTTTCGACTCTCTTAATACTTTCTTTAACTGATTCATAGATTGCTTTTTATCGTAAAACGAGGGCGAAATTAATAATTCCTTCTGCAAATTTTGACCAGGAAAGTCGTTCTTTTAACTGAATTATATCATGTTTAAATCTGGTTTGCAACTGTTTGTTAAAATACCATTCTACAGCCTCTGCAATTAAAATACTGCTAGGCTCCGGTACAATTAGTCCGTTGGACTGGTGGGTTATAGATTCTTTTAATCCTCCTACATCTGTCGCAATGATGGGAACTCCGAAATGATATGCAATTGAAGTGATACCACTTTGAGTCGCCGATTTATAAGGTAAAATACAAACATCGGCAGCGCCAAAGAAAGCAGGTACTTTACTGTCGGGTATGTAATCGGTAAAAACATGTATATTCTCCTTCAGGGGAGAATTGTTTATCATTTGAGTATACTTGTCGAAACTTCCATAACATTCTCCGGCAATTATCAGATTATATGAGTTGTCGAGTTTATTAAAAGCTTCGATCAGCAAATCCAGACCCTTGTAATCACGAATAAACCCAAAAAATAAAAGGTTTTTCTTTAATGGATCTATATTTAATTGTTTGCAGGCTGAAGTACGATCCATCAGTTCGCCAAAGTGGTCATACAATGGGTGATCCATACGAATACACCTGGCATTTGGTTTTAAAAGAAGTAGGTCTTGCATTACTGCGTCGCTCATGGCTACAAAACCGCTATTCTTATTCAGGAAATATTTGGTAAATGCATTGTCGAAAAACTTTTTTTCATGTGGAATAACATTATCTAAAACCGTTATTACTTTTGTTTTTTTGCCCATCATTCCTGCAGCTACTCCTAACGATGTCGACAGAAACGACATCCAGTATTTCATAATAAGTAAATCGGGTTGAAAATCCTTTATTTTTCTGCCCGCTTTCCAATAGCTAAAAGGATTGATAGAATCCAGCACCCTTTCAGCCGGTATCTTATCAGCAGTTTCATCGTTTTCGACCATCTGGGTTTTACCGGGGAAAAGAATTTCAGGGTACTGCCGGGTAAATGTAAAGGCCTTTACCTGATGTTCTTTCTCTAAGGCCCTGTATAACGATGCATTAAACTGAGCAATTCCACCGCGGTATGGATAAAATGTGGATAAATATGCAATACGCATTCGGAATTATTTGGAAAACCTGATGATTTGTTCAAGTACTTTTTCGGGGGAAAGGTCAAGCATACAATGTCTGTCGCGATTGCAAGTGTTTCCGTAGTAGCAGTCGCATCCACTCTCAGGACCTACAATTACGCCATTATTGTAAAGATAAAATTCGTGAGCGTTGAAAATATTGTTCATCAGTACCAGCGGTTTTTGAAGACCGGTGGCAATATGCATCATCATCGAAACCTGAGTAACGATTATATCGCAGTTAGATGTAAGGGATATAAATTCCTGTAATGAATAATGTCCGGGATAATATGCTCCTGTTTTTTCCTGAAGAGTTGTGTTTTTTTCATGCTCATCTGCACCGCCCAGTAATACAGGGTATAAATTGTTTTTTTTAAGGTCAGAAATAAGACTTATCCAATAATCGTCGGGCCAGAGACGCGTTTGCCAGCGTTTGCCGCATCCGGTATTTAGTCCTATGATTTTTTTACCTTGAGCTTTATCTTTGATGATACTCCATTTGGCTGCTAAATTCTTGTTGATATTCAGTACATAAGGCTCATCTTCAAATTTCTGATGACATATTTCAAAAATTTCTTCGAGATAATTTTTCGTATTAGTTTTTGAAATATTATCAAATAACCCGGTAATTAACTTATGTTCAGCATTAGCAGTGGCAATTCCAATATGATTGTTTGTCCATGTAAATCCAAATTTTTCAATAGCCTTTACATCTTTAAGCAGAGCACAAGCTTCGGGTTCTTTATCGAGGTTAATGGCAATGTCGTAGGTTTGGTTTTGAATTGCGTAAACTGAGGGGAAATCGAATTTGTAAATTATATCTATAAGATCTGACGGTAAAACATCGGGTGAAAGGGTAAGCCAGGTTATTTGGCAATCAGGATATAGTTTCTTGTACTTAACGGCTAACGGGGTTGTGCGTATAACGTCTCCTATAGCGCCCAGTTTGATGATAAGAATTTTTTTTGAGATGGGGGAATATTCATCACACCCTTTACACACTTTATTTCGGAGCTTATTAGGTTTGCAGGGAATATGTCCTTTGAAGTGCCTGCAGTCGAATTTTAAATGATCAAACATATAATTAAACTAAATTTATCGATAAATATAGCTTTTATAAGTGAACCACACAAATATTAAAAAGATGAGGTTTTTTCGTTGTCTTCTATGAGACTGCTTATAGATGAGGATGAATTGTAGAATTTCTTTTTGTAGTGAATATATTTGGGATCCATGCAAGCATCGCGTAAAATGTGATTATTGAATTCAAGCAATTGTTTGCCTAAATTATGATCAATAGCAATTTTGTCGGCTCTTTTTTCTGTCTCTATCCGACCCTTTTTTGGAATATACGAAATTAATAGTTTTAGCAGGCTCATATTAGAATGACGGGAGTAATCCAAAATATGTCCCAGCTCATGGCCTACTACTCCAATTACCGCAGCAGAACCTGCTCTTTGCATGATATTGGTTCCTGAGCATTGTTTTTTATTCATCACAATCCTGTAAGTTCTGTTTTCACGCTTCTGGAAAAGAAATATTAATGATGGAACAGCTTTCATAGAGGTGAAAATGTTGGCATAACAGAACTTGATCTTTGTTTTGCTTAGTTCTGGGTAATGAGAAAGGCTTATTAATATTTCTTTTTCGAATTCCTGGGGTATGGTTTTATTAAAAGAATAGAGCTTACGTAGCTCTGTTACGTTTAAACTTGTGGAATCGCCCTTCTCCGTGATTGATTCTGCTTTCGCAGGTATGGATGCATTGGTCAGAATTATTATTACCAATGCTGTTAGAAAAAATCTCCCCTTCATTAATCTTCTTTTTGGGTTCATACGGAACCTAAAGATTTAAGTTGGCAGGCTTTTTACTTTTTATGAAGAAAAAAAACAGAAAAACTTGAAATAATCATAAATTTGTCGATTCGCTAACTTAACCTTTAAATAATATGAGTACATCAAGACGTAAATTTATAGGCACCACACTTAAAGTTGCCGGTGGTACAACTCTTCTTGCTGGTGCAGGTAATGTGGCCTGCGGGAGCTTTTTAGGTGCCAATGAGAAAGTGGTTGCAGGTCTTATCGGCTGCAAAGGTATGGGCTTTGCCGATTTGAAAGCTTTTCTCGGTCAACCAAATACCGAATGCGGTGCGTTGTGCGATGTCGACGAAAATGTTCTGAACGAACGTGCTACCGATGTCGAGAAATTACAAGGGAAAAAACCAAAACTTTTTAAGGATTTCAGGAAACTGCTTGAAGAAAAAGACCTGGACGTAATTATTATTGGAACTCCTGACCATTGGCATTGTTTACCGTTTATTTATGCCTGCCAGGAAGGGAAAGATATTTATTGTGAGAAACCTCTTTCCAATTCCATCGAAGAAATTAACCTAATGGAAAAAGCAGTAAAACGGTACAAGAGGGTAGTGCAAATTGGACAATGGCAGCGCAGCGATCAACACTGGCAGGATGCAATTGCCTATGTGCATTCAGGCAAGCTGGGTAAGATTCGTAATGTAAAAGCCTGGTCGTATCAGGGATGGATGAAATCAGTTCCTGTGGTAGCCGATTCGCCTGTTCCAGCCGGAGTAGATTACGATTTTTGGCTTGGTCCTGCTCCAGCCCGGCCTTTTAATGCTAATCGATTTCATTTTAATTTCCGTTGGTATTGGGATTATGCCGGTGGAATGATGACCGACTGGGGAGTTCATATTCTTGACTATGCTTTATTTGGAATGAAGGTAGCTTCGCCCAAGTCGGTTATGGCTATGGGTGGAAAATATGCTTATCCTGATGATGCTGCAGAAACTCCTGATACCCAGCAAGCCCTGTATGAATTCGATGGTTTTACGCTTTTATGGGATCATGCCATTGGTATTGATGGGGGGCATTATGGTCGTAGTCATGGAGTTGGCTTTGTAGGTAATAATGGTACTTTGGTTGTTGATCGTGCCGGATGGGAAGTGATACCCGAGATGGACAACAAACAACCCAAGATTGAACGAGTAGAGCTGCAAAAAGGGTTAGGACAGGGGCTGAATAATCACATGATAAACTTTATTGATTGCATAAAGCACAGGAGTCGCAGCACAAATGCCAATATCGAAATTGGAGCAAACATTGCACGTGTGGCTCATTTAGGTAATATTGCCTTTAAAACCGGTCGCAGATTATATTGGGATGGTGAAAAATCCCAGTTTGTTAACGATGTACAGGCTGATGCATATTTGAAGGCTAATTACCGGAAACCTTGGGAGTTACCGAAAGTTTAAATTTTAAGGGTAGTCGATAGACCATGGTCGATAGTCCATAGTGAAAAAGCAAAGGTTAAGAATTTTTGGCTGTTTTCTATCGATTATGGACCATTAGCTATCGACTCTTTTATTTTATTTCCTTCTCCACCTTATATTCATTCCGTTCGCTGGAGTTGCGCGAAATGAGTTCGCCAAGGAACCCTGCCAGGAACAATTGTGAACCTATAATCATGGTGGTTAAAGCGAGGTAAAAATATGGGTTGGAGGTTAGAAGCGGTGCTCTTACATGGCTCAGAACATAATAAAGCTTTACCGATCCAAGGTAAAGAGTGGCAATAAGTCCAAGTCCGAACATAATGGTTCCCAACGATCCGAAAAAGTGCATTGGTCTTTTTCCGAATTTGGAAATAAACATAATGCTCAGCAAATCCAACGGACCGTTGATAAATCTCTCCAAACCAAATTTTGTTACGCCATATTTTCTTTTTTGGTGCAGTACTACCTTTTCGGCAATTTTTCTGAATCCTTCTTTTTTGGCCATGTAAGGTATGTAACGGTGCATTTCGCCATAAACTTCAATGCATTTTATAACATCGTTTTTGTAAGCTTTCAGGCCGCAGTTAAAATCGTGAAGCTTTATTCCGCTCATCAGGCGAAGTGTTGCATTATAAAGTTTGGTGGGTATGGTTTTCGAAATCGGATCGTAACGTTTCTTTTTCCATCCCGAAACAAGGTCGTAATCCTCCTCTTTAATCATTCTGTATAGTTCGGGAATCTCCTCGGGACTATCCTGAAGGTCGGCATCCATTGTAATTACTACGTCGCCGGAGGCAGCTTCAAAACCTTTTTGCAATGCGGCCGATTTTCCATAATTACGGCGCAGCTTAATCCCTTTTAAGTTTTTGTTAGTCTGTGCCAAACCTTCAACTACTTTCCACGATTTATCTGTGGAACCGTCGTCAACTAATATTGTTTCATAGCTGTAACCATGGCGGGTCATTACTTCGTTAATCCAGCTAACCAGTTCAGGAAGAGACTCTTCTTCGTTATACAAGGGAATTACCAGTGAAATATCCATTATCAGAAAATTTGAGCAAAAATAGATGCAATTTTCATAAAACAAAAAACCCTGTAAATTTCAGTGAAACTTTACAGGGTTCTTATTGGCGATTATTTTTTATTCTGACTTAATTGAAGCCATATCTCTGTTGAACGAATCCCCTTCTTTTTTAAGGATAGCGGATGTGATAAGAGAAATGATAAAACCTACAAAAACGCTGGCAAATAACATTACAACAGCAGTAATCGGGATAAAGAATTTCTTTCCCATGTCCATAGCTTTTTGGGCTTGCTCTTCACTTAATCCACGTTCAATGTTTTTCTCATTTGCCATAGACATCACCTTATCAATAAGTTCTGTGTCAATGACTGTGTAAAGCAATATTATAAAAATAACTGAAATGATAGCAGTAAACAAACTAATCATAACACCAGTTCCTAATGCTTTACCGTAACTGATAAAACCACCGAGAGATTGGTCTCTGTAGGCTTTTGTTCCCATATATATACCGATAAGAAGGATGATATAACTAACATAACCAAGGCCTTGGTTCATTATCATATCGGTAAAATAAAGTATTAAGCTGTAAACAACGCCGGCAAATCCGGTAATGAGTCCCCAAGTGAGCGTAGTTTGAAACATGGTTGGTTTGTTTTCCATTGATTTAGAGTTTTTAAGGTTAACTAAACAAATATAGGGTATTTTATTCAAGCATTATTTTATTTTTTGCTGAAAATATCTGTTTCTATTTCCATTTAATTTTATACTTTTGCGCCGGGTAAGTCTTATACGACCAGCTCCTGCTGAACTCCCCCAGGTTCGGAAGGAAGCAAGGGTAGGCGGTTGAGC